>NZ_JAIHAZ010000002.1:617384-702221 GCF_019718755.1 Enterobacter sp. RIT637
CGTGGTGCTGGCCGCCTTTGTCCTGACCGTCACGCCGGAACTGCTGCGCAGCTTTGCCGAGTATCGCGTGCTGCTGTTTGGCGTGTTGATGGTGGTCATGATGATCTGGCGTCCGCGCGGTTTGATCCGCATTAACCGCAGCGGCTATGCCGTGCGTAAGGGTGTCGCGCCATGAACGGAACCATATTACGCGTTGAGCACCTGATGATGCACTTTGGTGGGATTAAAGCGTTAAATGACGTCAACCTTGATGTTCAACGCGGGTCGATTACCGCCCTCATCGGGCCTAACGGCGCGGGGAAAACAACCGTGTTTAATTGCCTGACGGGCTTCTACAGGGCATCCGGCGGCACCATCTTATTCAACACCCGCAGCAGAACCACCAACGTGATTCAGGTACTTGGTCAAAAATTCCAGCCCGGCGACTGGATAAACCCGGCCCGGCTAGGGTCGCGTCTTTTTTACAAAATGTTCGGCGGAACACACCTGGTTAACCGCGCGGGCCTTGCGCGCACGTTCCAGAATATCCGCCTGTTTCGCGAGATGTCGGTCGTCGAAAACCTGCTGGTTGCACAGCACATGCGTGTAAACCGTAATCTCCTCGCCGGTGTGCTCAACACCCCCGCCTATCGTCGGGCGGAAAGTGATGCCCTCGATCGCGCATTTTACTGGCTGGAAGTGGTGGATCTGGTGGATTGCGCCAACCGCCTCGCGGGCGAAATGTCTTACGGTCAACAGCGACGCCTCGAAATTGCCCGGGCAATGTGTACCGGCCCGGAGATGATCTGCCTTGATGAACCTGCCGCTGGCCTGAACCCGGTGGAAACGCACAAGTTAAGTAGCATTATCCGTTTTCTGCGCGATCACCACGACATCACGGTATTGCTGATTGAGCATGATATGGGGATGGTCATGGAGATTTCGGACGACATTATTGTACTCGACCACGGAGACGTCATTGCGCGGGGGAAACCAGAGCAGATACAGCACGATGAAAAAGTGATTGCCGCCTACCTGGGCACCGACGAGAGCGAGGTTAACCTGTGAGCGAAACGATGCTGGAATTCCGGGAGGTGGACGTTTTCTACGGCGTGATCCAGGCCTTGAAACAGGTTTCCCTTGAGGTCAACAAAGGCGAAACCGTGGCGCTGATTGGCGCAAACGGTGCAGGAAAATCGACGCTATTGATGTCTATCTTTGGTCAACCCCGGGTCCGCAATGGGCAGATCCTGTTTTGCGGAGAGGATATCAGCCATAAATCCACCCACTACGTCGCGTCCGGCGGTATCGCCCAGGCGCCCGAAGGACGGCGTATCTTTCCGGATATGACGGTGGAAGAGAACCTGCTGATGGGGACCATCCCGATAGGAAACCAGTTTGCATCTGAAGATATGCAAAGCATGTTCGACCTTTTCCCCCGCCTCAAGGAGCGGCGTAAACAGCGTGCGATGACCATGTCCGGCGGAGAACAGCAGATGCTGGCGATTGCGCGAGCCTTAATGAGCCGCCCTAAGCTGCTGCTGCTGGATGAACCCAGCCTGGGGTTGGCCCCTATCGTGGTGAAACAGATTTTCCAGACGCTGCGCGAGCTGGCACGCAACGGGATGACCATTTTTCTGGTTGAGCAGAATGCGCACCATGCGCTGAAGCTTTCCGACCGTGGGTACGTGATGGTCAACGGACAGATCCGCTTGAGCGGCAGCGGCGAGGAGCTGCTGGGGAACCAGGAGGTCAGGAAGGCGTATCTGGGCGGGGTTTGATTTGATACAAGAATACCGTTAAAAATATTTTCATATATATAACAATGACTTATTCACGTAAGATATAGCACGCAATGCCTTGAGATGGCCTGAGTTTGTTGATTTATTAGTCTCTGACGATCGCGTCAAACTCACTGAAAAGGAGCTTTCAGAATGGCTATACCCGCATATCTTTGGCTTAAAGATGACGGAGGTACAGACATCAAAGGGTCTGTTGATGTTCAGTACCGCGAAGGTAGTATTGAGGTTCTTGGATTTGGACATGGCTTACACCTTCCTACTGATAGCGCAACCGGAAAAATTACAGGTACGCGAGTTCACTCCGCATTAAACTTTGAAAAAGAATTCGATTCATCAAGCCCTTATCTTTATAAAGCGGTGGCGCAAGGGCAAACGTTACAATCAGCGGAATTTAAGTGGTACAGGATTAACGACGCTGGGCAGGAAGTTGAGTACTTCAATATGTATCTTGAAGGGGTAAAAGTGGTTTCTGTGTGCCCCGTTATGCACGATGTGAAAGATCCTGCGACTGAAAAGCACAACCATCTTGAAAGCATATCTTTGCGTTATGAACGCATCACCTGGAAACACTGCGACGGTAACATACTATTTTCTGATTCCTGGGCAGAAAGATGATTCGTTGCTATTTTCATATCAATAACGGACAACTCTCTTCGTTAAGTTGTCCTGGGGTTGGTTTCTTTGCTGCCTACTCAGGCAATAAAGGGAAGCACAGGAACAATCCAGACTCAATAGCAATCCCAAAAAGGGGACCTCTTCCGCCGGGGAAGTACTATATCGTCACGCGCTCGCGGGGAGGATGGAATACAAGACTTAACGATTTGTATAAAACGGTAGAAAGCGGTTCAGATCGCAATCTGTGGTTTGCCCTTTTTCGCGAAGATGAACGAATTGATGATAGTTCGTTTATTGGCACGGTCGAGCGAGGAGCATTTCGTCTGCACCCTGCAGGCCATAACGGAAACAGCGATGGATGTATTTCTATAGTTTCGTTATCCGACTACATGATTCTCTGGAGGGCGCTCATTAAATCGCCACCAGTCATGGTTACAGCCCAGTTGAGGGCGTTTGGCACAATACAGGTATATTGATGAAACCTTTGTCTCAGGTACTTATCTGGTATGCAGAACTTACAACCCTCTTCATTTTTTATTCTGTGTTTTGCTATTTTATGCCCGATTTGGAGATTTATGGATGGTATGTAGAAAAATATGGCTATGTCATGGAGGAAGACTTTCTTGATTACTACACGTTGGTTTTATTCACAGTTGCGATTTTAACCACTACTTTAATCATCTGGATAGTTGCGCTACTGCGTCAAAAACGGTCGAAACGAATGGGTAAAAACGCGGTTCCAGACTCTACTCGATAACGATTGTAAGATCGAAATGTGAGAAGCCTTCAGATCAAAAACCTGGAGGCTTTTCTTTTTTAACTGAAAGAAATCAAACAATTGATATTCTGAAGGCATGCAGATGCAATAAAAAAACCGCCTTAATGGGCGGTTTCACGACACTGCTTATTGCTTTGATTATTCTTTGCTTTCCCATGGTAGCCGGAGTGGGACTTGAACCCACACAGCGCGAACGCCGAGGGATTTTAAATTGTAGCAGGATCAATGGGTTACATAGCAGAGCATTGCGAAACTTTGCTATAATTGTTTACTCATTTTACTGTGATTGTCAGTAAATAGATAGACTTGGATAACGTTGAGCACAGACAAAGCACAGGAGAACAGTTTTGTGCCTGAGAATATTTTAAAGAATGATGATGTGAAGCGCCATGGGGCTACTGGCGTTGTATGATGATGTGTAATCTAAGTCTTCAACTAAGAAAAAGTTCGGTTTATTCAACAAAGCCCCGCTATGAGCAACCCATAACACACTCGCGGGGCTTCGATCATGAACTCAGTGGACAATTTAACTACTCATGTGGCCTTCCATTTCTCCATGTGCGGAGAAATAGATTTTGCTGCGCACATACTCCCAGCATTCAGGCTTCTTCGCCCACTCTGAAATCATCCTGCCATTCGCGGATTCGTTCAGAAGACTATTCACCCGATGGGCTAAGCTGACAAGGCGGTTGCCCATCGTTTCCTCAATGCCCTGTTGATTCCAGATCTCTGCCAGATCTGTTTGGTTGCCATAAAGATGTGAATAGGCGGCCACGGTATAGGCGGCAATATTCGCCTTAAATGCGGGGAAAAGTGAATTAATCAACTTATAGGCTTTCTTATAAATAATGGCCTGCGCGATGTAACTTTTAAAACTCTCAATATTCAGTTCATCCCCATAACGCTCAGTATCCTTGTCGATCATCGTCATTAATGCGGCAAAATTCTTCTGTCCGCCGAGGCTGACTAAATCCGGACGCTGGAGCCAGGCACAATGATATTTTGCGAAATCTGTTTTCGTTATCCGGCGAGAGGCAGGAATCGCGTCTTTTAACCGTTTGATTCCAGAGGGTGTTTTACCTTCCCGTTCCAGCATAACCTTATAACTGCCGTTCGCTCGCTCGTAAAACCAACGGCTGTATCCGTCCGGGCAATACACCGTGTTTGCCATTTTTTCCAGCTGTACATGTACCGGTCGATTGGCTGATAGATCGGAAATATTGACTTTATTCTGGCTATTCGAGAAGCGCGAAATATCCGCAATTAGCATCTCTTCTTGTGCATTATTGGTCTGTTTCAGCACAATGACTTTTGCGGGTACACGCACGTTACGCAAATTGGTTGCCGGGAATTTCTTTTTGGTGAAAAACATAGAAGCCGTCGTCTGCCCACCGTTTACAATCTGCATCCCCTGCATCCACGCAATACCAGGACCACCTCCCGGCGCTTCGCCAAGCCTGACCTGATCGGCAACAATCACAATGCCGTTGTTATAAGCCATAAAACGCTCAGGCTGCTCGCGTAAAGTGTCACGAATCCCTTTGTTGACTTTCCCCGTCTGGCTTAGAAATGAGCGAACGTTCGCTTCCAGAATCCGGTTGCCATATTTTTCATAGATAAATCGCAGCGTCTCGCCCGGAACCACCGTCAGCGCATAATCATATTCACCCATTTCATCCGGGATCCAGACACAGGGGAGTGCCCCCCCCGCCACCTCATCAAAATTAACCTGCAGTTCGTCGCGTGGCTTACCTTCCTGCCAGTGGTTAAACAGGCGGACAATGTCCATAACCTCTAATTTAATGGTTTTACCGGCCACATCGCGGGACTGATACCAGCGGGTTTTCACCTGACCATCGGTCAGAACATAAATTCTGATTTGCTCCAGTTCCGCGTAGGACTGTTCGATGGTCGTCACCAGTTGCCAGGCATCATTGGACTGATCGAGCGTGGTTGATAATTTACCGTCAACGCACTTCTGCAAAAATTGAATGCAGTGACCGGCAATCGCTTTTGTCTCAGCATCCGGAACGTGACAAAGCTCGTCGCTACCGTGATAAATGCTGACAAAAAGGTCGAGTTGCTCGCCATCTTCTGAGAAAGCATAACCGCTGAGACGCACATTGTGTCCACTGACTTTCGCCATAAAGTGACACGTCTCGGCATCATCGAATGTCATGCCGATTTCGGCCATATGACGCATAACAATATCGGTAAAAATCAGTTCCGGAAAAGGCGACTCAACCCCAGGCTGAGCCATTTGATCCTGATATTCCTTGCGAATCTCATTCTGCGTTTGACGTAAAAAATCAATAAGTTCCATGCGGTAATCCTGCAAAGTCTGACAAGCAATGGTTAAAATTTTGAGCCTGAGGAATAAGTGTTTGGAGTTCGAGTTGATAGCACGCACTCACCACCGGCAACGGGACATTGGCATGCGTCAAAGAGGGAAAATCCGCTTCAATCGGAAGTGCAAACGCCTCTGTCAGCAAGAGATGACGTGTATAGAATTCAGCATGTTCAGTGAAATATCCGACGTGACAAAGCGATCCCTCAAAAAGACAGGCCGCCGGAGCGTTTCCCTCAAACCGCTGACGAAGACGGTAAATGAGGTCATTCAGGGTCGCGCCGGTGGGATGCTCGCTGAAGCGCAAACCGCACAACATGAGCGAGCCAGGCCGCTGCCAGTCCAGTTGTTCAAGCGCGTGGATGGTTACGCAAAAGCCCTGCTCTGCGGTGGTGCTTTTTACCTCAATGGCGCGTTCATCAAGTTCAAAATCCTGTAGGCCATGCTGCGGTCCTACCCATGCTTCGACTGCCGTTGACGGCGCAAGACCGCTCTCGATTAACCGCTCCAGACACGTCAATTCCCCGATTAACCCCACTTCTTCTTCATGACTGAGTGGACGGGTATCACGCTCCATAAACGCCTGCCATAAACGAATCCGACGGAGCAGGGTTTCAAACAGACGCGGTTCAGAAACGTTCAGGAGCGAATGGAGAATATCCAGAATCATCGTTGTAAAGACATCCGCACTCCCCGTTTGCTGACGACGGATCATCAAACCGTTCTGCCGCCCCTCCTCTGTTCCGGTTGTTGCGGTCATCTCAACGCGAAATCCTTTACAGGACGGCAGCGCCGTCGACCCCGGCGAAAGAGGATGAGGAAACACGGCAATCAGCATTTCTTCGTTATCAGGCTGACGACGCCCGGCATGAAAGCTACAGCCCCGGTGCGTAAAAAGCCGAATCCCGCGCCAGCCCTGAGCGCCGGGCTGTTCGTCTATCTGAGATCGATCTAAGGCTTTCCAGGCCGCCAGCAGATCCTCTTTACTCAGCCGCACCATACTCTTGCTCCCACAGTACGTTGTTCACTTTGTACTCCACCGTTACCCCACTGCGGCTTCCCGGAAAACTGATGCCAAAAGCCACCACCGGCAAGGCATCGTCCTGATCCGCTACCGACAACGCCTGTTGCGGGTCCAGTAAGTAAATGAGCAGTAGCCCTTTTTGACGCTGTGCCGGGATGTCGTTTATGCCAAATCCTTTGATCCGACGCAGTACTACGCCACCAGGAATGACGGGCTCCTCTCGCCCTTCATTGCGTCCGGGATCGGCATGAAAAATACGCTGCGTTTCAGCCAACGCGGCAAGCCAGGTCGATTCATCGCAGTCAATACCTTCATCGCGTGGGGAAAGTAAACGGCCAATAGAATAGCGGTCAGTGACCCCCTCAGACGCTTTACGCATCATAAGCGGGACGGGGAAGCCACAGACAGCATGATGACGATCGACGCCCCCCCCTATCACCGCCACCGTCCATTGTGTGAGTTCATCAACACGATTCATCCGCGTAATGAAATCCGCCAGCAGTTTGCTGTTGGCTTTCCTGGCCTGAGAGTGGGTTTCATATTCCGTTAAGAAATCAATGATCGGCTCGGGGGAGACGTTTTGCCAAATGACCCCTTTCCATTTTTCAATCTTCTCAGCGCGCCGTCTCTCAGGGATCGGCGCGCCAGAGCCGACACGCCCGGTCAGATGCTGGAAGGCCTCGTAGTTACGCTTGTGGTACTCCGGTTCTTTAAACAACGAAATCGTTTCGACCACCGTGCCACTGAAAGAGAGCCATAGTGAGCGCGCGCTACGCATTTTTAAGGGGGATGTCACCATTAACACGGGGTGTGATTTCACTTTTAGCCCGAAATCACGCGGGGTTCCGCCGCTGGCGACCATATTGTCAAACTCTTCCCGCAGCTCTTCTGAGGCATCCGCAATATGCTCAAACCATTCAATCAGCTCATCGGTGGTATACAGCCGACACACATCCAGATATCCCTGTCGATATCCAAACCAGCGCCCCATCTGCATTAACGTGTCATACATGCGGGAGGCGCGTAAGAAATAACTGGTGCATAACCCCTCAAGCGTTAGCCCTCGAGCCAGTTTGTCTCCGCCAATCGCAATGACTTTTAAGCCTGTCGCACTGTCCGAATAATCAAGCGCATCCTTCGCCGTTCCGTTTATCATTCGTACTGACACGTTTTCGATCACGGTATACAGCTTGTCGACGATCTCCCGCCACGCAAAGGCGTCGTCCGGAATCTGCTGCGGCATGACGTCGCGAATCGTCTGACCAGTCGGCAAAAAGTCGGCCTGCCAGAGTGATTCAAGCTGATGTAAAAAAGGCTCGTGTCCAATCCTTCGCGTCAGTCGCTGTCTCACGTCCTGAATGTAGGCGTCAATATGCTCATAAACGACCGATTGCACTTTATTGAAGCGGGTCACATGGACCAGCATCGAACTGTGTTTATCTCCCTGACCGCGTAATTCTCTGACACAGCAAGCCAGCAAAAAGCTATCGATGGCGTGTTTTAACGAGTCCGGGAAATGGGTTAGCGTATCGAGCGTGGGATAGTGCGAGCTCTTATGAGAAACCGGCATCCACCCTCTTTTTCCGTCATCGCTGCAATGATCGCTCACCCGCCTGATCAGAGGCAGTTCACCGGTCCGCCCTTCCGCGGCGGCCCGACCAAATACCCTCGCCGGGCCGATGTAATTAGAAGGTGCGCCGAGGTTAATGATAAAGGCGGAAGGGAACAAATCCGGGCCTTCATCACGCGTTTCATTGCTCTCGTGAATAAAAATATTGGCAAAGGGCGTGGCAGTATAGCCGACATACGCCTTACGGCTGAACTGCATCAAAAGCTTACGAATCAGGCTATTGATTGCCGTTGGCTGATGTTCAGCATCCGGTTTTCCATCGTCATCGTAGACGATTTCCCCCGTATCAACTGAGG
Source organism: Enterobacter sp. RIT637 (assembly GCF_019718755.1). Taxonomy (NCBI): domain Bacteria; kingdom Pseudomonadati; phylum Pseudomonadota; class Gammaproteobacteria; order Enterobacterales; family Enterobacteriaceae; genus Enterobacter; species Enterobacter sp. RIT637. The sequence goes on from NZ_JAIHAZ010000002.1 coordinate 625,856, forward strand.
CATTATCCGCTTCATCATCAATCATCAGCAGCGGTAATTCCGAAACAAAACGCTTTCCGGTGACTGGGTCAACGCTGGTGGCAACATGGTTCTCAATCCAGGTATGCAGGCGTTTCAGAATAGATTTATTTTTCTTTACCACGAACAGCCAGGGCCGTTGCTCGGGGCTGATTCCCAGATTCTTAGCCACTCCGGCACTGAAGTCGCCCTTTTCAGATCGGTTGGTGACGTAATTCGGACGAATGACGGGATCGCTATCAATATCGCCTACCCCAATGATGGTCACTTTTTCTCTGAGTGGACTCGTTTCGTAGCCAAGAAATCCTTCATCAAGACGCATTTGGGTCTGAGAGCGAAGGTTATTATGCAAGCCAGCAAGCACAATGATTATCTTATATCCCGCATCCGCGGCTTTACAGATTAGACCGGTATAGTGGCTGGTTTTCCCCGACTGAACATGGCCGACCACCAGACCACGCCGGTCCCAGCGCCCTTCCCGCCCTGGCTGCTCAAGTAATCCCAGAACACGATCCGTTGAACGGTCAAGGGTATCCAGGACTCCCCAGGGCATCGTTTGACCAAGCCATTGGCGATATCGATGCCAGTAGCGCCACTCGCGTTTCGCATCTGCTGTCAGCCAGGGTTGATGTCCTTCATCATTACTCAGAGAAGTATCTTCGCCCATCCAGATGCTATAACGGCGGATCAACTCTTCGACCAGAGTCTCCCGGTTTTCAAGACGGCTCCACTCCGGTTTCATCTGACAAACCATGTCAATATGTTGGCGCAGAATGCCAGGGGTGATCGTGCTTTTATCCTGGCCTTGCAGGAGCGTTTGCACAATCTGCAATACACTCAGTTGCGTGTCATCCAGGGGATTCAGACTCATAGCGATTTCTCTTGTTGATCGTCGGGGAGTTGTGCAATTAATTCGGGATAATTATCGAAAGGTTCCATATTTTGCAGATGCTGTTTCGCCAGCGCCGGTGACATAGCCTGCTGACCAACCAGGGTCTGGTACATGACCTGCAATACAGATAACACCTCTGCGGGTGGCACGGTTTCGAAGCCTGTCCGCGGCGTCTCTTTTGTCTCAGCCGTATCAAGCCAGATTTGCTGAACTGGAACGGTTTCCTCAATCAGTCTTAGCATGGCCTGAATTTGTAGGGATAACTCACCAGCCTGCGAAAGGACATTGCTGATGACAGGATGTTGTAACGAAATCTGGTAACGAACACCTGATGACGTCTTCTGCGCCTGCCAGAGATAAACGAGTTCCTTGCCGGGCTTGCGCTTATTCATTTTCCCGCGTTTGGCAAATGTCCTTACCGCACGATCGCGTGTTGATTGCGCCAGCTGAGTTAACCAGGGACGCAGCGAAACCGGCGGGCGCGCCATCGATTTACGAATATCAATCTTCCAGTCTATGTCGGCATCATTAGGGATATCCAGACGGATCCGCGCAAGACGGTGGGTTTCATCTTTCGTCCAGGTCCGGGGATTTCCAAGTCCAAGCCAGTTGCCCGCCACCAGCAATCGCTCATTCCGGTATACATAAAATCCTTGCTGAGCCGTCCAGCCTGCCGGTCCTTGAGCCTGTTGATACTCCTGCGTCGTCAGGTGATCCTGATGCGGCAGAACATGACACTCCACCTTCACGGCGGGAGCGCCTGGCGCCATTGCCGAAGGCGAATGCCAGGGCTTGGAAGGATGCCCGCTGAGAAAGGGATCCCAGGCTTTAATTTTGCGACCATTGAAGGTGAGAGTGAGTCGGGGGGAGTTCCCCTCAAGGAATCGGTGAAATACCATCGCCAGATGTTGTTCAACGCCATCCATCAGATTGAGGAAATCTTTCTCACCGTAGCCGGGGGGGACAATTCGGTCTAAAACGTCCCACAGCACCACCGTACCATGGGAGTCAGGTTCCGCATTTGCTAACGCCTCCTGACTCCCTGGGTCAGCACCTTCAAGCAAATACCAACCGTCGTCCGTACTAGCGGCGAGAATGTCCAGATCCCACCGCAGGATGGTCGTTATCCCCTCTTTTTTAGAGGAGACCGTCAGGCGACGACATTGCGAAAAGGAGGCGGTTTTGAGTCCAAGACCGAAGCGGCCCAGATCGTGTCCTGGACGCTTTGTCAGCGGGTTTTTGACCCCCAGCCGCATCGCAACATCCAGTTCAGCGGCGGACATACCGCAACCATTATCCCGAACCACAATATAGCTATCCGACTCACGCCAGTGAAAAGTCAGATCGACCTTACGGGCACCAGCACTGATGCTGTTGTCGATGATATCAGCCAGTGCGGTGGCGGTGTTGTAGCCGAGCCCTCGCAGAGCTTCGATCATAATGGCTGCATTCGGTGGTGCATGGCGCATGGTCGTCATTCTTCTTCTTCCTTCATCTCGCTCAACGCGGTTTCCCACTGTTCGACGAAGCCGCCTAATTTCGATGCCCGGCTGCGATGACGGAGCTTACGGAGCGCTTTGGCTTCTATCTGACGTATCCTTTCTCGCGTGACATCAAACTGTTTACCCACCTCTTCCAGCGTGAAATCTTGCGTCATACCGATGCCAAAACGCATTTTTATGATCTGTGCTTCGCGTGGCAACAGCGTATCCAGAACCGATGAAATATGTTCTCTTAACTCCAGAGACTGAACGGGAGTACTGGTGAAATCCCTTCGGGTCAGCAGCGCGTCTCCCGACAACGCTGCTTCGCGGTCCTGAGCATCGTCATGAAAATCACCAATCAACGCCGTCTGTTCTTCATATTTAGCCATACGAAGAAGTTGACGCTCTGACAGGTCGGTCATTTCCTGCAACAGTCTGAGGGTGGGCGTCATTCCCTGGCGATGCAGCAACTGATCCCGACTGCTCCGCCAGCGCCTGAATTGCTCATAGAAGTGAACGGGTAAACGAATAAGCTGCGCCTGATCGGCAATCGCACGGGTGATCTTCTGGCGGATCCACCAGGAGGCATAAGTGGAGAATTTGAATCCACGCCGATAGTCGAATTTTTCAACGGCCTTGATCAAGCCCAGATTACCTTCCTGGATTAAGTCCTCGATATCTAATCCACGCCCGCAGTATTTTTTCGCAATCGCTACCACAAGACGTAAATTGGCGTGGATTAATCCCTCCCAAGCGTCTCTGTAACTACTGACATACAGACTCACATTATGGCATTCATCAGGGATGAGCGTTTGGGCGCGCTCGACTATCTGTTGCAGGTCACGGTACTCCGGGCGAGGGATATGATTATCCTGGTACTCTTCAGCCTTCCCACTTCTCAGCAGAATGAGCAGATCGTTAAAGGTGATGGCATCATCGTCATCGTCATCGGCTGCGGAAGAGATTTCCTCATCCGCTTCTTCCGCGTCGTCTTCCTCTTCAGTAATCTCAGGCGATGTCGCGGGGAGGCAATTCGGATGCAGTAACTGAAGATATTCTGCTTCGGGTAATCTCGCCAGGATCGTCATCAAGTTGATAAGCGCCGTATCCATGCGCTGCCCGAGTCGCTCCTCCTTTGTTTTATCGACGACATCCCATTGGCGAATGTCCACAAGATAACGTTCAAAGATGCTGGACTGCCGCAATGCACCGAAAGCGTCAAACCAGGGCTCAAGGTCATCACTCGCCGCTAATTCCCCACAGGCATCACTTTTCGGGAAAACATCATCGACATCCACAATCAAAGGTAAGTCCTTGATCAATGCCTCTACGCTGACCCGGAATTCAAGCCACGGCATTCCGAAATCATCTTCCCCGGCAGACCGGATGTCATGAACAGAGACACGACCGGCGTCCAGTGCGCTAGTGAGCAACGTTGAGAAATGGGGATAATTTTGCGGAGAGTGAGAAACTGGCGTCGGCGGGCCAGGAAGCGAGAGTTCGATATCTATCCATTCAGCGGAGTTATCAATCGGGCGATAGCGGGATAATAATTGCTGAGCCTCAGCGGAAGCGTGTCGTAATGCCAGATTATCTTCGGCGGGTTCCGATTCGATTTCGGCATCCCAGTGCATAAAATCCATTGCGTCTTCGGTTTCGGGAGGTTCTGTTTCAACAGCGGCTTCAATTACAACCTCAACGTTTGCCTCATCATCTAGCCCCCCAGCTAGTAGCTGCCCGGCAGGCGGAGGAGATTGCCGATAACGAGCTAACAGATCACGTAGCGTTTGCTCCTGCGCGAGATCACTGGCGCGAAACCCGAGGTTGTTTTGATGCTCAACATCGACACCCGAACACAACAACATTTCGCAAATAGCGAAATGCCCATTCTGGGCCGCAATCATCAATGGGCTATTTCCAAGAGAATCTCGTGAATCTTTCGGCAATCCCTTACTGAGATGAAACTCCACCACGGAGGCGACTCCGCTTTTTAGCGCCCGAATAAGTAAAGGGGGGATGCGATAAAACTCAGAAACAGAGCGATGCATGTTGACAGCCTTTCCATGTAAACCACACCCGCGGAAGTGCAATCTATCTTATAGGGAGAAAATCGAATTTGGTACTGTATATATAATCAACATATCATTTTTGGTGATCTTCATCGCCAATTGGGCTTTGATGAAAAAATCGAGCTTTTTGCTGAGCTGAAGGACCTGTTAAAGCGTTTGCTGACAACACATTTAGTCATGTAGGAAACCAGAAGTTCAGAGCCACCAATTGGCACACCTACAAAAGCCCTTCTCAACTTTGGCTCAATGGATTTCTGGCTGGATGACGAGGCCATTAGGTCTCATATGAATGAAGTGGTTTACTGAATTTGGCCAACTGAGCAGAAGTGCTTTACTCACCACAGAACAACACAGGTAAGTCCCCCTCTCACGGCACGGAGGCCTACCTGTCCTTTGCTATATCTATATGACTGCATAGTTACGAGTTTGACTGGAAATCTTCGATTATCTTCTGATTGTAATCATCCAGATACTTTTGCAGTTCATCCCTGTCGATCAGTCGTACCAAGGCTGACTCAGCTAACTCTTTAGCTGAGCGTGTGAAGTAGGAATTAGTCACAACCATCGCCTCATCACAACCATAGAACGTTTTAGCAGAGATCACCTGCTGCACCGCAGAGTTACCTACAGAACCAGAATAATTTTTCGCCTGAATAACAATATTCTTACCAAATCGAGTGACGAAAAGATCTGCCCCCTGATCTTGCGTTCTCTTGGTTTCTTTGACGTCATAACCCATAGTCTGGAATATTTCCACAAGGAAATCTTCGAACTGGAAACCGTCCATTGCATCAACTAAATACATGGTGACGAATTTATTAGGGTTAAAATGCTCAAGGCGTGTAGCTAATCTATCAACCAGAATATCAAAATAAATACGTTCACACACAGCCAAGTATTTTTTAACTTCATCAAATAAAACCAAAGGGACACCAGGTGTGGCCTCCGCTTTTTCATTGAATTCTACTGATGAGAACTCTATCTTATTACTCCATATATAGAATAGAAATAATGAAAGATCTGCCCGAAAAGTAGTGCCCGCTTCCTCAATCCATTACTTCAAGGATTCAGTAAGTGTAGATTTAATATGCCGTTTAACTTCCTTAGCGAAACCATAATAAAGAGCGTTAAATGACGTGGTAAGGAGTAATTTATCTAATAGCTCAGGTAACTCCTCAAGCTCATTGAACCCTTTTCTGACCAACACCTCACGGAAAAGTTGTAATTCGGAGTATGTGCCATTATCTGTTGTGAAATCTGCTTCAGATTTATTATTATGTGAGAATCTGGAAGTGTAAATGAAGTTAGTAAAATATGGATCTTTTAAATTGGAATATTTTTCGAGAACATTTTCAAGCAATTGATTAAGCTGAGTTTGTTCTTTCTTTTTCCCAAATAGATCTTTAAGAACACCCTTTGAACGATACTGAAATTCGGGATAAAACGATGGATTCAATGGTGTCATACGTTGTATATCTATTGCTTGTGAGGTCGATGATGCTGAACCCCATGCAGACGTTTTTACAGGCGAAACTCCACTACACCATGGACAATTAATCTCAAAAGTCGTTCTACTGCAAGTATCACACTGATAAATCATTTGAATATTCTCCTTTTATTCCATATCTGTCTATTCGGCGCTTCAATTACCAGCCTAATAATCCACAATTTAAAAAAGATCGTCATCACTCAGTCATATTACTTTATGTTCTTATTTTTGAGTCCATCCACTTAGTCATATCCTTAAGAAGAACCAGTGCATCTTTTTTGCTTCTCGTATTCCCCCAAAAACTCAGTTCAAGCACTTTCCCCTTCCCAGTAATTGATACTTCGTAGTCCTCAGGGCTAGCTGTTGGAATGAAATCTCCAGTACTTAAAGCAACTCTTATTTCTTCTTTTAGTGCATTAACTTCAGGGTAATCATCTGAATGTATCCAGCCATATACGTAGAACTCAGCTTCGTCTCGTCCATCCTCTGAAGGGCGATAAACTAACGTAATTCCTGTTTTACCTTGCCCCCAGCATCCCGGCATCAGATGAATTGCTTTATAGTAACCCTTCCAGTTATTAATACCTGTTGCAATATGAATATCAGGCAATACCTCTGAGATAACCGATTTAGCTTCCTCGGTGATAGCATTTTGGTACATTTCCAGCAATTGTACCGATTTTATCAAAGCCGTGAAATTTTCAGTGACAAACTCCACATTTTTATCAGATACCTTATCCATACTAACCTCACTCAATTTTTTAAGATGACTTAAAAACTCCTGATAAAAAACAGTCCACTTGCAGAACTCTTGATTCATCATCTCCAACCCCAGACGTCGGATGGCGGTTTCCAGCAGCAGTGAATAATTGATAAGTTGCCAACCGGCTACGCCTTTAGCGCAGTTACCATCAGGCTTTAATATACAACGAAATAGATTTTGATTGTTGCCGCCGTAACTATCAATGAGACTTACATAGCTGGGAAAAGGATTATATGTATCAGCCAAAACTTTATGCTCAATACCTATGATGAATTCATCATGTCTGATAAGAATATCAAGATATTTCCCATCCTCTGTTCTGGCCTCTCTCATTAATTCCAGAGAGGTGAAATCAATTTCATCAACATCGAGGGAATCATCCAGGCAACATAACAATGCTTTTAGCAACCATGGCGGCACCATTTTCTGGGCTCCCATAAACAAAGCCATCAAATCCGTTGTTGGGTTTTCGAGATATCCGGAACCTCCCAATTCAAAAAAATTGAATTCAACATCATCCTCAACCGAGATGCCTTTCAGTTGTTCAATAAATTCGATAGCCAACGCTTCAGAATGCAATTCAACCTCCCTTTAACAATCATGTTTACTATGCCATTTGTTTGATATTTTAGTTATTGAGAACTGTCACTGTTAATCAATATCTATACACAAAAAAATCAAACATTATTCATTAATCCTCTTTCGGGTAATATCTATCTCTATCGCCATTTTAATTTCATCTTTCTGGGATTCTATAATCCTTATATCTTTTTCCATACTTTCAATTAAAGCATTAAGTGTCTTTCTTTTCTCAGGGTCACTTTCATACTTTAACTTTATCTCCGGCTCAATCATTTTTATTCTTATCGCATGAATTTGTTCGTTAAGATGTTTTGTTTTTTCATTTATTATTCTGTTTTTCTCATTGAACCAGTGCATGCCTTCATTAAAACGTTCCAGCCCGGCATTTGTATCATTGAGCATCCTGGCTACAACATTTGATACTTCTCCTGATTTACTCTTTCTTTTACCGAGAAGTTTCATTAATAATCCAGAAACAACAATCACCGGAATAGCCACATAAGTTAAATAGACACCAACATAGCTGACAGTTAGTAATGTCAGGACATAAAGAATCAGAGTGGTATAAAAAATATACTTTGATACTGAATACATAACTTCCCCGATTAGTTTCTAAATTAGAATAAGCCCCAAAATCACATATCAGCCAACAGCATCCCAGCCATCCCATCCAGTCGTTTCTTGACCTTTTCCCACCCCGGCATAACTTGCCCCATCAGACGGTAAAACTCTTCACTATGGTTGTGCTCAGCAACATGGCATAACTCATGCAGCAAGACATAATCGATGCATTCTGAGGATGCCTTAACCAGCCATGGATTCAGGGTCAGACAGCCTTTCGCAGAACAGTTACCCCATTGCGTTTGCATCGCCCGCAAACGTATCGGCGGACGCTCACTAACCCAAAGGGTCTGCGGTATCAATAAATCAAGCCTGCGTTGAAAGACATCTCTGGCGCGTTCCCGATACCATTCAGCCAGCAACGCTTTGACCTTTTCTGCCGATTTGTGTCTGATCGTCACTTCCAGACGCCCACGCAACATTTTCACTCGTTGCGGCACAGTAGGGTCTTCTGTCACTTTCAACTGATATTGCTTGCCAAGATAGTAATGGCTTTCTCCACTGACATACTGACGCGGGACAATGTGTGTCTGTTGCTCCCTGAAATCACGCAGTTGCTGATATATCCAGCGCCCTCGTTTTTTCAGCGCAGACAGCACTTCCTGCTCCGGTGTTTCTGGCGGTACAGAGGCCACAACCCGACAGTCAGGATGAACCTTGATGAGCACCCTGCCCTTAACAACCTGACGCGGAATACACTGTACGGTGATGACCTCATCACCATAAACAATGCGTAACGCTTTCATTGATGGCGATTCTTTTTCACTCATGATTTCATCAAACCAACACGCAGGATCTGGATGATGGTTTCCACAATACGGTTCACCTGGATCATTCCAGCCCCTATCTCCCGGCAGGACGTAAACAGCAGCGGTAAAATATTTGTCTTGACCGCTTTCTCTATATCCTGAGGGTTAAGGGAATTTTCTGCCACTGCTTTGACGATAATGCTGTCCACCTCAAAGGCCAGCTTGGTCCACTTCTCCTGCACCTGAACATCGTTTACCGCAAAAACCTCAGGTAGCTCTTTTTTAAATACTCCGTAATACGCCTGAGCATGCTTGTTTACCGCCAGCGCATCCGGGATATCGCTGAGCTTACGGGCTTCAACTTTTTCTTCAAACTCACGGAATAGGAGATACTGTTTTAGTGGATGGTCGAATAGTTTTTCTGCTTCTTCGATAGCCATGCGCAGGAGTTTGGAAAATGCCTCCTGAGCGTACGGGTCATCACGCAGCCCCTGCTCAATCATCTTCGTCACACGGGTTTTAATGATGTCGGTTTCATTGCGGGTTTTATTGTTGTCCCACTCTTCGGGTTTTTCGCTCTTGCCCATTTTACCGACTTCATACACGCCATCCGGTTCACGAACCTCAACGCCGGTGACATGCTTATCCAGCAATTTTTTCACCTGCTCCGCGTAGTCGTCATAATTGACCTGCTCGCCGCTGACCTGCATTGTCCACTGGCGCAGACTGGACATCTGTTTTACGGTTTCTTTATAGAGATTTCGGTCTTGTTCCGTAAAGCTCTTGTCGGTGAAGAAGGTAGCGGACTGCAGTGCCACTTTCAGGCATCCGGCAAAGGCCGTTAACGCCTCGAAGAAATCATCACGGGTTTTCTGATGGATATCGACCATCTCTCCGTCACGTTCTTCCATTTTAGGCACCAGAACTGCACGTAACTGCTCAGTATCATTTTTGTTTTTAACACCGGCAAATATGGCCCACAACTGGTTATACAGATGCGGCAGCCGCTTGTATTCAGAACTCATGGCGCTGTACAGCCCGTCAATATCCTTGATGTCGTATCCTCCCTGAGTTCGGGAGGCGAGATCCTGATATTCACCGATCGTCGTGTCCAGTTCAGCCAGAATGCCGCGATAATCAATCAGCAGACCAAACTTTTTCAGTGGATGCAGTCGGTTCACCCGCGCAATCGCCTGGATAAGGTTGTGGGACTTAAGCGGCTTGTCGATATACAGCACGGTATTCTTCGGCTCATCAAACCCGGTAAGCAGTTTATCAACGACGATCAGCAATTTGAGCTTATCATCTGTATCGAAACGGCTAATGATATTACGGGTATACACAGACTCATCCTGCGTGCCGACATTATCCTTCCACCATTTCGTCACATCCGGCAGTTTGCTTTCATCCACCTCGGTATTCCCTTCCCGGGTATCCGGCGGACTGATCACCACCGCTGATTCAAACAACCCGGCTTCATCAAGATACTTTTTATACTTAATTGCGGAGATTTTGCTGTCGCAGGCAAGTTGCCCTTTCAGCCCCTCATCAATATTTTTCGAGAAGTGGGTAGCAATATCTAGTGCGATCAGGCGGATGCGGTCATCTGCACTGTAAACCTCACCTTTACGGGCGTATTTACGCTTAAGGTCGGCTCTTTGCGCTTCGCTTAATCCATCGGTAATACGGTCAAACCAGGCATCTATTGCCCGATCATTTACCTCAAGATCTGGAATACGTTCCTCATAAAGCAGAGGCGTTACGGCCTGATCTTCTACCGCCCTCTGCATGGTATAAGCGTGGACAATCGGCCCGAATTTATTGGTGGTCTTATCTTCTTTCAGCAACGGCGTACCGGTAAATGCCACAAAGGCGGCATTTGGCAGAGCCAGTTTCATTCGCACATGGTTCTCACCGCCCTGGCTGCGGTGACCTTCATCAATCAAAACGATGATGTCGGGGCTGGTATTGACGCATTCAGGCAATTTTGTCGCTGAGTTAAATTTCTGAATAAGGGTGAAGATAATGCGTTCTTTACCGGAACCAATCTGCTGTGCCAGTTTCTGGCCAGAGGTTGCCATTGCTTTGGCCTTATCATCCTTCCCGGCCAGTTCTCCACCAGAAGCAAAAGTACCGCTGAGCTGCCCTTCAAGATCGACACGGTCCGTCACCACCACAATGCGACACTGTTTCAGGCTGTCATGAAGAATCAGCGCCTTACTGAGGAAGACCATGGTGTACGATTTACCGGACCCCGTGGTATGCCAGATCACACCACCTTCCCTGCCCCCGTCCGGTCTGCGGGTGCTGATGCGTTCCAACAGTCTTTTAATCCCGAACACCTGCTGATAGCGGGCGATAATTTTCCCGGTCTTTTTATCAAACAGGGTGAAGAAGCGGGTCATCTCCAGCAGACGTTCCGGCGAAAGCAGGCTGATAAGCAGCTTATCCTGTCCACTGACAGCCAGTTCACCAGCGGCGATTAACTGCTGGTACCAGTCGAGATCGGCTGAAGGACGATGATCAAACAACGCATGAATTTGTTCAGTCGATAACTGATGGTTGCGCAGAGCATACATCTGCGCGTCAGTAATATCTTCTTCACGCCATGACGCCCAGAATTTCATTGGCGTATGGCAGGTACCGTAACGACCGTCATGCCCGTTAATCGACAGTAATACCTGGCTGTAGGCAAACAGCTGCGGGATTTCATCGTTGAACTGGTTACGGATACTCTGGGATATTCCCTCGTCAATGGTTGGCCCTTTCTTACCGTGACCTGCCGGGCTTTTCGCTTCAATGACAGCCAGCGGGATACCATTAACAAAACAGACAATATCCGGTCTGCGGGTTTCGACGCCGCCTGACCGTAATACCGTAAATTCTTCAGTAAAGTGGAACTGGTTATTTTCCGGATGCTCCCAGTCAATCAACGCGATGGTGGGGCTGACCTTCTTACCATCAACGAACTCCGTAACGGCGATTCCGTAGAGCAGATGGTTATACATCCGCTCATTGGCTTTCAGAAGCCCTTCGTTCAGCGCCGGAGAACAGACATGCGATATCAAGTTATCCAGCGATTTTTCCGATAACTGGCAAGTTTTGCCACCCGCTATAAAAGAACGCGTCGACAACACCTCAAGCAGAACCGGACGCAGCACTACCTCATCCTGTTTATAGCCCCGGTAATCCATAATCTGTTTCGGGGATAAAAACGTCCAGCCGAGGCTGGTCAGTAACGTCAGTGCCGGGATTTTGGCGCTGTATTCTTCCTGGAATTTAGGAGTGAAGTGAGCCATAAGTTAACCCGCTATATCCTTTTATTATGAGTTGAGGAGCCGATTCAGCCCGATATCCAGGAGCGCAATATATTGGCTACAACAGGAGCGAATGGAGACAACCTCCCCTCGGTTGGAGTTAAAAGATCATCGATAACAGCCAGCAAAAGCTCGTCATCTTCAAGCCCTTCATCAGGATCCAATCCGTTAGCCATCATTAAATTGTGCGAAAGCTGTTTACGTTTTTCGATGAGACTTTTGTTATTTCTTTCATTGTCACCAAGGTTAAGCACGCGAATTGATTCAATCGCCCTTGCGCTTTTCCCCTCTACACGGCCACTAATTTTGAAATGAAATTCCGTTTCACATTCATCCATCAGTGGGGTTAACGGCAAGGCCTGGCTTTTATGATGTGCATCGCACTGCCCCTTCGTTTTGCAGCTGGCAACAATATTGGTAAAATCCAGGCTTCGATGTGAAGCCAGTGCTCTGGCTTCAACATGTTCATTAACCGTCTCCTGACCTTCTCCTGAAATTTCACTACAACAGTAGGCACATAAATAAAACTGCTCTCGCGCGTTGTGGTGACTTAAATCAGAAACAATATCCCAGCGTTTTTGTTTATAAAGCTCCTGAAACCACTGATTATCATCTACATTGCGTGGTTTTTGCCTTACCCATTCCATAAAACTTACTGGCGCTATCCCCTTAGTTATCTTGCGCATACTTTAACTCCTTCTTGCGCAAAAACATTTTAGCTTTAGCGATCTCTAGGTGATCAACAGGCAACTCTCGTTCTAAATCACCTAACGCATCTTGTACACGTTTAACTTTTTCAGCGCTGTCAATCTCCTGAATCATATCCAGAAGATCATTTAAACGTTGATTGATTTCAGCATTACGAATATTCGTGTCCATCACATTGAGTAAAACGCTGTTAACATCAACACCATATTGGGATGGCTGTTGATTTAACTCACCCTCGTCCAGAGAATAGACCAGTACATCCTTGCAGTCGCTGATCACCAGCGGCGAATGCGTAGTCAAAATAAACTGACAATTAGGAAAAGTCATGGTCAGGCGCTTAATGATATTACGTTGCCAGGAAGGATGCAGATGCATATCTACTTCATCAATAAGAATAACACCGTCACCTTCGAGGGGGTTTTCCAGCGCGGGGTTCATCATTGCTAGACGTCGGGCAATATCCCCGACCAATGCCATAAGTGATTTTTCGCCCTGAGACAGTTGCAGAACATTTAATGTTTGTTTACCTTTATCTATTGACATGTGCAAACGCGGCTTTCGCCGAACCCGTAGGTTGCTAAATCCGGGCATAAAATGGCTGATTGCCGCTCTGACGGCTGTAAGTTGCCTGTCTTTTGATGATGCCATAACAGACTGCAGTTTTTTCCAGATATCAGGGTCGTTCCCTACCGCGATGGATAAAGCCTCGATAACCGCTTGCGGCAAGCTGTTCTCGTTTTCAGAGTCTTCCCGCTCGCGAAACCACTCAAAGAAGCGTCGAAAATCAACCCCCTGACTAAGCGAGTTGTCATAGCCATCCAACTGCAGGAATGTGTGTTTTTCTTTGATCTTAAGCGGAATATCCAGCACGACCCTCTCAACGGGATAAAACGCGATAAGCGGCAGGTTTGTCTTTTCATTGAAGGTCAAGGCGGTTCTGTACACATCCGCCAGACGGGTTACATCATTTAAACTGGAGATATAGTTCGCTTTTTTTCCACTGGCGGTTTTTGCTAATAACCATTGATAAATACCGGTATTGTTCTCTGTACACTGCCCAGCCTGAAAATCGTGATTATCCAAAAGCGTAATATCGATCGCTGCAGAGGGGAAGCCATTCAGGATAACGCCCTCAGGGATCGGGCTGCCGCTGCCTTTTTCACTGCGAACTCTAGCGACAAACCAGCTCAGGCTGGTTGCCAACGCTTTCAAAATAGATGTTTTACCTGCACCGTTATTACCAATAAATACGGTAACATTCCCTTTGACGTCGTCAGTTGGAGCGAATGTCGCTTCCAGCTCAGTAAAAGGACCCAGTTGCTTGAGACTCACGGTTTTAATTTGCATGAGACGCCTCCTCTATTTGCTGCCTCTCGAGTTTTACCCTCAACTTACCGGTCAGAAGTTGCTGCATCAACGCTTTTTTCTCGTCTTTCAGGCTGGCGAGCTTTTTCTCCAGCGTGGCGATTTCGGCATCAGCCGCGGACAGGACGGCGGCGATTTTTTGTTGTTCTTTCAATGGTGGCAGGGGAACGTGAATCTGGTTGAATTCTTTCCACCGGAGGCTTCCTCTGCGGTCAACAGAGGCATTAGTTGCTGCACCAAAGATTTGCTTATAGTGATCCGTTTTGAGTACCGCGTACAAATAAGAGTTGTCTACTTTAGTTGGTGATGCACGAAAAACTACATAAATCGGGCTAACGATGCCCGTTTCATAAAGATTCTGCAGGCCAATCGAACCTTCTTCGATATGGTTAGACGGAAAACCAAAACAACCACGATGGATCAATCGATAACCAGATAAGTCATCACTGTAAACTTTCTTGTTAAAGTACTTCAGAGAATCTACAAAACCGTCATACTTGGAGCATGATAGGACCGGGTAATCTACAGCGGCTGAATTCTTCTCACTCACTTGAGTACATATTTCCTTGATGGCTGGATAATCCCAATCTTTTGGGATCGATCCATAGTGAGTAAGCTTAAACTCATAGCTGCCAACAGATAATCCCAAGCGTTTTCTTCCAGTAAGAAGTTGCTGCATTAGGGCTTTTTTCTGCCGATGACTATTGGTGAGAAGCTTTCCCGTCACCACAATTGACTTATCCCACGTAGATAAAATTTGAACGATCTTCTGTTGCTCACCCAAGCTGGGAAGTAGTAACTGAATATTTTTTAGATCTTTCCAGTAAATTGCAGCAACGCTGGTACTTCCAGCAGGAAGAGACTGAATAGCTGACTTACCTTTTCCTGTATTCAAATAATAGGCAATAAAATTCGTATATACCTTTTTGTTAAATACAATACGATTAATATTGTTATCGAACGTTGCCGTGTAATCCTCATCCCAAACGGCCGACTTGCCTACTAAATCTGGTGTGTTCCTAGTATTAAAAAGAAAATCACCTTTTTTAAGTAAAAAACTATCATTAATGAGTGACTGTTCGATATATTCGACTTTATTAAAATTAACAGAACCCCACCCAAGATTTCCCATCTTGATCAACGGAATTAATGTCGTTAATGGATCTTCACTCATCCCTCTCTCCGTGGTCCCCAGCTGTGTACGAATGACGATATCTTCCAACCGGAAAACACTCCACCCCTTAGGCACCATAACCCAACTCCTTCAAATAACCCGCCATCTCAACTTCCAGCTTCGCCAGTTCCACCTTCAGTTGCTCGCGCTCTGCACGCACCGCCAGCAAATCAATCTCGTCTTCTTCTTCAAAGGTATCGACATAGCGTGGAATATTGAGGTTATAGTCGTTGTCCTGAATCTCTTTCAGGCTAGCGAGATAGGCGTATTTCTCGACGTTATCGCCTTCACGATAGGTGTTGACGATCTTCTGGATATTTTCTGCGCTGAGCTGGTTCTGGTTTTTGCCCGCCTTATATTCACGGCTGGCATCGATAAACAGCACTTTGTCATCCACTTTCTGCTTCTTAAAAATCAGAATCGCAGCCGGAATCCCCGTGCCGTAGAACAGTTTTTCCGGCAGGCCAATCACCGCATCCAGCAAGTTTTCATCAATCAGTTTCTGGCGTATCTTACCTTCACTGGAGCCACGGAACAGCACACCGTGTGGCACAACTACGCCCATACGCCCCGTTCCTGATTTCAGGGTTTCGATCATATGCGAGATAAAGGCGTAATCACCTTTAGTCTTCGGCGGTACACCGCGACGAAAACGGCCGAACTTATCGTTCTCGGCCTCGTCATGGCCCCACTTATCGAGGCTGAAAGGTGGGTTAGCGGTCACGATATCAAACAACATCAGGTCGCCATTTTTATCGAGCAGTTTCGGGTTACGAATGGTATCGCCCCACTCGATTTTATGGTTGTCTTCGCCGTGAAGGAACATGTTCATTTTGGCCAGTGACCAGGTAGAGCCAATCGCTTCCTGACCAAACAACGCATAATTACGGCTGTCATGTCCGGAGACAATTTTACGTCCGCACTTCATTAACAACGAACCAGAACCACAGGCCGGATCGCAGATGGTATCACCCGGTTGCGGATCGAGCAGTTCAGCAATCAGATCGGAAACTTCTGGTGGGGTGTAGAATTCCCCGGCTTTTTGTCCACCGCTGGCAGCAAAATTTTTGATCAGATATTCATAGGCATTACCGATAACATCTAGTGTACCAACACGGCTTGGCTTCAGGTTAAGATCTTCACCGGCGAAGTCTTCCAGTAGCTGACGCAGAATGGTGTTCTTTTGCTTTTCTTCACCAAGACGATCGGTGTTAAACGAAATATCCTGGAACACGCTTTTCCCGGCGTCTTTCAGTTTGGTGCCGTTGGCTTCTTCAATAGCATGTAGTGCCTGATCGATACGCTCACCGTTACCCGGTTCATGACGGCGCTCATACAGCGCATAAAAGCTGGCGCTTTTCGGTAACACAAAACGCTCATTCGCCATCATGGCTTCAATCAGTTCCGGCGCATCTCCATACTGTTCTTTATATTCGTCATAGTGATCCTGCCAGACATCCGAAATGTACTTGAGGAACAGCATGGTAAGGATAAAGTCTTTATAGGTATCAGCACTGATGGTGCCGCGGAACGTATCACATGCGGCCCACAGGGCTTTGTTGATCGTATCCTGACTAATTTTATCGTTCATGAATCATCCTGGTATGAGAATGCCAGCCCGGAGAGCCGGGAAATACGTAAATGAATAGAGTGAGATAATACCCCAGAACATAGAGTCAGACACGTTAAGTCATTATGTTTTGAACCAATACGCGCTCGTAAACGGAATTAATTAGATTGAGGTCTTTTGGGGGGATGTACAGTTATCACATGGATTTCAGGCACAAAAAAACCACCTTTCGGTGGTTTCACGACACTGCTTATTGCTTTGATTATTCTTTGCTTTCCCATGGTAGCCGGAGTGGGACTTGAACCCACACAGCGCGAACGCCGAGGGATTTTAAATCCCTTGTGTCTACCGATTCCACCATCCGGCCAGGGAAGAAAGTGGAGGCGCGTTCCGGAGTCGAACCGGACTAGACGGATTTGCAATCCGCTACATAACCGCTTTGCTAACGCGCCGTAAAACTTTTCAAACTGACACCCGCTATTGCGCATGTCTTTAATCTGGAGCGGGAAACGAGACTCGAACTCGCGACCCCGACCTTGGCAAGGTCGTGCTCTACCAACTGAGCTATTCCCGCATGTCATCAAGTTGATTATAACCACTTGATTTCATTATCGTCCGGCTAGCTGTGCCGCCGTTCGATGCGTTGCATTCTACTGATATGTCGTTTTGAGTCAACGTTATTTTTTGCATCCCCGGATCGTTTGCTGAAAATTACGTCGAAACGATCACTGTTCAAGCAAATCTCCGCGCGCCGCGTTCAAATACTGCAGCATTGACCACAGCGTCAGGACCGCCGCAACCCACAGCAGACCAATCCCCGCCCACTCAACCCAGGCGTTCGGGCGCCACAGCATCCAGACCAGCGCTGCCATCTGCGCCGTTGTTTTGACCTTACCAATCCAGGAAACCGCCACGCTGCTGCGTTTACCCAGCTCCGCCATCCACTCGCGCAGCGCAGAGATGATGATCTCACGACCAATCATAGTTGCCGCGGGCAGCGTGACCCACCAGGTGTGGTAATGTTCAGCCACCAGCACCATCGCGATCGCCACCATGACTTTATCGGCCACCGGATCGAGGAACGCGCCAAAGCGAGTGCTTTGATTCCAGCGGCGCGCCAGATAGCCGTCGAACCAGTCGGTTACCGCGGCGACCAGGAAAATCAGGGCGCAGGCAAAAGGCGCCCAGACGACCGGCAGGTAAAACGCCAGTACAAAGAACGGGATAAGCACGACGCGAAAAAGAGTGAGCAACGTAGGGATATTATATTGCATAGTGGCGGTAACTATTTGTTGTCAGTAAAATTTAGCTCTATGTTGCTACAGAGCCCTCAATGTTTCAACGAGTAGTAGATCTTTTCTGCCAGCCCTTGCGAAATACCCGGCACTTTTGCAATTTCCTCCATGCTGGCATTGAGTAATCCTTGCAATCCGCCCATATACTTCAGCAGCATTTGACGACGTTTTGGCCCAACGCCTTCGATGGTCTCCAGCGTACTGGTATTTTTGACCTTCGCCCGTTTTTTACGGTGGCCGCTGATCGCGTGATCGTGCGATTCATCGCGGATATGCTGGATCACATGCAGCGCAGGCGAATCTGGCGGCAGGCTAAAGCCCTCACCTTCCGGCTCGAAGAAAAGCGTTTCCAGACCCGCTTTACGATCCGCCCCTTTAGCCACGCCTAACAGCAGCGGATGGTTTTTGTCCCACTCGACGTCGAGTGACTCAAACACCGCCTTCGCCTGCCCGAGCTGCCCTTTCCCGCCGTCGATAAGGATCACGTCCGGGATTTTGCTCTCTTCGATGGCTTTACCATAGCGTCGACGCAAGACCTGGTTCATCGCGGCGTAATCATCCCCCGGCGTGATCCCGGTGATGTTATAGCGGCGATACTCCGCCCGCAGCGGGCCGTTAGCATCAAACACTACGCAGGAGGCTACGGTCTGCTCACCCATCGTATGGCTGATGTCAAAACACTCCATACGTTTCACTTCCGGCAGCTTCAAAAGCGCAGCAAGCGCGGTTAAACGCTGGCTGACCGTCGACTGCTGGGACAGTTTAGTCGTCAGCGCCGTCGCCGCGTTGGTGCGTGCCAGCTTCAAATAGCGTGCACGGTCCCCGCGCGGTTTCGTCTGAACATTCACCCGACGCCCGGCCAGTTCAGACAGGGAATCCGCCAGCAGGGTTTTATCGTCGAGATTAAAATCAAGCAGGATCTCAGAGGGCAACGTGCGCATCTGGCTGCCCTGAAGATAGAACTGTCCAACAAACGTCTCGACCACTTCACCCAGCTCCGTGCCGCCCGGCACTTTCGGGAAGTAGCTGCGGCTGCCGAGCACTTTACCCTGGCGAATGAACAGGACGTGAACGCAGGCCAGCCCGTTGTCAAAGGCCACACCAATCACGTCCAGATCGTCACCGGTATTGGAGACAAACTGCTTTTCGGTGACGCGGCGTACGGCCTGAATTTGGTCACGAATGCGCGCGGCCTCTTCAAACTCCAGCGCGGCGCTGGCTTTCTCCATTCGCGCGATAAGCTGGGTAAGAACCTGATCGTCTTTCCCCGCGAGGAACAAGCGAACATAGTCCACCTGCTGGGCATACTCCTCTTCGCTGACCAGACCCGCTACGCACGGCCCCAGACAGCGACCAATCTGGTACTGCAGGCAAGGACGCGAGCGGTTACGGTAAACGCTGTTTTCACACTGGCGGATCGGGAAGATTTTTTGCAGCAGCGCCAGCGTTTCACGCACGGCATAACCGTTCGGGAAGGGGCCGAAATATTCACCCTTCGCATGCTTCGCGCCCCTGTGCATTGCCAGACGCGGATGGGTATCCCCGCTCAGGAAAATAAAGGGATAGGATTTATCATCGCGCAGCAGCACGTTGTAGCGGGGCTGATACAGTTTGATGTAGTTATGTTCAAGCAGCAGCGCTTCCGTCTCGGTGTGCGTGACGGTGACATCAATATTCTGAATGAGTGCGACCAGCGCTTCGGTTTTGCGGGAGGCAAGATTGCTGCGAAAATAGCTGGAAAGGCGTTTTTTGAGATCTTTCGCCTTACCCACATAGATAACCGTACCGCCAGCGTCATACATGCGATAGACGCCTGGCTGGCTGGTGACGGTTTTTAGAAATGCTTTTGAATCGAACGCTTCATTCACTGACTTATTAACGACTCCGCATTACACAGACCATGACGAATGGCCAGGTGAGTTAGCTCGACATCACCGTGAATGTTCAGTTTACTGAACATCCGATAGCGGTAGCTGTTCACCGTTTTCGGGCTGAGATTCAGCTGTTCAGAGATCTCATTCACTTTCTGACCTTTGGTGATCATCAGCATAATCTGCAGCTCGCGCTCAGACAAACTGGCAAACGGCGATTCCGTTTTTTCAGGTTCAATCTGGCTCAATGCCATCTGTTGTGCAATGTCTGAGGCGATGTAGCGCTGCCCGGCAAACACGGAGCGAATCGCATTAACGACTTCCTGTGGTGCGGCGCCTTTACTCAGATACCCGGCGGCCCCCGCCTGCATAACTTTCGCGGGCAGCGGGTTTTCGGTATGTACGGTCAGCATGATGACTTTGGTATCAACAAAGGTACGGGCGATTTTACGTGTTGCTTCAAGCCCACCAATTCCGGGCATGTTCATATCCATCAACACCACGTCAGCCGAGTTTGCGCGACACCATTTCACGGCATCTTCACCACAGCAGGCCTCACCAGCAACTTTAATACCCTTTATATCTTCAAGAATGCGTCGTATCCCTGCGCGCACCAGTTCGTGGTCATCAACAAGAAGGACGTTGATCAAAGGAAATGTCTCCAGAATAGGGATAACGCTACTGACTACTTATTGCGTTTATATTAACGGTTTTCCTCGCAAGATTAAAACGTTAAAAAACGTGCTATACGATTACGCTCTCGTTTTTGGAAATTAGTCTGTACAGCAAGTGGAAAGAAAACCCATGCGGCATGGGCTTTTGCGACTATTTTTAAGCATCTGTATTCAAAAAGTTACAAAAAACAGGCCAGCAACATCGGCTTAAAAACAGTTCTAAACTTTTTGTAACAACAATTAACGGCAAACGAACCGGCGATGACAATTAATTGTGGCGATCGCAGAGCAGACATTACCTGCGGGCATTGTTTACGTAAATAAACAAAATGCGGAAAAGTACGAAAAACAACCACTGCTTTTTTTGTCCCGGCTTGTGGTATACTCCGCGGCCTTGACTTTCATCGTCGCGCTCGAGCGCTGTTTTATAATGAGGAAAATAAATGAGCTCACCTGAATTCGCCACTGCGGAAAATAACCAAGAACTGGCACAGGAAGTAAACTGCCTGAAATCGCTGCTGACGCTCATGTTACAGGCAATGGGCCAGGCTGACGCGGGCCGCGTGATCATTAAGATGGAAAAACAAATCGCGCAGATGGAAGACCAGGCTGAATCAGCCGTATTTGCCAATACCGTTAAGCAGATTAAACAAGCTTACCGCCAGTAAAAAAAACGGCTGAATGCGGTGCATTCAGCCGTTATCTCGTCTGTCACGCAGAACGTGTTGTCTCTTCAGATCAGTCCCGTCGCCGCCGCGTAACAGGCTATCTGCGTCTTGTTTGGCGCGTTAAATTTCTTCTGCATATTCTTCTGATGGAAATTAACCGTATTCTCCGATATAGAGAGAATAATCGCTATTTCTGCAGACGTCTTTCCTTCCGCAGTCCACTTCAGAATTTCCCGCTCACGCTTGCTGAATTTCATTTCAGGCGGCATGACCATCTCATGTTCAAAACGCAGCAGAGACGTTAAGGCCATTTGAACCAGCATTTGCAGGCGCAACTCTATTTCTTCGCCGCTTAACTTATCAGCCTGTGCGCTAGTACGCGATACAGACAGGAAACCGAGCGCGTGATTAGGCAGCATCAAACACTGCGTAATTCCCGTACGCAAACCGTGGTCCCGCGCGCCATCCCAGAGTACCTGAGCATCAGCGAATAATTCATCCGTCCAGGGTAAATGCCCCTGAATGAAATTCTCTGGTTTCAGCACCGGATCGATGGCGAAAAAATTCTCTGACTTATATTGCGCCATCCATTCCTGCGGATAACTGGTTTGGACCGAAATCCTCGGGCGCGTAAAGGGGACAGGATGACGAACACACAATGAGAAATAATCAAATTCGAGTGCCTGCGTCTGTCGCTGAAGTTCTTGATATACCTCGTCGGCACAGGACATTTCCTGAAACCGGAGGAAGCAATCCCGTCGCCAGTTGAAAAAGTCTGAATCCCTCATACTTACCGAATGAAGCCTCTGATAAAGATAATCATTATTATGGTGAATATAACCTATCACATAAATCTTATTTATTTATACAAAATATCGTCCAATGCGCCTGAATTTTTAGATTTAATACGGTTAATCTGAACATGCGTGGAATAAAAGAACTACGAACATGCGTTTACAGGCGAATAATTTGCCCCAGACGAAAAATCTGGAGCAAATTACGGCAAAAATGCTACTGCATGAGGAATTTTTCGAGGAACTGGCGGGTGCGGGGCTGCTGGGGGTTAGCAAACAAGCTTTTCGCTGGCCCCTGCTCAACAATGCGGCCCTGATCCATAAAAATTGCCCGGTCTGCAACATCACGCGCAAAGCTCATTTCGTGAGTCACAATCACCATCGTCCGTTTTTCCTGCGCCAGTTGGCGAATGGTATTCAGCACCTCCCCTACCAGCTCGGGATCGAGCGCTGATGTGGGCTCATCGAAGAGGATCACATCCGGACGCATCGCCAGCGCGCGCGCAATTGCCACACGCTGCTGCTGTCCACCCGAAAGACGGCGCGGGTAGCTGGTTTCCTTACCTGCCAGCCCAACCTTCGCCAGCAGCTCCCGTGCGCGGGTGGTGGCCTCTTCTTTTGGCTCCCCCTTCACGATGACCGGCCCTTCAATAATATTTTCCAGCACCGTGCGGTGCGGGAAAAGGTTGAAGTTCTGGAAAACAAAACCGACATGCTGACGTAGACGGCGAATTAAGCCTTTCTGCTGGCTAATGGATTTCCCGGTATCAATCGTAATATCCCCAACGCGGATTGTTCCGCCTTCAGGCTGTTCAAGGAGATTGATACTGCGCAGCAGCGTGGTTTTCCCGGAGCCACTCGGCCCGATGATCGCCACCACTTCGCCCTGCTCCACTTCCAGATCGATACCGTGGAGCACCGTTTGTCCGTGGAATTTTTTCACCAGGTTTTTAACGTCGATTGCACTCATTTCGGATCACGCTCCTGGCGGTTAAGCTGGTTTTCAAAATAGTTCTGCAGGGCGGAAAGCACGGTCGCCATCACCCAGTAAATCAGCGAGGCCGCCAGATACATCGTGAACACTTCAAGCGTCCGCGAGGTGATCAGCTGCGCCTGACGGAACAGCTCCGGCACCTGAATGGTGGCCGCCAGCGACGTATCTTTTACCAGGCTGATAAAGCTGTTGCTCAATGGCGGCAACGCTACGCGCGCGGCCTGGGGCAATATCGCCCGACGCAGGGTTTGCCACGGCGTCATCCCGATGCTGGCCGCCGCCTCCCACTGCCCTTTATCAATGGACGAGATGGCCGCACGCAGGGTTTCGGAGGTGTAGGCTGCAGTATTTAATGACAGACCAATCATCGCCGCCGGAATGGGGTCAAGCTCAATGCCGAACTGCGGCAAACCGTAGTAGATCATAAAGAGCTGGGCGATTAGGGGCGTGCCGCGAAATACAGAGATGTAAAAACGCGCCAGCCAGCGTACCGGCAAGACGGGCGACATGCGCATTAATGCCAGCACAAACCCAAGCACCAGGCCGAAGAACATCCCTCCGATACTGAGTTGAAGCGTAAACACCGCCCCCTTAAGCAGGAACGGCAGTGAATCAATAACCAGTTGAATACTTTCGTGCATTATTATTTTTCGACCTGATTTTTAGACATGAGGATGATAGGCAAACAGCGCAGGCGCCCCGCCAGTGTGAACAAACAAAATCGGTCCTTCATCCTTAAAGCGCTTCTGTGCAATGCCGTCGATCAGCCCCGCCATCGCCTTACCGGTATAGACCGGATCGAGCAGAATGCCTTCGAGGCGTGCCAGCAATTTCACGGCTTCCATCCCCTCTTCATTTGGCGTGCCGTAGCCCGGCGCAAAATAGTCATCCCAGAGCAGAATGTCAGCCTTTGCTTTCAGTTCCAGTTTTTCTGCCACCGCCTGCTGTAAAGTCACCACTTTCGGCTTCTGATCCGCAACGCTGCGGGAGACCGTGACGCCAATCAGCTCAACATCCGGCAGCAGTTGCTCCAGCCCCACCGCCAGCCCGGCATGGGTTCCGGCGCTACCGGAGGCGACAACGACAGAAGAGAGATTCACTGCGCCCTCGCACTGCTGAGCAATTTCCAGCGCGCTTTCGACATAGCCCAGTGCGCCCAGCGCGTTCGACCCGCCGACAGGAATAACGTACGGGCGAAAACCCTGCGCTTCCAGACGCGTGGCCAGTTCGTCGAGCTGCGCGGTCGGGTCGGTCAGGGCATCGACCATCTCGACCTGCACGTTAAACAGATCCAGCAGGAGACGGTTGCCGTTAGTCAGATAGTTTTCTGCATGCGTTCCGATCGGGTTTTCCAGCAACGCAACGCAGTGCAGGCCCAGTTTTGCCGCCACCGCCGCCGTCTGGCGCACGTGGTTAGACTGAATCGCCCCTGCGGTGATCAGCGTGTCGGCCCCTTCACGCAGCGCGTCTGCCGCCAGAAACTCCAGCTTGCGCAGCTTATTGCCGCCCATCGCCATTGGCGTTACGTCATCGCGCTTAATAAAAATATCGCGCCCTAAATAATCAGAAAATCGGGGTAAATACTCCAGCGGCGTAGGCGCGCCGATAAACTCCAGGCGGGGAAAGCGCGTTAAATTCTGCAGTGACATGGTTCCTCCGGTAACGCTAATTCATATGATATTTTTCATTATGCACGCAGACGCGTAAGAAATAAAAAAGGCGCTTTTAAAAGCGCCTTTTTTTATGGGTCAAAGACTTATTTGGTGACGTCAGCGCCGAACCATTTCTCAGAAAGCGCTTTCAGGCTACCGTCTTTCTGCATGTCAGCAATCGCGGAATCGATCGCTTTCACCAGGTCTTCGTTACCTTTACGAACGGCCACGCCTGATTCCTGACGAGAGAACGCATCACCCGCTACGGCCAGGGTATTGTTGGTTTTCTTCACCAGATCCAGCGCGGCCAGGCGGTCAACCAGAATGGCGTCGATACGGCCTACGCGCAGATCCTGGTATTTGGTCGGGTCATCATCGTAGGTGCGGATATCCACGCCCTGCACGTTCTGGCGCAGCCACTCTTCGTAGTTGGTACCCAGACCGACGCCGACTTTCTTCCCTTTCAGGTCCGCAGCCGTTTTAATCCCGCCTTCGTTACCTTTCTTCACCAGCGCCTGAATACCGGACACGGTGTACGGCGTGGAGAAGTCATACTTCTTCTTACGCTCGTCAGAAATGGTCACCTGGTTAATCACCACATCAATACGTTTTGAATCCAGCGACGCCAGCATACCGTCCCATTTGGTCGGTTTCAGGGACGCTTTCACGCCAAGGTGTTTCGCCAGTTCTTCCGCAAATTCCACTTCGAAACCGGTCAATTTCCCGTCGTCGCCCTGGAAGCTGAACGGAGGATAGGTTCCTTCCAGCCCCACCAGCAGCGTACCGCGCTCTTTTACTTTATTCAGCAGGTTTTCCGCGGCGAACGTTTTCACGCTCATGCCCGCAACCAGCGCAACGGCCATAACACCCATCAGCGCCTGACGACCCAGAAGTGCAAATTTCATAAATACCCCGATATAGTGGAATTTTTACGTAGTGTAGAGAAATCGCCTGCAACGTCAAAGGCGACTGCGCTACATCTTATTCTTTTTTAATATATATCAGAAGTTGTTCCGGCGAGGGCTTTCTGCTTTACAACTCCCGGCATCTGTACCTTGTATTGCGCATACTTACGCAGCGCAATCCGGTAGTTGTTGGTGCTGGTCGCAGGCAGCCACGGCTCCAGATTTTCATCCAGATAACCGGTTTTCAGCAGATCGCGAGAAATATTGTGGAGGGTCAGATGCTGCCCAAGGCGGCGCAGGCGAACCACATATTCGCGAACGGTGCCGTGGCTCATTTCCGTTTGTTCAAACAGGAACTGCTTGAAGCCGATAATATCGAAGAAGTCGCTTTGCTCTTTGCAGTGGAGATCGCCACAGAAACGGCAAAGCGCCACCCACTCTTTTTGCTCTTCGAGCCAGGCGGCCTCATCCATCAACGTGTCGAGGCGGGATATCGCGATTTTGTTCACGATTTCGCCCCGGCGAACCAGCGTGATACGATCGAGTAACTTGTTACAGTGGGCGCAATGCGTCTGGCTGTGTTTAAAGTCTTTCAGGTAGCGGCTTAAAGGCCGTCTTTTAGATTGCTGCACCGTCATGATAACTCCTGGTTGTCAATACGTTGTGCGGCATTTCCCAGGTGAATCAATCACCTATAACTTACCCAGCTTCGTGCGTAAGCGCTTGATGGCCTGGCTGTGCAGTTGGCTAACCCGAGACTCCCCCACCTCCAGTACCGCGCCAATCTCCTTGAGATTGAGCTCTTCCTGGTAATAGAGGGTCAACACCAGCTGTTCGCGCTCTGGT
The DNA here is from genome assembly GCF_019718755.1 of Enterobacter sp. RIT637. NCBI lineage: Bacteria > Pseudomonadati > Pseudomonadota > Gammaproteobacteria > Enterobacterales > Enterobacteriaceae > Enterobacter > Enterobacter sp. RIT637. Next base: position 652,356 of record NZ_JAIHAZ010000002.1, read on the forward strand.
AAAGCTTCAATCGCTTCCATCACGCGCTGGCGTAAATTCCCTTCCATTAAATGGTGTAACGGGTTTTCTTGCTGATGCTCATCCGTCACCAGCTCGATGCTATCGCCATGCTCTTCGCGCCACTCGTCGTAAGAGAAGAGTTGGCTATTATTGGTATCGAGCAACATCTGACGATACTCTTCAACAGCAATGCCAAGACGTTCCGCCACTTCGGTTTCCGTTGCGTTACGTCCCAGTTCCTGTTCCAGCTGCCCCATCGCATGCGCCACTTCGCGCGCGTTGCGGCGAACACTGCGCGGCACCCAGTCTCGGCTGCGCAGCTCGTCCAGCATCGCCCCACGAATACGCTGAACTGCGTAAGTCGTAAATGCCGTTCCTTGCAGAGCGTCGTATCGGTCAACTGCATTCAATAACCCGATACCGCCCGCCTGTAGCAGATCGTCCAGTTCCACGCTCGCCGGCAAACGCACCTGGAGGCGCAATGCTTCGTGACGCACCAGCGGAACATAACGCTGCCACAGCGAGTGTTTATCCATTACACCATCAGCGGTATAGAGTGAATTCACGATAAACAGCCCTGCGTTAATTGAGTTATCGGCATGATTATCCGATTCTGCAGGGGTTTCAATTGGGTGAATAGTGGGTGAAATGAGGGGTTATTTGGGGAGTTATGCAAATAGCGCTAAATAAAAACCCCGCCGAAGCGGGGTTTAAGCATTATCAGGCGATTAGCCCTGCAGCAGAGACAGAACCTGCTGAGGAACCTGGTTAGCTTTGGACAGCACGGAGTTACCGGCCTGCTGGATGATCTGCGCTTTAGACATATTTGACACTTCGGTCGCATAGTCGGCGTCCTGAATACGGGACTGCGCTTCAGACAGGTTGGTGGTGGTGTTGTTCAGGTTGGTTACAGCAGAGCTCAGACGGTTCTGTACCGCACCCAGTGAAGAACGGAATTTATCAACAGACGCGATAGCTTTGTCCAGCAGAGCCAGTGGATCTGCAGTTGACACGCCTTTGAACTCGCCCGCCGCGTTCAGGGTAACAGTCTGTGCGTTGTTCAGGGTACCGCCCGCGCCGCCATCGGCGATAGCAGCAGCAGTCAGGGAGTAGTTTTTACCCTGAACTTCAGCGTAACCTGCAGCAGCGCCAGCAGCGTCTGCGCCAACTTTAACTGCAACACCAGTCAGAGTACCGGTACCACCGTTAGCATCGGTATAGGTGATGTCAGCGGTGTTCACTTTCACGCTGCCAGTTGCATCGTCAACAGACACAGCGTAGTTGTCAGAACCAGAAGAAACCACGTAGGTCGCAGTAGATGCGCCAGCTGGAGTCTGCACGTTGTGCAGAGTCAGGCTCTTCGCGTCCACGCCCAGAGTAGTTGCTACCGCGCTCAGGTCAACATCTTTCAGAGCACCGCTCGCGCCAACCTGAGTGATAGAATCGCTCAGTTTCAGTGCGTTGTTAGAAACGGAGAAGCCGTTCAGACCCAGAGTAGAAGAGTCGATCTGCTGCAGGTCGATGGAGATGGTCTGGCCGTCGTTTGCACCAACCTGAATCGCCATAGAACCGTTTTTAGCCAGTACGTTCACGCCGTTGAACTGAGTCTGACCAGATACGCGGTCGATTTCAGACAGACGGGATTTGATTTCGTCCTGGATTGAGGTCAGGTCAGAATCGGAGTTAGTACCGGTAGTCGCCTGAACGGTCAGTTCACGAACACGCTGCAGGTTGTTGTTGATTTCAGACAGCGCGCCTTCAGTGGTCTGTGCCAGAGAGATACCGTCGTTAGCGTTACGTGCAGCCTGAGTCAGACCTTTGATGTTAGACGTGAAGCGGTTAGCGATAGCCTGGCCCGCAGCATCATCTTTAGCGCTGTTGATACGCAGACCGGAAGACAGACGCTCGATAGAAGAAGACAGAGCAGACTGGTTCTTGTTGATGTTGTTCTGAGTGATCAGCGAGAGGCTGTTGGTATTAATGACTTGTGCCATGATTTCGATTCCTGTTGTTCATCAAATCTGTTTGGTTAGATTTGGGTTTCCACCCTTCGGCTTCATCGCCGTCAAAGGTGTTATCGTCTGGTCCAAAACAACCTTTAGATTTTTTTTCAGGATCTCGATAATTTTTTTAGCCACGGAAATACTCTTCTCTATTACCGTTATTCCCGCCATTAAAAAAAAGAAATTAACCGTAAACTTTCACGCATAAAGGCCGATAACCCCACTATTCGTTCTACGTGTCGATAGATTAAGGAATAAATATGGCAAGTATTTCATCATTGGGGATTGGTTCGGGTCTTAAGTTAGCAGACATTCTGGATAGTCTCACCACGGCCGAAAAAGCGCAGCTGACGCCGATTTCCAAACAGCAGACATCCTATACCGCCAAGCTTAGCGCTTACGGCACGTTGAAGAGTTCGCTGGAAGCGTTTCAGACCGCCAACACCGCGCTGAATAAAGCTGACCTGTTTACGGCCACCAGCACGGCAAGCAGCACCACGGCATTCAGCGCAACCACGACCGGCAGCGCCATTGCGGGTAAATACACCATTAGCGTCTCTCAGCTGGCGCAGGCGCAGACGCTGACCACTAAAAATACCCAGGCGGATACCAAAACCGCCATTGCCACCGCGGACAGCAAAATTACCTTTACCGCGGGTAACGGTAAAGATCCGGTGACCGTTGATATCAGCGCGGCAAACTCCTCGCTGACTGGCATTCGTGATGCCATCAACAAAGCGGATGCGGGCGTGACAGCCAGTATTATTAACGTCGGTAATGGTCAGTATCGTTTGTCTGTTACCTCTACGGAAACCGGTGCAGATAACGCAGTCAGCATCAGCGTGAGCGGCGACAGCGCCCTGCAATCCTTTATGGGTTACAACGGCACCAGCACCGACGCCAGCAACGGCATGACGGAAAGCGTCACCGCGCAGAACGCCAAGCTGAAGGTCAACAACGTTGATATCGAAAACAGCAGCAACACCATTAGCGATGCGCTGGAAGATATCACCCTGAACCTGAACGACGTCACCACCGGTAACCAGACGCTGACGATCACCAAAGATACGTCTAAAGCCGAAACGGCAATGAAAGCCTGGGTGGATGCCTATAACACTCTGCAGGACAGCTTTGCTTCACTGACCAAATATACGGCGGTTGATGCGGGTACGGATGCACAGGACTCCAGCAACGGCGCCCTGCTGGGTGACAGCACGCTGCGTACGATCCAGACCCAGCTGAAAACCATGCTGAGCAATACCGTCGGCGGTACCACGTACAAAACGCTGTCGTCGCTGGGTATCACGACCGACCCAAGCTCCGGCAAACTGGAGCTGGACAACACCAAGCTGAAAAAAGCGCTGACGGATAACCCGTCTGCCGTGAAAGATCTGGTTGTGGGTGACGGTAAAACCACCGGTATCACCACCACCATGGCCACCCAACTGACTGACTGGCTCTCCAGCAAAGGGATTATCCAGGCAGCCAAAGATGGCGTCAGCAAAACGCTGAACAAGCTTACCGATCAGTACAACGCCGTGAGCGAGCGTATTGACGCGCGCGTGGCACAGTACAAAGCCCAGTTTACCCAGCTGGACGTACTGATGACCTCGCTGAACAACACCAGCAGCTACCTGACGCAGCAGTTTGAAAATACGTCCAGCAGCAAGTAGTAAACGCTAAACGAACCCGAGGGGGATAACATGTACGGCGCAAAAGGCACGCAAGCCTACGCAAAAATAGAGGTTGAAAGCGCGGTGATGAGCGCCAGCCAGCAACAGCTGGTTATCATGCTATTTGATGGAGCCCTCAGCGCGCTGGTTCGCGCGCGTCTGTTCCTGCAAGACGGCAATATCCCGGCAAAGGGGTTGGCACTCTCGAAAGCCATCAACATTATTGAAAACGGGCTGAAGGTTGGCCTGGTGGACAATAACGGTGATGAGCTTACGCAAAACCTGATTGCTCTTTATGCCTATATGGTACGTCGCCTCCTGCACGCCAACGTGAATAACGACGCCAGCGCCATCGAAGAGGTGGAAACATTGCTGCGCAATATCGCTGACGGGTGGAAGGAGGTTGCGGGTACGCCACAACTGATGCAGGACGCCGTCTAATGAGTAATGCACCGCAACTCTATACCCTTTATCAGCAACTCCTTGAGCAGAGCCAGTTGATGTTGCGACTGGCTCGTCAGGGTTTATGGGATGATCTCATTACCTGTGAAACCGATTATGTCAACGCGGTGCACTCGCTGGCTCGTCTTACGCAGGAAGCGGAACCCTCTGCACAAATGCAGGAACAGCTTCGACCGACTCTTCGCGTGATCCTCGACAATGAAAGCCAGGTGAAAACATTGCTGCAGTCCAGAATGAATGAACTGGCCAAAATGGTAGGGCAATCCTCCATTCAGAAAACCGTTCTTTCCACCTACAGCAACCAGGGTGGTCATGTCCTGGTCCCGCAAAGTAATAGCGATCTCAATTAGCCATGTAGCTGGCGAACGAACGTTTCCCGCTTCGTTCGCCAGGCATTTCTGTAAAACGTACTCCATACTTGAGTTTCGCGACCTCATGGAGACGGTGCATGCGCAATCCAACCTTACTGCAATGCTTTCACTGGTATTATCCCGCTGGCGGTGAATTGTGGCGAGAAGTTACGGCTTTAGCCCCCAACCTCAACGAAATCGGCATTAACATGGTGTGGTTACCTCCGGCGTACAAAGGCGCATCGGGGGGATATTCCGTGGGCTACGACTCTTACGATCTGTTTGACCTCGGCGAATTCGATCAAAAAGGCGGCGTCGCCACCAAATACGGCGATAAATCACAGCTGCTGGAGGCCATCGACGCGCTCAAAAGCAACCAGATCGCCGTGCTGCTGGATGTGGTGGTCAACCACAAAATGGGGGCGGACGAGAAAGAGTCGATCCGCGTGCAACGCGTTAACGAGCAAGACCGTACGCAAATCGACGATGAAATCATCGAGTGTGAAGCCTGGACGCGCTACACCTTCCCTGCCCGGGCGGGAAAATATTCGCAGTTTATCTGGGATCACAAATGCTTCAGCGGCATCGACCACATCGAGAATCCCAATGAAGACAACATCTTCAAAATCGTCAACGACTACACCGGCGAAGGCTGGAACGATCAGGTCGACGACGAGATGGGCAATTTCGACTACCTGATGGGCGAGAACATCGATTTTCGCAATCATGCCGTGACCGAGGAGATCAAATACTGGGCGCGCTGGGTGATGGAGCAAACGCAGTGTGACGGTTTTCGTCTGGATGCCGTAAAACATATTCCGGCCTGGTTTTATAAGGAGTGGATTGAGCACGTGCAGGAGGTGGCGCCGCAGCCGCTGTTCGTCGTCGCGGAATATTGGTCGCACGAGGTGGATAAACTGCAGAACTACATCAATCAGGTCGACGGCAAAACCATGCTCTTCGATGCGCCGCTGCAGATGAAATTCCACGAGGCATCGCGTCAGGGGCGCGACTACGACATGAGCCAGATCTTCACCGGCACGCTGGTGGAAGCCGATCCGTTCCATGCGGTCACGCTGGTAGCCAACCACGACACCCAGCCCCTGCAGGCGCTGGAAGCCCCGGTGGAAGCCTGGTTTAAACCGCTCGCCTATGCGTTAATTCTGCTGCGCGAAAACGGCGTGCCTAGCGTGTTCTATCCGGACCTCTTCGGTGCCAGCTACGACGATACGGGCGGAGACGGTAACACGTACCATATTGATATGCCCGTGATCGAACAGCTGCACGAGCTGATCCTCGCCCGCCAGCGTTTTGCCCACGGCATTCAGACGCTATTTTTTGATCATCCTAACTGTATCGCGTTTAGCCGCAGCGGGACCGACGACGCGCCGGGCTGCGTGGTGGTCCTTTCCAATGGCGATGACGGGGAAAAAGTGATTTGTCTGGGAGAGAATTACGGCAATAAAACCTGGCGTGATTTTCTGGGCAATCGCGAGGAAACCGTGACCACGGCGGCGGACGGTGAAGGGACGTTCTTCTGCAACGGGGGAAGCGTCAGCGTGTGGGTCATAGAGGATGCGCTGTAGAAACAATGCCGGGTGGCGGCTTCGCCTTACCCGGCCTACAAGAGCACCGTCCCGTAGGCCGGGTAAGCGTTAGCGCCACCCGGCAAAAAAACAGCTACGGTAGTTTACTCTCCAGCGGATTTTTGCTCAGGTAATTCGCACACTCTACCGTTGGACGATCCACTTTTTGCAGCTCCATACCATCATACTCAAGCGTTGCGCCATCACGCTCCAGCGGATAGATATCCAGCTTGCGGGTCACGTTATAGTAATCATCCGAACGCAGCATGATCTTGCCCGGCACCGCCACCACGCGCTGCCACTGACGGCAATCCAGCGTATCGCCCTCTTCCGTCACCACCAGCGTGGCAATCGCCTCCGGGCTCACCATCTTGCTTTGCGGCCCTTTTGACTGCCAGTACCCTGCCAGATGCGACGGCACAGGGTGCTTGATGACATCCTGATAATTATCAACCTGAACACAACCGGTTAACGCCAGAAGCGCACCCACAATTGCTATTTTTTTCATCATCTTTCCTGCGTGGGAAGAAAAAAATATTGTGGCATTAAAGCGGTATGGGTGCCAGCGTATGATCGGCAGGTTTTACACCTGCATGGACATCACATCCTGATAGGCGGATACCAGCTTATTACGCACCTGGAGGCCCATCTGCAGAGACACCGACGCTTTTTGCAGATCGGCCATCACATCATTGAGCGCCACGCCCGGCTCACCGAGCGTAAATTTTTCCGCCTGCGTGCGGGCGGCGTTCTGCTTGTCGCTGATACGGTCAAGCGCGGCGTGCAATTGCCCCGCAAAGCTGATGGTTGAAGGTTCGTCCATCACGTTCTGATTACGTGCCGTCATTGCCGTTGCCTGCAGCTGACTGATTACCCCTTCAATGCCCTGTATAGCCATGACTTTCCCCTGGATGGATTTTTACGCGGTCAAGACTAACAGCTTGTCAATCAGATAATGGCGGTAAATAGCGTTAAAAAACCAGGTTATTTGACGCATAGAAAATCACGAATCATCAAATAATGGCAGGGCCATCAATATGGAACTTTTGTCGTGTTTGCCGACCCGGGAGTCAGTTTTGTTTCTCTACACGAATAACGTAAACCACCAGGATTTAAGAGGTGCGCAATGAGTGCAACAGCATCGACAGCGCCACAGAATAAATCACTCGAGTGGATGAACCGCCTTCGCGCGAACCCTAAAATCCCGTTGATCGTGGCAGGCGCTGCCGCCATTGCGATCCTTGTTGCGATGGTCCTGTGGGCGAAAAGCCCTGATTACCGCACGCTTTACAGCAATCTTTCCGATCAGGATGGCGGTGCCATCGTCACCCAGCTTACCCAGATGAACATCCCTTATCGCTTTGCCGATAACGGTGGCGCGCTTGAAGTGCCCGCGGACAAGGTGCATGAACTTCGCCTGCGCCTGGCGCAGCAGGGTCTGCCGAAAGGCGGCGCGGTCGGTTTCGAGCTGCTGGATCAGGAAAAATTCGGTATCAGCCAGTTCAGCGAGCAGGTGAACTACCAGCGCGCGCTGGAAGGTGAACTGGCCCGTACCATTGAAACCTTAGGCCCGGTGAAGAGTGCCCGTGTGCACCTTGCCATGCCTAAACCCTCTTTATTTGTTCGTGAACAGAAATCCCCTTCTGCCTCCGTAACCGTCAACCTTGAGCCTGGCCGCGCGCTGGACGAAGGGCAAATCAGCGCGGTCACGCATCTTGTCTCCAGCGCGGTTGCAGGCTTACCGCCGGGCAACGTGACGCTGGTGGATCAGGGCGGTCATCTGCTGACGCAGAACAACAGCGCCGGTCGCGATCTGAACGACGCGCAGCTGAAGTACGCGGCCGATGTGGAAGGTCGTCTTCAGCGCCGTATTGAAGCGATCCTGGGCCCGGTCGTCGGTAACAGCAACGTGCATGCTCAGGTTACCGCGCAGATCGATTTTGCGAATAAAGAACAAACGGAAGAGCAATACAGCCCGAACGGCGATCCGTCTCAGGCGGTGATGCGTTCTCGTCAGATTAACTCGAACGAGCAGGTGGGTGGCCCCTACCCTGGCGGCGTGCCGGGCGCGCTGTCTAACCAGCCTGCCCCGGCTAACGCGGCACCGATTTCAACGCCTCCGGCCAACCAGCAGAATGCACAGCAGACAACCTCAACGGCAACTAACGCAGGACCGCGTACCAGCAGCCGTAACGAAACCACGAACTTCGAAGTGGATCGTACTATCCGCCACACCAAACTGAACGTGGGGGATATTCAGCGTCTGTCTGTTGCCGTGGTGGTGAACTACAAAACCCTGCCGGACGGCAAGCCTCTGCCGCTGACGGCCGAGCAGATGAAGCAGATTGAAGATCTGACCCGTGAAGCGATGGGCTACTCCGAAAAACGTGGCGATACGCTGAACGTGGTGAACTCACCGTTCAACTCGGTTGATGAAAGCGGTGGCGAACTGCCGTTCTGGCAACAGCAGTCGTTTATCGATCAGCTGATGTCCGCAGGCCGCTGGTTACTGGTGCTGATTGTTGCCTGGCTGCTGTGGCGTAAGGGCGTTCGTCCTCAGCTTCAGCGCCGTGCTGAAGCCGAGAAAGCCGCGCTGGAACAGATGAATAATCGCCAGGAAGTGGAAGAAGCGGTTGAAGTGCGCCTCAGCAAAGACGAGCAGGTACAGCAGCGCCGCGCTAACCAGCGCATGGGCGCAGAGGTCATGAGCCAGCGCATTCGCGAAATGTCAGACAACGATCCGCGCGTCGTCGCGCTGGTCATCCGCAACTGGATGGGTAACGAACATGAGTAATACGCTTACAGGCACCGATAAAAGCGTCATCCTGCTGATGACCATTGGCGAAGACCGCGCGGCAGAGGTGTTCAAACACCTCTCGCAAAGAGAGGTGCAAATCCTCTCTGCGGCCATGGCTAACGTGCGGCAGATCTCCAACAAGCAGCTGACCGAAGTGCTGGCGGAATTTGAGCAGGAAGCCGAACAGTTTGCCGCGCTCAACGTCAACGCCAACGAATACCTGCGATCCGTGCTGGTTAAGGCGCTGGGCGAAGAGCGTGCCGCCAGCCTGCTGGAAGACATTCTGGAAACCCGCGACACCGCCAGCGGTATCGAAACGCTCAACTTTATGGAGCCGCAGAGCGCCGCCGACCTTATTCGCGACGAGCACCCGCAGATTATCGCCACCATTCTGGTGCACCTCAAGCGGGGCCAGGCAGCCGATATTCTGGCGCTGTTCGAAGAGCGTTTGCGTCACGACGTGATGCTGCGTATCGCCACCTTTGGCGGTGTCCAGCCGGCCGCGCTGGCGGAGCTGACCGAAGTGTTGAACAACCTGCTCGACGGCCAGAACCTCAAGCGCAGCAAAATGGGCGGCGTGAGAACGGCGGCCGAGATCATCAACCTGATGAAAACGCAGCAGGAAGAAGCGGTCATCACCGCGGTGCGCGAGTTCGACGGCGAGCTGGCGCAGAAAATTATCGACGAGATGTTCCTGTTCGAAAACCTGGTCGAAGTGGACGATCGCAGCATCCAGCGCCTGCTTCAGGAAGTGGATTCCGAATCGCTGCTTATCGCCCTCAAAGGTGCCGAGCAGCCGCTGCGCGAGAAGTTCCTGCGCAACATGTCCCAGCGTGCGGCCGATATCCTGCGCGACGACCTGGCCAACCGTGGTCCGGTGCGTCTCTCTCAGGTGGAAAACGAACAGAAGGCGATCCTGCTTATCGTTCGTCGACTGGCCGAAACCGGCGAGATGGTGATTGGCAGCGGAGACGACACCTATGTCTAACGAGCTGCCGTGGACGCGCTGGACGCCCGACGATCTGGCGCCTCCCCTCTCCGAATTTATCCCGGCAGCGATCCCGTCCGATGAGGGCGATATCGATGCCGCGGTGCCCGAGCTGAGCGAAGAAGAGCAGCGTGCGCAGATGCTGGCGCAGATGCAAATGCAGGCGCACGAACAGGGCTTCAACGCCGGTCTGCACGAAGGACGGCAGAAGGGCCAGGAGCAGGGTTATCAGGAAGGGTTGGCAAAAGGGCTGGAGCAAGGCATCGAACAGGCGCGTCAGCAGCAGGCGCCCCTCAATGCCCGTATGCAGCAGCTGGTGAGCGAGTTCCAGCACACGCTGGACGCGCTCGACAGCGTGATTGCGTCGCGCCTGATGCAGATGGCGCTTGAAGCCGCGCGTCAGGTGATTGGCCAGACGCCAACCGTCGATAACTCGGCGCTGATTAAGCAGATTCAGGGGCTGCTCCAGCAGGAGCCGCTGTTCAGCGGCAAACCCCAGCTGCGCGTGCACCCGGACGATCTCCAGCGTGTGGAAGAGAGTCTTGGCGCAACGCTCAGCCTGCACGGCTGGCGGCTGCGGGGCGATCCGTCGTTACACCACGGCGGGTGCAAAGTCTCTGCGGATGAGGGCGATCTGGATGCCAGCGTCGCCACCCGCTGGCAAGAACTGTGCCGCCTGGCAGCACCGGGAGTCGTCTGATGACCGCGCGCCTTACCCGCTGGCTCAACACGCTCGATAACTTTGAAACTAAGATGGCACAGCTGCCATCTGTTCGTCGTTATGGACGTCTGACCCGCGCCACCGGCCTGGTGCTGGAAGCGACGGGCCTGCAGCTTCCGCTGGGTGCCACCTGCGTTATTGAGCGTCAGGACGGGCTGGAAATGCGTGAGGTCGAAAGCGAAGTGGTCGGATTTAACGGCCAGCGCCTGTTCCTGATGCCGCTCGAAGAAGTTGAAGGCATTCTGCCCGGCGCGCGCGTCTATGCGAAAAACAGTTCAGGCGACGGTCTTCAAAGCGGCAAGCAGTTACCGCTTGGGCCAGCGCTGCTGGGGCGCGTGCTGGACGGCAGCGGCAAGCCGCTCGACGGTCTGCCCTCGCCGGACACCACCGAAACCGGGGCGCTGATCACCCAGCCGTTCAACCCGCTGCAGCGTACCCCCATCGAGCACGTGCTCGATACCGGCGTGCGCCCGATTAACGCCCTGCTGACCGTGGGGCGCGGGCAGCGCATGGGCCTGTTTGCCGGATCAGGTGTCGGGAAATCCGTCCTGCTCGGCATGATGGCGCGCTATACCCAGGCCGACGTGATCGTCGTGGGGCTGATCGGCGAGCGTGGACGCGAAGTAAAAGACTTCATCGAAAACATCCTGGGTGCGGAAGGGCGCGCCCGTTCGGTGGTTATCGCCGCGCCGGCGGACGTGTCACCGCTGCTGCGTATGCAGGGTGCCGCCTACGCGACCCGCATCGCCGAAGATTTCCGTGACCGCGGCCAGCACGTCCTGCTGATCATGGACTCCCTGACCCGTTACGCGATGGCGCAGCGTGAAATCGCGCTCGCCATCGGTGAACCGCCCGCAACCAAAGGTTACCCGCCTTCGGTATTTGCCAAGCTCCCGGCGCTGGTCGAACGCGCGGGGAACGGCATCAGCGGCGGCGGCTCGATCACCGCATTCTATACGGTGCTGACCGAGGGCGATGACCAGCAGGATCCGATTGCCGACTCCGCGCGTGCGATCCTCGACGGTCACATTGTGCTGTCGCGCCGTCTGGCCGAAGCGGGGCATTACCCGGCGATTGATATTGAAGCATCCATCAGCCGCGCAATGACGGCGCTGATAACCGAGAAGCACTACGCCCGCGTGCGTAACTTCAAACAACTGCTCTCCAGCTTCCAGCGCAACCGCGATCTGGTGAGCGTTGGGGCGTATGCCAAAGGCAGCGACCCGATGCTCGACAAAGCGATTGCGCTCTGGCCGCAGCTGGAGGCGTTTTTGCAACAAGGCATTTTTGAACGCGCCGACTGGGAAGACTCAATCCAGGCTCTGGATCTGATTTTCCCGCAGGTGTAATACAGGTGGAGGGCGAAGGTCATGGCGCAAAACAGCGCGTTATCAACGCTAAAAGATCTGGCTGAAAAAGAAGTTGATGATGCCGCACTGCAGCTTGGCGCAATGCGACGCGGGTGCCAGCAGGCTGAAGAGCAGTTGAAGATGTTAATCGACTATCAGCATGAATATCGCACCAACCTGAATACCGATATGACGCAGGGCATTGGCAGCCAGCGCTGGATCAACTATCAGCAGTTTATCCAGACGCTGGAAAAGGCGATTGAGCAACACCGCCTGCAGCTTAACCAGTGGACCGAAAAAGTGGATACCGCGCTCAACTTCTGGCGCGAGAAAAAACAGCGGCTGCAGGCCTGGCAAACACTCCAGGACCGACAGGTCGCGGCGTCAACCCTGGCGGAAAACCGTCTGGATCAGAAAAAAATGGATGAGTTTGCCCAGCGCGCATCAATGAGGAAACCGGAATGATCACACTGCAACAACTGCTGATGACCGACAGCGACCTGTCAGGCGGCACGCAAACGGGGAAAGGCACCGAGGGTGCGCAAGACTTTCTTTCGCTGCTGGCGGGCGCGTTGACCGATGCGACCGCTCAGGGCAAAGATGCGCCGCTGACCCTGGCTGATTTGAAAGCGGCTGGCAGCAAGCTGTCCAACGTCGCGCAGCAGGACGCAGGCGAGACGACCCTGCAGGCGAAAATTGCCGACCTGCTTTCACGCCAGGAGACGCTGACCGCCGACGATGACGCGGCGAAAACCACAGCGCTGCAAACGCTGGTCTCCGGGCTGATGCCGACGACAAACGGTGATGCGTTAAAGACGCTGACGCACGCGTCCGCAAAAGATGACGGCAAAACCGATCTCAGCGAAGACGAACTCGCGGGGCTTAGCGCGCTGATGGCGATGCTGCCGCACCAGCAGACGGCAACACCGGTAACGACGCAGGCAACCCACGTCGACGGTGTTACCGCTCAGACGTCCCTGACTTCCGCACTTCCGCAAACGCTGAAAAACGCGCTGCCGGGAAAAGAGAATAACCAGCCTCAGGCGGCGTCTCAGCCTGTGGCACAAACGGCTGACGCTGCCCTGCCCGCCAGCGTACCCGTGACGCCTGCGGTCGCGGCGGCGGCTGAGAAACAGGACATCGCGAGCAGCGCGTCGTCAACCTCGCCCACCGCAACCCTGGCACCGATCCTCAGCAGCCACGCGACCTCACAGCCAGCCGCAACCGTTGCTACCGCGCCGGTATTGAGCCAGCCGCTCGGCACCAGCGAATGGCAGCAGACATTGAGCCAGCACATCACCCTGTTCACGAAGCAGGGCCAGCAGACCGCTGAGCTGCGTCTGCACCCGGAAGACCTGGGACAGGTGCAAATCTCGCTTAAACTGGATGATAACCAGGCACAGCTGCAGATGGTGTCTCCGCACAGCCACGTGCGCGCGGCGCTGGAAGCGGCACTGCCGGTCTTACGCACCTCGCTGGCGGAAAGCGGCATTCAGCTTTCACAGAGCAGCGTCAGCAGCGAGAGCTTCGCCGGACAGCAGCAATCTTCATCACAGCAGCAACAGCAGGCTTCCCGCTCGGGCCAGCACGGCGCGTTCAATGAAGAGAGTGATGAGCTATTGCCGACCCCTGCCGCCCTGCAATCCGCCGCGCGTGGAAATGGCGCAGTGGATATCTTCGCCTAAACGCCAGAGGTAGCGTGATTATTCCCGTCTTTTCCACGCTTTGAGATAAGGCGGACACGGGATAATCACCCTATTAAGCTGTACCGAAACAGGAAGCTCGTATCAGATGACTGACTCCGCTATCACCAAAAAAAGTAAGCGCTCCATCTGGATCCCGCTGCTGGTGTTGATCACGCTCGCCGCCTGCGCTACCGCGGGCTATAGTTACTGGCGTATGCAGCAGGAACCGACTGCCGCTGCTGCCAAAGCTGAAGCGCCACCGCCTCCGGCTCCCGTGTTCTTCCCGCTGGACACCTTCACCGTCAACCTGGGTGATGCGGATCGTGTGCTTTATGTTGGCATTACGCTGCGCCTGAAAGACGAAGCTACCCGTTCTCGTCTGAACGATTATCTTCCTGAAGTGCGTAGCCGTCTGCTGCTGCTGTTCTCTCGTCAGGACGCTTCGACGCTCGCTACCGATGACGGTAAGCAAAAACTGGTCGATGCCATCAAACAGACGCTGTCTACCCCGCTGGTAAACGGCCAACCTAAGCAGGAAGTCACTGACGTTCTGTATACAGCCTTCATTCTGCGGTAACGACATGGGCGACAGTATTCTTTCTCAGGCAGAAATCGATGCGCTGCTCAACGGCGACAGCGATAAGAGTGATGATCCGCAACCGGGTCTGAGCGGCGACGACAATATTCGCCCCTATGACCCGAATACCCAGCGCCGCGTGGTACGTGAACGTCTGCAGGCGCTGGAGATCATCAACGAACGTTTTGCGCGTCAGTTCCGTATGGGGCTGTTTAACCTGCTGCGTCGTAGCCCGGATATCACCGTCGGCGCGATCCGCATTCAGCCGTACCATGAGTTTGCCCGCAACCTGCCGGTGCCAACCAACCTTAACCTGATCCATCTGAAGCCGCTGCGCGGCACCGGTCTGGTGGTGTTTTCGCCAAGCCTGGTGTTCATTGCGGTGGATAACCTGTTCGGCGGCGACGGGCGTTTCCCGACCAAAGTAGAGGGTCGTGAATTCACCCACACCGAACAGCGCGTCATTAACCGCATGCTGAAGCTGGCGCTGGAGTCCTATAGCGACGCGTGGAAAGCGATTAACCCGCTGGAAGTGGAGTACGTTCGTTCCGAGATGCAGGTGAAGTTCACCAATATCACCACCTCGCCGAACGATATCGTCGTTAACACGCCGTTCCACGTTGAAATCGGCAACCTGACCGGTGAGTTCAACATCTGCCTGCCGTTCAGCATGATCGAACCGCTGCGCGAGCTGCTGGTGAACCCGCCGCTGGAGAACTCGCGCCACGAAGATCAGAACTGGCGTGAAAACCTGGTCCGCCAGGTTCAGCATTCGCAGCTGGAGCTGGTGGCGAGCTTTGCCGATATTCCGCTGCGGTTATCTCAGATCCTGAAATTACAACCCGGCGACGTTTTGCCGATAGAAAAACCCGACCGCATTATTGCCCATGTGGATGGTGTCCCCGTGCTGACCAGTCAGTACGGCACAATTAACGGCCAGTATGCGTTACGCGTTGAGCACTTGATCAACCCGATATTGAATTCGCTGAATGAGGAACAGCCCAAATGAGTGACATGAACAATCCGTCCGATGAAAACAGCGGAGCACTGGACGATCTGTGGGCTGACGCGTTAAACGAGCAAAAGACAACCCCGACGAAAAGCGCGGCGGACGCGGTATTCCAGCAGCTGGGCGGCGGTGACGTCAGCGGCACGCTGCAGGACATCGACCTGATCATGGATATCCCGGTTAAGCTGACGGTTGAACTGGGCCGCACCCGCATGACCATTAAAGAGCTGCTGCGCCTGACGCAGGGTTCCGTGGTCGCCCTTGACGGCCTGGCCGGCGAGCCGCTGGATATTCTGATCAACGGTTATCTGATTGCTCAGGGTGAAGTGGTGGTGGTTGCTGACAAATACGGCGTGCGCATCACCGACATCATTACCCCGTCCGAACGTATGCGTCGTCTGAGCCGTTAAGCATGAAAACCCAGGCAACAATGTCCCAACCCTCTGCGGTACCTGGCTCACCGCTGCTCCAGGTGAGCGGTGCCCTGTTCGGCATTATTGCCTTCATTCTTATTGCGGCCTGGCTGGCCAAGCGCTTTGGTCTGGCGGGTAAAACCGCCGGAACGCGCGGCCTGAAGGTCAGCGCCAGTACCACGCTGGGGCCACGCGAGCGCGTGGTCATCGTCGATGTGGAAGATGCGCGCCTGGTGCTGGGAATTACCGCTTCAAACATCAATGTATTGCATAAACTGCCGCCCGCCCCCGTCACAAGCGACGAGCGCGCAGAAGCCCCAGCGGATTTCCAGTCCGTTATGAAGAGTTTGCTTAAGCGTTCCGGGAGATCCTGATGCGCCGTTTGTTATCCCTTACGCTTGCGGGTGTTGGCCTGTTTGCTCCCGCGGTCTACGCGCAGCTGCCCGGTCTGGTCTCGACGCCGCTCGCCGGAGGCGGTCAAAGCTGGTCGCTCTCGGTTCAGACGCTGGTATTCATCACCTCGCTGACCTTTATTCCGGCCATTCTGCTGATGATGACCAGCTTTACCCGCATCATCATTGTTTTTGGCCTGCTGCGAAACGCCCTTGGAACGCCTTCCGCGCCGCCCAACCAGGTGCTGCTGGGTCTGGCCCTGTTTTTGACCTTTTTCATTATGTCGCCGGTGATCGACAAGATTTACACCGACGCCTACCAGCCGTTTAGCGAAGATAAAATCTCAATGGAGGTTGCGCTGGAGAAAGGCGCGCAGCCGCTGCGTGAATTTATGCTGCGCCAGACGCGTGAAGCGGATTTAGCGCTCTTTGCCCGCCTGTCCAATACCGGCGAGCTTCAGGGACCGGAAGCGGTGCCGATGCGCATTTTGCTGCCAGCCTATGTGACCAGCGAGCTAAAAACCGCGTTCCAGATTGGCTTCACTATTTTCATTCCGTTTCTGATTATCGACCTGGTGATCGCCAGCGTGCTGATGGCGCTCGGGATGATGATGGTACCGCCTGCGACCATCGCTCTGCCCTTTAAGATCATGCTCTTTGTGCTGGTCGACGGCTGGCAGCTGCTGGTCAGTTCGCTGGCGCAGAGTTTCTACAGTTGAGGAGCGCGCAATGACGCCAGAATCGGTCATGATGATGGGCACGGAAGCGATGAAAGTCGCCATTGCCGTTGCCGCCCCGCTGCTGCTTGTTGCCCTCGTGACCGGTCTGATTATCAGTATCCTGCAGGCCGCCACGCAGATTAACGAAATGACGCTGTCGTTTATCCCGAAAATCATTGCCGTGTTCGTGGCGATTATCGTCGCCGGGCCGTGGATGCTGAACCTGCTGCTGGACTATATGCGCAACCTGTTCACCAATCTGCCGTACATCATCGGCTGATATCAGGATGCTGCACTTCACCAGCGATCAATACGTCCAGTGGCTGGGCGTCTACTTCTGGCCGATGCTGCGCATTATGGCGCTCATCTCGACCGCCCCTATTCTCAGCGAGAAATCGATACCCAAGCGCATCAAAGTGGGGCTGGGGATCGTCATCACGATTATTGTCGCCCCGTCCCTGCCGCCGGTTGATATCCCTGTTTTTTCCGCTAACGCCGTATGGGTGGCGCTTCAGCAGGTGATGATCGGCGTCGCCGTTGGGTTTACCATGCAGCTCGCCTTTGCGGCAGTGCGTACTGCGGGTGAGCTGATCGGCCTGCAAATGGGGTTATCCTTCGCCACCTTCGTCGACCCCGGCAGCCACCTCAACATGCCGGTGCTGGCGCGTATCATCGATCTGCTGGCGATGCTGCTGTTCCTGTCGTTTAACGGCCACTTATGGCTTATCTCAATGCTGGTGGACACCTTCCACACGCTGCCGATTGGCGAAAATCCGGTCAACAGCAACGCGTTTCTGGCGCTGGTGCGTGCCGCCGGGCTGATTTTTCTCAACGGGCTGATGCTGGCGCTGCCGATCATCACCCTGCTGCTGACGGTTAACCTGGCATTAGGCTTGCTGAACAGAATGGCACCGCAGCTTTCCGTGTTTGTCATTGGCTTTCCCGTGACGTTGACGGTCGGTCTTTTATTAATGTCATTGCTAATGCCACTTATCGCCCCCTTCTGTGAACATTTATTCAGCGAGATATTCAACCTGTTAGCAGATATTGTCAGCGAACTGCCTCGCAAATAATAGACCTCACACTCCATATTGTCTTTCTGAGGATATTCCTAAAATAAAACATGAAAAACATCTTCCAGGATATATCTGACGCGGTTTAAATGTTTCTAACCATCTCACAATACTTAATATTTACTTTACTTTAAGAAGATTCCTGGCAAATTATAAGTAACTTTACGGGATAGTGAGTTCGCCTGAAAGTCTTTGTCATGCTCACAGGTTTTATTTGGTTTTTTCCATCCCGTATGGCTGTTTATGAGCTCTCAGGCAGATGGTGAATTATCGTTACGCATTGAGTGAGGGTATGCCATGTCAACGATCATTATGGATTTATGCAGCTACACCCGGCTAGGGTTAACCGGGTATCTGGCAAGCAGAGGGGTAAGAAAGAGAGACATCAACGATGCACACACCGTTGACGAACTCGAAGCCGCTTGTGAAGCACACAAGCCCGGCGTGGTGTTTATTAATGAGGACTGTTTCATTCACGATCCAGCCAACAGTCAGCACATTAAGCAAATCATTAATCAGCATCCTAAAACGTTGTTTATTGTTTTTATGGCTATCGCCAATATTCATTTCGACGAATACTTGTTGGTCCGTAAAAATTTATTGATCAGTTCTAAATCGATTAAACCCGAGTCGCTGGATGACATTTTGGGTGATTATTTGAATAAAGAAGTTAAGAATGTAGGAGCGGTTAACTTACCCACCCTATCATTAAGCAGAACTGAATCAAGTATGCTCAGAATGTGGATGGCTGGACAAGGGACAATTCAGATCTCGGACCAGATGAATATCAAGGCAAAAACGGTTTCGTCACACAAAGGAAATATTAAAAGGAAAATTAAAACGCATAATAAGCAAGTGATCTACCACGTCGTTCGCCTGACCGATAATGTCACAAACGGAATTTTCGTTAATATGCGCTGATCCGCGCGAGACCTTCTGTACCCTACCTGCGATCTCTGGCCTGGCCAGAGATTTTTGCATTTATAGCCGCATGGGCCGGGGACGGGAACGCCGCCCGACGCCACGCTATTCTGCTGCTTCCACAAAAATACCATCCTCATGCCCCAGTTCGTTAAAGAACCAGATCCCGAGCGGGTAGTCTTCCAGTGAAACCAGGTACATTACACCTTCGCTAAACTCTTCTATTGCCAGCACCACACCCGGGCGGCGCGGCCCACCGTCCGTTTTAACGGTTACCCGATCGTTGACCTTCATACATTCCTCCTGTGGTTTTGAGCCAGTGTAGAACAAAACGCATTAACTGGCACCGACGCCCGGCGCGAATGGTGTTTTTGTGTGCGGTCTATACTTACGGATGGACACGGTTGCATGAGGACCCCGTAATGAAGACCGATAAAGAGTACAGCGACACCATCAAGCGTGAGGTAGAAGTGGATGTCGATGCCCTGCTCGCCGCTATTAATGAGATCAGTGAGTCCGAAGTTCGCCGCGCAGACGATGAGTCAGACAAAGTGATTGTGAACGGAAGGGACTATCACACTTACCGCGAGCTCGCCGAAGCCTTCGAGCTTGATATTCATGACTTCAGCGTGTCTGAGGCGAATCGGTAAGATGAAAAAAATCCCGGTCATGGGGATGGCCGGGATCAAACTTGCTTATGCAAGAAGCACTTGAAAATTCGTTACACCAGGAAATCTGATGTAGAAACAACACTATCCCCAACGGATTTGTCTGACAAGCATATATTCTCCTGGTGAATATAATATTTTATACATGTGAATTTTAGTTATGAGCAGCAACATGCGCCGCGTATGGGTTACGCAGGAACGATTCAGTCAAACCAGCCCCCTGACGCGGTTATTTTTTAGGAATAATCTTAGGCAAGTCCTCATCAGCCATCAGGAGCCGTTATGCCTTCGCTTCAGAAGCCACTACTGATTTTCACCGATCTGGATGGTACGCTGCTGGATATTCATACTTATGACTGGCAGCCTGCTGCCGCGTGGCTGGAGCGGCTACAGGATAAACAGGTTCCCGTTATCCTATGCAGCAGCAAGACGGCGGCTGAGATGCTCGACATCCAGCAGGAGTTGGGCCTGGAAGGACTGCCGTTCATTGCGGAAAACGGAGCGGTTATTCAGCCTGATGTCCGCTGGGATCCCCCAGCCCGGCGCATAGCGGGGATGTCGCACCGTACGATTCATCAAATCATCGAGCAGATCAGAGTGCAAACGCACGTCAAATTCACCACCTTTGACGACGTGAATGAACGGGTAATCGGTGAATGGACGGGACTGACGCCTTCCCGCTCACTGCTTGCGCACAAGCATGAAGCATCCGTGACGTTAATCTGGCGCGACAGCGATGCGCAAATGGCACGCTTTGAAGAGGCGCTGGAACAGCACGGTTTGCAGTTTGTACAGGGGGCGCGGTTCTGGCACATCCTTGACGTGCGCTGCGGCAAGGATGTGGCGGTAAAATGGCTCACTGAACAGTATTGTTCGCGCGAAAGCGTTGCGTGGACATCCCTTGGGCTGGGCGATGGTCCCAACGACGCCCCGCTGCTAGACAGCGTCGACTTTGCTGTGGTGGTCAAAAGCATTAACCGCCAGGGCATTTCGCTGCAGAACGATAGCCCGGAACGGGTTTATCACACGCAACGCTCCGGTCCCGCGGGCTGGCGCGAAGGGCTCGATCACTTCTTGCTGTGATCGCGCCAGACGACGCGATTGCGTCCCCCCTGCTTTGCCTCATACAGCCGCGCATCGGCAATGGACTGCAGCTGCTCAAAATTATAGTTATCCGTCTCCTGTGCGCTGCTGACGCCCAGTGAGGCACTGATGCGCAGAGTGACGCTCTTCTTAACCAGAATCTCTTTGCTGTCGATACGCGCGCGGATCCGCTCAGCTACATTTGCCGCTTCCTCAAGCGTCAGGCCCGGGAGCACGACGCAAAACTCCTCGCCACCCACACGGCCGCCCACGTCACTGGAACGCAGCGCGCTCGCAATCAATCCTCCTGCGTGCGACAACACTTTATCCCCTGCCTGATGCCCGAAGCGGTCATTGATGCCCTTGAAATGGTCAAGATCGATCTGGATAACAGAAAACGGCAGGGACTGCTGCTGGCACTGCTTCGCAAGGGCATTCGCCCGTTCAAACAGCGCCCCGCGATTGTTCAGGCGGGTCAGCGGATCGTGCCAGGCCTGCCACTGGAGCGAATGCTGAAGCGTATACATATTGCTGACCATGCGCCGGATCACGAGCCAGGAGATGAGCAGCATGGCGGTGAACAGCGCCCAGAGTAGCGCCAGCACAATGCTGATGCTGCCGAAATCCCCGCGAACTCCTTCATGCAGCGTATGCACGCGCAGGACAACGCCCTCAAAATGATCGAGCCGTTCCCAACTGATAAAGCGGCTACCCAGACGGATCCCCCCCTCCGTGTCGGACTCGATAGCGTGAGCTATCTGCGCCAGCTCGCTTTCATCAAAGTGGTTAACCTTGCTTTCAGGTGACTCTGAGGTCGCAATCATATTGAGGCGCATGTCGTAAAGCTGGTATTCGCCTTCTGTATGGTTGTCCATGGCCTCTGACAGCAGCTGTTTCATCGTCTCAACGCTGATATCCATCGCCACCACGCCATACCAGAAATGGTCGTAATAGATCGGCACGCTGGCGGTAATCAGCCGCCTGGTCCCGGCAGATGACGATGGAGGCGAAATGAACCAGCGGACGGCACGCGCGCGGTTTTCACGCTCAGACTGCTGTGAAAACCAGGGCTGAGTAACCAGCTGATAATAGCGGGGTGCGATATCGTTCGGCTGCGCGGGCGTATCGGTCGCAATAAAGAACCCTGCGCGGGAAACATACACCACCCGCTCCTCGTTACTGCTGTGCGATGACGCCAGACGCAGGAGGTACCCCACTTCGAGGGCAGCAGAGAGTTCGTTTGCCATGCGATCGTTATCGCGGTTAAGCAGCGTGGTTTTTTCGACAAACGCATCGGAGACCCCGTTGATGGGCAACGTGCGCTTTTCGTCTACCGCGATTTGCCAGTTTGAGGTATTCCGCAGGGTATTAAAACGCGTCACCGCATTGTGCAGCACACCGAATGCCAGCGGAGTTTGCAGCGCATCGCGCATGCTGTGACGGAGGAAAAGCATTTTATCGACGTTGTACTGCAACTGCCTGTCCAGGCCATTTGCGACCGTTTCCAGATGGTTACGCTGGCTGGAGATATAGGCATCTTCCAGCACCACCACTTCACGCCAGGTGAGAAGCGTGGAAAAGACCAGGACAATAATAAAACAGAGATTAACAATCAGGCCGGGATTGCTACGCTGATGCAGCCATTGCTGAAGAGATCGTTTTACACCATAGGTATCGCGCTGCACACACACTCCCTGAATGTCACATAAAAACGCCCGGCGAACCGGGCGTTAGAGTGATTAAGCCTTCTCGCGATGTTGCCGTCCGTCCCCCGGCTGAAGCTCGTCTTCACGAAACGCTTCCCGCTTGATGCCATAACCATCATGCCACCGGCACTCCACCATTCCACTGGAATAACCTGTGACAATCATACGCGGACCACCGTTCTTCGGCTTAACTTCATCACTGACCAAAAAGACCATACCCGCCTCCTGTATCAGGGTGAAACTTTTTCAATTTAGACGACGAATGGCCTTTTTGCATCCCCGTTCGGGTAGCAATTAGTGCGAGGCTCCACGCATTTTTTCGACTGCTTTTACGGCAGCGACCACGATAGCGCCAATGATAAAGCCCAGCACCAGGTTCAACAGCGTCGGCAAAATGGCGGCGACAACCGCCCCCTGCGCCGAGGCAAAATGCTCAATCGCATGGTGCAGCGGCGCAATACCGTGCACGACAATCCCGCCGCCGACGAGGAACATGGCCAGCGTCCCCACCACCGACAAACTTTTCATCAGCCAGGGGGCCAGCGTCAGCAGGCTTTTACCGATACCGCGTGCTACCGCGCTCGATTTCTCCTCCAGCCAGTAGCCGATATCATCCAGCTTGACGATAAGCCCCACCAGGCCGTAAACGCCCACGGTCACCAGAATCGCAATGCCGGAAAGCACCATAACCTGATTGACCAGCGGCGCTTCTGACACAATTCCCAGCGTAATCGCCACGATTTCGGCCGAGAGGATAAAGTCAGTGCGGACGGCCCCTTTCACTTTATCACGTTCGAACGTCATAGGATCCTGAGCGGCCAGGGCTTCCAGTCGCTGCTGGCGCACCTCTGGCGTATCGCTCTCCTTACGCGAGGCAAAAGAGTGCAGGACTTTCTCGACCCCCTCGAAGCACAAAAACGCGCCGCCAATCATCAGCAGCGGCGTGATGGCCCAGGGGATAAAGGCGCTGATCAACAACGCGAGCGGAACGAGGATCACCTTATTGATAAAGGACCCCTTTGCCACGCTCCACACCACCGGCAACTCCCGGTTAGCCTTTACGCCAGTGACCTGCTGCGCGTTCAGCGATAAATCATCCCCCAGTACGCCGGCGGTCTTTTTGGCCGCCAGTTTTCCCATGACCGAAATGTCATCCAGCAAGGTGGCAATGTCGTCCAGTAATGTTAATAAGCTACTTCCTGCCAAAATCTCTATCCTTCTTTTTTTGCTAATTAAGTGAATAGTATGGAACAAAACCGGACACCCGGAAACAGGCACCTTACGTCAACAAAAAATTCACATCCAGACCACAATTAAAGCACTCGCCAGGGCGATAGTTTTGACGTTTACTATGAGCGAACTTTTTATTTCGACGTGAGGGACTATGCGTTTCCGGCAACTATTACCGCTCATTGGAGCACTTTTTTCGCTGTATATCATCTGGGGATCCACCTATTTTGTCATTCGAATCGGCGTGGAAAGCTGGCCCCCGTTGATGATGGCAGGGATCCGCTTCTTCTCTGCGGGCGTGTTGTTGTTAACGTTTTTGCTGCTGCGCGGCCATAAGCTTCCCCCACTCCGCCCGCTGCTCAACGCGGCCCTGATTGGCTTTCTGCTGCTGGCCGTTGGGAATGGTGCCGTGACCGTGGCGGAGCACCAGAATGTCCCGTCCGGGATCGCTGCCGTGGTGGTCGCCACCGTGCCGCTGTTTACCCTCTGCTTTAGCCGCCTGTTCGGTATCCGCACCCGCAAGCTGGAATGGCTCGGGATCGGCATCGGGCTTGCGGGAATCATCCTGCTCAACAGCGGTGGTAACCTGAGCGGAAACCCGTGGGGTGCGCTGATGATCATGGTTGGCTCCATGAGCTGGGCGTTTGGCTCCGTCTACGGCTCACGGATTGAGCTGCCGTCCGGCATGATGGCGGGCGCGATTGAGATGCTCGCAGCGGGTATCGTGCTGCTGATTGCCTCGACTCTGATGGGCGAGAAACTGACAACGATGCCGGACCTGTCTGGCTTCCTGGCGGTGGGGTATCTGGCGCTCTTTGGCTCCATTATTGCCATTAACGCCTATATGTTCCTGATCCGCAATGTCTCCCCGGCCGTCGCCACCAGCTACGCGTACGTTAACCCAGTGGTCGCCGTGCTGCTCGGTACCGGTTTTGCGGGAGAAGTGTTATCGTCGGTTGAATGGCTGGCGCTGGGTGTGATTGTTTTTGCGGTGGTGCTGGTGACATTGGGCAAATATTTGCTGCCTGCGAAACCGGTTGTCACGCCGTGTGAGGTGGAGAAACCTTAATCCCCTGCGTATCGATCTGCGCGGCCTCAGCGCCGCTGCAGATCCACTCCTCCAGCCGCTCTGTCAGGTCCAGATCGCTCAGTTTTAGCCTGCCGCGCAGGGCGCACTCCCACACGATTAATACCCGCCAGCCCTGAGAAAGCAGCGTCGCAACATCGCGTTTATCCCGTTCGACATTCTTGCCTATCTTCTCCAGCCAGAAATCGGTTCGCGTTGCGGGAACCTTGAACAGGTAGCAGTTGTGATGGTGCCAGAAACAGCCGTGGGTAAAGATAATGCACTGATACGCGTCGAGGATGAAATCAGGACGCCCGGCGAGCGCGGCATCCTGGACGCGAAAATCAAAACCGGCCTGCGTCAGTAATCCCGCCAGCCGTTTTTCGATGGCGGTATCACGCGTGCCGATGGCACGCATGTTTTTACTGCGCGTCGCTTTATTGTGTACGTCCGTCATTGACGGCCTCGCTCTGACGCAGCGCCACGGCCTGTTTAATGCGTGAGGCCAGCAGTTTCGCCACCGCTGCAAACGCGGGCACGACCACCGAGTTGCCGAACTGGCGGTAAGCCTGGGTGTCTGACACCGGAATACGGAAACTGTAGCCCTGCGGCGACTCAAACCCCATCAGTCGCGCGCATTCACGTGGCGTTAACCGGCGTGGGCGATGGCGCTGGTTCTGCGGGTCGTCAAAGTCTTTTTCGCCCAGCGCTTTATCCCAGCCTCTGTCGATAAGGATCTCTGCGCCATCCTTGTAATAACGCGCCGACAAGGTGCGGGTCACGCTGTCCGGATTATTCGGGTTCACCATGCCAAAACCGAACCCATTGCCTTTGGCCTGGTGCTTTTTGGCATAGCGGTAGAGATATTTCCACAGTACCGGCGTCAGGATAAATTTCGCGTCCACGGCGGGCTCAAGCAGATCGGCCACGCTCGGGCGGCGCGCCGGATAGAGCGACGGGATATCCCGCAGGGTAAAATCCCCTTTCAGATTGAGATCACGGCGGAAACCTACCAGCACAATGCGTTCGCGATGCTGCGGCAGGAAATATTTACCGTCGATGATTTTCGGATCGTCTGCGCCCATGTCCTGCGCATCGGCCACGTCGTAGCCCAGCTCATCCAGCGTTTGCATAATGATGCGGAAGGTTTTCCCGCCATCATGGCTTTTTAGGTTTTTGACGTTTTCCAGCACAAAAATAGCCGGACGACGGGCATCAATAATTCGTACCACGTCAAAAAACAGCGTGCCCTGCGTATCACAGGCAAACCCGTGGGCGCGTCCCAGGGCATTTTTTTTCGATACGCCGGCGAGCGAGAAAGGCTGGCACGGGAAGCCCGCCAGCAGCACGTCGTGCTCAGGAACGGTTTGCCGGATATGCTCTGCGGCCTCTTCGTCGCTGACGCCGCTCTTGTGGCTCAGGGTCACATCGCGGATATCGGCGTTGAAATGGTGTTTGTCAGGATCGCAGTACCAGTTGGCCTTATAGGTACGCACCGCGTGTTTATTCCACTCGCTGGTAAATACGCACTGCCCGCCAATGGCTTCAAAACCGTGGCGGATGCCGCCAATACCGGCGAACAGATCGATAAAGCGGAACGCATAGTCTGGATGCGCGGCGGGAGGACGCGGCAGCAGATTTTGCAGATAACGGAACTCGCCGTCGCTCATTCGCTGCCCTGCCCTGTCGCTTATCAGCAGTCTTTTGAGTATTGCCGGGCTCCAGTGACTCTCGCCATGGGCCGCCAGCTGGTTGGCAAGGGTCTTAACATCATAGATATCCAGCAGCTGACGCAGTAACGCCTGCACGGCTGCCGTTGATTTCTCAGCCTGCGCTGGCGCGGGCTCAATCACTGATCGTATTTCCTGCATTCTCTTAACCGGGCAATAAAGACTGGAGACAGATTACCACAGTTTACCGGCTCACACTGCGACCGAAGCGGCTCAATACCTGGCTATCCAGCCCCAGGCAGTCGCCCTGCAGTTCAGCGCTCAGCTTCGCCATAAACTGGATCAGGAAATCAGCGTTATGTCGGGCAAGCTCGCGCCCCACTTCGGTTTGCATCGTCTCAGGCAGGCGCAGCAGCTTCGTCTGGAAGTGGTCGAGCGCGAAGGCTTTGTCGTCAACGTCACGGGAATCCGCAAACGGATCGCGCGCATCAAACAGCGCGACACCCAGCGCGCCGGATACGGCAAAGACGCGCGCCAGACCGATAGCGCCTAAGGCTTCCAGCCGGTCGGCATCCTGCACTATTTTGGCCTCAGGACTTTGTGGCGCAATCCCGGCGCTGAAGCTGTGCGCTTCTATGGCGTGTTCCACCGCGGCATACCTGTCTGGCGGAAAGTCCGGGAAATCGCGCAGCAAAATATCACGCGTTTTACGCGCCGCCAGCCGTGAGGACTGGCTGCGTTCGGGATGATTTTTCGGCAGGCTGACAATGTCGTGAAAGTAGCAGGCAGTCAGCACCACCAGCGGGTCAGCGTTATGATGAGGCATGATTTTCTGTGCCGTCATCCAGACGCGACGAAAGTGTGAAATATCGTGCGCAGCGTCTTCGGATGCGTGATGTTGATCAAGCCAGGATTCGAAGCGCAGTTGCCACTGAGTGAGTTCCATTATCCTTTCCTGTTACGATAATTGACGGTGAATTATAACACAGCCAAATTTAATCAATTAAAAAATAGACACACGAAATACTTAATAATAATTACCCACTATATTTTCAATAAACTAATTCACATGAAAAATAAAGAGATCAAAAGAAATATTTTGCAATATTTTTACTAATTTAATTACATTTATTTTTGAACCAAATTATCTAGCCATAGAATAGTATCAAACACGTAATTACGGAGGGTGATTACATATATTCATATAAATTATCTTTAAAGGGAATATATAATGAAAAGAAAAGTTCTGGCAATTCTTGTACCCGCATTATTAATGGCTGGCGCAGCAAATGCAGCTGAGATGTACAACAAAGACGGCAACAAAGTTGACCTGTACGGTAAAGTCGATGCACGTCATACCTTCTCAGATAACGCTGGCGACGACGGCGATGAAACCTATGTGCAGATTGGTTTTAAAGGCGAATCACAGATTACCAGTGAGCTGACAGGTTATGGCCAGTGGGAATATAAAACCTACGCTAACGATACCGAAGGCGCTGGTGATAAATCATTTAACCGTCTGGCGTACGCTGGCCTGAAATACGGCGAATTCGGCTCATTTGATTACGGCCGTAATTACGGCGTGGTGTATGACGTTGAAGCCTGGACCGATATGCTGCCTGTATTCGGTGGCGATTCTTACACCTGGACCGACAACTTTATGAATGGCCGTGCTAACGGTCTGGCAACCTACCGTAATTCAGGTTTCTTCGGCCTGGTTGACGGTCTGAATTTTGCGCTGCAGTATCAGGGCGCGAATGAAGGTCAGGACGCTTCAGAAGACCAGGAAGGCACTAAAAACCGCAAGGAGAAAGATGTTCGTTTCGAGAACGGCGACGGCTTCGGTATGTCCACCTCCTATGACTTCTCCGGCGATCTGTCCGGCCTGAGCCTGGGTGCAGCATACTCCTCTTCTGACCGTTCGAATCAACAAGAAGGTTATGGCGAGAAATTCAGCGCACGCTACGCTGGCGGCAAAACAGCTGAAGCCTGGACTGTTGGCGCGAAATACGATGCCAATAACGTTTATCTGGCAATGATGTACGCTGAAACCCGTAATATGACACCATACGGTGATTACGGCATCGCGGATCAGACTCAGAACTTCGAAGCAGTTGCTCAATACCAGTTCGATTTCGGCCTGCGTCCATCCCTGGCATGGGTATATTCCAAGGGCAAAGACATGACTTACCCGGGTAACGCAGCAAACCCACAGGGTCAGCATGGCGACATGGATCTGGTTAACTACATCGACCTGGGCATGAGCTATACCTTCAACAAAAACTTCTCCACCTATGTTGATTATAAAATCAACATGCTGGACAACGATGAAAGCTTCTACGAAGCAAACGGTATTTCTACCGACGACATCGTTGGCGTAGGCATGACCTACCAGTTCTAATCCCCAGAAATACTCAAGCCCGCATTCGCGGGCTTTTTTTATGCAACGGTGAAATGTTACGGCGCTTCCTGCAACGCCACGCGAATAAATCCGTTATTCTGCGCCAGCAGTTCATGCGCCTTCCAGGCATCCAGCCCCGTCAGCACCATCAACACCGCCGTTTTGCAGTTGTGGTTACAGCTCTCGAGCGCCGCCTTCGCTTCAGCCCGGGTGCATCCGCCCGCTTCCATCACCATCGCGATTTGCCGTTCAGACCATTTGGTGCTGGTTGCCTCCAGATCCACCCGCAGGTTGCTGTAGACTCGCCCGGTTCTCACCGCCAGCCCTGTGGTCACCATATTGAGGATCATTTTTTGCGCGATCCCCGCTTTGGCATTGGCGTATCCCGCCACCACGTCAGGCCCCAGTTCAGTCGCAATCACCATACTCGCTAGCTGTGCCGCCTCACTTTGCGCATCACCTGTCATCACCGCGACCGGTGAGCCCAGCGACCATGCATGTCGCATGGCCCCCCACACCCACGGCGTTTTTCCGCTGACGGTCACCGCCAGCATCATGTCGTGCTCGCCAAAGTTAAGCGCCTGCAGGTCGGCGACGCCGCGCTCGTAGCTTGCCGCTTCACCCTCCGTCGTAATGGCGATAACGGGATGTTTGCCCGGCGCATACTCATCAGCCGCCTGCCTTGCTATACGTCCTGAAGGCCCCGCGCCGACGAGCACCAGCCGCCCGCCATGACTGAGCGTCGCCGCAGCGTTATCCACCACGCGCGCAATCGTTGTTAAGAAAGGGGTAATAGCAGAAGAGATTTGTGCATCATCCTGGTGAATGACGTTCAGCATATCCAGCGTGGACAATCTGTCGATATTCATCGTGCTGGCGTGCCGTCTTTCCTTGACCGAACCGGTAAGCATAATGCTCATAAACAGCCTCCTTATTATGAGTACCCACACACTATAAAGTGTTTTATATGGGTCACATGAGAGGAGGGTCACGAAAAGAAGACCAAACACATGCTTTTACATGGCTTTAAGAAAAGCGCGTCATCAGCGATAATTACCTCTTTATAATCATCGCGGAGTGTTGATGAGCGATTTGCAGCCCTTTCCCCTGACGCGCAAGCGCCCTATGAAACTGAACACCCTCGTCACGTTGATGGTGTGCGCGATTATCGGTTCCGTGCTGCTGCTGGTCTTTGCGCTCTATTCAGTGCAAATCACCCGAGCGACCCGCGATGATGTCAAAGACACCGCGCTCGGCATTGCCCGCACCCTTGCGGACAGCCCTGAAGTCAAGCGCGGCCTGATGCAGGCGCCCCAGGCGGATATCATTCAGCCCCTCGCCCAGGCGGTGACAAAACGTAACGATCTGCTGTTTACCGTGGTCACTGACATGCGCGGGATCCGCTACTCTCACCCGAACGAAGCGCTGCTGGGGCTGCATTTTATCGGTGACGATTTAACCCCCGCGCTGGAAGGTAAAGAGAATGTCTCCGTCAACCGGGGCGCGCTCGCCGAAGCGCTGCGCGTTTTTACCCCCGTCTATGACGCGCAGCAGGAGCAGATCGGCGTGGTGGTGGTAGGCATCTCCCTCAATAAAGTTGAAGAGCAAATCACCCGCGGACGGCTTAACGCCCTCTGGACCGTGTTATTCAGCATCTTAATGAGCTCGCTGGCGATCTGGGGCCTGGTTCGCGTGCTCAAACGCATCCTGTTTGGGCTGGAGCCGTACGAGATCTCCGCGCTGTTTGAACAACGTCAGGCGATGCTGCAGTCGCTCCGGGAAGGGGTTCTGGCGGTCGACATTCACGGGCGCGTGACGATGATTAACCACGCTGCCAGAGAGATTTTGCTCCTGCCGTCGGGTAAGCAGACTGAAAACGCCAGCGAACCGCTGCTGGCAAGCCTGCGCGAAGTGTCGAAAAGCGGGGTTGCGCGTCAGGATCAGGAGATCAGCTGCAACGGACGCTTGTTGCTTTGTAACATGGTGCCCGTTAAAAGCCAGAATCGGGTGATAGGGGCGATCAGCACCTTCCGCGATAAAACGGAAATCAGCCAGCTGATGCAGCGCATCGACGGGATGGTCAACTACGTCGATGCCCTGCGCGCCCACACCCATGAATTTATGAATAAACTGCACGTGATCCTGGGCCTGCTGAATATTAAGCGCTATGACAAACTGGAGGAGTACATCCTCCAGACAGCGCATAATTACCAGACGGACATTGGCACCATCCAGAGCAAAGTCAAATCACCGGTTATCGCAGGCTTTTTACTGGGCAAAATTCACCGTGCCAAAGAGGCGGGCATCACGCTCACGCTGTCAGACGAGTGCCAGATACCGGACACCGCCAATGAAGAGCAGGTTGCGGTGCTGGTCACCGTGCTCGGTAACTTAATTGAAAACGCGCTGGACGCGATGGAAGGCCAGTCGGAAGGCGAAATCACTCTGCTCTTACACTATCAAAATGGCTGGCTCAGTTGCGAAGTCAGCGATGATGGCCCCGGTATCGATCCGGTCCAACTGGAGGCTATTTTTACAAAGGGCTTCTCAACAAAAGGTGAAAACCGGGGCGTTGGGCTGTTCCTTGCGCGTCAGCAAATCCAGAATCTGGGCGGCGATATCACCGTCGAATCTGAGCCTGGCGTATTTACCCAATTTTTTGTTCACATCCCCTGGGATAGCGAGAGGAATATCGCGTGATAAATGTATTAATTGTCGATGATGACGCCATGGTAGCCGACCTCAACCGCCTGTACGTTAACCGCGTTGAAGGCTTCAGCTGCTGCGGCGTCGCCTCCACGCTCAACCAAGCCGAGGCCATTATCAATAACCCGAACCAGCCCGTCGATCTGGTACTGCTGGATGTCTACATGCAGCAGGATAACGGGCTCGATCTCCTGCCGATCATCCGTGCGTCAGGCCGTCCGATTGACGTGATTATGATCTCGTCAGCGTCCGATGCGACAACCATCCAGACCTCCATGCATTACGGCGTTGTGGATTACCTGATCAAACCGTTCCAGTTCCCGCGTTTTGAAGAGGCGCTGAACGGCTGGAAGGCAAAGCTCAGCCTGATGGGATCCCACCAGTATTACGAGCAGGCGGACGTGGACAGACTGATCCACGGCGGCGCGCCGGAACTGGCCGACAGCAAGAAATTGCCGAAAGGGTTAACGCCACAAACGCTGCGCACGATCTGTCAGTGGATCGACGCACACCCGGAGATGGAGTTTTCCACCGATGACCTGGCGAACGCGGTCAATATTTCTCGGGTGTCTTGCCGTAAGTATCTAATCTGGCTGGCGCAAATCAACATTCTGTTCACCAGCATTCACTACGGCGCGACCGGGCGTCCGGTGTATCGCTACCGGCTGCAGCCGGAGCAAACCGGGTTGCTCAAACAGTATTGTCAGTAACGCGATAGCCGTTATCCAGCAGCGTGAAGCGGAAGTGGTGCATCGAAGAGATCACCACTTCTTTTGTTTTGGTCACAAAAATCGCTTCGATATCAGGACGAGATCGCAACACAGCGCAGCCCTTTTCAACGCCCATGCCGTACATCAGCGTGGTCCAGATATCGCCGTCGAGGGAATCTTTTGACACGATGGTGACGCTGTCCAGCTCGTTGTCCAGCGGATACCCGGTACGCGGGTCGAGAATATGGTGATAGCGCTTGCCGTTTTGTTCGAAGTAGCGTTCGTACGTTCCCGAGGTCACAACGGATCGGTTCTCGACCGCCATAGCGCCAATCAGCGCATCACCGGCGAACGGTTTTTTCAGCCCGACGCTCCACCCCCCTTCCGGCGAGCCTAACGTCTGGATGTTTCCGCCGAGGTTGATCAGCCCCAGCTCGACGCCCTCTTTGTGCAGATAATCCCGCACCCTGTCGGCGATATAGCCTTTGGCAATAGCACCCAGGTCGATCTCCATTCCCGCTCTCACCAGAAAGACGCTGCTGTCCGCTTCATTCAGCACCACATCCGCGGGATCGGTTATGCCCAGCAGAGCCGTAATGTCATCGGCAGGCGGAACGCTATCGCCCTGAAAGCCGATTTTCCAGCGCTTCACCAGCGGGCCGATGGCCAGGTTAAACGCGCTGTCTTTGAGCACGCTTGCCGCTTTCGCGCAGCGAATCAGCTCAAACACCGGGCGGCTGACGGCAACCGGATGCTGACCGGCCGCATGGTTGATATCCATCACCTGCGAATGCGCACGGTTAACGGTAAGCAGGTCTTCATACTGTTTGATCAGGCGAAACACGCGGGACGCGAGGGCTTCGTCGTGGGAAAAAAGTTTGAGGAGGATGGGTGAGCCCATCAGGACGGCGGAGTAGCTGTAAACGCGATGGTCATCAGGCATAGCAAGAGTCCTCAGATGTAGCCCCGGCAAGCACCGCGCCGCCGGGGAAAATGCCGGATAACGCTGCGCGTATCCGGCATACAACACAGGGGTCTTACTGCTTTTTCGAACGCATAGCCGCCTGATGTCCTGCAAGCGTACCAAAAATAATGATATCTGCCACTGCGTTACCGCCGATACGGTTACCGCCGTGGATCCCGCCGACCACTTCACCTGCCGCAAACGCCCCTGGCAGCACGTTGTGGTTGCTGTCCAGCACGCAGGTTTCGGTGTTGATGGTCACGCCGCCCATGGTGTGGTGCACGCCCGGCGCAATCTGAATGGCGTAGAACGGGCCTTCGTTGATTGGTGCACGCAGCGCGGTGGTACGACCAAAATCGTCATCGTGCTGTTTTTCAACGAAGCCGTTGTACCGTTCCAGGGTCGCGAGGAAAGCGTGGTGATCCATACCCAGCGCTTCAGCCAGGGCTTTTGGCGAGCTGGCGCTGGTCACGAAACCTTTCGCGATGTACTCATCCGCGGCTTTGTTTTTGGCACGTACATGCTCGTCAAAGACGATATATGCGTACTTCTCCGGCAGCGCGATGATTGACGCCGAGACTTTATCGCGGGTCGACATTTCGTTGTAGAAGCGCTCCCCTTTCTGGTTCACCAGAATCGCCCCGCCGCCGCGGATGGATTCGGAAATCAGGTACGAGGTGTTCTGCTCAACGGTTGGGTGGATCTGAATTTCGCCCATATCCACGGTGCCCGCCCCGATGCGCTCCAGCAGCGCGATGCCGCCACCGGTTGCCCCTTTGTGGTTGGTGGTGACGAACCCTTCCAGGTCCGGACGGTATTTGACCACCATCTGGCTGTTGGCGCTGAAACCACCCGTCGCCACAATCACGCTTTTGGTCGCCACGGTGACGGTTTCGTTCTCTTCGGTAGTCAGACGCACGCCGGTCACTTCGCCGTTCTCGAAGATAATGTCGCTGACGGAGGTATCCAGCATGACGTCGATGTTGCGTTTGTTAACGTTACGCACCAGGCCGCTGATCAGGTAGCCGCCCACCGCGGAGCCGTCTTTTGGACGGTGAGTACGGTCGATGCTCATCCCGCCGGTGGTGGTGATGTCGTTAAGCATAATGCCGCGCGTTGCCAGCCACTCGATGGCTTCTGGCGCATTTTCCACAAAGCGACGCAGCAGTTCCGGGTTGTTCTTGTTACCACCGCCTTTCAGGCTTTCCTGGTAGAACAGCTCTTTGCTGTCCTGAATGCCCTTCACGCGCTGGAAGCGGGTTTCGGCGGCGTTCATCCCGGCAGAGGCTTTGATGGTGTTCCCGCCGATGGTTGGCATTTTCTCGACGATCAGCACGCTCGCGCCTTCGTCGTGAGCCTGAATTGCGGCTGCCAGACCTGCGCCGCCGCTGCCGACCACCACCACATCCACGCATTTGGTTTCGTTCGGGTCAACGCCCTCTTCTGCCGCCAGCGCTTTGCTGGATTTCAGCATCGCTTTGGATACGGCTTTCTTCACCGCTTCGCTCTGGCTGGTTGCGCCGGTGATGGCATCCACGTGAGGGGTGTTAGCGTCCAGAATGCGGGTACGGATCTCTTCGAAGCTGGTGACAAACTCAACGTCTTCGCCCGGACCAGACGCAAGCTCGATGTCTGCAATGCGGTCGGTTTCGAGGCTGACGTTAATCACCAGCTCGTTGGCATCGTCCTGCACTTTCTCAGTGAAGGTGCCCGGTTTGAATTTAGATTCCCCCATGCTCATGTCGCGGATCATCGCTTCCACCAGCGAGAAGCGCCACAGCGGTTCAGGGATGTTCAGCGCCTCGCGCTGGGTGCTGTCCATAAACAGCTCAAGGCTTTCGCCCGCTGCGATGCGGTCGGTCCAGTCAGGATAGGCAATGGTCGCGCGGCCAACGGCAATCAGATCGTAACCATGGTCCAGCGCTTCATTGACGTCAGCAGCATTCACCACGCCGCCCACGCCCATCACCGGAACCTGCGCCAGCGTGTCAGAACGCATCGCGCAGTATTTTTCGATAAGCGGCGTTGGATCCTGGGTGTCGACAATGGAAGGACGCAGGGTCGCGCCGACGGAGAAGTGGAGATAGTCTACGCCGCGCGCCGCCAGTTTTTCCAGCAGGTACATGGTGTCGTCAAAGCGAATGCCGGGAACTTCCATCTCTTCAGGCGAGAAGCGATAGCCGACGATGAACGCATCATCGGCATACTGGCGCACCATTTTGTGGGTGATATCCAGCACGGCCAGCGGGAACTTCGCGCGATTATCGCGGCTGCCGCCCCACTCGTCGTCGCGCTGGTTTGAATTCGGTGAATAGAACTGCTGAATCAGATAGGTGTTTGCACCGTGGATCTCCACGCCGTCGAAACCTGCCTGAATGGCGCGGCGCACGGCTTCACCAAACTTGCCGATCATGCCTTCCACTTCTGCAGCAGTCAGGGCAACCGGCGTTGCGGCACCTTCACGCGGTGCGGCAACGGCGCTTGGGCCAACCGGCGTGCGGCCACCGATCAGTTTTGGGTCGACCATGCGACCGCCGTGGTATATCTGCAGCAGGGCTTTAGAGCCTTGAGATTTAATGGCCTCTGCGATTTTCGCCAGCCCGGCGATTTTTTCGTCGTTATCGATGCCGATTGCGCCCGGGAAGGCAAGGCCGAGATCGTCAACAAAACAGCACTCGACAATAATGGTCCCGATGCTGCCAGAACGCGCCCGATAGTACTCCACCAGCTCGCTGGTGACAGTGCCATCATAGTAGCCCGTGCAGGTTGTCATGGGTGCCATTAACAAACGGTTTTTCAGTTCAGTGCCATTCGGTAATGTGAAGGGGCTTAGAATACGTTCGTTAGTGCTCATAATAAAAACTCCAAACTTTAAAATTAAGAATTCGTTATCGGGCTCAGTTTTATTTCGCGTTTTTATGCCGATGTCATGATAGTAATATAATGATTTTTTTAGTTTCTAAACTTATTACGTTAGTTAAAAAACTATTTAATCCCTGCGATAACATTAATAACACATTGGTGTTAGCAACAATAATTCACTCATTCACAATAATTTAAAATTCGTTAAAAAAGAAATGGTCTTACCATGGAGCCAATAACAACATAAATCACTATATATCAACACGTTAAATAACTTCCAGTTTTTACTATGTTATCAGGTTGATAAATTTACGCTTTAAAAATCATAATACCCACATACGCCTGAGTGGTTATTAAAAAAAGAAGAAAAATAACGCGGCAATTCTGTTTTTTTGATCGCGATCAATAGTTATGGCATCCAAAGGCGCAATATATAAACATCATATTTTTTAATTTAGCGCACACCAATATGCGTTAAACCGTTATTTCAGAAACGACAAAAACGCACCTTTAATAACTAAATAAAGCAAAAGAAACTAAAGAAAGTGAATTTGTCATTTCAGTATAAAAAGCATTCTTAACAACTTAAGACGTGAAACTATGAATACAAAAACTGCTGTAACGCCTCCTGTGGCGAATCAGGCATCAAATGGAAAAGCAAAACGACTGCTTATGATGGCGCTGCCTATCATTGTCGCCGTACTGCTGCTGTTTGTTCCCGTTCCTGAAGGCTTGCCGCCTTACGCATGGCACTACTTCGCTATCTTTGTCGGCGTGATCGTGGGTTTGATCTTCGAACCGCTGCCGGGTGCGGTGATCGGTCTGACCGGTGTGGTCGCCATTGCCCTGTGCAGCCAGTGGGTACTCTTCAGCCCGGAACAGCTGGCTGACCCGAAATTCAAGCTGGCGGGTGCCTCCTTTAAGTGGGCGGTGAGCGGGTTTGGTAACTCTACCGTCTGGCTGATCTTCGGTGCCTTCATGTTTGCCGCAGGCTATGACAAAACCCGCTTCGGCCGCCGTCTGGCGCTGATTCTGGTGAAGTACCTGGGCCGTCGCAGCCTGACGCTCGGTTACGCGATCACCTTCGCGGACCTGCTGCTGGCACCGTTTACCCCGTCCAACACCGCGCGCAGCGGCGGGACTATCTACCCCATCATCGCTAACCTTCCGCCGCTGTACGGTTCAAAACCGAATGACCCAAGCGCGCGTAAGATTGGTTCGTACCTGATGTGGGTGGCGATCACCGCAGCCTGTATCACCAGTTCGATGTTCCTTTCTGCTCTGGCTCCTAACCTGCTGGCGCTGGCGCTGGTGAAAAGCACCGTCGGGATCAACATCTCCTGGGGCACCTGGTTCATCGCCTTCCTGCCGCTGGGCGTGCTGCTGATTCTGACCATGCCGCTGCTGGCTTACTGGTTCTATCCGCCTGAAGTAAAAGTTAACGACGAAGTCCCGCTGTGGGCGACCCGTGAACTCGAAAAACTCGGCAAACTGTCCCGCAACGAAATCCTGCTGCTGGTGTTCGTATGCTGTGCGCTGCTGATGTGGATCTTCGCTGCCGCGTGGATTGAACCGGCAATGGCTGCCCTGCTTATCGTAGGTCTGATGCTGTGGACCGGCGTACTGGAGTGGAACGATATCACCGGTAACAAAGCCGCATGGAACACCTTCGTCTGGTTCGCCACGCTGGTAGCGCTGGCAGATGGCCTCTCCTCCACCGGCTTTATCAGCTGGCTGGGTAAAGAAGGCGGTCTGTTAATGAGCGGTATCTCACCGGGTGTGGCGACCATCGTTCTGCTGCTGGCGTTCTACCTGCTGCACTACCTGTTTGCCAGCACCACCGCGCACACTACCGCCCTGCTGCCGGCGATGCTGACCATCGCCTCCACCATTCCGGGCATGAATATGGAAGTGTTCGTTCTGCTGATGGTGACCTCGCTGGGCGTGATGGGGATTATCACCCCGTACGGTACTGGTCCAAGCCCGATTTACTACGGTAGCGGCTACCTGCCAACCAAAGACTACTGGCGCCTCGGCACCATCTTCGGTGCCATCTTCCTGGCGGCCCTGCTGCTGATTGGTTATCCGTGGATGTCCATGATGTTCTGATTCCTGACCGCCGGACTTCTCCTCCGGCGGTTTTATTTTTGTGGAGCAATACGCTATGTCAAACAAACCCTTTATCTACCAGAACCCCTTTCCTCTTTCCCATGACGACACCGAATACTATCTGCTGACCAAAGAGCACGTTTCCGTCGCCGAGTTCGACGGTCAGGAAGTGCTGAAAGTGGAGCCGGAAGCGCTGACCCTGCTGGCGCAGCAGGCCTTCCACGATGCCGCGTTTATGCTGCGTCCTTCCCATCAGAAGCAGGTTGCCGCTATCCTGAACGACCCGGAAGCCAGCCAGAACGACAAATACGTTGCCCTGCAGTTCCTGCGTAACTCTGAAATTGCCGCAAAAGGCGTGCTGCCAACCTGTCAGGATACCGGCACCGCGATCATCATGGGCAAAAAAGGCCAGCGCGTCTGGACCGGCGGCGGTGACGAAGCGGCTCTGAGCCAGGGCGTGTATAACACCTACATCGAAGATAACCTGCGCTACTCGCAGAATGCGGCGCTGGATATGTATAAAGAGGTGAACACCGGCACTAACCTGCCCGCGCAGATTGACCTCTACAGCGTCGACGGCGACGAGTACAAATTCCTGTGCATGGCTAAAGGCGGCGGTTCTGCCAACAAAACCTATCTCTACCAGGAAACCAAGGCGCTGATCACCCCGGCGAAGCTGAAAAACTACCTGGTTGAGAAGATGCGCACCCTGGGCACTGCGGCCTGCCCGCCTTACCATATCGCGTTTGTGATTGGTGGTACCTCAGCGGAAGCCACGCTGAAAACCGTGAAGCTGGCCTCCACCCGCTACTACGACGCGCTGCCAACCGAAGGTAACGAACATGGCCAGGCGTTCCGCGACGTTCAGCTCGAACAGGAACTGCTCCAGGAAGCCCAGAACCTCGGCCTCGGCGCGCAGTTTGGCGGTAAATACTTCGCCCACGATATCCGCGTGATCCGCCTGCCGCGCCACGGCGCGTCCTGCCCGATCGGCATGGGCGTCTCCTGCTCCGCAGACCGCAACATCAAAGCGAAGATCAACCGCGACGGGATCTGGATTGAGAAACTGGAGCACAACCCGGGTCAGTACATTCCGGAGTCCCTGCGCCAGCAGGGTGAAGGCGACGTAGTGAGCATCAATCTCGACAAGCCGATGAACGAGATCCTGGCGCAGCTTTCCGCGCACCCGGTCTCTACCCGCTTGTCGCTGAACGGCACCATCATCGTGGCGCGCGATATCGCCCACGCGAAGCTGAAAGAGCTGCTCGATAGCGGGGAAGAACTGCCGCAGTACGTCAAAGATCACCCGATTTACTACGCGGGCCCGGCTAAAACGCCGGAAGGCTACGCATCTGGCTCTCTCGGCCCGACCACGGCGGGACGTATGGACTCGTATGTGGACTTACTGCAATCCCACGGCGCGAGCATGATCATGCTGGCGAAAGGCAACCGCAGCCAGCAGGTGACGGATGCCTGTCATAAACACGGCGGCTTCTACCTCGGCAGCATCGGCGGCCCGGCAGCGGTGCTGGCGCAAAACAGCATTAAGAGCCTGGAATGCGTCGCGTATCCGGAGCTGGGAATGGAAGCCATCTGGAAAATCGAAGTCGAGAACTTCCCGGCGTTTATCCTGGTGGATGACAAAGGCAACGATTTCTTCCAGCAGATCCAGAACAAACAGTGCAAAGGCTGTTCACAGCGCTGAGTGCTTCCACACGTCCGGCAGTAGTGCCAGCGCGTCAGCAATGATGGCGCGCTTGTCGCTCCCCGGCTTCCAGATGGTGACCATCGTCTGACTAATCCCCTGGCTGCCCACTTCGGTGCGCAGCCTTTTTACGTTTTGCCACCGCGCGGCATGAAAATGAGTCGGTAAGAATCCCCAACCGCATCCGCGTTCCAGCAGGCCGCGCAGCATTTCCGGCTCGTTAGCAAAAAGGGTATGTCCGGAAATCTGCAGACGACGCGCGACAGGCTCGTCCGAGGCAGGGTGCATAACGACCTGGGGAACCAGGGAGAGGTCAAGCAGAGACAGCGGGGATGAAATATCCGTGAACAGCGTGCTGGAGGCGTAAAAATCCATATCGATTGCCCCCAGGGCCCTCCACTCCATGTCGTTACCCACGCTGCGGTTGCGTGCCTGGCAGATGGCCAGATCCGCGCGGCCGCTCGTCAGCAGGCGTTCAGATTCATCGCGCGAAGCGCAGATGAGGCTCAGCCGGATTTTTCGCGCCACCATTTCAGCGATGACCTCGTGCAGAAAGGCTCTGGGCGTAAAAGGATCGTAGACCAGCGTCAGATCCTGTGTGGCACCCTGGGGCACTTCTCTGGCAAAGGCCTCAAAGGCTTTTACCTGCCGCATCAGCAGATGCGCCTGGCGCTGAAGCTGCTCTCCTTCCGCCGTGAGACGCAGGGTACGCCCGTCGCGAATAAACAGCGCATAGCCCAACCCGTCCTCAAGAAAATCAATCAGATCGCGAAGCGTCGTTCGGTCTTTTTTCAGCGCCACCGCCGCTTTACTCAGGCTACCGTTCTCAGCCACGGCGGTGAATGCCTCAAGCTGTGCAAAGGAATAGAGTAGACCCGCCACGTTTCCTCCGTTGTTTGGGGGGATTTTCCCCCATTAGGCGTTTTTTATTATAGCGCCGGGCTTTTTAAACTGAAGCCGTTCTTAACCCATACGAGACGGATATGAAAAACAAAAAAGTAAACCAGGCTCTGTTGGCGGGTCTTGTCTTCAGTAGCCTGCTGTCCCCTGCGGCAATGGCCGCCTGCGAAGGCACCGACCTCAGCGCCTGCCCTGCCCCCTTTGACGCCGCGCTGCCGGACACCCATAAGATGCTTACCTGGAGCCAGGCTGACCGCGCGGTGGGCTTTCGCAATGACTACCGCAACTACGCCGGGGATATTTTCCGCCACGGTAACGCCGTGCCGCTGCGGGTGTCGGACAAGCCGCTCAAGGACGCCCACTATCAGATCAACGGCAGGCGCTACGGCCTGGAGGAGTACCTTAAGCGCCAGAACGTCAGCGGTATGCTGGTGCTGAAGGACGGTAAAATCGCCTGGAAGTATCTTGCACAGGGCAATACCGACTCCACGCTCTGGACCTCGCGCTCGGTAGGAAAATCTGTCGTTTCGGCGCTGGTGGGCGTTGCCCTCAAAGAGGGAAAAATTCACTCGCTCAACGACCTGATCACGCAGTATGAACCCGATCTGAAAGGCACCGCGTGGGACGGCGTGACGCTCAAACAGCTTATCACCCATACCTCGGGCGTGGCGTGGAACGAGGACTACACCAACCCAAAATCCGATTTCGCGCAGCTCACGGAGTGTGAGGCGAAGCCGGGTACCTACGACTGCGTGCGCAAGCTGGTGAAGGGACTACGCAGGGTTCACCCGGCCGGAGAGAGCTGGTCTTACTCATCGGGCGGCGCCTGGCTGCTGGGTGACGTGCTGGAGCGCGCCACCGGCATGACGCTCGCAGCCTATCTGGAGAAAAGCATCTGGCAGCCGTACGGCATGGCGAGCGACGGCGTGTGGCATGCCTACAGCAAAGGCCAGCACGACGTCGGCGCGCACGGCTTTAACGCCACGCTGGAGGACTGGGGTCGCTTCGGGCAATTTATCCTGAACAACGGTACGCTGCCGAACGGTAAGACGATCCTGCCCGCAGGCTGGGTGAAGCAGTCCGCAGACTGGACGCAAGCAACGGGCTCGGTGTCGAAGGCGCACCCGAAAGGGTTATACGGCTATCAGTGGTGGAATAACGAAGTGCCCGCCACGGCCACGGGCGTAAAGCCCGCAGTGCAGGATTCGCTGAAAGATTCACTCTGGGCGCTGGGGATCTTTGGCCAGATGATTATGGTGAATCAAAAGGAAAACCTAGTCATCGTTCAGTGGTCAACCTGGCCGCAGGCGGAACCGTCATTCAGCGCCCAGCCGCTGGAAGCGTCGCTGATGTTTAGCGCGATAGCGAACGCGCTACGCTGAATGTGTTAAGCCAGGCCATGCCTGGCTTCTCTTCTGCGCGATGTCACAAAACAGCGATATCAGCCACTTAGTGGAATATGGTGAATGAAAAATCAATGAATTGTTAAGTTATTGTTGAAACTGTAAATCCTGGTCAACGCCCTGTCATTGATGCACAGCACGCATCAGTTCATGCGCGATTTGCGCTTATTAAATTCCCTTTATTGAGCCAGTTTTCAGAAACAGACGCGTAAAACGTCAACAATAAACTGGAGATAACCATGTTTTCCTCAACCTCACCTGCAACCGTACGGTCTAAGGCGGGCGCGATACTTCGCGTGACGTCCGGCAACTTTCTCGAACAGTTCGATTTCTTTCTTTTCGGCTTCTATGCCACCTACATCGCCCACACGTTCTTCCCGGCGAGCAGTGAATTTGCGTCGCTGATGATGACCTTCGCCGTCTTCGGCGCGGGCTTTTTGATGCGGCCCATCGGGGCCATTGTGCTTGGCGCGTATATTGACAAGGTTGGGCGCAGAAAGGGTCTGATCGTCACGCTTTCCATCATGGCGGCGGGGACGTTCCTGATTGTGCTTATCCCTTCTTATCAAAGCATCGGTCTGTGGGCGCCGCTGCTGGTGCTGACGGGCCGTCTGCTGCAGGGCTTTTCCGCCGGTGCAGAGCTTGGAGGCGTCTCGGTCTATCTGGCTGAAATCGCCACGCCGGGCCGCAAAGGGTTTTACACCAGCTGGCAGTCCGGCAGCCAGCAGGTCGCCATTATGGTCGCCGCGGCGATGGGCTTTGCCCTGAATGCCCTGATGGAGGAGAGCGCCATTCGCGAATGGGGCTGGCGCATCCCGTTCCTGTTCGGCTGTTTAATCGTGCCGTTTATCTTCTTCCTGCGCCGCAAGCTGGAGGAAACAGAAGAGTTCAGCGCGCGCCGCCATCATCTGGAGATGCGTCAGGTCTTTAAAACGCTGCTCGGCAACTGGCAGGTGGTGGTCGCGGGCATGCTGATGGTGGCGATGACCACCACCGCGTTCTACCTGATCACCGTCTACGCCCCCACCTTTGGCAAAAAGGTGCTGATGCTCAGCGCCTCGGACAGCCTGCTGGTCACGCTGCTGGTGGCGATTTCTAACTTCATCTGGCTGCCGGTGGGCGGCGCGCTGTCGGATCGCTTTGGGCGCAAGCCGGTGCTGATTGCCATGGCCCTGCTGGCGCTGGCGACCAGCTACCCTGCCCTGACGCTGCTGGCGAGCGCCCCCAGCTTCTCCATGATGCTGAGCGTGCTGCTGTGGCTCTCTTTCCTTTACGGCCTGTATAACGGCGCGATGATCCCGGCTCTGACGGAGATTATGCCTGCTGAAGTGCGCGTGGCGGGATTCTCTCTGGCTTACAGCCTGGCAACGGCGGTCTTTGGCGGCTTTACCCCGGTAATGTCGACCGCGCTGATTGAATATACCGGTGACAAAGCGTCGCCTGGCTACTGGATGAGTTTCGCTGCCGTGTGTGCCCTGCTGGCCACGCTCTACCTCTACCGCCGCCGCGCGGTATCGCTGCAAAATACCGTCAAGTCACAGGGGGCAGTATGAAACGCGCTTATCGCTATACCGCCAGCTCGCTGGTGCTGACCCTCCTGAGCGTCAATGCCAGCGCCCAGGATGTGAAGGTCATGATCTCAGGCGGCTTCAAAGCCGCCCTGGAAAAGCTGGCCCCGGAATATGAACGCCGGACCGGGGATAAAATCGTGATCATCCCCGGCCCCTCAATGGGCACGACGCCGCAGGCGATCCCAAACCGACTGGCGCGCGGCGAAAAAGCCGACGTGGTGATTATGGTCGGGGATGCGCTGGAGAAGCTCGAAAAAGCCAGCCAGACCCTGCCGGGTTCGCGCACTGAACTCGCGGATTCTCCCGTTGGCATGGTGGTGAAAAAAGGTGCGGATGTTCCCGATATCAGCAGCGAGGCGAGTCTGCGTAACACGCTGCTGCAGGCCAGCTCCATCGCCTACTCCGACAGCGCCAGCGGCAGGTATGTCAGCCAGGCGTTGTTCAAAAAGCTGGGGATTGAAAAGGACGTGGCGGGCAAAGCGACAATGGTTGAGCGCATTCCGGTCGCCTCAGAGGTGGCAAAAGGAAAATACGCCGTGGGCTTCCAGCAGGTCAGCGAGCTGCTTCCGGTTCAGGGCGTCACCTTTATCGGGAAAATCCCTGACAATCTGCAGTACATCACGCGCTTCGCCGGCGCGGTCACCCGCCATGCAGAACATCCCGCGGAGGGGAAAGCGCTGCTGAGCTATCTCGCCTCACCGCCCTCAGGGGCGGCCATCCGCGAGACGGGGATGATCCCCGTTACGTCCGGCGATACTGCTCGGCGATCTGCTTTTCCAGTTCAGCCGCAATGTAGGACTGAATGCGCCCCCGGCGCCGGATAAGCCCCACGGTGCGTTTCACTTCCGGCGCCACCAGCGGCAGATGCGTCAGCAGCGTGTGCTCTGACATCGGCATCGACATGGCGGGAACGGCAGCAATGCCGATCCCCGCCTCTACCATACCGAGCATCGTGGTAACGTGGCGCGTTTCGCAGACGCTGGGGCGTTCGGGAATGATATTCCCCAGCATCCGATCGAGCAGGTTACGGTTACCTGAGGTTTTATCGAGGGAGATATAATCCTGCTGGTAAAATGCCTGCCACGTCAGGTGACTCTTCTGCGCCAGCGGGTGATCCTTTCGGCACGCCGCAACATAGACATCCTCCACCAGCGGGAAAAATTCGATGTCTGACGGCAAGTTTCC
The DNA here is from genome assembly GCF_019718755.1 of Enterobacter sp. RIT637. Classification (NCBI taxonomy): domain Bacteria; kingdom Pseudomonadati; phylum Pseudomonadota; class Gammaproteobacteria; order Enterobacterales; family Enterobacteriaceae; genus Enterobacter; species Enterobacter sp. RIT637. The sequence goes on from NZ_JAIHAZ010000002.1 coordinate 697,013, forward strand.
TGCGAAGGAGATGCCAAAATCCGCCTGGCTTCGGGCCACGGCGTCAATCACGTTCCCCGCGCTGCTGTCGATGAGCTTAATGCGAACGCGCGGATAGCGAGACTGAAAACGACGGATCACATCAGGCATAAAGTAACAGGCTGCGGACGGTACCGTGGCAATCGTGATCAGCCCCGTCCGCTCTTCACTGACTTTATCAACATCCGCCAGCATCGACTCAACGTTGTCGAGCAGCTGCGCGGAGCGTTCAGCAAAGTTTTGCCCGTATAAGGTTAAGGCCACGCGGCGGGTGGTACGGTCAAACAGCCGGTTTCCCAGCGCGGCTTCCAGCTTTTCAATCCTGCGGCTCAGCGCCGACTGGGATATGCAGATAGATTCCGCAGCGACACGGAAGTTACCGTATTCCACTAACGCTCTGAAAGCATAAAGATCGTTAAGGTCAAAATTCACGGGCATAGCGTCTGGATGTCCTGTCAGGGAATACGTAACAAAGTCAAAAATAATAGCGTCTTATTGACCCACCGCAACCGGCGCGGTGTTGAAATACGTCAGAGGTCGTTGAGATGCAGGCGAACATACCCGGCGCGATCGGCAATGGCCTGCCGCTCCTCTTCCTTCATGTCCGCAAGCTGTTTAAAGACGATGCCCAGGCGGGGATTGTGACCCAGACGCGCCTGATTGCGCGCAAAGAAATCCCAGTAAAGGGCATTGAAGGGGCACGCCAGCTCTCCGGTACGCTGGTTGTGCTGATACCGGCACCCCTGACAGTAATTACTCATCTTGTGAATGTACGACGCGCTTGAGACGTAGGGCTTACTGGCCAGTAAGCCGCCATCGCCAAACTGGCTCATGCCGAGGGTATTGGGCAGCTCCACCCATTCAAAGGCATCAATGTAGACCCCCAGATACCATTCATGAACCGCCTGCGGCGACAGGCCGCTGAGCAGGCTAAAGTTCCCGATGACCATCAGGCGCTGGATATGATGGGCGTAAGCCTCGGTGAGCGACTGTCCAACGGCATGCGCCAGGCAGCGCATCTGCGTCTTGCCCGTCCAGAACCAGTCCGGCAGAGGGGCGTGCTGGTCTAAGGCATTCAGCTCCCGATAGCCCGGCATCTGCGACCAGTAAATCCCACGCACGTACTCCCGCCAGCCGAGAATTTGTCGGATGAACCCTTCAACGGCAGGCAGCGGCGCATGGCCCGAACGCCATGCCTGCTGGGCGGCAGCCACCACTTCCCGCGGATTAAGCATTTTGGTGTTCAGCGCGAATGAAATTAACGAGTGGAAAAGAAAAGGCTCCTCCGCGTGCATCGCATCCTGCCAGGCACCGAACTGGGGGAGCACGTGAGTGATAAATTCATCCAGCCCGGCTTTGGCTTCCGAACGGTTGAGCGGCCAGCGAAAATTCCCGGCCTGCGGTTCGCCGAAGGTGTTTACGCCGCAGCGTTGGATCTCCGCCCATAAGGCTGAATAATCGTGGCGCGGACGCGAATCCTCCGGCGCGGGCGGCTCGCCTGACCAGCGCCTGCGGTTTTCAGCATCAAAATTCCATTTTCCCCCTTCCGGCTCGCCTTCTGCGGTCAACAGTATGCCGTGCTGACGACGCATTTCCCGGTAAAAGTACTCCATTCGCCAGCTTTTACGCGTCGCAAAAAACGCGCTCACCTGTTCACGGGTGGTGAAGAAATGCTCGCTGCTGACGCAGGCCGTTTCGACGGACGCCGTTTTCGCCCACGCCTGCAGCTGCGCATCAAGACGCCATTCGTCGGGCTCCTGCCACGTCACCCTCTCGGCGCCGTAATGCGCGACAAGCGCGTTGAGGTTGTCTTCCAGCGCGCCGCGGTTTGAGCTGTCAGAGAGCCGGACATACCTCACCCGATGCCCCTTTTCCTTTAACGCAGCGGCAAACGCGCGCATGGCCGCGAAGATGGCGATCACTTTCTGGGCGTGATGAAGCACGTACGCGGTTTCCGCCCGCAGCTCCAGCATTACGTAAATGACATTCGGATTGCAGTCATCAAACCAGCCGTGGTGCGGATTAAGCTGATCGCCCAGGATCAGGCGCAGTTCGGTCAACGGTGGCTCCTGCGACAGCGCTCGGAACAGTATTTGACCTCATCCCAGCATTTCGCCCATTTCTTGCGCCACGTCATGGGTCGCTGGCAGTGCACGCACGTACGGCTGGGAAGGTCCTGCTTGTTACCTTTGAAATCGCTCATTTTTCAATACCGTACTGATTTCTTCACTGAACCTGTGGGTTAAGGCTACGACAGACTTCACAAAATAAAGGTGATGCCCGCAAACCGCTACCCACCGCTACGTACGAATGATAGTTTATTCAGGCTGGAATTGTCGCAGCGAGCGATTTTCTGGCATCTTAACCGAACCTGACTTTCCCATTTTTGTTCAAGTGACGAGTTTGCGAGCAAAGCGATGATTAAGTGGCCCTGGAAAACGAATGAGGCTGGCCGGGATATGGCGCTGCCGTGGGATGACGCGCTGGCGATCCCTGTTCTGGCTAATCTTAAGCCGGATGAACAATCGAAACTGGTTCAGATGGCGGATCGTTTTTTGCAGCAAAAACGCCTGGTTCCGCTGCAGGGGTTCGAGCTGGATCCGCTGAAAAATGCCCGTATCGCCCTGCTTTTCTGTCTGCCGGTGCTGGAGCTTGGCATTGAGTGGCTGGACGGTTTCCACGAAGTGCTGATCTACCCGGCCCCCTTTATCGTCGATGACGAATGGGAAGATGACATCGGGCTGGTGCACAACCAGCGCGTGGTGCAGTCCGGGCAGAGCTGGCAGCAAGGGCCGATCATTCTCAACTGGCTCGATATTCAGGACTCGTTTGATGCCTCAGGCTTCAACCTGATTATTCATGAAGTGGCCCACAAGCTGGATACCCGCAACGGCGATCGCGCCAGCGGCGTGCCGCTGATCCCGCTTCGAGAAGTGGCCGGATGGGAGCACGACCTGCATGCGGCGATGGAGAATATCCAGGATGAGATAGACCTGGTGGGGGAAAGCGCGGCCAGTATTGACGCCTACGCGGCAACCGATCCTAGCGAGTGTTTTGCGGTGCTGTCAGAGTATTTCTTTAGCGCACCAGAACTCTTTGCCCCGCGCTTCCCGGCACTGTGGCAGCGTTTTTGCCAGTTTTACCAACAGGATCCGTTGCAACGTCTGCGGCAAAACGAAGAGCCTGCCGGTAATACGTCCCGCCAGGTCCATTAAGCTTTTTCAGCATGGGGACGCGCGGTGCAGCGTACCCCTAAGCTCACCAGCAAAAACAGCAGCGCCATTCCCCATGCGGCAGCAATTAAGAACGACTCACCATAAAAGCGGGTTACCACAGGCACCAGCATCGCACTTACCCCGTATCCTAACGTATGGCTGGTGGCGATAACTCCCGCCCCTTTCCCTGTCGTCAATCTGTCGTTCAGCAGCAGTTGATACCCCGGTGTTGCCATCGCGGCACCCAGCGAAGTTATTACGATTCCCACGTAGAAAAGCGCGAGATCCGCGACATACATCAGCCCAAGCCCCGTCACCATCAGCACCGCGGCCAGGCAGAGCAGCGTCATCGGGCTGAAATGCTGCGGGCGAACCACCAGAAACTGGGCGGCAAGCGTGGCCAGTGCGGCCAGGCTCAGCAGCATCGCAACATGATGGCTGATTTGCACCGGGTCGCCCTGTAACAACGGATGCAGATGCGGTGACAGGCCGAGCTGCATAAGGCTCACCAGCGCCGCCAGCAGCAGCGCCAGCATCAGGAACGGCAGCATCGATGCCTTCAGCCGGGTCGCCTGGTGCGCCACAGGCGGCAGCGGTGGATCGGCGGCTTCGCGCAGTACCAGCAGCAGCGCGATGAAGGGCGCTACTGCCATTAGCCAGAGCGGCGCCACCGGGTTAACGCTGAGCATCAGCGCCGCCAGCGGCGGCCCCAGCAGACGTCCGCAGCTGAGACCCGAGCTAATGGTCGCCAGCGCCGCCATTCTCTTCTCCAGTCCCGCGCGTTGAATGGCCCACGTCTGCGCGGCGGGCACCAGCCCGGAGACCGTCAGGCCGTACAGCGTGCGCGAGAGAACAAGCCCCGCAAGCCCCCACGCGGCATTCAACACACCATTACTCATGGCCCAGACCACCAGCGCCATTACCAGGAAGCTGGCCAGATAGCCACCCAGAGAGGCGAGCATGACCACCTTACAGCCGTGCCGCTCGCTCTGTCGTCCCCACCAGGGAGAGGCGGGTAAAAAGAGCATTGAGCCAAACATCAACAGCCCCGCCCAGACGGAGAGTGAGAGTCCGGTCAGGGTGACCAGCTGCGGCAGCATGACCAGCAAACCATTTTGCCCGATACCTAATAAACCCGCGCACAGCGCCAGGGGCCAGTTCGCTTTCCGGGCGACGTTATCCATCAGAGTTTCAGAGTATGGGCGCATAGAATTGTGAAGATAGTGTCAATAAATATGTGGAAATTATGAAGTTTATGAAAACAAATATTGCAAAAATAGTTGCGACTGTAAACAGAATGAATATCATAACGAGAATTATTATCAGTCATGGAATGAGGTACTTTTATGCGTGCTCTGCCCCGCTCCGCCGGTACAGACGTTGCGGCCCAGTGTTTTTTGAACGCGCTGCTGCGCGAAACGAAGGACTGGCGCTATCACCCCGCTACCGCTGCGGATGAGTTATCGCAGATTCATATCCCGCTTTCCCAGACCCAGGCTATTCGGGTTCCGGTACGCTATTTCTCTCACACCCAGCATCATCAGTACCTTTTCCCGGCAACGCTTATTCAGAGCAACAGTGATGACGGTGACGCCGTCACCTTTGATCAACTGGTTGATTTAATTCTTGAAAAACCGTCAGTAAAAGGCTCGCTGGATGCCGATACGCTGGCGCGTTTTAAGCAGCGCGTCCTTGAAAGCCATGCGCACACCTGGCAGGCGATCGATCTGCGCCACGGCTGGGCAAACCTTCGCGATAAGCCGCTGACGTTTGCCGAGGCGGAACAGGCGCTGCTGGTCGGCCACGCGTTTCACCCTGCACCAAAATCCCACGAGCCGTTCAACGAAGCCGAGGCGCGTCGCTATCTGCCCGATTTCGCCTCCCGCTTCCCGCTGCGCTGGTTTGCCGTTGAGAGCATGCTCGTTGCTGGCGACAGCCTGAACGTCTCCCTGCGCGAACGTCTGCTGCGCTTCGCC
>NZ_JAIHAZ010000030.1:0-9995 GCF_019718755.1 Enterobacter sp. RIT637
GACATGGTATCTCTCGCATCCCAGGGCATAAGCGACTCCATAAACGGGTTCTTATGCCTTAGTTGTAAGTGTCTACCATGTCCCCGAACAAGTGTTCACTATGTCCCCGGACCGTACAGGGAGAGGGATGGGGTGAGGGCACCAGCCCGCACGTAACGAAAAAACCCGCCTCGGCGGGTTTTTTATGGTTTGCCCAGCGGCGCTACGCTTGCAGGGCCTACGGGTTTTGTAGGTCGGGTAAGCGAAGCGCCACCCGACTAAGCCAGCTGCTTCCTGCTAATCAACGGCCCGTCAATCTTCTTCATCGAGCGGTCCAGCACTTCCTCAATCACCGACGACAGCTCGTTCAGCTCAAACTTCGCCACGTAGCCGTCCGCCTTCACCTTGCGAATATGATCTTCGTTGGCGTTGCCGGACAGAGACGAGTGGATCACCACCGGAATATCCTTCAGGAACGGATCGGTCTTGATTTTGCGCGTCAGCGTAAAGCCGTCCATCTCCGGCATTTCGAGGTCGGTCAGCACCAGAGCAATCTTATCGGTGATGGGAACCCCTTCAGCCTGCGCCTGCGCTGCCAGTACGCCAATTTTCTCCCACGCGTCTTTTCCGGTAATGTGCAACTGCGCGGGGATTTCCATCGCCTGCAACCCTTTTTCCAGCATCGAGCGCGCCACTTTAGAATCTTCCGCGACAATCGCGACGGCACCGGGTTTGATATTGAATTTGGTGGTCTTCAGATTGGTCGCGTGCAGATCGTGGTTAGCCGGGGTGATGTCGTACAGGATCTGCTCAACGTCCAGCACCATCGCCAGGTCGTTGGTATCGGTCTTTTCGTCCAGACAGGCGATGCTGGTGATGTAGCGACCGCTGACGGCGGTTTCGGCCGCGTGAACCTGCTTCCAGTCAAGACGCATGATGTTCTCAACGGACTCCACGGCAAACGCCTGCACGCTGCGGGCGTATTCGGTGATCAGCAGAATGTTCAGTCCGGTCGTCGGCTTGCATCCGGCCACGGCGGCCAGGTCAATCACCGGGATCACCTGGTCGCGAATGTTCACCATCCCCATCAGCGGTGACTTCATCCCGGCGGGTTTGGTGAACTCCGGCATCGGCACAATTTCACGCAGCTTAAAGACGTTAATGCCAAACAGCTCGGACTTATTTTCGTTCAGAGAGGTGCCAAGACGGAACAGCAACAGTTCAAAACGGTTCGACAGGGTGAGATTCGCCCTGTCATCAATATCTTTCTGGAAATTATCCATTCTACCCTCGAGAGAAATGCTGACCTTTTAATCGTTATCGGCATCCTGAGGGAAAAATGAAGGACTAAACGCTGACCTGAGCGAAATCTTCCGCCAGCTCACACGACGGGAACACCTGACGGCACTCTGCCAGCAGGCTTGCGCATCCCCGCGCGTTGTAGCGCGAGCTAACGTGAGTGACGATCAATCTCCCGACTCCCGCGTCACGGGCAAGCTGTGCCGCCTGACGCGTGGAGCTATGGCCCCGGCTGTTGGCTTTCTCTTCCATTGCCGTTTCAAGCGTCGCTTCATGCACCATCACATCTACGCCCTGTGCCAGCAGAAGGGCGGAAGGGCAGGGTGCGGTATCGCCAAAGATCGCCAGCTTTTTCCCCGGCTGCGGCGCTGCGAGGTAATCCTGACCGTTCACCACGCGCCCATCTTCCAGCGTGACGGTCTCTCCCTGCTTAAGACGCTGGAACAGCGGGCCGGGCTTTATGCCGTCAGCGATGAGGGCCGCGGCGTCGAGCGCGCCGGGTTTGTCGTGCTCTTCAATGCGATAGCCATAGCACTCCACCGGGTGATTGAGCGGCTGGGCAGTGACGGTATACGCGCCATCGTTGAAGACCAGACCTTCGGCGATCTCCACCACGTCGAGCGGATAATCCGTCCACGAGCCGCTCAGGCGCAGCGTCGTTTCAACAAATTCCCGGATTCCCGCTGGCCCGTAAATCGTCAGCGGGTTGGCGTTACCGGCCATCGAGCGGCTGCACAGCAGGCCGGGCAGGCCGAAAAGATGATCACCGTGCAGATGGGTAACAAATATTTTATCGAGCTTGCCCGGATGATAAGCGGTGCGCAGCAGCTGGTGCTGCGTGCCTTCACCGCAGTCAAACAGCCACAGACCGCCGCGGGTGGGGTGATAAAGATCCAACAGGATCGCCGTCACGTTTCGTGAGCGGGTTGGCACGCCAGCGGACGTACCCAGAAAAATCAGTTCCATAACGCAATCAGCCCTTTGCCGAACGGGGAGGGGTTTAGTATAACGTGATGAACCCCAGGAAGGAGACAGACATGATCCAGTGGCAAGATTTACACCATAGCGAACTCACCGTTCATTCACTTTATGCCTTGTTGAAGCTGCGCTGCGAAGTCTTTGTGGTTGAGCAAACCTGCCCGTATCAGGACATCGATGGCGATGACCTTGTCGGCGAGAATCGTCATATCCTCGGCTGGCGCGATAACGAGCTGGTGGCGTATGCGAGGATTCTGAAAAGCGACGACGATTTCGAGCCGGTGGTGATTGGCCGCGTCATCATCAGCGATAAAGCGCGCGGTGAAAAACTGGGCTATCAGCTGATGGAAAAAACCCTGGCATCGTGCGAAAAACAGTGGCCAGACAAGGCCTTATACCTGGGGGCGCAGGCGCATCTCCAATCCTTTTACGGACATTTTGGCTTTGGGCCAGTGACGGATGTGTATGACGAAGATGGCATTCCGCATATCGGGATGGCGCGGGAAACGAAGCAGGCGTAATGGCGAGTCGTTGGCTATAGTTAGCGGACTGGTGTAACAACATGGAGAAAAATATGTCATTTCAATCCTGGGATACCCGTATCGACGACGACCTGGCCTTACTGAGCGAGACGCTGGAAGAGGTGTTACGTTCGTCCGGCGACCCTGCCGATCAGAAATATATTGAGCTGAAAGCGCGTGCTGAAAAGGCACTGCATGAAGTGAAAAACCGCGTCAGCCATGCGTCTGATAATTACTACTACCGCGCGAAAAAAGCGGTTTATCGGGCCGATGACTACGTGCATGAAAAACCGTGGCAGGGCATTGGCGCCGGTGCTGCCGTCGGGCTGGTACTGGGGCTGCTTTTAGCCCGTCGTTAACAGCGTTTTAAACGGTTAACCACTCCCTATACGTGGGTACTGATATTTCTTATGGTACCCCGTATAATACGAGGTTTTAACAGGGAGAGGTTCGCGTGCATTCGATATTCCTCGCGCTGGAGCAACTGCGCATACGGCTGGCGCAAGCGTTACCCGCAGCACCCGGTTTACGTCATTTCGACGTCTCTTTCCCGTTAAACGACGCATTCGATCCCCTGGCCTGGCTGGGCGCTCAGCAATGCTATCCCCAATTTTACTGGCAGCAGCGCAGCGGCGATGAAGAGCTGGCCGCGCTGGGTGCCGTTATCCATTTTTCCTCTCTCGCGTTGGCCTCGCAGTTTTTGCATACGCAACATGCAGCCGGTGACACCCGCATCTGCGGCCTGAACGCCTTTACCCCGGAAAAGGGCAGCTTGTTTTTACCGCGCCTGCTCTGGCGACGTTCAGGCGGCGTTGCCACCCTGCGCCTGCAGCTGTGGAGTGAGAGTTCCCTTCAGGACGATGCTCAAGTGGCACTGCGTTTTTTAGGTACTCTTCAGGACGCCAAACCGATCCGCCCGCTGTCCGTTCAGGTGGAGCGCGAAACGCACCAGCCGCAAAAACCGGAATGGCTGTGCCTTATCCGTCAGGCAACGGAGACTATCGCGCACGGTGACTTTGAAAAAGTGGTGCTCGCCCGCGCCACCGATCTGCAATGCCGTCAGCCGGTAAAGGCCGTTGCCCTGATGGCAGCCAGCCGCGCGCTCAACCTGAACTGCTACCATTTCTGTATGGTTTTCGATGCCAGCAGCGCGTTTCTTGGCTCTACGCCTGAGCGTCTGTGGCGTCGGCGTGGCACGTTGCTGCGTACCGAAGCCCTGGCAGGCACCGTCGCCAGCCACGCGGACGACGCTAAGGCCCGGCGTCTGGGCGACTGGCTGATGAAAGACGATAAAAATCAGCGTGAGAATATGCTGGTCGTGGAGGACATCTGCGAGCGCCTGCAGCATCATACCCAAACGCTGGAGGTGCTGCCCGCGCAGGTCGTGCGGCTGCGGAAGGTACAGCATCTGCGGCGCTGCATCTGGACCGAGCTTAAACACGCTGATGATGAACAGTGCCTGCACGTTCTGCAGCCAACGGCGGCGGTGGCCGGGCTACCGCGCCAGGCGGCGCGTGCGTTTATCCAGAATGTGGAACCTTTTGACCGCGAGTGGTATGCCGGATCGGCCGGGTATTTATCGCCAGTGCAAAGTGAATTCTGCGTGGCGCTGCGCTCTGCACGCGTCCATGGCGCGGCGCTGCGGCTCTACGCCGGGGCGGGGATCGTCAGCGGCTCTGACCCGGAACAGGAGTGGCAGGAGATAGAAAACAAAGCCGCCGGGCTGCGTTCTCTGCTCCTTAGGGATTAATACTGATTCGCGCATTCCCGATTCATATCAAAATTCCAAATTTTTCTATTATTTATACTGTGTCGCATTCTTGATACCGGACAAACTCATGTCAGTAAGTTCTTTTAACCGACGCTGGGCGACGGTGATCCTCGAAGCCCTGACCCGCCATGGCGTCAGGCACGTGTGTATTGCACCGGGCTCTCGCTCCACGCCGCTGACGCTGGCGGCGGCGGAAAACCGGGCCTTTATTCACCACACCCATTTTGACGAGCGCGGTCTGGGTCATCTGGCGTTAGGGCTGGCGAAGGTCAGCGACGCCCCCGTCGCGGTGATTGTTACCTCCGGTACCGCGGTGGCGAACCTCTATCCGGCGATCATCGAAGCCGGGTTAACCGGTGAAAAACTGATCCTGCTGACAGCCGATCGTCCCCCTGAACTTATCGACTGCGGTGCCAATCAGGCGATCCGCCAGCCGGGTATTTTCGCATCTCATCCTTCGCAGACGGTCTCGTTGCCGCGCCCAACTCAGGATATTCCGGCAAGCTGGCTGGTTTCCACCCTTGACCACGCGATGGGCTCGCTGCGCAGCGGCGCGCTGCATATCAACTGCCCGTTTGCCGAGCCGCTGTACGGTGAGCTGGACGACACGGGACTTGACTGGCAGCAGTCCCTTGGCGACTGGTGGGAGAGCGAAAAACCCTGGCTACGCGAGCAGACGCACCTTGAGAGCGCGAAACAGCGCGACTGGTTCTTCTGGCGACAGAAGCGCGGCGTGGTGATTGCCGGTCGCATGAGCGCGTCTGAAGGCAAGCTGGTCGCCGAATGGGCGCAAACCCTTGGCTGGCCGTTAATTGGCGACGTGCTTTCCCAGACCGGTCAGCCGCTGCCGTGCGCCGATCTGTGGCTGGGGAATGCCAAAGCGATCACCGAGCTGGCGCAGGCGCAAATTGTGGTCCAGATAGGCTCCAGCCTCACCGGGAAGCGTCTGTTGCAGTGGCAGGCAACCTGCACACCGGAAGAGTACTGGCTGGTGGATCCGCTGGAGGGGCGGCTCGACCCTGCGCACCATCACGGTCGTCGTCTGGTGAGCGAGATTGATAGCTGGCTGGAACAGCACCCGGCAGAAAAGCGTAAACCCTGGGCGGTGGCGATCCCAGAACTCTCGCGCCAGGCGTGGGAACTCACCAAAGCGCAGTGCGAAGGTTTTGGTGAAGCCGAGCTGGCGCACCGTATTCGCCACTATCTGCCCGAGCAGGGGCAGCTGTTTGTCGGCAACAGTCTGGTGGTGCGCCTGATTGATGCCTTCTCTAAGCTGCCTGCAGGCTATCCGGTTTACAGCAACCGCGGAGCCAGCGGCATCGACGGGCTGATTTCGACGGCGGCAGGCGTACAGCGCGCCAGTGCGAAATCAACGCTGGCGATTGTGGGCGACCTCTCTGCACTGTATGACCTCAACGCGCTGGCGCTGCTGCGTCAGGTCTCCGCGCCCTTTGTGCTGATTGTGGTGAACAACAACGGCGGGCAGATTTTCTCCCTGCTGCCGACGCCGCAGAGCGAGCGCGAGCGCTTCTACCTGATGCCGCAAAACGTGCAGTTCGAGCATGCCGCCGCCATGTTCAGCCTCAGGTATCACCGTCCCGAAAACTGGGAACAGCTGGATACGGCGTTAAGCAGCGCCTGGCGGCAGCCGGGCACCACGCTTATTGAACTGGTGGTCAACGATGCTGACGGCGCGCAGAAGTTGCAAAATCTGCTGGCGCAGGTGAGCCACCTGTGACCCTTACTGGCGTGCATCATAACGGTAAGCCGGGTTACCCCTGGCTTATCTTCCTGCACGGTTTTTCCGGCGATTGCCGCGAGTGGCAGGCCGTCGGGGAGTCATTACGCGATTATCCCCAGCTGTATCTCGACCTGCCTGGACACGGCGAATCAGCCAGTGTCAGCGTCGCCGGGTTTAACGATCTCAGCGATTTACTCGCCAGCACCTTACTTAGTTACAACATACTTAACTACTGGCTGGTGGGGTACTCCCTCGGCGGCCGCATTGCGATGTTTCATGCTTGCCAGCAGCCAAAGGGCTTATGCGGCATTGTCGTTGAAGGCGGTCATCCCGGGCTGCAGGATGTGGGCTCGCGAGAGGTGCGGCTGGCGTCCGATCGCCGCTGGGCGACGCGTTTTCGTACTGAACCGCTCCCTGCCGTCTTTGCCGACTGGTACCAGCAGCCAGTGTTTGCCTCGCTTACTGATGCGCAGCGCGGCGAACTGATCGCCCTGCGTAGCCAGAACAACGGCGCGAATCTGGCGGCAATGCTTGAGGCCACCTCGCTGGCCGTACAGCCCGACCTGCGTTTTGCGCTGAGCGCGTTCAACGCCCCTTTTTATTATCTCTATGGCGAACGTGACGAGAAATTTGCGGCCATCGCCGCCGAACTGAACGCCGAACGCCACGTTATTCCTCACGCCGGACACAACGCCCACCGGGAAAACCCCGCTGCGGTCGCCGTTAGTCTGGCTCAGATACTGCGTCTTCGAACAAAGGACACTCTATGATCTATCCTGATGAACACATGCTTTACGCCCCGGTTGAATGGCAGGACTGCTCCGAAGGCTACACCGACATTCGTTACCACAAGTCCACCGACGGCATCGCCAAAATCACCATCAACCGTCCGCAGGTGCGCAACGCGTTCCGTCCGCTGACCGTGAAAGAGATGATTCAGGCCCTGGCCGATGCGCGCTATGACGACAACATCGGCGTGATTGTCCTGACCGGTGAAGGTGACAAAGCGTTCTGCTCCGGCGGCGATCAGAAAGTGCGCGGCGACTACGGCGGATACCAGGATGATGCGGGTACGCACCACCTGAACGTCCTCGACTTCCAGCGCCAGATCCGTACCTGTCCAAAACCGGTTGTCGCGATGGTCGCGGGTTACTCCATCGGCGGCGGCCACGTGCTGCACATGATGTGCGACCTGACTATTGCCGCTGAAAACGCCATCTTCGGCCAGACCGGCCCGAAAGTCGGCTCCTTCGACGGCGGCTGGGGCGCGTCCTACATGGCACGCATCGTTGGGCAGAAAAAAGCGCGTGAAATCTGGTTCCTGTGTCGTCAGTACAACGCGCAGGAAGCGCTGGATATGGGCCTGGTAAATACCGTGGTGCCGATTGCCGATCTCGAAAAAGAGACCGTGCGCTGGTGCCGCGAAATGCTGCAAAACAGCCCGATGGCGCTGCGCTGCCTGAAGGCGGCCCTCAACGCCGACTGTGACGGACAGGCGGGTCTGCAGGAGCTGGCGGGTAACGCCACCATGCTGTTCTACATGACCGAAGAGGGTCAGGAAGGACGCAACGCGTTTAACGAAAAACGCCAGCCGGACTTCAGCAAATACAAACGGAACCCGTAATGCGTCGCGCGCAGGTTTACCGCTGGCAGATACCGATGGACGCGGGCGTGGTGCTGCGTGAACGGCGGTTAAAAACCCGTGACGGGCTCTTCGTGCATCTCCGGCAGGGTGAGCGGGAAGGCTGGGGTGAGATTTCACCTCTGCCGGGCTTTAGTCTGGAGTCGCTCGACGACGCGCAGTCCGCGCTGATGGCGTGGGCGCGCGCGTGGCGTGAAGGGAGCGATCCGGCTCTGCCGACGCAGCCTTCCGCCGCCTTCGGCATCAGCTGCGCGCTGGCGGAGCTTGACGGCAGTTTGCCCCAGGAAGCCAACTACCGCGCGGCGCCGCTCTGTACCGGCGACCCGGACGAACTGTTCGCGCAGCTCTCCGCCATGCCCGGCGAGAAAGTGGCGAAAATTAAAGTTGGCCTGTACGAAGCGGTGCGCGACGGCATGGTCGCCAACCTGCTGCTGGAAGCGATCCCCGACCTGCGCCTGCGGCTGGACGCCAACCGCGCCTGGACGCCGCTCAAGGCGCAGCAGTTTGCAAAGTACGTCAACCCGGCGTACCGCAGCCGCATTGCCTTCCTCGAAGAACCCTGCAAAACCCGCGACGATTCGCGCGCCTTTGCCCGTGAAACGGGCATCGCCATTGCCTGGGATGAAAGCCTGCGCGAAGCCGATTTTGAATTTGTCGCCGAGCCGGGCGTGAGTGCGGTGGTCATTAAGCCGACGCTGACCGGCAGCCTGGACAAGGTGCGTGAGCAGGTCACGGCTGCGCACGCCCTGGGGCTGACGGCGGTGATCAGCTCGTCCATTGAGTCCAGCCTCGGGCTGACGCAGCTGGCGCGCATTGCCGCCTGGCTCACGCCGGATACCATTCCAGGGCTCGACACGCTGAACCTGATGCAGGCCCAGCTTGTACGTCAGTGGCCGGACAGCACGTTGCCGTGCCTCGACGTTGAGGCGCTGGAGCCGCTGCTATGAGTTTTACCGACTGGCCGTGGCGGCACTGGCGCGCGCAGTGTGCGGATAAACCCGCGCTGCGCCTGGACGACGACGTTCTCACCTGGCAACAGCTTTGTGCGCGCATCGATAGCCTTGCCGCCGGGTTCCATCGTCAGGGCGTGCAGGAGGGCGACGGCGTTATGCTGCTCGCCCATAACCATCCGCAAACGCTGCTGGCGTGGCTTGCGCTGCTGCAGTGCGGTGCGCGCATTCTGCCGGTCAATCCCCAGCTTCCGCGCCCCTTGCTGGACGTCCTGCTCCCGCAGATGACGCTGCGCCATGCGCTGGTGCTGGACGGTACTTTTGACGGGCTCTCTACCCTTAGCCTGTCAGAAGACGCCGGGGAACATGCGGCGTCGTGGCAGCAGGAACGCCTGGCTTCCATGACGTTAACCTCCGGCTCGACGGGGTTGCCAAAAGCGGCGGTGCACACCTGTGCGGCGCATCTTGCAAGCGCGCAGGGCGTGCTGGCGCTGATGCCCTACGGCGGAGACGACGACTGGCTGCTGTCGCTGCCGCTGTTTCACGTTTCTGGTCAGGGGATCCTGTGGCGCTGGCTGCTGGCGGGCGGGCGCTTGACCGTGCGCAGGAAGCAGCCGCTGGAGCAGGCGCTGGAGGGCTGCACGCACGCGTCGCTGGTGCCGACCCAGCTGTGGCGCTTGATTAATGCTCAACGCCAGGTTGCGCTGAAAGCCGTTCTGCTCGGCGGCGCGGCAATTCCCGTTGAGCTGACCGAGAAGGCGCGGGAGCAGGGCATTCGCACCTTCTGCGGTTACGGTCTGACGGAGTTTGCCTCAACCGTCTGTGCGAAAGCGGCGGACGGCGAGCCGGATGTGGGAACCGCCCTGCCGGGTCGGGAAGTGAAGCTGGTCGAGGGGGAAGTCTGGATCAAAGCGCGCAGCATGGCGGCGGGTTACTGGCGAGACGGTACGCTTCTTCCGATCGCTAACGAGCAGGGCTGGTTTGCCACCCGCGATCGCGGGGAATGGCGCAACGGTCGTCTGACGATTTTAGGCCGTATGGACAATCTCTTTTTCAGCGGAGGAGAGGGGATCCAACCCGAATCGCTGGAACGCGTTATCGCCACACATCCGCA
>NZ_JAIHAZ010000031.1:0-8500 GCF_019718755.1 Enterobacter sp. RIT637
AGCGCGCCCGGGCGCGCTACAGCACGCAGAAACCCACATTGCGCGATGCGATCCTGAGCCATACCGATCTGATGGGCAGCGTCTCGACGCCGTTTGCCCCGCTGGTGAATACCGCGACCTCTCTCAAGCCGGTGCGCCAGCTGCTGGATGCCACGCTTAAAATCGACCATCACCGCAGCCTGCCGAAATATTCTCACGGCACCTTCCGTCGCTGGTACAAGTCCGTCGCGGCGGAACAGGCGCAGTACGCCGACCAGGTGGCCTTTTTCCACGGCTGCTATGTGAATTACAACCACCCGCAGCTGGGTAAAGATTTGCTGAAAGTGCTGAACGCCATGGGAACCGGCGTTCAGTTACTGAACAAAGAGAAGTGCTGCGGCGTGCCGCTGATTGCCAACGGATTTACCGATAAAGCGCGTAAGCAGGCTCAAAGCAATGTCACCTCCCTGCGCGAAGCGATTGTCGATAAAGGCATGCCGGTGCTGGCGACCTCGTCCACCTGTACCTTCACCCTGCGCGATGAGTATCCGCACCTGCTGGATGTCGATAATTCCGGCCTGCGCGAGCATATCGAGCTGGCGACGCGCTTCCTGTGGCGCAAGCTGGACGGCGGAAAGACGCTGTCGCTGAAGGCATTACCGCTGAAGGTGGTCTATCACACGCCGTGCCATATGGAAAAGATGGGCTGGTCGCTCTATACGCTCGAACTATTGCGGCTTATACCGGGACTGGAGCTGACGGTGCTGGACTCACGCTGTTGCGGGATTGCGGGCACCTACGGCTTTAAGAGGGAAAACTACGAAACGTCACAGGCGATTGGCGCCCCGCTGTTCCGCCAGATTGAAGAGAGCGGCGCGGATATCGTGGTGACCGACTGCGAAACCTGCAAGTGGCAGATTGAGATGTCCACCAGCAAACGCTGCGAACATCCCATTACCCTGCTGGCGAAAGCGCTGGGATAAACGTTGCCGGGGCGAGAGGCCCCGGCAAACGCGTCATTCGATGAACAGCGACTCCACGACGTTAATCCAGCCGTGCTCACTGGCAACCTCTTTACCGTTCAGCCAGCGGCGCAACATGTTCAGCGCCATCATCGCGCACACCTCCTGACGTACCGCCAGGCTGTGTCGCGTGATGCTCATTTTCACCCGCAGCGCATGCGTGCCTTCCGGCGTTGCCAGCGCAAAATTAAGATGTTCCTCATCCAGCCCGCCCACAAACATCGCCAGACCGGCAAAGTGTTTCACCCTGCGCTCTGACGCCCAGCGCGCGGTCTGCGCCAGCGTCTCCTGCTGGAACGGCACCACTTCACTGGCGAGCAGCGGCGCGTTCACGCGGGAAAGCTGCAGCGCCAGCAGGCCACCGGTGAACTGTTCGCTTAGGGTCACGCTCAGCTGACGGGACTGCAGGCTGTGGGCAATCTGCGCAGGCAGCCCTTCCGTGCCTTCAAAGATCAGGCTCTCGCCCGCCACGCGCTGCACTTCAGGCCACAGCGCCAGCATGGCGGCTTTTTCCGTCGCCGGGCCGGTCAGCTTGAGTTCGATAATCGGCATCGACGAGCGATAGCCCATCGAGACGCCAGGCGGAAGCTGGAGATGATCCAGGCTCTGGGCCAGATCGCTTTCCGAGCGGCCAAAGGTGGTCAGTCGCAGACACAGCGGCGGCTCTGGCAGCGTAAAACGCGCGCGCAAGCGCGGCAGGATCTGCTGCTCGACCATCACTTTAAATTCAGAAGGTACGCCGGGAGTGAAGAACATCAGGCAGCGGTTCAGCTGTAGGGCAAACCCGCAGGCGGTGCCGACCGGGTTATCCACCAGTTCCGCACTGGCCGGGATTTCAGCCTGCTTGCGGTTGCTGGGTGCCATCACGCGGCCACGCTCGGAGAAGAAGCGCTCCATCTGCGCCAGCCACGCCTCGTGCAATACCAGCCCCTCGCCTTTGGCGGTGGCGGCAGCCAGCGCGCTGAGATCGTCGCTGGTGGGGCCGAGTCCACCATTCACAATCAACACGTCGCAGTGCTCGCTGCGCTCGCGAAGAACGTTCACCAGTGACTCAAGATTGTCGCCCACGGTGTTGCGGCGTGTTAACGGTAATCCTTGCTCAAAGAATAAATCGGCAAGCCAGGCGGCATTGGTATCAATAATTTGCCCATGCAGCACTTCGTCGCCGGTGGATAACATCTCCACGTTAATCATTGTGTTCTCCCGCTTAAATGGTCGAAACACTATAGCGCAATTGAATGGGGGGAGCAGAGAGAAACTGGCGCGACGGAATGCCGCGCCGAAGAGATTAGAAGCCTGCGCTCACGCCCACGTAAGGGCCATCGGCCAGCGCGTTGTCGCGGTTGCCGTCTTTACCAGCCAGGTTCAGATAGCGATAACCCGCTTCGATAGTGATCGGACGCATAATCGTCCAGCGCGCGCCGGCATTGGCTTCTTCATAGCTTTCGATACCGCTGGAGAGCGAATCTGGAGAGTAGTAGTACTCGCCGAACAGACCGAAGCTGTCGCCAATTTTCCACTGCAGGCCGCCGCCGACCGCCGCCGCGTAGCCTTCGTCGCCGTCGTTCGGGTTGGTGTAGATCCCTTTGCCGCCGACGGTCGCCAGGAATGGACCAAGAGGAACGTTGAAGCCGAGCCCAAGGCTTGCCGCATCGCCGTCGTCATCGTTATGCGTCCAGCCGCCGGTCATTGCCAGACCGGCGCTATCCGTACCAAGACCAAAGCCCAGATGGGTGTAATCCTCACCCGCCGAGCCGTTGAAGCTGATGGCGTTAGCCGCCGAAGAGATAACCATCAGGCCTAAGCCCATTAATGCCACTTTTTTCATTGTCGTGATCCCGCACAATTTATAGATAATAAGTCCCAAAACCGCGAGATTTTAACCTGACTTTCTCTCTGATCAATGGACTCTGCGTGCGTCCGACGATTAGTTTGTAACGATTTGATAATATCTGCCTTTATCCCATCAGCAGAAAGCGCATTTTCACACTCAGCCCGCCCAAGTGTTCACTGCGGGACAGTTGAAGATGGCTGCGGTGCAGGCGGGCAATATCGCTCGCCAGCGCCAGACCGATACCGGACCCTGCCGCGTCCCCGACGCTATCCAGACGGCGAAACGGCAGCAAAGCCTGCGGGATCAGGTTTTCCGCAATCCCCGGCCCGCTGTCTTCCACGCTCAGGTCAACCGCGCCGTTATCCACGCGCAGATAAACCGTTACGATCCCCTGCTCCGGCGTGTATTTGATGGCGTTCTCCAGCAGGTTTGCGCACAGCTCGCCAAGCAAAACCTCATCGCCTTCGATGATTGTCGGCTGCAACTCACCGTCGTACCCCAGGTCAATCGCTTTGCTGCGCGCCTGCGCCAGCCGTGAAAAGCAACAATTCTGCACGACCTGCACCAGATCCACCGGGGTAAACTGCCGCTCTCCCTGCTCTTTTCGCTTCACCGCCGAAAGCTGAAGCAAGCGTTCGGTCAGCACAATGGTGTTATCCAGCGTCACATTCATTGCCCGTAAACTCTCCTGCCACAGCGCCGGATCGTCCCGCGTCAGGGCCACCGAGACCTGCGTTTTGAGCACCGCCAGCGGGGTTTTGAGCTGGTGAGAGGCATCGGCATTAAAGCGCTCCTGCCGCGACAGCACTCCGCGCAGCCGGTCAATATAGCGGTTGAAGGCCACAATCAGCAGGCGCGTTTCCGACCAGGGCAGGAGCTCGGGCAGCGGAGCCAGCAGCCCCGGCTCCCGACGCACCATGAGCGAGGAGAGCTGGCGCATAGGCCGCAGCACGCGACGCAACAGCCAGGCGGTTAAGATCAGCGTCAGCAGGACCAGCAGCCCCTGGGATACCCAGGACGAAAAGAGCAGCTGGCTGGCAAGGTAGCGACGGGACTGCAGCGTTTCCGCGACATAGATCTCCGCCATCCCGACGACGTTATCTTCGTTGATGGGCTGAAGCAGCTTCGCCACGCGAATCGCCTGCCCGCGATATTCGGTGTGATAAAACCAGGCCAGCGCCGGGTAGAGCGTGGTGCGCGAGGTTGAAGGGGGCATCTTCGGCAGGTCGTCGTAGCCGGAGATCACCCGCCCGGTGGGGTCGACCACCTTGTAATACAGCCGGTCATTCATGTTGAGCTCAAAGCTGTCGAGCACCACCCAGGGCACATTCACCTGCAGCTTTCCATTATGCACTTCAAGCCGCTCAGAGACCGTACGCGCCGACGATAACAGCGTGCGGTCGTAAGCCTGCGTCGCCGCCTGCAGGGCGCTGACGTAGCTGTTGAACGCCGACAATCCCCACAGCAGCAGCAGAGGCAAACCGAGAAACAGCAGAAGCTGCAGATAAAGGGACTGCGGTTTAGCCCACTTCATCGCCACACTCCAGCACGTAACCCAGCCCGCGCAGGGTGGTAATCTTCACCCCGCTGCCGCTCAGTTTTTTGCGCAGACGATGGATGTAAAGATCGATGCTCTCCGGACTCACATCGTCGTTCAGGCTAAAAACCTGGTCAAACAGCTGCTGGCGGGAGACGGGCCGGGTCCGGCGGTGCATCAGCACCTTCAGCAGGGAGAGCTCGCGCGGCGTCAGGGAGAGCGGTTCATCATGCAGCAGAAAAAAGCCGTCGTCGTCGTATTCCAGCGCCCCCAAAAGCTGACGCTCCTGGGTTCGCCCTTCGCTTCTGCGCAGCAGCGCGCGCAGCCGCGCATCAAGTTCTTCCAGCTCAAACGGCTTCGGCAGATAGTCATCCGCCCCGGCGTTCAGTCCTTTCACCCTGTCCGCCACGTTGCTGCGGGCAGTGAGAAACAGCACGGGAAGCGTCTGCCCGCGCTTTCGCAGACGATGGACCACCTCCAGCCCGTCGAAACCGGGCATGCCGATGTCCAGAATCGCAACGGCATAGTTTTCTCCCTGCAACAGATGGTCTGCCGCCCGCCCGTCGTTAACGCAGTCAACGGCAAAGCCTCCCTGCACCAGCGCTTTCTCCAGCCAGTGAGCCAGTTCACGATTATCTTCCGCCAGTAAGAGACGCATATCACATCCTGTAAAGTTCGTGTCGCAGTGAAAGGGAAATGAAAGGTTAATGTTTTAACAATCGCGCAACGGAACCGCTACAAGGTGGTTCACATAATCAGAAAAAAAGCCCCCGTACCCGTACTCCCGGTTCTCCGGCATGAGGATAAACGATGAAAAAACAATTACTTTCTACCCTTGCTGCAAGCGTATTGATGTTGAGTGCCTCTGTCGTCCAGGCGCAGGATACCCCGTCCCGCACCGAATGCATCGCCCCGGCCAAGCCGGGCGGCGGCTTTGACCTGACCTGTAAGCTGATTCAGGTCAGCCTGCTGGAGACAAAGACCATCGAAAAACCGATGCGCGTCACCTACATGCCCGGCGGCGTGGGCGCGGTGGCGTACAACGCCATTGTGGCGCAGCGCCCTGCCGAAGCGGGCACCGTGGTGGCCTTCTCCGGCGGCTCGCTGCTGAACCTGTCGCAGGGCAAGTTTGGCCGCTACGGCGTGGACGACGTGCGCTGGCTCGCGACCGTTGGGACGGATTACGGCATGATCGCCGTTCGCGCTGATTCCCCATGGAAATCGCTGAAAGACCTGCTGACCGCCATGGAAAAAGATCCGAACAGCGTGGTGATTGGCGCCGGTGCGTCGATCGGCAGCCAGGACTGGATGAAAGCCGCCCTGCTGGCGCAGCAGGCAAAAGTGGATCCGCACAAGATGCGCTACGTCGCCTTTGAAGGCGGCGGCGAGCCGGTCACGGCGCTGATGGGCAATCACGTGCAGGCCGTCTCCGGCGATCTCAGCGAAATGGTGCCTTACCTGAGCGGGGATAAAATCCGCGTGCTGGCGGTCTTCTCGGAAAACCGTCTGCCGGGCCAGCTGGCGAACGTCCCTACCGCCAAAGAGCAAGGCTACAACCTGGTCTGGCCGATTATTCGCGGCTTCTTCGTTGGGCCGAAAGTGACCGACGCCGAATACCAGTGGTGGGTGGATGCCTTCGCCAAACTCCAGCAAACCGATGAGTTCAAAAAACAGCGCGATCTGCGCGGCCTGTTCGAGTTCAACCTCAACGGCAAGCAGCTGGACGAGTATGTCAAAAAACAGGTGAATGACTACCGCGAACAGGCGAAAGCCTTCGGTCTGGCGAAGTAAACGGAGGCGCTATGAGCGATCGTATTTTTGCCGGGATATGGCTGCTGCTCTGCATTGGCGGGTTGTTCGTCGCCTGGCAGATCCACAGCGAATACAGCTATGAACCGGTGGGGCCACGCCCCTTTCCGATGGCCATCGTCGGCCTGATGCTGCTTTGCTCAGTGGCTCTGCTGCTGCGCCATCCGGACACCGTGGAGTGGCCGCCACGCCGCACGCTGCAACGTCTGCTGGTGATGGTGATTATCCTGCTGATGTACGCGTGGGGTTTTGAGTGGCTTGGCTTCCCGATTGCCACCACCATCCTGACGATGGTGATCGGCATGTTGTTTAACGCCACCCTGCCTGCGGCAGGCCTCTCGGGTGCGGTACTGGGCATAGTGCTCTGGTACGCCTTCGACCGCCTGCTGGACGTGACCTTGCCCCTTGGCGCATGGTTTAACTAACGGAGCACGCTATGGATACCTGGATTTACCTCTCTCAGGGGTTCGCGGTAGCGATGACCCCGGAAAACCTGGTGATCGCCCTGATCGGCTGCTTCGTGGGCACGATCGTCGGCCTGCTGCCCGGTCTTGGTCCGATTAACGGCGTGGCGATACTTCTGCCGCTGGCCTTTGCCCTGCACCTGCCGGCTGAATCCGCCCTGATCTTACTGGCGACGGTCTATATCGGCTGTGAGTACGGCGGTCGCATCTCCTCAATACTGCTGAACGTGCCCGGCGATGCCGCCGCCATTATGACCGCGCTCGACGGTTATCCCATGGCGCAACAGGGACGCGGCGGCGTGGCGCTCTCCATTTCAGCCGTCAGCTCGTTCTGCGGATCGCTGATTGCCATTGGCGGCATCATTCTGTTCGCCCCTGCGCTGGCCCAGTGGTCGCTGGCGTTTGGTCCGGCGGAGTATTTTGCACTGATGGTGTTCGCTATCGCCTGCCTCGGCAGCATGATGGCGCAGAACCCGCTCAAATCGTTTTTGTCTGCGCTGATTGGCTTAGGGTTAGCCACCGTCGGCGTGGATGCCAACACCGGGGTTTATCGCTTTACCTTCGACAGCGTTCACCTGTCCGACGGCGTACAGTTTATCGTCGTCGTGATTGGCCTGTTCTCTGTCTCAGAAATCTTACTGATGCTGGAACATACCAGCAGCGGGCAGACGCTGGTGCGCAAAACCGGTCGCATGCTCTTTAATGCCAAAGAGGGGGCACAGTGTGTGGGTGCTACCCTGCGTTCGTCGGTGATTGGTTTCTTCGTCGGCATCCTGCCCGGCGCGGGGGCGACCATCGCCAGCGCCATCACCTACATGACCGAGAAAAAGCTGAGCGGCAACAGCGACAGCTTCGGAAAGGGCGATATACGCGGCGTGGCGGCGCCAGAGGCGGCCAATAACGCCTCGGCCTGCGGCTCATTTATCCCGATGCTGACGCTTGGCGTGCCGGGCTCCGGTACCACGGCGGTGATGATGGGCGCGCTGACGCTCTATAACATCACCCCGGGTCCGGCGATGTTCACCGAGCAGCCGGACATCGTCTGGGGCCTGATTGCGGCACTGCTGATCGCCAACGTGATGCTGCTGGTGATGAACATCCCGCTGATCGGCCTGTTTACCCGCATGCTGACCATTCCCCTGTGGTTCCTGGTGCCTGCCATTGCGGCGGTCTCTGCGGTTGGGGTGTACGCGGTGCACAGCACCACCTTCGACCTGGTGCTGATGGTGCTGCTTGGCGTGCTGGGGTACATCTTACGCAAGATGCACTTCCCGATGTCGCCGCTGATTTTAGGCTTTGTGTTGGGTGAGATGCTGGAGCAGAACCTGCGCCGCGCCCTCTCCATTAGCAACGGCAATATGTCGATTCTGTGGGAGAGCAGCGTGACGAAGATCCTGCTGGCCATGGCGATCATGGTGATTGTGGTGCCGCCGGTCCTGCGCCTGCTACGTCGACGCCAGCGCAAGCCCGAGCCGGACGTCGGCTGATTAGCCCCTCAGCAGGGCATTGACCCACTGTTTTAACGCCTGGCGGGAGATTTTTATCCCGCCATTTTTTAGCGCTGCGGGCAGCACCAGCCAGTGTACCGGCTGTTCAAAACGCGCCAGCCTGCCCTGGATCCAGTCAGGGAACTGCGCGATATCCGTTCCCGGCTCGCACTCCACCACCGCCACCGGACGCTGTCCGAACTCGGCGTCGTCCAGCGGGACGATGAACGCCTGGCTTATTTGCGGATGTGTGGCGATAACGCGTTCCAGCGATTCGGGTTGGATCCCCTCTCCTCCGCTGAAAAAGAGATTGTCCATACGGCCTAAAATCGTCAGACGACCGTTGCGCCATTCCCCGCGATCGCGGG
>NZ_JAIHAZ010000032.1:0-6540 GCF_019718755.1 Enterobacter sp. RIT637
CAAACCCCGACTATCAGCCCATGGTGGTTTTCCCGGCGTCCTACGCGGGAGAACAGCGTCAGGTTCTTTCTGCGCCGCCATCCGGTAAACCGCCGCTGTTTATTATGCTGGATGGCACCTGGACCGAAGCGCGAAAAATGTTCCGCAAAAGCCCGTATCTGGATGCTTTACCGGTGATTTCGGTCGATTTGTCTCGCGTCTCAGCCTACCGTCTGCGTGAAGCCCATGCTGACGGGCAATATTGCACGGCGGAAGTGGCGATTGCTCTGCTGGATCTGGCCGGTGATACCCATGCCGCCGGCGCGTTAGGCAGCCATTTTTCCTGTTTCCGCGAACGTTACCTGGCAGGAAAAACCGTTCATAAGGGCAGCGTCACAGCAGCTGAGGCGGAAAGCGTTTAAAATCATCAGGTCGCTTGCATTCACAGGAGAGTTGCATGAGCCAGCGAGGGTTAGAAGCGCTACTACGACCTAAATCCATTGCCGTTATTGGCGCCTCCATGAAACCGGATCGTGCGGGTTACTTGATGATGCGTAACCTGCTGGCTGGCGGATTTAATGGCCCTGTTATGCCCGTAACCCCGGCGTATAAGGCCGTACAGGGCGTGCTTGCGTGGCCAGATATTCAGAGCCTGCCCTTCGTTCCCGACCTCGCCATTATCTGTACGCATGCGAAACGGAATCTGGACTTACTGGAGTCGCTTGGCCAAAAAGGGTGTAAAACCTGCATTATTCTCTCATCACCTCCTGAACAGCAGCCAGAGCTCCTGGCCTGTGCAGGTCGCTTTCAAATGCGTATTCTGGGGCCAAACAGTCTGGGACTGCTCGCACCATGGCAAGGACTTAATGCCAGCTTCTCCCCGGTGCCTATCCGCAAAGGCAAACTCGCCTTTATCTCGCAGTCGGCCGCCGTATCGAACACCATTCTAGACTGGGCGCAGCAGCGCGAGATGGGATTCTCCTACTTCATCGCTCTGGGTGATAGCCTCGATATCGACGTGGATGAGCTACTGGATTTCCTGGCCAGAGACAGTAAAACCAGCGCGATTCTTCTCTACCTTGAGCACTTAAGCGATGCCCGTCGTTTTGTGTCAGCGTCACGTAGCGCATCGCGCAATAAACCAATCCTGGTCATCAAAAGTGGACGTAGCCCGGCGGCGCAGCGTCTTCTGAATTCGCATTCAGGTATGGATCCCGCGTGGGATGCCGCGATCCAGCGTGCCGGTTTACTTCGGGTGCAGGATACGCACGAGCTTTTTTCCGCCGTTGAGACGCTGAGCCATATGCGTCCGTTACGCGGCGAAAAGCTGATGATTGTCAGCAATGGCGCAGCACCTGCAGCGCTGGCACTGGATGAGCTCTGGCTACGCAACGGTAAGCTGGCTACGCTCGGCGAAGAGACGCTTCAACGCCTGCGTGACGCATTACCGACAAGCGTTACACCAGGCAACCCGCTGGATTTACGCGACGATGCCAGCAGCGAGCGCTATATAAAGGCAATTTCAATTTTGCTGGATAGCCAGGATTTCGACGCGCTCATGATAATCCACTCGCCCAGCGCGGTTGCGCCTGGTACAGAAAGCGCGCGGGCGCTCATTGACGCTGTGCATAATCATCCGCGTGGCAAATACGTTACCGTGCTCACCAACTGGTGCGGTGAATTCTCCTCTCAGGAGGCACGACGGCTGTTCAGTGAAGCTGGGCTGCCGACGTACCGCACCCCAGAAGGCACTATCACCGCATTTATGCACATGGTGGAATACCGTCGTAACCAGAAGCAACTGCGTGAAACCCCGGCCTTACCGGGTAACCTGACAGCGAATGCCGTCGACGTCCACCGACTGCTGCAACAGGCTCTCGAAGAGGGGGCGACCTCGCTCGACACGCATGAGGTGCAGCCCGTTCTCGGCAGTTACGGCATGCAAACGCTGCCGACATGGATTGCCAGCGACAGCGCGGAAGCCGTCCATATTGCTGAGCAAATTGGCTATCCGGTTGCCCTGAAGCTTCGCTCGCCGGATATCCCACACAAGTCGGATGTTCAGGGCGTGATGTTGTACTTACGCACGGCAGCGGAAGTGCAGCAAGCAGCAGATGCCATTTTCGACCGCGTAAAAATGGCATGGCCGCAGGCCAGGATCCACGGTCTTCTCGTGCAAAGCATGGCTAACCGCGCAGGCGCCCAGGAGCTACGCGTGGTGGTTGAGCACGATCCGGTCTTTGGCCCGCTGATTATGCTGGGTGAAGGCGGCGTTGACTGGCGGCCTGAAGAGCAGGCGGTGGTGGCATTACCGCCATTGAATATGAATCTGGCACGCTATCTGGTCATCCAGGCGATAAAAAGCAAAAAGATCCGTGGCCGGAGCGCCCTGCGCCCGCTTGATATTGCCGGGTTAAGCCAGTTCCTGGTGCAGGTATCTAACCTGATTGTGGATTGTGCCGAGATTCAGCGGCTGGATATTCACCCGCTGCTCGCCTCCGGCAATGAGTTTATCGCGCTGGATGTAACGCTGGATATTGCGCCATTCGCAGGGGACAGAGAGAGCCGTCTTGCGATCCGTCCTTACCCTTTACACCTCGAAGAATGGGTGGAGATGAAAAACGGCGAACGCGCGCTCTTCCGCCCTATTCTGCCGGAAGATGAGCCGCAGCTGCGCACGTTTATTTCTCAGGTGACCAAAGAAGATCTCTACTACCGCTACTTTAGCGAGATCAATGAATTCACGCATGATGATTTAGCCAATATGACGCAGATCGACTACGATCGAGAAATGGCGTTTGTGGCCGTACGGCGTTCCGGACAGAGTGATGAGATCCTCGGCGTGACGCGTGCTATTTCGGATCCGGATAATATCGATGCGGAGTTTGCCGTGCTGGTACGCTCCGATCTGAAAGGCCTGGGCCTGGGGAGACGGCTGCTGGAAAAACTCATCAGTTATACGCGAGATCACGGATTGCTACGCCTGAATGGCATTACTATGCCCAACAATCGCGGTATGGTCACTCTGGCGCGTAAACTTGGTTTTGACGTGGATATTCAGCTGGACGAAGGGATTGTGGCCTTGTCACTCCCCCTGACATCAGCAGATAAACAAGAGTAACCTACTGGAAATGTTACCCACTTTTGATAGCACTGGGGTATCATTGTCCGCTTATGTTGTTTGCATGCTACAGACAACCCTTCAATGAACAGAGAAGAAACGCACTGTGATGTTGTCAAAATTCAAGCGTAATAAACATCAACAACACCTTGCTCAACTACCGAAGATTTCTCAGTCAGTTGATGATGTAGAGTTCTTTTACGCTCCCGCTCATTTTCGGGAGACGCTCCTGGAAAAGATCGCCAGCGCTACGCGACGTATTTGTATTGTGGCGCTGTATCTTGAACAAGATGAAGGCGGGCGCGCGATCCTGAACGCGCTCTATGAAGCTAAGCGTCAACGTCCGGAGCTGGATGTTCGCGTTCTGGTTGACTGGCACCGTGCACAGCGCGGTCGCATCGGTGCGGCGGCGTCTAACACGAATGCTGACTGGTATTGCCGCACGGCGCAGGAGAATCCTGGCGTCGATGTACCTGTTTATGGCGTACCGGTGAATACCCGTGAAGCCCTCGGCGTTCTGCATTTCAAAGGCTTCATTATTGATGATAGCGTCCTCTACAGTGGCGCGAGTCTGAACGACGTTTACCTCCATCAGCTCGATAAATATCGATATGACCGCTACCATCTGGTTCGCAATGCGCAGATGGCAGATATCATGTTTAACTGGGTTGATAGACACCTGGTCCATGGCCGTGGCGTGAACCGTCTCGACGATCCTCATCGACCTAAAAGCCCCGAAATCAAAAACGATGTTCGCTCTTTCCGTCAGGAGCTGCGTGATGCGGTGTATCATTTTCAGGGCGATGCTAATAACGAAGAGCTCTCTGTTACGCCACTGGTCGGTTTAGGCAAATCGAGCCTGCTGAACAAGACCATTTTCCATTTGATGCCGTGTGCAGAGCAGAAACTAACCATTTGCACGCCATACTTTAACCTTCCCGCGGTGCTGGTACGCAATATAATCCAGCTGCTGCGTGATGGTAAAAAAGTGGAAATCATTGTCGGAGATAAAACGGCAAACGACTTCTTCATTCCGGAAGATCAGCCGTTCAAGATTATCGGCGCGTTACCTTATCTCTATGAGATAAACCTGCGTCGATTCCTGAGCCGTTTGCAGTACTATGTGAATACCGACCAACTGGTTGTGCGCCTCTGGAAAGATGAAGACAACAGCTATCACCTTAAAGGTATGTGGGTCGACGATGAATGGATGCTGCTGACTGGCAATAACCTGAATCCGCGAGCATGGCGCCTGGATCTGGAAAATGCGATATTGATCCACGATCCGCAGCATGAATTAGCCGCGAAACGCGATCGCGAGCTGGAATTGATTCGTACTCATACCACCGTCGTTCGGCATTACCGAGATCTGCAGAGCATTGCTGATTATCCGGTGAAAGTCCGCAAACTTATTCGTCGTTTACGTCGGATCCGGATAGACCGCCTCATCAGCCGTATTCTGTAATGTTAAGGCCCTGTCATTAACAGGGCTTTTTTATGGAGTTCGTTAATGCGTATCCCTCTCTTATTTGCCCTCTTTTGCCTGACAGGATGTAGCCACATGGCTAACGATAGCTGGTCTGGTCAGGACAAAGCCCAACACTTTATCGCTTCTGCTATGTTGTCTGCTGCGGGTAATGAGTATGCGCAACATCAGGGATACAGCAGGGATCGGAGTGCGGCAATCGGCCTGATGTTCTCAGTAGGGCTGGGAGCTTCAAAAGAGCTTTGGGACAGCCGCCCCGCAGGGAGCGGCTGGAGCTGGAAAGATTTTGCCTGGGATGTAGCCGGCGCAACGACCGGCTATGCCGTGTGGCAGATGGCGCATTATTAAAGTCGAATACCTTTTCCCTTGCGGTGCAGCATCAGGGACACGATGAAAGCCAGAGCTCCCATCACCGTGACATACCAGAAAAACGTTGTTTCACTACCCCATGATTTAAGCGACAGGGCAACGTATTCTGCAGACCCGCCAAAAATCGCATTCGCCACTGCATAAGAAAGCCCAACCCCCAGCGCACGAACCTGAGCCGGGAACATTTCCGCCTTGAGTATCCCGCTAATCGAGGTGTAGAAACTGACGATCACCATCGCCAGCATCACCAGCGCAAATGCCGCATACGGTGAGGAAACATGCTGAAGCGCAGTCAAAATGGGAACCGTACATAACGCAGACAATCCGCCAAAAATGAGCATTGACGTTCGACGCCCTATCTTATCCGAGAGCGCACCGATGAGCGGTTGTATGAGCATAAAGACAAACAGCGCTACAGTCATGACGACACTGGCGACATTGGCGTGCATGCCTGTGGTGTTCACCAGATACTTTTGCATATAGGTGGTGAACGTGTAAAAACTGAGGGAGCCACCCGCAGTAAAGCCCAGCACCATCAGGAAAGCCTTACGGTTACGCCATAGCCCTTTGAATGTTCCCGCCTCCTTCAACGTTCTGACT
Source organism: Enterobacter sp. RIT637 (assembly GCF_019718755.1). Lineage (NCBI taxonomy): Bacteria > Pseudomonadati > Pseudomonadota > Gammaproteobacteria > Enterobacterales > Enterobacteriaceae > Enterobacter > Enterobacter sp. RIT637. The sequence goes on from NZ_JAIHAZ010000032.1 coordinate 5,556, forward strand.
TCTTTCTGAGAGGTTTCATCTAACTGACGACGCAGCCAAAGTGCGACGATAGCCAGTACAGCGCCCATGGCGAAAGGAATCCGCCATCCCCAGGTGTGAAGCTGTTCATCTGTCAAAATCTGCTGCAGGATCACCACGACAAGGATGGCCAACAGTTGACCACCAATTAGCGTGACGTACTGGAATGAGGCGTAAAAACCTTTACGGCCTTCCAGTGCAATTTCACTCATGTAGGTTGCACTGGTACCGTATTCTCCACCGACAGATAGCCCCTGGAATAATCGAGCCAGCAAAAGCAGTGCCGGTGCCCATGTACCAATCGTTTCGTACCCGGGTAAGCAGGCGATCACCAGCGAGCCAAAGCACATCATACAAACCGAGATCAGCATGGATGCCTTACGACCACGACGATCCGCAATGCGGCCGAACAGCCAGCCACCGATTGGTCGCATTAAGAATCCTGCAGCGAATACCCCTGCCGTTTGTAGCAACTGCGTTGTGGTGTTTCCCGAAGGAAAGAAGATATGTGCGAAATAGAGAGAACAGAATGAATAGACGTAAAAGTCGAACCATTCAACTAGGTTCCCTGAAGAGGCACTGACGATTGCCCATACCCTTCTGCGGGTATCACTGTTAGCCAGCGTCCCGTTTGATGCAATACTTTCTGTCATTGTGATTATGCTCCAGCCATAAACAGCGGCATGTTGAGTCCAGCAAGATTCAATTGCCTCGTAAATGAAATGTTATAATTTTGTTATAACAAACATTGCGATGGAGATCACACATTCCATTAGCAGGATAAGGGATTAAGAGAAAGGCTAGAGAGGGGAAAGCACAAAGCAAAAACCCCGCACCTTTCGGTACGGGGTTCTTCTTAATTGATGCCTGGCAGTTCCCTACTCTCACATGGGGAGACCCCACACTACCATCGGCGCTACGGCGTTTCACTTCTGAGTTCGGCATGGGGTCAGGTGGGACCACCGCG
>NZ_JAIHAZ010000033.1:0-3847 GCF_019718755.1 Enterobacter sp. RIT637
GCGGCGCGGTGCTGATGAAGGGCGGGCACCTGGATGATGCCGAAAGTCCGGACTGGCTCTTTACCCGCGACGGCGAAGTACGTTTTACCGCGCCGCGTGTGCAGACCAAAAACACCCACGGCACGGGCTGTACGCTCTCTGCCGCGCTGGCGGCACTGCGTCCACGGCATGACGGCTGGGCCGATACGGTGCGCGAAGCGAAAATCTGGCTCTCTGCGGCGCTGGCAAAAGCCGATACTCTGGAAGTCGGTCACGGTATTGGGCCGGTTCATCATTTTCATGCGTGGTGGTAACCCAGTATACTGGCAGGAAAAACCACGCCTGAGAAAACAGAGATGGAACAAGCGCATACCCGGTTAATCGCTCAACTGAATGAACGGATCGCCGCGCCGGACAACACGCCGCTGTACCTGAAATTTGCCGAAACGGTAAAAAATGCGGTGCGCAGCGGCATGCTGGAGCACGGGAATATTTTGCCCGGCGAGCGCGATCTGAGCCAGTTAACCGGCGTGTCGCGCATTACCGTGCGTAAAGCGATGCAGGCGCTGGAGGAAGAAGGCGTGGTCACGCGCTCCCGTGGCTATGGCACGCAAATCAATAACATCTTCGAATATTCGCTGAAAGAGGCGCGCGGCTTTTCCCAGCAGGTGGTGCTGCGCGGTCAAAAGCCCAATACGCTGTGGGTCAACAAGCGGGTGGTGAAGTGTCCTGAAGAGGTGGCGAACCATCTTTCAATTCCCCCCGAGAGCGAGGTTTTCCTGCTCAAGCGTATTCGCTATGTGGATGACGATGCGGTGTCGATTGAAGAGTCCTGGGTGCCGACGGGATTTATCCACGACCCCGATGCGATTGGCGTCTCGCTGTACGATTACTTCCGCAGCCAGAATATCTTCCCGCAGCGCACCCGTTCACGCGTGAGCGCCCGTATGCCGGACAGCGAGTTTCAGGCGCACATTAAGATGGACGAAAAAATACCGGTGCTGGTGATCAAGCAGGTCGCGCTTGACCAACAGCACCGGCCGATTGAGTACAGCATCAGCTACTGCCGCAGCGATCTATACGTCTTTGTGTGCGAGGAATAACTCGTCGCGAGTCGGGGCGCAGTCCCCGCCGCGGTGGCTGACCACCCAGGACGCCACGGCGTTCCCCAGCAGAACGGCGTCTGCCAGTGACCATCCCGCCGCCAGCCCGGCAAGCGTGCCGCCCGCGTGGCTGTCGCCTGCGCCAATGGTGTCCACCACCGTCGCCGGAAATGCCGGAACAACGCCCGAGGTATTACCGTCATACCACACGGCGCCGTCTTTATCGTGGCGCACAATCAGCGCGGCGCCGAAACGCTGCTGCCACTGCGTGCCGAGGGTTTCCACTTCAACGCCCAGTCTTTCTGCTGCAAGCTCCGCCTCCTGACGATTGAGCGACACAATCGGCCTGCAGGTCATAATGCGCGTCATCAGCGCGTCGGGGATATCCGCGATGCGGGGACCGAAATCGATAAAGGCAGTTACGTCCTGCAACCCCTCCAGCCAGCGTGTCAGCAGCTCGCCGCACGGCGAGGCCAGTTGATAGCCGGATAAATAGACCAGGCTGTTCGACGGGATGTTAAGCACATCAAGCCAGCGCTGCTGCCACTGGTTCTCCACGCCGCTAAAGGACATAAAGGTGCGCTCGCCGTCTGGCTCCACCAGTGCCAGGCACCAGCCGTTATCGCCGGTTTCGGCCTCGATGGCGCTGTGCAGATCCTGCTTCGCCATGGCGTTGCGAATAATATCCGCCCACACGCCGTGGCCGACGGGCAGGGCGTTTTGCGCCGCAATGCCGAGCCGTTTCAGGGCGATGGCAATGTTCAGCGCGCAGCCGCCAATATTCACGCCCTGCTGTTTAAGCTCGATATCGCACCCGCGCCAGGGTAGGGCGTAGGCGTCGGCGATGACGTCTATCACCGCCGCACCCAGCACCGTCACCGGGCGTGTGGCGTGCAGGGTTTCCAGGCGCTGAACCAAAGAAGTCATATGCCCTCCCTTTGCTCCCGGTAGTGCAGGAGTTTTTCGCAATAGTGACCGAAATCGAGCTGGTTAACGGCGTCGAGTTCGGCTTTTAGCACCGGGTCAATGGCCTGCACGCCGTGGAGCGCGCCGCAGATGGCCGTCGCCATTGCGCCAATGGTGTCGGTATCGCCGCCCAGGTTGGCGCATAAAATGGCGCAGCGGTTTGGGTCGGTTCCCGCCAGTTCAACCATCGCAATGGCCGCCGGAACGGATTCGATGGTGCTGGTTCCGGCCCCTACGAGCTGATACACCTGCTCGCTGGCGGACTCGATCCCGTTGGCTTCTCGTACGGTTTTCAGCGCCAGTTCAATACGCGCCGCGAGCGACGCGCTGAAGGTGGTGGTTTTCGCCTCCTGCGCAAAGCGGGCGATCCCCGGCAGGGCGTCGACGATGTTCTGCCAGCGTTCCCCGTCGACGGCGCGCGAAATTGCCCAGGCAATCACTACCGCACCGGCAATGGCGAGGTCTGATTTATGGGTCGGGCTGGAGGCCAGCGCTACCTGCTCAACAAAGTGCTCCAGACGCGTGGCCGGGAGCAGGCAGCCCAGCGGAGAGGCGCGCATTGCCGCCCCGTTGGTCACGCCGTTGTTTTCCAGCTCGCTCACCGGCTTACCGTCGCGAATGGCGTTGAGGGCAATTTTCGAGGTGGGGCCGAGCACGTTCTTATTAAACGCGTCGAAATCCAGCGCCCAGCGAAGAATATGCTTGCCGATAACGTCCGCGTTAATCTGCCCGTCGCACTCGATAATCGCATCCGCCAGACAGAGCGCCATCGAGGTATCGTCGGTGAACTCAGCCTGGTTGAAATAGCAGGCCGCGTTATTCTCCGCCGGGCCGGGTAAGAAACGGTCGATCCAGCCGAAGTGCGCCTTGACGCGCTTTCTCGGCCACAGCTCCGACGGCATGCCCATCGCATCCCCTAACGCCTGCCCGTAAAGGGCACCGAGAACACGTTCTTGTTTCATTTAACTTCCCCTTGTGTCAGCGCGGTATCGCCATCAACCACCTCAATTGCGGTGATCTCTTTATCCGATTCGCGGAAAAACAGCATAAACAGCACGGCAATCACAGCAATCATGATTGCACCAAATGTCCACATTCCGGCCCAGTTGAAGGTCAGCCCATTCACCGGCTCTTTGTAAGCGAACATTTTTTCCATCATCACGCCGCCCAGACGGTAACCCAGCAGGCTACCAAAGCCCTGACAGCACAGCGTAATCAAGCCCTGCGCCGCGGTGCGCATGTGCGCCGGCGCTTTTTTGTCCACGTAAATGTACGCGGTGACATAGTAGAAGTCGTAGCTCACGCCGTGCAGCAAAATGCCGAGGAACAGCAGGGTGTAGGTGAAGTACTGTTCCGCACCGCCGTAAACAAAGAAGCCGTAGCGGATGGCGGCGGTGATCAAGCCCAGCAGTAAGACCTTCTTAATACCAAAGCGTTTGGTAAAGAACGGCAGGGCCAGCATAAAGAAGATTTCGGAGAACTGGCCGAGCGTCATCCAGCCGGTGGCGTTTTTCATGCCGACTTCGGTGAGGTAGCCGTTGGCGAAGATGTAGTAGAAGGCCAGCGGCATGGCGAACAGGAACGAGCAGAAGAAGAACACCAGGAAGTTTCTGTCGCGCAGCAGGATCAGCGCGTCCAGCCCCAGCATCACCTTAAAGTCCAGCTTGCCGGTGCTCTTCGGCGGGGTGTTCGGCAGGAACAGGGCAAAGATGCCGAGCAGGGCGGAACTGGCTGCGGTCATCAGCAGCGGGATATTGGTATCGGAGATGTCGCTGTAGCCCATCATCTGCGGCAGGAAC
>NZ_JAIHAZ010000034.1:0-2553 GCF_019718755.1 Enterobacter sp. RIT637
TCGGTTTAGGAGATAGCGTCACAGCCAACTTTGGAAGCCTCGAAATTGGAGCGAAGAAAGCCTCTTCTGCAAGCTTCGTTGATTTCCATTTTCTTGGCACTAACGACTATGACGCGCGAATCCTGTGCGGTGGTAATTCCAGTGGTGCCATGGGGAAAGGAGACTTTACATTTTACGCAGGGAGATACATTTTTATCGGCGATAGCTTTGAATTTCGTAATCCAATTACCTGCCAGAACAGCATAAGCGCATCAGCTAAAATCGCGACCAGTGCTGATATGGAATGCAAAACTAAAATTGCTGTTTTGGCCCCAACTGACAATCAGAATGCCCACGTATGGTTCTATGGCACAGGTGGGGCATCCAGGGGGGTTATTTATTCCGGGCAGACAGGAATCATTCAGATCCGTCCTGACAACAATGATAATGGAGGCTCCAACGGATACTCTTTTGCGTTTGGGGCTGATGGTAAGTTCACCTGCGTCACGATGAATCAGACTTCGGATGAACGAGTTAAATTCGACAAAGAACCCGTCAGTAACGCTCTGGAGAAGATCTGTTCCCTGACGGGGTATACGTTTGGCATTCAACTGACTGAATCGGAATCAATACGCAGCGCAGGTATTATCGCCCAGGAACTGGAGCGTGTTCTTCCTGTCGCGGTAAGTTCAGGCGGTACCGGCACAACGCAGAATGGAGAAGAGATTAACGATCTCAAAACCGTGGACTACAGTGCGATGAGCGCCCTGTATGTTGAGGCCATGAAGGAGCTGGCCAACCGGGTAGAAAGCATTAAGAGTGAGCTTGCTGAACTCAAAGCCCAATCCGCGATATAGTGTATTAGCTCAGACTTGACCTGACAGTTTGATCTGGCAACAGACTATCAAAGCTGACCGTCTGCTTTGAGCGATAAGCAGACGCTAACTCTAAGTGGCTAAAACTTATAGGATCTACAACACCTCTAAATCCTTAATACTGTTTATTATTTTTTGAGCGGTGATTTTGCCAATGCCTTTGATTTTAGTTAATTCATATTCATTCATGCTAGACAGTGCTCGTAAAGTATTTACTCCCTCACTCTTTAGTGAATCTGCTATTTTTTCACTTACTCCATTAACCAAGGTTAATTTGTTTGGCTCATCCAAATAGAATTTAAACCTCTCAAGCTTAGGGATATATGACGACATTACGTCAGCTATATTTGTTTCTCCATAAAAACGTAGCAGCCCCATTTCTATTCTTTTTTTAGACTCATTGCTTCCAGCATAAGCTAACGCTTGAGTCATCTTGTCATTAATTGATGCGCTTGATTCAAAAATTTCAAGTAAACCAATGGCGTAATCAACATACTCATCAGCATTAACTGGCCCAGCATCAGACGCTGAAGTAGCCCCTTTATCAAGAAAATCAAATGTACCACCTCTCAATTTTGGAATCCAAATACCATCTCTTGTAGATCCATATGCTGGGGGTGTCCCGTCACCTTTAAAAACTTCACCGTGTTTTTTCAAAACAAATATAGGGGTCCGTAGTTGGCATGTTGCATGGAATTGCATCCCCTCAATTATATCTTTGTTCTGCGCGGCAATATTTATATATTGTGCAGGGGCTTGTGCTGTATTTTCTAAATGCTTGCTATTCTCATTTCTTTTCGTCTTTCTAAAGATGAAGTCAAAAATACCCATTTTACTAATCCTGCATCAGATTTCTATTCAATATACGCCAAATGAAATACAGGTCAAATGCTACGCCTTACCGCCCATCTTCAATCTCAGCCAAATGTGCAATATCCGCTACTGGCACAGAGCGGACTGTCAGCTTAAGTTAAGCCCTGAGCAGTAACAGTGCCAAATCAAGTTTGAGCTAATACAGATATAGCTTACTGAGCTGAAACCTTAGTGGCAGCCTGTTCTTCCAAAACCCTGACGCGGATTGCCAGCGCTTTGATTGCTGCTAGCGCATCGAGCAACATAGGGGTCTGATCAAGATGCAGTATGCCGCCTATTTCTTTCACGTATTCGGGATCAATCGTTTCAATCTGCTGTGATATTACCCCGCGTCGTGGGGTCTGCGTTTCATCGTCCTTAAAAGTGAAGTGTTTGAATTCCATCCGGCAGATATTTAACAACGCCGCTTCCAGATCGAGGTCATCGCCAATGTTTTTCATTGTTCTGTCAGATATCGCTGAAGTCATGATCTCCTTCCACGGGCTCCAGGCATTGGTGTTGTAACCCCTGAAAAAAAATCGTCCAGCATCAGTTTGGCTTGGATATGGCAAACAAAACTGCGTTAGCGCTACGTCGGCAATACGAACATAATTTTGAACATACCCATACCAACTTGAGATAGGTCCTGAGGTTGATTTCGACATATCCAAAAGTAAACGATAAGTTCCTGGCTCTGTAAGACTGTTGAAATTTGTCCCATCAGGAGCAACTGCCGAGTCTGTTTTAAATACCCTGGCATCACCAGTAGGTAATCCAAATGCTCCCACTTGCATGACGTTCCCGGCTGCCGTTCCGACGTCCTTCGTAGCGCTACTTCCCAAACCGA
>NZ_JAIHAZ010000035.1:0-2128 GCF_019718755.1 Enterobacter sp. RIT637
TAACTTTGCAACCACCATGACAAATGCGCTGGCAGGCAAGCAGCCGCTGGATAGCACGCTGACAACTTTGTCTGGAAAAACCGCAGATGGGATTATCGAATACCTTCGTTTGGGGGAAGCGGCAAAACTTGCAGCGGCAACGGGATCGCTCACGGGTAATGGGTGGACCAAAATTCCCTTAACTGCTGAGCGGGAATTGATAATTCAATGGGGAAGCGTTTCAAATGGTGGAAGCGGTGCGAGCGGAAATGCACAGTTACCGATTGCATTCCCGAGAGCTTTTCTTGCTGGAGCATTCGGGCCGCTGGATACAATCAACGGAGGCTTTTCTGCATCATTCGCCACTCGCTCACTAACAGAATTCACAGCTGTATTTCGTGATGTTTCTAATGCGCCTTACCCACATATTCCTATCAGGCTGCAGTCATCAAGCTATATAGCGATAGGATTTTAAAACGTTCGTTTGGGGGAAGCGGCAACGCTGCCAGCTGTTAGCGGTGTTATTGGCTATAACGGATGGGCCAAAATCCCGATGAGTGGTAACAAAAATTTAATTCTTCAATGGGGGCAAGGTAGTGTTAATACAGCAGGTAGTGGAGAGGTCTACACATCTTCGCTTCCTGTAGCGTTCCCATCCGTGTTTGCACAAGTATATGTTACGCATAATAATTCTGAGGATGCTGGCGTTGGGTTTGGTTCTGCAGCGCCTGCAACCCTTTCAACTTTTACTACAAGAGCGGTTAAGTTATCTCAGGCTGGAGCCGTTCTAAATGCGTTAAATGCAAACGTGTCATTCCGGTTTATAGCCATTGGCTATTAAGCAAATAACGTTCGTTTGGGAGAAGCGGCAAAAAGGACGGTTGGAAGTGGCGCCAATCAACTACCTGACATGGCTTATTTCGCTAGCAGCATTTCAGGCAATGGCTATGCAAAATTACCTAGTGGTTTAATTATTCAGTGGGGAAGTTTTGCAGTTACTACAACTAACGGTGTTGTAAACAGTTTGTCGGTTACTTTACCTGTTGCCTTTCCAGCCTCGATTCTGATGGTTAATGCAATGTTCAGTACGCAAGACCCCTCGACTCGTTTTGTTGGCTTTGATACAGCAAAATCCTCTCGCGGGGTGATAAATTTCACTTACGTAACGCCCACTACTAATACGATTTACTGGATTGTTTTAGGTTATTAAAAAATAAAGCCCTTGCGGGCTTTATTTCACTCAGGCCAATTCTTGACTATGTAACCGTTGTTTACTGCCTCAATAAGAATCCATTGGGGTATCGCAGGAAGTTCAACATTAGGCCAGCCCTCGCTCTCAGGCCAAAGTTTAAACTTTTGCCTTACGTCCAAAAGCTCCGCCTGCTGTTCTGCGGTCAATGGAATATTGTTAATAGTGAAATCAGAAACAAGCATCCGATCTGTACTGACGATGAATTCATCCCGCAAAGCACGGGCGCGTGCCTGGAGTTGTTCTGGGCTTTCTTCCACAACGGGAATATCAATCCAGATCGGAAAACCATCAGCTCCAATGCCACGCAACTTCCCTTCTGGTGGCGTCGCGGAAAATTCGCTGAAAACTCTATCCTCCACTTCGATTAAATCATTAGGAAGACTACCTGCATTTACATAAGACTCCTTTAAAGATACTGGGTAAAAAGCATTATTTGCAGGGCTAAACCAATAGTTCATAACGCACTCCTTAGTTTGAGTCTCAGATCGTAAGTGCGGTTTCGTAAAATAATTATCTAGCTACTTTGTGTGAGTAATAACACAATATTTTGAGGTCAGTAGCCAATAGCGAACCAGTAAACGCTACGCTCAAAAGGTTGCTGCACGCCGTTCACTGTTCTGGCGCACAAGGCAAACGCGCTGGTTTTATCCCTGATAAATCCATTAGTCATAGTTACCATGCTCACATCAGCGGAATCAGTTGTATGTGCCATAGCGGCCAGGCATAAACCACCTACGGGAAATGCTATTGGGAATTTAAAAGAATAATTACTAGCACCGGTTAAAAGCCCCCACTGTAACAGCATTTTTTTGCCACCAGAAACGGGAATATATAGCCAGCCATTAGCACCGATCTGTGCGGTGGCCGCCTCCATTTTTGCCGCTTCTCCCAAACGAA
>NZ_JAIHAZ010000036.1:0-1452 GCF_019718755.1 Enterobacter sp. RIT637
GTGGTGTGACTGCGTACCTTTTGTATAATGGGTCAGCGACTTATATTCTGTAGCAAGGTTAACCGTATAGGGGAGCCGAAGGGAAACCGAGTCTTAACTGGGCGTTAAGTTGCAGGGTATAGACCCGAAACCCGGTGATCTAGCCATGGGCAGGTTGAAGGTTGGGTAACACTAACTGGAGGACCGAACCGACTAATGTTGAAAAATTAGCGGATGACTTGTGGCTGGGGGTGAAAGGCCAATCAAACCGGGAGATAGCTGGTTCTCCCCGAAAGCTATTTAGGTAGCGCCTCGTGAACTCATCTTCGGGGGTAGAGCACTGTTTCGGCTAGGGGGCCATCCCGGCTTACCAACCCGATGCAAACTACGAATACCGAAGAATGTTATCACGGGAGACACACGGCGGGTGCTAACGTCCGTCGTGAAGAGGGAAACAACCCAGACCGCCAGCTAAGGTCCCAAAGTCATGGTTAAGTGGGAAACGATGTGGGAAGGCACAGACAGCCAGGATGTTGGCTTAGAAGCAGCCATCATTTAAAGAAAGCGTAATAGCTCACTGGTCGAGTCGGCCTGCGCGGAAGATGTAACGGGGCTAAACCATGCACCGAAGCTGCGGCAGCGACGCTTATGCGTTGTTGGGTAGGGGAGCGTTCTGTAAGCCGTTGAAGGTGTCCTGTGAGGGGTGCTGGAGGTATCAGAAGTGCGAATGCTGACATAAGTAACGATAATGCGGGTGAAAAGCCCGCACGCCGGAAGACCAAGGGTTCCTGTCCAACGTTAATCGGGGCAGGGTGAGTCGACCCCTAAGGCGAGGCCGAAAGGCGTAGTCGATGGGAAACAGGTTAATATTCCTGTACTTGGTGTTACTGCGAAGGGGGGACGGAGAAGGCTATGTTAGCCGGGCGACGGTTGTCCCGGTTTAAGCATGTAGGCGGGAAGTTTAGGTAAATCCGGACTTCTTTTAACGCTGAGGTGTGATGACGAGGCACTACGGTGCTGAAGTAACAAATGCCCTGCTTCCAGGAAAAGCCTCTAAGCATCAGGTAACATCAAATCGTACCCCAAACCGACACAGGTGGTCAGGTAGAGAATACCAAGGCGCTTGAGAGAACTCGGGTGAAGGAACTAGGCAAAATGGTGCCGTAACTTCGGGAGAAGGCACGCTGATATGTAGGTGAAGCCCCTGCGGGTGGAGCTGAAATCAGTCGAAGATACCAGCTGGCTGCAACTGTTTATTAAAAACACAGCACTGTGCAAACACGAAAGTGGACGTATACGGTGTGACGCCTGCCCGGTGCCGGAAGGTTAATTGATGGGGTTAGCGGTAACGCGAAGCTCTTGATCGAAGCCCCGGTAAACGGCGGCCGTAACTATAACGGTCCTAAGGTAGCGAAATTCCTTGTCGGGTAAGTTCCGACCTGCACGAATGGCGTAATGATGGCCAGGCTGTCT
>NZ_JAIHAZ010000037.1:0-1354 GCF_019718755.1 Enterobacter sp. RIT637
ACCGCGCCGCAGCCCATTGCCAGCAGCGCGTTCCCCTGCGCTTTCATCTCGCGTTCAGTTTGCGCGTGCGATGTGCCTAACAGCGCGGCGGCTTCCGGAAGATTGGGCGTGATCAGCGCCACCTGCGGCAACAGCTTGTTGCGCAGCGTCTCCACGGCGGAGGCGGAGAGTAGCGGATCGCCGCTTTTTGCCAGCATGACGGTATCCAGCACCACGTTTTGCACCTGATAACGCTTAAGCCGCTCGGCCACCGCTTCCACGATGTCCGTCTCGGCCAGCATGCCGATCTTGGTGGTGTCGATGCGCACGTCGCTGAACACCGAATCCAGCTGCGCGGCAACAAAATCCGGCTCAATGCGGTAGACCGACTGCACGCCGCGCGTGTTTTGCGCTACCAGCGCGGTAATAACCGAGCAGCCGTACGCGCCAAGGGCGGAGAAGGTTTTCAGGTCAGCCTGAATACCCGCGCCGCCGCTGGGATCGGTGCCGGCAATGGTCAGGGCGTTAATCCGCTTCATGCCTGCTCCTCCAGCGTGTAGAGCGCATCCAGGAACGCGCTGGTAAAACTGCCTGGGCCACGAGACTGCGCAACGGCCACCGTTCCGGCTCGCTTCATCCATCCGCAGGCGGCCGTGACGTTATCAAGCCGGTCGCCCGGTAGCGAGCAGCTCGCCGCGACGACGGCAGAAAGCGCGCACCCGGTGCCCACCACGCGCGTCATAAGCGGGTCACCACCCGTTACGGTGCGCGTGCGCTGTCCGTCGGTGATGTAATCCACTTCTCCCGTGACCGCGACAACTGCATTCGTCTGACGCGCCAAAGCCTGTGCGGCAGGCACCGCGCTGGCTGCGGTATCGGTGGTATCAACACCGCGCCCGCCCGCGCTCATCCCGGAAAGGGCAAGGATTTCGGAGGCATTGCCGCGAATGGCGGCCGGTTTCAGGGCAAGGATTTGATGGCAAAAACGGGTGCGGAACGTCAGGGCACCCACGGCGACCGGGTCCAGCGTCCAGGGCTTGCCTGCCGCCACGGCGCTCTCAATTGCCCGACGCATTGCCTGAGCACGCGGTGAGGTCAGCGTGCCAACGTTAATCAGCAGCGCATCGGCGATTGCGGCAAACTGCTCGGCCTCTTCGGCCTCAATCACCATCGCGGGTGATGCACCGAGGGCCAACAAAACGTTGGCCGTGAAGGTCTGTACGACATCGTTGGTCATACAGTGGGTCAGCGGGGAACGGGTTCGGAACTGGTGTAAAACGTGTAAATCGAGCAGGTCAGGCTGCATGGGTTCGCTCCTGCCTTGCGTGAAGAAGCGATGACCGGGAAGGCATCTGACTTCCCTACGCTGGCATTA
>NZ_JAIHAZ010000038.1:0-1161 GCF_019718755.1 Enterobacter sp. RIT637
AAAAAGAACAGGGCGCACCGCTGGAGCTGATTTCGCCGTGCGAAGGCACCGGGTATGAGATCGGCGGCGTCAGCATTCTGAAAGGCGCGCGTAACGAAGAGAACGCGAAGCTGTTCGTGGACTGGGTGCTGTCAAAAGAGGCGCAGGAGCTGGCGTGGAAGAAAGGCAAATCCTACCAAATCCTGACCCACACCACCGCCGAGACGTCGCCGAACTCCCTGAAACTCGACGATCTGAAGCTGATTAGCTACGACATGGACAAGTACGGCTCAACGGATGTGCGCAAAGCGCTGATCAACAAATGGGTCAGCGACGTGAAGATGGGTAAATAAGCCCGCGATACGTGGTCAATGCCGGGTGGCGTCTGCGCGTGACCCGGCCAACATTTTCCTCAACGCCCGGAAAACTTATGTCACACACACTCGCTCTTCATCCCGTCAAAAAACGGGATGCGGTATTCCTGTGGGTTTTAGTCGGCTGGCTGGCGTTTGCGCTGCTGCCGAGCTGGAGCCTCGATTACGGCCTGCTGGAGTCGACGCGCGAGGAAATTCTCGACGCCTACAGCTGGTCCCATTTCAATATCAGCTGGCTGTGGTATTTGCTGCCAAGCCTGCTGCTGGTGCGGCCGTTTAACGAAGCGAAGCGCGAGCAGCGCAGCCGTCACTATCTCGACGCCGGTTGGGCGCTGCTGTGCATGGCCTTTATCGTCGTCAGCGCTACGGTGGAAGGACGCGGGTTAGGCTTCGCCACCATTGTGCTGTTCGTTGCTCTCGGCGCGATTATGACTCTGGCGCTGACGCGTCTGGAGTGGCTGGGCGGCGACCGCTTTGTGATTGGCTCGCTGATCACCATTGTGGCCCTGATCGGCATCTTTATCGTCTGGCCGAGCATCGCGATTTTCATTCCGATGTTCACCAACGACGCCGGGGAGTTCGCCCCGCTGGCCTTTATGAATGTGCTGTCGCAGGCGCACATCGTGCAGGTGATTATCAACTCCGTGCTGCTGTCGATTGCCGTCGGTATCGGCTGTACTTTCTTCGGGCTGGTGCTGGCAATCTACACCACCCGCATCGCGAAACGCAGCGCCATCATTGGCCGCATCTTCTCGATCCTGCCGATCGTCACCCCGCCGTTTGTGGTGGGCTTAGGCGTGACGCTGAT
>NZ_JAIHAZ010000039.1:0-1085 GCF_019718755.1 Enterobacter sp. RIT637
TCCACATACATCACCGAGTTATCGTAAGAGTTAATCAGCTGCTCTTTGGTGCAGTCTTTGTCTACGCCCACACACTCCGGCGTCCATTTGGCAAAACTGCGCGGGTAACGCTGGGTGTAGTTAAAGTGCGAGCCTTTGGTATGCAGGATGATCATATGCTTCCCATCCTGATTGTTGCTCAGCGAGCCTTTCATCTCATCGATGAGCAGCATATCGTCAACGCTCTTCCCGCGGTTACGCGGCTCAGCGCCGATCTGCTCACGATAGGCAATGTTCTGCGCCATCGTGTTGCTGTAGAACCACATCTCGCTCTGCATCGCATAGAGATCAGAACTGAATCCAAGCTGATGCAGCACCGAGAAAACGTTCTGCTCTTTCAGGGTACGCTGCGGGTTATCATCCGCCCCGCCCTCGCGAACAAACATGCAGCGCAGCGACAGCTTGGTCGCCGTATCACATGAGTAGCCCCGATAAGCGATCAGGTTCTTCTCCTGCGCCAGTTTCGGCGTCGTATCGCGGTCGTAGCCTAAAATCCCCATATGATCCCAGCGCGTTGTTTCACCGATGATAAAGACCACATAGGTATCGTCGATATCTTTAGGCGCTTCGTAGGTGAACTGCTTCGCCGGATTGAGGAGAGATTTATTATCGGAAGACTCATCCACCTGCGCCCAGGCGTAGAGGCCCAGCGCGGAAATCCAGTTAGAGGGCAGATAGGAGTTCGCCACCACGCCGCCGTAGCTCGGCAAATCCACGCCAGAAGTACGTTCGTCACTCTTCTGCTTCACTTCAAGCAGACGAATCGGGCCCCAGACCATCAGCCCCGCCAGCAGTACCACCGCGACGCTTCGGACGCGTTGCCCTGGCGTGCGCATCTGACGCAGCAGGGTATAGCGGCAGCGGTTACTCCAGATGAGCAGCAGCGGCAGCGCACTGACGCCCACCAGCCACAGGATAAAGTGCAGGCCGACCACCTCTTTCGAGAGATCGATATCCGTCGTCATGACTGAGGCAATAATGCCGTAGCCAATAACCACGTTCATAAAAGTCATGTAATAGCTGGCACCTGCCGAGCAGAGCACCAC
>NZ_JAIHAZ010000003.1:0-212667 GCF_019718755.1 Enterobacter sp. RIT637
TTCCGCTGAAGGATCTGGATGCGCCAAAAGTGGAACCCTCCACGCTCAACAGTAAGAAAGTTATCGAGCTGATGACGCAAGCTGGCCTGCTGTGATCCTGAACGTAAAGTGAATGTCCTATGTCTGGTTTGAGTCTCGACATCGGTAAACACCGCGCGCGGAAGCCTGTTCGCAGGCGTCCCGCGCTGCCGATGGTTGCGTTAGCTGTCTTGTTTTCATTACTGGCGCTTCTGCCTTTGGGCTTTATCATTGCCATCGGCATTGAGACCGGCTGGGAAACGATTAAGGCGCTGGTGTTCCGCCCGCGGGTGGCTGAGCTGCTCAGCAACACGCTGTGGCTTATGGCGTTAGCGGTTCCGCTGTGCATTGTGTTGGGCGTGGCAATAGCCTGGCTGACGGAGCGCACAATGCTGGCGGGACGGGGCGTATGGTCGGCGCTGGCGGTGGCCCCGCTGGCGATCCCCGCGTTTGTGCAAAGCTATGCCTGGGTGAGCGTGGTACCGGGCATGCATGGCCTTTCTGCGGGCGTATTCCTCTCTGTTCTGGCCTACTATCCGTTTATCTACATGCCGGTTGCGGCGGTGCTGCGCCGTCTCGATCCAACCCTTGAAGATGTCGCCGCTTCGCTCGGATCGCCTCCCTGGCGGGTCTTTTTCCGCGTGGTGCTGCCTCAGCTCAAACTGGCGATCTGCGGCGGCGCGCTGCTGGTGGCGCTGCACCTGCTGGCGGAGTATGGCCTGTACGTCATGATCCGCTTTGATACCTTCACCACGGCCATTTATGACCAGTTCCAGTCTACGTTCAGCGGCCCGGCCGCGAACATGCTGGCGGGCGTACTGGCCTTATGCTGTCTGGCTATCCTGATGCTTGAAGGCGTCACGCGCGGAAAAACACGCTATGCGCGGATTGGCGCAGGCGCCGCGCGCGAGCAGAAGCGCTGGCCGCTTGAGCCTGCTGTGGCGTGGCTGGGGCAACTGCTTTTTCTGACGCTGGTGCTGCTGGCGCTGGGCGTACCCTTAATTGTGTTGTGTCGCTGGATCTGGCTGGGCGGCGTGGAAAACTGGATGAGCGCCGATCTCTGGCACTCGCTGCGTCAGACGCTGATGTTCGGCGTGGGCGGAGCGCTGCTGACGACAGCGTGCGTGATCCCCATCGCGTGGCTCGGGATCCGTTATCCGCACCGTATTTTCCGGATGCTGGAAGGGTGCATTTATATCACCAGCTCGCTGCCGGGTATCGTGACCGCGCTGGCGTTGGTCACGGTGACGATCCACTATGCCCGTCCAATTTATCAGACGGAAGTGACGCTGTTCCTCGCCTACCTGCTGCTGTTTATGCCCCGTGCGCTCATTAACCTCCGGGCTGGCATTGCGCAGGCGCCGGTTGAGCTGGAAAACGTGGCGCGCAGCCTTGGCAGCACGCCCGCTGAAGCGTTATGGCGCGTCACCCTGCGGCTGGCCGCTCCGGGCGCGGCGGCGGGCGCGGCGCTGGTTTTCCTCGGCGTCAGCAATGAACTGACCGCGACGCTGCTGCTGTCGCCATTGGGAACGCGTACGCTCTCCACCGGCTTCTGGGCGCTGACCAGCGAGATTGATTATGTGGCGGCGGCCCCTTACGCCATGCTGATGATCCTTATCTCACTGCCGCTAACCGCCATTCTTTATATGCAGTCTAAAAAAATTGCAGGGCTATGACATGCTTGAATTAACGTCCATTTCGAAATCGTTTTCCGATGCGCGGGTGCTTGATAATGTGAATCTGAGCGTTGCACCGGGGAACAGGACGGCGATTGTCGGGCCGTCAGGGTCGGGAAAAACCACGCTGCTGCGTATTCTTGCCGGATTCGAAACGCCGGACAGCGGGCGCATTGTCATGCAGGGACGCACGCTGTTCGATGAACACAATTTTGTGCCCGCCCATCTGCGTGGGATCGGTTTTGTCCCGCAGGAAGGAGCGCTGTTCCCGCACCTTAATGTGGCTGACAACATCGCCTGGGGGCTGGACGGCACGCGGCATGAAAAACGTCAGCGGGTGGACGCGCTGATGGAGAAAGTCTCTCTGGACAGGCAGTTGGCCACGCACTGGCCGCATGAGATTTCCGGTGGGCAGCAGCAGCGCGTTGCGCTGGCCCGCGCGCTGGCCCAGCGTCCGTCAGTCATGCTGCTCGACGAACCCTTTTCTGCGCTGGATACCGGGCTGCGCGCCATGACGCGCAAAGCGACCGCCGACCTGCTGGCGGAGGCTGGCGTGGCCTCGATTCTGGTGACGCACGACCAAAACGAAGCCTTGTCCTTTGCCACCCAGGTTGCCGTGATGCGTGCCGGACGCTTCAGCCAGGTGGGTACGCCTTACGACGTGTACTCCCGGCCCGTTGACGAAGAGACCGCGCTGTTTCTTGGCGATGCGGTGATCCTGCCCGCTCAGCTCTCCGGTGGGTACGCGATGTGCGCGCTGGGTGAAGTGCCCACGGACAATGCCCGTGCGACAGGAGAGGGCAGAGTGATGATGCGCCCGGAACAGTTGCGCGTAACGGCATGCGCCCCGAATGAAAGCCCTGTCTCGATTATTGATGTGGATTTCACGGGCCATTTGTCCACGCTCACCCTTGCTTTAGCCGGGCAACCGGAGCCTGTTGTTCTGAAAACGGTCAGTCAGGCAGGGTGGAACCCCGGCGCGGCTGTGCGCATTGATATCTCGGGCGTCGCGCGCGTTTTTGAATATTCTTAATATTCGTTAGTTATTTCATGCAATGGGTTGTTATAAAAGAATTTTCCCGAACATGTGGAATTTCCTGAGATTCTCTACCATGCTCAATACACCTCATCATCGTGTGTGAGGATTTTCGTAGTTGCTGATTAATCTCAAGGAAAAAAGGTTATGAAAAAAACGACTGCTATTTTGTTGGGAACCGCGTTTCTGTTTACCACTAATGCCTTTGCTGCTGAACTGCTGACGAAAAACGAATTCGAGAAAGTAGAATCACAGTATGAAAAAATCGGTACTGTTAACACTTCAAATGAAGTATCGATTGATGATGCTAAGAAAGAGCTGATTGAGAAAGCAGACAAACAAGGCGCTGACGTGCTGGTGCTGACCTCCGGTAATACCAACAACAAAATTCACGGCACTGCCGATATCTACAAGAAAAAATAATGTTATTGCAGCCACCCCCTCTGTGGGGTGGCTGTTCTCGTCCTGCTCCCCCGTCCTGATTAACCTCTTTTCGCAACCAGAAATGTGCGGTTACACTTGATAACGCATAGATAATGCGTATAGTTCTCATTTGCATTGCATTTAACACCATTCTAAGGCCCGACCACGGGTCATTTTTGCGCGCACATTTAAACGAGTTAATCATGAACAACACCACAATGCATAAAACGCTGCTGGCGCTTGCCATTGGCGCAGTGACGCATTCCGCACTGGCGGCGGATGAAAAAAAAGAGGACACCCTCGTCGTCCAGGCTGCGGCGGAGAGTGATTTCACACCCGGCGGCGACCAGCTGGTGCCCGCCTTCCTCGACGGGCAGGTGGCAAATGGCGGACGCATGGGGATGCTCGGTCAGCAGAACGCCATGGACGTGCCGTTCAATATCATCAGCTATACCTCGAAGCTGGTGGAAGATCAGCAGGCGAAAACCATTGCCGACGTGGTCGCCAACGACGCGGGCGTGCAGTATGTTCAGGGGTACGGCAACAGTGCGGAAACGTTCCGTATTCGTGGCCTGAAGTTCGACGGCGATGACATGACCTTTGGCGGCTTGTCCGGCGTGCTGCCGCGTCAGGTGGTGGATGCCCAGATGGTCGACCGCATTGAAATCTTCAAAGGGGCCAACTCGCTGATGAACGGTGCGGCAAGCTCCGGCGTAGGCGGGATGATCAACCTTGAGCCGAAACATGCGGGCGAGACGCCGCAGGCAAAAGTGGGCGTGGACTACACCTCGGATTCCCAGATTGGCACCACGCTGGACGCGGGCCGTCGCTTTGGTGATAACGACCAGTTTGGCGCGCGCGTGAACCTCGTCCATCGTGAAGGGGAAACCGGCGTACCGAACGATCGCCGCCGCACCACGCTGCTCTCCACCGGCCTGGACTACAAAGGCGACCGCTTCCGCACCTCGCTGGACCTGGGCTATCAGAAGAAAACCTTCCACGGCAGCCCGACCAGCGTCAACATCTCGGCGGTGGATTTCGTGCCTGAACCGCCGAAAAACGATCGCAACTTCTCGCAGAAGTGGGCCTACAGCAATATCGAAAACGAATTTGGGATGTGGCGCAGCGAGTACGACATTACCGGCGGCTGGACCGCCTATACCGGCCTGGGCGCGCAGCACGCGCATGAAGAAGGGATCTACAGCGCGCCGAAGCTGGTGGACAAGAGTGGCAAGGCGACGGTCAGCCGTCTGGATACCAACCGCATCAGCGATTCCGTCAGCGGGATGGCGGGCATTCGCGGTAACTTCACTACCGGCTTCGTCTCGCACAAGGTCAACGTCGGGTATTCCGCGATGACTAAAAACGAAAAAATCGCGTGGAAAATGTCGGCGGCGAAGGATAACCCGACCACCAACATCTATCACAACACCGGCGTCGATATGCCGGACAGCACTAACTTCAACGGCTCCGGCGGGAAATACAGCGATCCGCTGACCAGCGGGCGCACCCGTACGCAGGGCTGGCTGCTGAGCGATACCCTGGGCGTGCTGGACGATAAGCTGCTGTTCACCGCCGGGGCGCGCCATCAGAAAGTGGTCGTTCGCGGGTATAACAAAATTACCGGCGCAGAGAACGACGCGGACGGTTTCGACGGCAGCCGCTGGATGCCCACCTACGGCGTGGTCTACAAGCCGTGGGAGGAAATTTCCCTCTACGCCAACCACACCGAAGCGCTGCAGCCGGGCAAAACCGCACCTAATACCGCCACCAACTACGGCCAGAGTACCGGTATCGTTCACTCTAAGCAGAACGAAGTGGGCGTGAAGGCGGACTTCGGCCGCGTGGGCGGATCGCTTGCGCTGTTTGAAATCAAAATGCCGTCGGCAATCCTCGACGACAGCGGCCACTACGGTCTGGACGCCGAGCAGCGTAACCGTGGCGTGGAGCTGAACGTCTTCGGCGAGCCGATGCTGGGGATGCGCCTGAACGCCAGTGCCACCTGGCTGCAGGCGGAGCTGACCAAAACTAAAAACGGCGTGAATCAGGGCAACGATGCGATCGGTATTCCGAATTTCTACGCCGTGCTGGGCGCAGAATACGACATCAAGCCCGTTGACGGTTTGACGGCGACCGCCCGCGTGAACCACTCCGGCACGCAGTACGCTGACCTGGCAAACACCAAAAAGCTGGACAGCTACACCACGCTGGATCTGGGCATGCGCTATCGCTTCGCGGTGAACCACAATGCAAACCAGATGACCGTTCGCGCGGGCATCGACAACGTGACCAATGAAAACTACTGGGCCAGCGTGGACGATTCCGGTACCTACATCACTCAGGGCGAACCGCGGACCTTTAAGGTCTCGGTTGGCTACGAGTTCTAAGCGTTCCACCTTGTTATCCGGGGCAGGGATGCCCCATCCTCTCGCCATCGTGTTATAAAATTGTAACAAAAGCTTCTTACACTGGTCGCCACATCCTTACCTCTTGGCCAATGACAGGAAGCCGCTATGGGCAGACCCCTCAAATCCGTTTTTAAAAAAGAACATCGCGACGATATCGCTAACCGCAGCGCTAACCCGGTTTTCTCCGAGGTCGCGGAAGTGTTTCTCTCACGCCGTCGTTTTCTCCAGATGGGCGCCGTTGCAGGCGCTGCCGTTTCATTTCCCTTTCTGATCAAACCCGAAAGCGCCATTGCCGCGGTATCGAAGCCTTCCGCGCTGGCAAAAGCGGTTTCCCTGGGCTTTACCAGCATTGACGTCTCCACGGAAGATACGGTCAGGGTGCCGGAAGGCTATATCGCCCGCCCGTTCTATCGCTGGGGTGACCCAACGGGAATTAAAAACAACATGCCGGCCTTTAAGCCGGACGCCAGCAACACCACGGACGAGCAGGCGGTGCAGGCGGGCATGCACCACGACGGCATGGCGTGGTTTAGCCTGCCACAGGGTGAGCACAACCCGGAGCATGGCCTGCTGGCCATGAACCATGAATACATTGATAACGGAATGCTGTTTACGGACGGCACCGCGAACTGGAGCCTCGACAAAGCCCGCAAGGGGCAGAACGCGATGGGCGTGTCGGTGGTGGAAGTGAAAAAAACGGGCAGCGAGTGGCAGGTGGTTCGCCCGTCCTCTCTCGCCCGCCGTATTACCGTCAATACGCCGATGCAGCTGACCGGCCCGGCGCGGCATCAGCCCTTAATGAAAACCGCCGCCGACCCGCAGGGGGAGCGCGTGCTGGGCACCATGCAAAACTGCGCTAACGGCCACACGCCGTGGGGCACCTATCTCACCTGCGAGGAGAACTGGTCGGATATTTTTGTGAAAAAAGCCGATCTTAACCCGCTGGAAAAACGCTACGGCATCAGCGACAGCGACGAGTCCTACCGCTGGAACGAAGTGGATGACCGGTTCAGCGTCGATAAAACCCCTAACGAACCCAACCGTTTCGGCTGGGTCGTGGAGATTGACCCCTACGACCCGACCTCCACCCCGCGCAAGCACACCGCGCTGGGCCGCTTCAAGCATGAGGGGGCGGCCGTCACGATTGCCGCCGACAAGCGCGTGGTGGTCTATATGGGTGACGATCAGAAGTTTGAGTACATCTATAAATTTGTCTCGAACAACAAATACGATCCTGCGAACCGTGAAGCCAATATGCAGCTGTTGACGTCCGGCACGCTGTACGTCGCCAGGTTTAACGAGGACGGGAGCGGCGACTGGCTACCGCTCATCTTCGGGCAAAACGGTCTGGACAAAAGTAACGGATTTGAAAGCCAGGGCGACCTGCTGATTAAAACCCGCCTGGCGGCCGACGCGGTGGGGGCGACGAAAATGGATCGCCCAGAGTGGATAGCCGTCGATCCGCACGCCAGCGGCAGCGTCTACTGTACGCTCACCAACAACAGCGATCGCGGCAAGGAGGGCAAGGCCCCGGTCGACGCTGCCAACCCGCGCGCCAACAACGTGTTTGGGCATATTATGCACTGGCACGAAGACGGGGCCGATCCTGCTGCCGCACGCTTTAAATGGGATATTCTGGTCATGGCCGGGCGCACCGACGGCGACGATCCGAAGGCCAAAGGCTCCATGCAGGGCGCGGAATTCGGCAGCCCGGACGGACTGTCGTTCGATCATCAGGGCGTCCTGTGGATCCAAACCGACGTCTCTTCCAGTACCATCAATAAGAAAGCGTACGAGGGGATGGGCAATAACCAGATGGTCGCCACCATTCCCGGCACCAATGAATACCGCCGTTTCCTGACCGGACCGCGCGGGTGCGAAATCACCGGCATTGCGTTTACGCCGGACAACCGGACGCTGTTCATTAACATTCAGCATCCGGGGGAGGGCGGGGATGATATTACCGACCCGGCCAATCCGCGCGCCGTCTCCAACTGGCCAGACGCCAGCCCGAACGGGCGTCCGCGATCGTCAACGGTGGTGATCGTCAAAGCGGACGGTGGGATCATCGGGTCGTGACCTTTCTCTGCCGGGCGCATGCAGTGGCCCGGCGTTAAGCTTGCTACCACCAGCATGAAGTGTTAAAACGTGCCCCTTCTAAAAAAGAGACAGGGGTAGGGCGTGAAAGACGCGTCATCCGCTTCAGGCCATGGTAGCGCTGAAGCTTCGTCGGATCAGAATCCGACGCTGCAACGTGGTTTGCAAAATCGACATATTCAGTTAATTGCCCTCGGCGGCGCGATCGGTACTGGGCTGTTTCTCGGTATCGGCCCCGCCATTCAGATGGCCGGTCCGGCGGTTCTGCTGGGTTACGCTATTGCGGGGATTATTGCCTTCCTGATCATGCGCCAGCTTGGCGAGATGGTCGTTGAAGAGCCGGTTTCAGGCTCCTTCGCACACTTTGCCTATAAATACTGGGGCCCGTTTGCAGGCTTCCTGTCCGGCTGGAACTACTGGGTAATGTTCGTACTGGTCGGGATGGCGGAGCTGACCGCCGCGGGCATCTACATGCAGTACTGGCTGCCGGACGTGCCGACGTGGATCTGGGCAGCGGCCTTCTTCATCATTATCAACACCGTTAACCTCGTCAACGTGCGCCTGTATGGCGAAACCGAGTTCTGGTTTGCGCTGATCAAGGTGCTGGCGATTATCGGCATGATCGGCTTTGGCCTGTGGCTGCTGTTCTCCGGTCACGGCGGCGAGCGGGCCACTATCGACAACCTGTGGCAGCACGGCGGCTTCCTGGCGACCGGCTGGAAAGGGCTGATCCTCTCGCTGGCGGTGATCATGTTCTCCTTTGGCGGGCTGGAGCTGATTGGCATCACCGCTGCGGAAGCGCGCGACCCGCAAAAAAGCATTCCGAAAGCGGTTAACCAGGTGGTGTACCGTATCCTGCTGTTCTATATCGGTTCGCTGGTGGTACTGCTGGCGCTCTATCCGTGGGTGGAAGTGAAGTCCGACAGCAGTCCGTTCGTGATGATTTTCCACGATCTGAACAGCAACGTGGTGGCCTCGGCGCTGAACTTCGTCATCCTCGTGGCGTCGCTGTCGGTCTATAACAGCGGGGTTTACTCCAACAGCCGCATGCTGTTTGGCCTCTCGGTACAGGGCAACGCGCCGAAGTTCCTCACCCGCGTCAGCCGTCGCGGCGTGCCGGTCAACTCGCTGTTCCTTTCCGGCGCGATTACCTCTCTGGTAGTGCTGATCAACTACCTGCTGCCGAAACAGGCCTTTGGCCTGCTGATGGCGCTGGTGGTCGCGACGCTGCTGCTGAACTGGATCATGATCTGTCTGGCGCACCTGCGCTTCCGCGCGGCGATGCGCCGCAAGGGACGCGAGACGCAGTTTAAAGCGCTGCTCTACCCGGCGGGGAACTATATCTGCATCGCGTTCCTGGGGCTGATTCTGGTGCTGATGTGTACCATGGATGAGATGCGCCTGTCCGCGATGCTGCTGCCAGTGTGGGTGGTGTTCCTGTTTATTGCGTTTAAATTATCCCGAAAAAAGTGATCTGCTTTTCTCCCTCTCCCTATGGGAGAGGGCCGGGGTGAGGGCACCAGACCGCACCAAACTGCCTGCCTTCACCCCCGGTAGCGCTATGCTTACCGGGCCTACAAAGCACCACTCCACTTTTATCGTGACCCCTCTCCCAAATCTGTTTCGATCCGCAGGATCTTTATTTTGTAATCGATTACTTTTTATTTGAACCATTTTGTAATCGATTACTTTTTTCTGGGTGAGGCTTATCATGGTGTCAACTGAAAGTAGTGAAAAGGCGATAGTGCAGCACCGACTGCTGGTACCGCGGCTGTCGCTGATGATGTTTCTGCAGTTTTTTATCTGGGGTAGCTGGTCGGTCACGCTCGGCCTGGTGATGACCCAGCACAACATGTCGCTGCTAATTGGCGATGCGTTCTCCGCCGGGCCTATCGCGTCTATTCTCTCACCGTTCGTGCTGGGGATGCTGGTGGACCGCTTTTTCGCCTCGCAGAAGGTGATGGCGGTGATGCACCTGGTGGGCGCGGCGATCCTCTGGTTCGTGCCGGGCGCGCTGATTGCCGAGAACGGCGCGCTGCTGATCGGCCTGCTGTTTGGCTATACGCTCTGCTACATGCCAACGCTGGCGCTGACCAACAACATCGCGTTTCACAGCCTGGCGAACGTGGATAAAACCTTTCCGGTGGTGCGCGTGTTTGGCACCATCGGCTGGATCGTGGCGGGGATTTTCATCGGCGTCACCGGCGTGGCGTCCAGCGTCACCATCTTCCAGGTGGCGGCGGCCAGCTCCGTACTGCTGGCGCTTTACAGCCTGACGCTGCCGCACACGCCAGCCCCGGCGAAAGGCCTGCCGGTTAAGGTGCGCGATCTCTTCTGCGCGGATGCCTTTGCGCTGCTCAAAACCCGCCACTTCTTCGTCTTCTCCGTCTGCGCGATGCTGATCTCCGTTCCGCTCGGCACCTATTACGCTTACACCGCCTCATACCTGGCGGATGCCGGGATTGCCGACGTCAGCACCGCCATGTCGTTCGGGCAGATGTCGGAAATCTTCTTCATGCTGGTGATCCCGCTGCTCTTCCGCCGCCTCGGCGTGAAAGTCATGCTGCTGATCGGCATGCTGGCGTGGTTCGTCCGTTACGCTATGTTCGCGCTGGGCGTGAGCGAGGAGGGGCGCTTCCTGCTCTATATCGGCATCCTTCTGCACGGCGTGTGCTATGACTTCTTCTTTGTGGTGGGCTTTATCTATACCGACCGCGTGGCGGGCGAGAAGGTGAAAGGCCAGGCGCAGAGCATGATCGTGATGTTCACCTACGGCATCGGCATGCTGCTCGGCTCGCAGATTTCCGGCGCGCTCTATAACCGTCTGGTTGCGGGGCAAACCGTGCCGCAGGCGTGGGTAACATTCTGGTGGATCCCGGCGGTGGCTGCCGCGGCGATCGCGCTGATTTTCCTTCTCACGTTTAAGTATGACGATGAAAAGGCGTAATGTTCAGGAGGTGGTATGAGGACGATGAAAGGACCCGGCATTTTTCTGTCGCAGTTTATTGGCGGGGAAGCGCCGTTTAACTCGCTCGACGGGCTGGCCGGGTGGGCAGCCGGGAAGGGCTATAAAGCGGTGCAGATCCCCTGCAATCATCCGCACATTTTTGATGTCGAAAAGGCGGCAGAGAGCCAGGCCTACTGTGATGAAATCACCGGCAGGCTGGCCGCGCACGGGCTGGTCATCAGCGAGCTGTCGACCCATCTGGAAGGGCAGCTTGTGGCGGTAAACCCGGTCTACAGCGACGCGTTTGACCACTTTGCGCCCGCCGCCGTGCGCGGTGACGATGCGGCGCGCCGGGCGTGGGCGACGGAGAAGCTGAAGCAGGCGGCGGTTGCCTCGGCCAGATTGGGCCTGAAAGCGCACGCGACATTCTCCGGCTCGCTGGCGTGGCCGTTTTTCTACCCGTGGCCGCCGCATAACGAGCAGCGTTTTCAGGAAGCGTTCCAGGCGCTGGCAAACCGCTGGCGGCCGATTCTGGATGCGTTCGACGAGCAGGGTGTGGACGTCTGTTTTGAGCTGCATCCCGGGGAAGATCTGCACGACGGCGTGACCTTCGAGCGTTTCCTGGCGCTGGTGGATAATCATCCGCGCTGCAATATTCTTTTCGACCCAAGCCATATGCTGCTGCAGCAGATGGACTACCTAACCTTTATCGACATCTACCACGCGCGCATCAAGGCGTTCCACGTGAAGGATGCCGAGTTCCGCCCCAGCGGGCGCAGCGGCGTCTACGGCGGCTACCAGCCGTGGATCAACCGCGCCGGACGCTTCCGCTCGCCCGGCGACGGGCAGATCGACTTTAAGGGTATTTTCAGCAAGCTGACCCAGTACGACTATGACGGCTGGGCGGTGCTGGAGTGGGAGTGCTGCCTGAAGGACGGCGAGGCCGGCGCGAGTGAGGGCTGCGAGTTTATCCGCCGCCATATCATCCCGGTCTCCGGGCGTGCGTTTGACGACTTCGCGGCAGGAGGCAAGCATGATTAACGTCGGGATTATCGGCAGCGGGTTTATCGGCCCGGCGCATATCGAGGCGCTGCGCCGCCTCGGTTTTGTGCAGGTGGTTGCCCTGTGCGACGGAACCCTTGCTCAGGCGCAGGAAAAGGCGCGTGCCCTGAATGTGCCGCATGCCTACGGCAGCGTGGAGGAACTGCTTGCCCACCCTGATCTGCACGCGGTGCACAACTGCACGCCGAACCACCTGCATGCGGAGATTAACCGCAAGATCCTGCGCGCGGGCAAGCATGTGTTTTCCGAAAAACCGCTGTGCATGACCCCGGACGAGGCGCGCGGGCTGGTGGCGCTGGCGGAGCAGGCGGGCGTGGTGCACGGCGTTAGCTTTGTCTATCGCCAGTTTGCGATGGTGCGCCAGGCGGCGAGCATGATGCGCGCGGGCGATATCGGACGGCTGTTCGCCTCGCACGGCAGCTACCTGCAGGACTGGATGCTGCTGGAAACGGACTACAACTGGCGGGTGGATGCCGCCCTCGGCGGCGCATCGCGCGCGGTGGCGGACATCGGCTCCCACTGGTGCGACACGGTGCAGTTCGTCACCGGGCGACGCATTACCGAGGTGATGGCCGATCTCGCCATCGTCTGGCCGACGCGCAGGGCGAACGTGGCGGGCGGTCAGACCTTCACGCACGACGAGCACGCGGAGTATGAAGACAGGCCGGTCACTACCGAAGACTTCGGCTCGGTGCTCTTCCGCTTTGACGACGGCAGCAAAGGCAGCTTTAGCGTCTCGCAGGTGAGCGCCGGGCGCAAAAACCGCCTGACGTTTGAAATCAACGGCAGCGAGCGGTCAGTGGCGTGGGATCAGGAGATCCCGCAGCAGCTGTGGGTCGGCCATCGCGCGCGGGCTAACCAGACGCTCACCGACGATCCGGGCCTGATGAACCCAGACGTGGCCGACAGCGCCCACTTCCCCGGCGGGCATATCGAAGGCTGGCCCGACGCTTTCAAAAATATGATGGCGCAGTTCTACCGCGCCGTGCTGGCGGGGGCGATGCCGGAAGCGCCGCAGTTTGCAACCTTCCACGACGGCGCGAACGTGATGTATATCATTGATGCGATAGTGAAAAGCCATCAGCAGCAGCGCTGGGTTCGCGTGGCGCAATGACGCGCTGCCCGGTTCGCCGGGCAGCCGTTTTATGGTAGCCTGCACAAAACGCTAACCGCAGGATGTGTCGTCGCTATGTCAATTCAGAAAATCGCTCAGCTGGCCGGGGTCTCCGTGGCGACGGTCTCCCGCGTGCTCAACAACAGCGACACGGTGAAGGCGAAAAACCGCGAGCGCGTCCTGCAGGCGATCCGGGAGAGCAACTACCAGCCGAACCTGCTGGCGCGCCAGCTGCGCACCGCCCGCAGCTATATGATCCTGGTGATGGTGTCGAACATCGCCAACCCGTTCTGCGCCGAGGTGGTGAAGGGCATTGAAGAAGAGGCGGAGAAAAACGGTTACCGCATTCTGCTGTGCAACTCCGGCTCGGATATCGAACGTTCCCGCTCGGGCTTAAGCCTGCTCTCCGGCAAAATTGTCGACGGCATTATCACCATGGACGCCTTCTCGAAGCTGCCGGAGCTGGCCGAGCTGATTGGCACCGCGCCGTGGGTGCAGTGCGCCGAATACGCCGATGCGGGCGCGGTCTCCTGCGTGGGGATTAACGACGTGGATGCGTCCCAGCACGCCGTCAGCCAACTGGCCGAGGGCGGCCGCACGCGCATCGCGATGATCAACCACGACTTCAGCTACAAATATGCCCGCCTGCGCGAGCGCGGCTATAAAAGCGTGATCCACCTGAAGGATCTGGCGTATCAGGCGGTGGAATACGCCTGCGATCTCAGCTCCCACGCCGGGATGGTCGCGATGCAAAACCTGCTCAAGGAAAACCCGCCGGACGCGGTGTTTGCGGTATCGGATACCCTGGCCGCAGGCGCGCTGCGCGCGATTCAGCAGGCGGGGCTGCGGGTGCCGGAGGATATCGCGGTAGTGGGGTTTGACGGCACCGAGCTGGCGGACATGATTTCACTCACCACCATCGAACAGCCGTCCAGGGATATCGGGCGCAAGGCGGTCGATCTGTTACTGAACAAAATCGACAACCCGGATGCGCCCACGGAAAGGGTAATGATGGACTGGCGCTTTATTTCCCGCGCCAGCACCTGATTATTTCGCGATGACGCCCGCCAGGGAGCGAATATCGTTCCCGGTTGGCGACTGGTGAATACGCAGACCAAATTCATCCACTACCGCAAAAATATGGTCGAAGATGTCGGCCTGAATCTCTTCATATTCCGCCCAGATCACCGTGTTGGTGAAGGCGTATATTTCAATCGGCAGGCCGTTAGCATCCGGCGCGAGCTGGCGCACCATTAGCGTCATATCTTTGCGAATGCGCGGATGGTTGCGCAGATATTCATTCAGGTAGGCGCGGAAGGTGCCAATATTGGTCATCTTGCGCAGGTTTAATACCGACTCCCCTTCACCGTTCTGCTGATTCCACAGGTTAATCTCCTCATGACGCGCGGCCAGGTAAGGCTTCAGCAGCTTCGCCTGAATCAGCTTCTGCTGCTCCTGCTCGTCGAGAAAATGAATGCTGGTGGTATCGATATTCAGGCTGCGCTTAATGCGTCGCCCGCCGGAGGCCGACATGCCGCTCCAGTTGATAAAGGCGTCGGAGACCAGCGCCCACGTCGGGATGGTGGTGATGGTGTTATCAAAATTGCGCACCTTGACGGTGGTCAGACCGATGTCCGTCACCGTGCCGTTAGCGCCATATTTCGGCATCTCCAGCCAGTCGCCGAGCTTAAGCATGTCGTTGGCGG
Organism: Enterobacter sp. RIT637; assembly: GCF_019718755.1. Classification (NCBI taxonomy): domain Bacteria; kingdom Pseudomonadati; phylum Pseudomonadota; class Gammaproteobacteria; order Enterobacterales; family Enterobacteriaceae; genus Enterobacter; species Enterobacter sp. RIT637. Next base: position 14,488 of record NZ_JAIHAZ010000003.1, read on the forward strand.
AGAGCTGAATACCCGCCACCAGTCCCAGTATCGGGTCTTTAAAGACCAGCATCAGTACGGCGGCCATGGCGCCCAGACCGCTGATCAGAATCGCCGGAGACTGGCCGATCAGCAGGGAGATAATCAAGATCCCCACCAGGATGGCGCTTACCAGCTTGATGCCCTGGAAAATCCCTTTCAGCGGCAGCTGCGACGCGGTAGCCATTTTCTGCGACAGATTAAAAATCACGTCCAGCAGCGAGAAGAAGGAGAGCAGGGCATACACCATCACCCACAGCTTCGCACAGGTGGTGAGCATTTCCGCCGCTTCGCTGCCTTTTTGCAGCCACAGAACCGCCTGAACGTTGACGATTATCCCCTGAAGGGTAAAGGCCAGACGGTGAAATAACTTATTCTGGGTAATGATTTGCAGCCACAAATGGCTGCTGGCCTGCGCGCGTTTTTCGAACGCGCGAAGCACCACTTTGTGCAGAATAAAATGAACGATGATGGCGGTAAGAAAAATAATACCAAAGATAATCACTAAAGAGGTGGTGTGATTAATTTCAATCCCTAACTCTTCAACCTGAGCAATTAATTCCTGCATAACGTCTCCTGTATTGATGCAGCCCCATAATGGCGGCTGCGGATCTATTATGCAAATTCATGGGCTTATTTGGCGGCCTGACAGACCTTCACCACCGGCAGGCACAGGCGATGGCGGATGCGCAGCGTCGCCAGGGCAAGCACCACCATCATCGCCGTTTCCACCATCAGGAAGACGTTCACCGCTTGGGTGTAATCCCCGTGATGGTTCTGCAGCGCGTGCAGCAAAATCGCCCCGAAAATGGCGGGTCCCAGCCCCAGCGCGGCCTGCTGCAGCGTGCTGAGAATGGCGCTCGCGGCGCCGGCGTCGTCAGGCTGAATATCGCGCATCCCGATGCGGTAGAAGCTGTTCACGATCAGCGCCTGCCCGTAGCCGACCAGCCCGGTCGCGGGTGCCAGCGTCAGCGCGGTATTCTCCATTCCCCAGACGCGGAACGTGGCGATCAGCGCCAGCAGGCCGGTAATCTGGATCGCCAGACCGGTCAGCAGAATGGTGCTGGTGCTGTAGCGGGCAATCAGGCGCGGCGCGAACCACGCGGAGATAAAATAGGTCACGCCCAGTGCGATAAAACTGTTCCCGGACTGCCACGGCGCCATCCCCAGACCGGTTTGCATGGTCAGCGCCATACAGAACATAAACCCGGACCAGACGCTGAAAAACAGCAGCGCAATCAGCACGCCAAAACGAACGCTGCGAAGCTGCAGCAGGCGCGGCGGGATCAGCGGGTGGGCATTCTCACGCTCCTTTTTGCGCGCATTCAGCGCCATCAGCCAGGCCAGCGGAATAATGGCGAGAAGCATAACCTTCAGCGGCCACGACCAGTGCCACTGCGGGCCAAGCGCCATCGGGAACAGCAGGCAGCAGAGGATGATGGCCAGCAGCACGGTGCCCGGCCAGTCGATGCGTGACGGCGTTTCGCGGCGGGTTTCGGGTACGTAGCGACGGCTCAGCGCCAGCACCACCAGACAGATCGGCACGTTGATAAAGAAGGCGTTACGCCAGCCCAGCCCGGCGATATCCGCCGACACCAGCCAGCCGCCGCCCATTTGGCCGACGATAAACGCAATCCCACCGATGCCGCCGAACAGGCTGATGGCTTTTGCGTGGGCGGTACCTTTTAGCGTCACGTGCAGTGTCGCAAGTATTTGCGGCATGATCAGCGCAGCTCCCGCACCCTGAACGATGCGCGCGGCCAGCAGCTGTTCAATGTTCCCCGCCATCCCGCAAAGCAGCGAGGCCAGGCCAAAGCTCGCGACGCCCCACATAAACAGACGGCGGCGGCCAAGGTTATCCCCCAGCTTGCTGCCGAGCGCCAGGCAGACGGCGAAGGCCACGCCGTAGAGGGCGACAATTAGCTCCAGCTCGGTGGCGGTGGCGTGCAGCGAGTGGGTAATGGCGTCCAGCGCCACGTTGGTGATTGAGGTATCAATCATCGGCAGCATCTGGCCGGTCAACAGCAATATCAGGCCAGCGCGGCCCGGTGAAACAACTGACGTATTCATGGGATCTCCATTGCGTCATTCATCAGATGGTCGTAGCATCAACCATCTGATAAACGGGTACCAGTTCTTGCTTATACTGGTACTGGCACTACCATGCAGGGGGAGTTATGGCCTTGATGTCTGAACCCGTCACCTCTCTTCAGGATGACACCCGAAAACAGCTGGGGGCATTTTTACGCGCGCGGCGCGAAAGCCTCGATCCGCAGCGTCTTGGCCTGCCGCGCAGCGGTCGCCGCCGCACGCCGGGCCTGCGCCGGGAAGAGGTGGCGATGCTCGCCGACGTGGGCGTGACATGGTACACCTGGCTGGAGCAGGGCAGGGACGTCAATCCGTCGAGCGCGGTGATGGCCGCCGTGGCAAAAGCCTTGCAGTGCACGCCGACCGAGGCCCGACATCTTTTCGTGCTCGCCGGGTTGCCGCCGGGTGAAGCCCCGCAGGCCGTCTGCTGTGAGGGCATCAGCGAAGGCACGCGCCGCCTGCTCGATACCCTGCTGCCAAAACCGGCCAGCATCCAGAAGCCCAACTTCGACATCGTGGCGTGGAACGACAGCTTCGGTCATCTGATGGGCGTGGATTTCAATGAAATCCCGCCGGAAGACCGCAACTGTATTTACCTGTTCCTCACCCATCCGGCGTGGCGCGCGCGGCTCGGCAGACGCGACGACGTGCTGCCGATATTCGTCTCCTATTTCCGCGCGGCGATGGCGGAGCACCGCGGCGACCCGCTGTGGGAAGCGAAGCTGGCGCGCTTCTTTGCGGTGTCCGAAGAGTTCAAAACCCTGTGGCACCAGCGCAACGACGTGCGCGGCGTGGAGAACCAGCTCAAGCTGTTTACCCATCCCGAACTGGGGGATTTTACGCTGCAGCAGATGTACTGGTACTCCGCGCCGCGAAACGGGTCACGGCTGCTGGTCTATCTGCCGGTGGATGAGGCGGGGGAGCGGGCGATGGAGTGGCTGGCGGCGCAGGGGAAATAAGTTTTTTGCGAGACGCTTTCAGGGAATCAAAGCGGATCCGGTTCTGCCAGTTTAAAACGGGTAAGGTAGGACACGAAAAACTAAATTAGCCTTTAATGCAAATTGCCTTATATGCTAATATCATCAGGGATGAAATAACGTGTTCAGACTTATCGTTCATCAGGCGGTCAGGGAAGAGATTCTCTCACTACCTGCTGGGGTCCAGGCGAAGCTGATTCGCCAGCTTGATAAATTACGTACTAACCCGACAGCACTACGAGAACCCAACAGCAAACCCTTACCCTATGGTTTGTTCGAAATTAGAACCGTCGGGCTGATCCACACTCGTGGGATCTACGTATATCAGCGGGAAAAGACGCTTTTTCTCTTACGCGTATTTGTTAAGAAGACGCAAAAAACGCCCGCAGCTGAACTCCGTCTGGCATTGAAACGACAACAGGAGATGTTGGATGAGCAAGAAGATTATTGACTGGGATGAACTCAGATCTGAACTGTTAAGCAATTCAGAGGTACAGGCTTCTTTTGATGCAGAAGAGCGCAAGGAGCGACTGCGAGAGATGCTAGCGCAATGGCGCGACCATGCTGGTCTGACGCGCGCGCAGGTGGCGGAGCGAATGGGCGTCAGCGCACCTACCGTATCAAGAATGGAAGCGAATATAACCCGGGCAAGCCTTGATACCTTAACGCGTTATGCACTGGTGTGTGGGGTTAAACACCCGCAGATTACGCTTTATTGAAAACAGGCACGCCGGAACCCAGCGTGCCAGAAGGGATTAGCACTCGGTCACAATCGTGCTCAGCGGCAGGCGAGACTTCGGCAGCGTGGCGTTGAAATCTTCCACGCTGTGGTGCCCAACCGGTACCACCACCAGGCTGGTGAAGCCTTTCTCTTTCAGGCCAAACTCTTCGTCAAGAATCGCGGCGTCGAAACCTTCAATTGGCACGGCGTCCAGACCTAACGCGCCCACGCCCAGCAGGAAGTTACCGACGTTCAGGTAAACCTGCTTCGCCATCCACTGATCGTCATCTTTCAGATCCACGCGGTGCATGTCGGCAAAGTAGGTGCGGCCTTTATGGTTGGCAGCCTTGGCTTCCGGCGTGTTGAAACGGCCATCGGCCTCTTCCTGATCGACAACGCGCTCAAGCCAGGCATCGTCCATCGCGGTTTTCGCGCAGAACACCACCACGTGAGAGGCATCCAGCATTTTGCGTTCGTTGAACACGTAGGTGCCCGCGGCGGATTTCGCCACGCGCGCTTTACCTTCCTCGGTGCTGGCAACAATAAAGTGCCACGGCTGGGAGTTGGTGCTGGACGGGCTGTACTGCAGCAGGGTTTTGATTTTTTCCGCTTCTTCTGCGGTCAGTTTTTTGCTTGCGTCGAACGCCTTAGTCGAGTGGCGTTTCAGGGCGACAGAAATGATATCCATAACAACTCCTGGTGATGAAATTCGCCCATGCGCGGGCGCGAAAGGAGAGCAGATTACCGCGCGAAGCGGCAAAAGATAAGTGCGATTCGAACGGTTATACTGTTCGGCTCAGACGAACAATCAGGCCGGACGTATCCACTTTTGATCTTTTTTCGGCAGTTTATCGACCACCAGATTCCACGAGTCATTGATGAAATCAGCGACCACCTCTGGCGTGATGTCATCGGTGCCGTAGAGTGAAATCCAGTGCTTTTTATTCAGGTGATAGCCCGGTTCAACGCCGCGGTAAATCTGCTGATTCAAAAGCGATTTTTCCGGATCGGATTTCAGGCTGACGTGAGGGCGTCCGCGTACGGTCGCCATCAGCATAAAAATTTTCCCCCCCACTTTAAACACGTCGTACTCGGGGCCGAACGGCCAGCAGTGTTCGGTGAAAGGCATCTCCAGCGCCACGCGTTTCGCGTGCTCCTGCAAGGACTTACCGTCCATCGCTATCCTCCTGAGCCAGCCCGCGCCACATGGCCTCAAAGCCCAGCGCTTTAAAATCAACGGCGCGGGACGGGTCGCGGGTGGCAAATTCCATCGTCGTTTCGGCCAGCGATAAGAAAATCGCATCGCCGAAGGTTTTAAATTCGTCGGACATAAATACCTGGCGCACCGAGCGGCGGCAAAGCTCGTGCAGCTCCGGGAACATATCTTTCACGGCCTGCTCCGTCTCGGCGTTGATCTTCTCGCTGACGCCAAGCTGGCGAATGGCAGCGTGTGCGAGAGGGTTTTTGATCCCCCAGTCGACATAGCTGTTCCAGATATTACGCGTATGCTCTTTTGAGCTGGTGAGGGAGCGATCCAGATTAGACAGCATCGCCTGACAGAGATCCTGCTTCAGGTGCAGGTAAAGGGCATTCAGCAGATCGTCTTTGGTAGCAAAGTAGCGAAACAGGGTGCCTTCGGCGACGCCCGCGTTACGGGCAATGAGCGCCGTTGAGGCGGCAATACCCGACTGCGCAAACGCAGCGGTTGCTGCTTCCAGTAAGGCCTGTTTTTTATCTTCACTCTTCGGACGTGCCACTCAATTCTCCCCTTTGTCAAATGTAAAAAAACGTATTGAAGCATGCGGTTCATACCGCTGCAACGCGGAATGTCAAAGATCGAAAACGTCTTGACGATATATTCATCGTATCTAATAATGAGTGCTTACTCACTCATAATCAAGCTTAACCCGCGTAAACCATCGGATGGGGCGCGTATCGGGTCAGGAAATGAAAAAGCCGCTATTCATCTGCGTGGTGTTTGTCATGATTATTGCTTCAGCTGCGAGTTTACCTTTTGTTCTGAACGCCGGATTCGGCCAGCCACCGCAGGGTGAGCAGCTCTCCGAAGTGGAAGCCTCCCCGCAGTATCGCGAGGGCAAATTCCACAATACGCTGCCGACGCCGGGTTATAACGGCGACAAAAACATGCTGGTTGCGACGTGGGATTTTCTGACCAAAAAAACCGAAAACGCTCGCCCGGCACAGCCGCTGCCGCTGGTGAAAACCGATCTCGCCAGCCTGCCGCTGGAGCAGGACACCCTGGTGTGGCTCGGCCACTCCTCGTGGTACCTGCAGCTGGCGGGTAAACGCATCCTGATCGATCCGGTCCTCGGTAACTACGCCGCGCCATTCTCGTTTCTCAATAAAGCGTTTGCGGGGGAGTATCCGTGGAGTGCGCAGAGCATGCCGGAGATCGACCTGCTTATTATCTCGCACGATCACTACGATCATCTGGATTACGCCACCATCAGGTCGCTACTGCCGAAGGTGAAGCGCGTGGTGACGCCGCTGGGCGTGGGATCTCACCTGCGCTACTGGGGGATGAACCCGGAAATCATCGACGAGCGTGACTGGAACCAGTTGGTGCGCATCAGCGATGAATTAACGGTGCATGTTCTTCCGGCGCGTCACTTCTCCGGGCGCGGCATCAAGCGCGACCAGACCCTGTGGGGCAGCTTTATGTTCGTCACGCCAGAGCAGAAGGTTTACTACAGCGGAGATTCCGGCTACGGCCCGCACTTTAAGGCCATCGGCGAGCAGTTTGGCGAGGTGGATTTAGCCATCATGGAAAACGGCCAGTACGACCAGGACTGGAAGTACATCCACATGCTGCCGGATGAAACGGCGCAGGCCTCGGCGGATCTGAACGCCAAAGCGGTGGTGCCGGGGCACAACGGGCGCTTCGTGCTGGCGAAACACACGTGGAACGACCCGCTGATCCAGCTGGCGCGCGCCAGCAAGGACAAAAATTATCGGCTGCTGACGCCGGAACTGGGTGAGCCCGTGCGGGTGAGTGATACCACTCAGGCATTTCGCGAGTGGTGGGAATAATGTTTAAGCAAGAAGCAGAGGGGGACAGCGGTATGACCATTTCCGCTCAAGTCATCGACACTATCGTCGAATGGATCGACGACAATCTGCACCAGCCATTACGTATCGAAGAGATTGCCCGCCACGCGGGTTACTCGAAGTGGCATCTGCAGCGGCTGTTTATGCAGTACAAAGGGGAAAGCCTCGGGCGCTACATTCGCGAGCGCAAGCTGCTGCTGGCGGCGCGTGACCTGCGTGAATCCGACGCGCGCGTGTACGATATCTGCCTGCGCTACGGGTTTGATTCGCAGCAGACGTTTACGCGCATCTTCACCCGTACGTTCAACCAGCCGCCGGGTGCGTACCGCAAAGAGAACCATAGCCAGACACATTAACATGTCGCGTGTAGGCCGGGTAAGGCGTAGCCGCCACCCGGCTTTTTTGTCGGCACGGTGCCCGTTAATTGCCCGGTGGCGCTGCGCTTACCGGGCCTACAGATAACTTACCACCGGTAATTCACCGTTGCCGTCACCGTACGGCCAATCCCGTAGAAGCACGCCGTATCGCTTGCGCACGACGCCACATACTTCGTGTCCGCCACGTTATTGACGTTGAACTGCACGCTCGCCCCTTTCAGGCTGCGGTTCATCTCGCCCAGATCGTAGCTCAGCATCGCGTCATACAGATCCACCGACGGCACCTTGAAGGTGTTCTTCGCATCGCCGTAGCTGGTGCCGATGTAGCGCATCCCCACGCCAGCGGTCAGACTCTTCAGCGCGCCGCCCGGAACGGTATAGCTGGCAAACGCCGATGCCATATGCGCCGGAATGCGCGCAGGCGTTTTGCCTTCTGTTCCCGCCACCGTCGTACTTTTGGTTTTCGCATCGGTGTAGGTATACGCGCCAATCAGATTGATGTTGTCCATCAGCGTGGAGTGGATTTCCGCCTCAACGCCTTTCGAACGCACCTTGCCCGCGTTCTCGAACCAGCCTTCGGCGCTGTTATAGGTCGCCACGTTGTCCTGGGTTAAATCGTACAGCGCGAGGGTCATTAGCGTGCTGTCGACCGGCTGATACTTCAGGCCAATCTCGGTCTGCTCCCCGGTGGTTGGCTTGAAGGGGGCAACGCCCGGCGCGCGGCTGGTTTGCAGGTTCGGTTCAAACGAGGTGCTGTAGCTGACGTACGGCGACAGGCCAGAATCGAACGCGTACAGCAGGCCGGTTCGCCAGGTGAACTTGCTGTCGTTCTGCTGGGTAACGCTGCCGTCGGTGAAGTCGTTGGTTCGCACTTCGCTCCAGTCGTAGCGCCCGGAGACCAGCCATTCCCAGCTGTTCCAGCTCATCTGATCCTGCAAATACAACCCCATCTGGTCGAGATTTTGCTGCTCGTCGGAGGCGGTTTTGAAGGCGCTTTCATCCACGTTCACGCCGTACACCGGGTTCGTCCAGTCGAGGTCATACTGTGAACCGCTCCCGCGTGCCAGCAGCTGCTTATCTTTGCTGGTCTTGTAGTCGAACCCGCCGAGCAGGGTGTGGCTGACGCTGCCGGTCTCCAGCAGATACTCAAGCTGATTATCCAGGCCAAATTCGTTGGTGGTGCGCTCTTCATGCTGCGCGCGTCGCGTTAATACCGTGCTGTTGGCCGCGCTGCTGGCGTAGACGAGGTAACGGTATTTTTGTTTGATGGCAGCGTAACGCGCGTTCTGGCGGAAGGTGAGATCGTCGGCGAACTGATGTTCCAGCTCGTAGCCGATCGTCGTCTGCTCGCGCCAGGACTGATTGTAATTCGGATCGCTGACGTTAAAGTCGCGCGGGATATATTTCCCGTCGACGCTTTTGACGGTGCCGTAGGCGGGAAGGAAGTTGCGGTAGCCCGCATCCGGATCCTTCTGGTAGCTGGTCAGCAGCGTAAAGCGGGTCTGGTCGTTCGGGTACCAGGTGATGGCCGGCGCAATCGCCATCCGCGTCTCTTTATAATCATCCACCTGATTGTGCTGGGTACGGGCGATACCGTTGACGCGATACAGCACGCGGCCGTCGTCGCTCAGCCTGCCGCCGAAATCAAACGCGCCTTCGGCCAGATCGTTATTGCCGGTGCGGAACTGCACGTTATGGATGGGTTCTGCGGTCGGCCGTTTGCTGGTCATGCTGATTAACCCGCCCGGATTGACCTGACCAAACAGGACCGACGCCGGGCCACGCACCAGCTCCACGCGCTCCAGTAACCACGGGTCAATCGTACCCGTCTGGGATGAGGCGGTTGCGCCGAAGCTCAGGCCGTCGAGAAACTTCGGCACATAGCTAAAACCGCGCACGAACACCTCGTCGTTACGGTTCGACGAGCCGCGGTACTCGGTAAACACGCCCGCCGAATAACGCAGCGCCTGCGATACGGACGTCACGTCCTGCATCTGCATTTGATCGCGGGTGATCACCGATACCGACTGCGGCGTTTTCACGATCTCCGCGCGGGTCTTGGTTGCGGAGAGCGTCTGGGTTGCCACAATCCCTTTTACCGGGGCGGTGGGGTCTGCACTCACGCCCTGTGTCACCGTTATGGTTTCTTCTCTATTTTCAGCCTGAGCCGCCACGCTGGTCGTCGCCAGGCTCATCAGCCACAGCTGCATTATCTTATTATTCTTAAACATTTTTTCGACTCGTCCTTGGTTGCTATCGCCATAAAAACACCGTTAAAACGTGTTAGATGATATTGCAAATAATTACCATTTGCATTAGCGTTGATAACAAATTTCGTCAGGGAACAAGCGGTAATGAAGAGGGTATGGAGCGGATTATTACTCGGGATAGGTGTGCTGCCTGCGGTGGCGGCAACCTGCGAATACTCTTCCCGGCAGGGAGACGTCCAGGGGAAGTTTGATGCCAGCGGTGAAGTCTGTTTTATGCTGCCAGAGCTTGCTGAAAATTATGTTTCCGCCACGCTGAATGGCGTAACGGATGCCCGCCTGCTGGACGGGCAAAACCGCCGCATTCGTACGTTGGTTGAAAATGGGCCCGCCGATGGCGAACACGCGCTGCTGTTTGCCCTGCCGGTAAAGCAGAGCACCTCGCTGGTCCTGCACGGCGAAGCGGGTAAACCCTGGCGTTTTCAGTGGCGGATGAAAGAGACATCTGCGCTACCGCGTGTACAGATGCTGGCGCCTGAAAGCCCGACGCTTCAGGCGCTGGCAAAAGAGATTGCTGCCGGAGGGCGTACCGACGCGTTCTGGCAGACGCAGATTCGGCAGGGAACGCCGATGGTGGAGCCGGTAGACGCAGAACATAAGCGCGTCACCTTCCTGTGGCGGGGCGCGCGGGATAACGTCTTTATTCTCGGCTCACCGGCGGGGGATCACGACCCGCTGTTTCGTCTGGGCAACAGCGACGTCTGGTTTCGCAGCTATGTGGTGCCCGCCGACACGGTGATGCAGTACAAGCTCGCGCCCGATGTGCCGATCGTCGAGGGTTCCTCACGCGACCAGCGCCGCGCGATCCTGGTGAGCGCCCAGGCCGATCCGCTCAACCCGCATACCTTTGGTGAACAGAAGGCGGATCGCTGGAACCGCTATTCGCTGCTGGATCTCAGCCCGGCGCGCTATTGCTCCGCGCAGGCCACGGCCCAGCCGCTGGTCCACGGGTCATTAAGCCGCCAGAGCATCACCAGCAAAATCCTCGGTAATTCCCGCGAGGTGATGATCTATAAACCGCGCGGCGCGCAGCCCGCGCGCTGGACGCTCATCCTCTTCGACGGGCAGATTTATCAGGATGAATACCATTTCGCTAACGTGCTGGACGGTCTTATTGCCCGCCACCATCTTCCGCCGATTAACGTGGTATTTATCGACAGCCTCGATCACCCCCGACGCGGCAACGAGCTGCCGCCGAACCCGGACTTCGCCGACTTTATGGCGCACGAGCTGCTGCCCTGGCTGCGCGGGCAGGACATCGCGACGCAGCGGCAGAAAACGGTGCTGGCGGGGTCGAGCTACGGCGGAATTGCCTCGTCGTGGGTGGCGCTGCGCTATCCGCGCCTGTTTGGTAACGTGCTGAGTCTTTCAGGCTCGTACTGGTGGGCGCCGAAAGGGGAAGCGCCCGGCTGGCTGACGCGGCAGTATCAGCAGTCGCCGCCGTATCCGGTGCGCTTCTGGCTACAGGCCGGAAAGTTTGAAACCACGGGGCCGGGCGGGGGCATTTATCGCACCACGCAGGATTTCGAACGGGCGTTGAGGGAGAAAGGGTATCGCGTCAGCTTCCATTCCTCATCCAGCGGTCACGACTACGCGGCCTGGTGTGAAGCGCTGATCCACGGCATGCGCGATTTCACCGGCCTACGACGCCAGTGAAAACCAGCGGCGCCAGACGAAACGCAGGATGAAGAATTCGATGGCGCCGAGCGCTAAAAACCACAGGCAGAACAAAATGGTGTAGAGCTGGTTCAGATCGACCATATGGAAGGTCGTCATCAGTTTCTGCGCCAGCACCAGACCCAGCGACGGCGCGGGTAACAGCAGGCAGGAGATCAGGGCCAGCAATAAAATGCCCCCCGCCGTAAGCAGCGATTCTAACGGGTGTTTCATCGTAATGTTAATCGTCAGTTAAAAATGTCATTGTCCGGCATTCTGTATCGTAAAGCAATATCAGCCCCGTGGGCCTTTTTGAATAAAATAACGACATTATTACTGCGAATAAATAACAACATACGACCCGGCGTTTATATTAATATCGCGTTATGTAAATAAATGTCTGTATCAGGAAAATAATTTTACAAACATATAAGTGCTGTATCCAATTAACGTGGCAATAACAATGGCTGCGACAATGTATAACGCCAGGCGTCGTCCGCGATAAATACCAAACATGGTTCCCCCTCGTTTAATGTTGGTTTAGAAATATTTTGTAAAAATCAGCGTGTCGAAATAATTTTAATCAATTTTGAATAACCCAGTAGTAAATATATTGCGGTAGATCAATTTTACCCGCAAGACTTAATAATGAATTTATTTAGCCAGAAAGGAATTCAGGCTTCTGTTCACCGGATATTGAAGGAAAAATACGATGACTGAAAAAAAATTGTCCCCAAACGTGCCGCCTTCCGGCGGGCTGGCATACCAGCAGACCGTCGAGCAGGTGCTTGCGCAGACGCAAAGCCAGGCCAGCGGTCTGGATCGTGCAGAGGCGCAGGCGCGTCTGCAAAAATCAGGTCCGAACGCGCTGCCGGAGAAAAAAGGTAAACCCGCTTGGTTGCGTTTTTTGGCCCATTTTAATGATGTGCTGATTTATGTCCTGCTGGCCGCCGCCGTATTAACGGCAGTAATGGGCCACTGGGTTGATACGCTGGTTATTCTGGGCGTCGCGGTAATCAACGCATTAATTGGCCATATTCAGGAAAGCAACGCGGAAAAATCCCTGAAGAGTATTCGCAATATGCTCTCCAGCGAGGCGCGCGTTATTCGTAACGGCAACCACGAAACGATACCCACAATTGAAATAGTCCCGGGCGATATTATTGTATTACGCGCGGGGGATCGTATTCCGGCGGATATGCGTTTAATCGAAGCGCATAATTTACGCGTGGAAGAGGCGATTCTGACCGGTGAATCTACCGTGGTGGATAAACATATTAATCCGCTGAGCGGCGAACTGCCGCTGGGCGACCGCACCAATATGGTCTTCTCCGGGACGACCGTCAGCGCGGGCGGTGGCGTCGGCGTGGTCACCGCGACCGGTAAGGAGACGGAGCTTGGCCACATCAACCAGATGATGGCGGGCATCGAAAAGCACCGCACGCCGCTGCTGGTGCAGATGGACAAGCTGGGTAAAGCGATCTTCGCCATTATTCTGGCGATGATGGCCGCGCTGTTTGTCTTCAGCCTGGTGTTTCGCGAGATCCCGATGGGCGAGCTGCTGCTCTCCCTGATTAGCCTGGCGGTAGCGTCCGTGCCGGAAGGTCTGCCGGCGATTATCTCCATCATCCTCTCGCTGGGCGTGCAGGCGATGGCGCGCAAGCGGGCAATTATCCGCAAGCTGCCAACGGTTGAAACCCTGGGCGCGATGACCGTGGTCTGCTCGGATAAAACCGGCACCCTGACCATGAACGAGATGACGGTCAAAGCCATCATCACCGCCGACGCCTGCTACCGCGTGGACGGCAACAGCTACGAGCCGGTGGGCAACATCTTCCTGGAAGGCAGCGACGAGCCAGTGCAGATCCAGCCTGGCACCGTGCTGGAGCAGTACCTGCGCACCATCGACCTGTGCAACGACAGCCAGTTGATTCAGGACGAGCGCGGCCTGTGGGGCATCACCGGTGGGCCGACCGAGGGGGCGCTGAAGGTGCTGGCGGCGAAGGCCAGCCTTGAGCCGGTCATGACCACGCTGGTTAACAAGATCCCGTTCGACTCGCAGTACAAGTACATGAGCACCCACTACCAGATTGGCGGTGAGGAGCAGATCCTGATCACCGGCGCGCCGGACGTGATTTTCGCCCTGTGCGCCGAGCAGCAGACCCGCAACGGTGCAGAAGCCTTCAACCGCGCGTACTGGGAAACCGAGATGGAGCGCTATGCGCGTCAGGGGCTGCGCATGGTCGCCGCGGCGTTTAAGCCGGCGAACGGCGAGCAGGAACTGACCCACGACGACCTGAGCCACGGCCTGATCTTCCTCGGCATCGCCGGGATGATGGATCCGCCGCGTCCGGAAGCCATTGATGCGATTAACGCCTGCCAGCAGGCGGGGATCCGCGTGAAGATGATCACCGGGGATCACCCGCAGACGGCGATGAGCATCGGCCAGATGCTGGGGATCACCAACAGTGAGCAGGCGGTCACTGGCTACGAGCTGGAGAAGATGGACGACGCCGCGCTGGCGGAAGCCGCGGTGAAGTATGACATCTTCGCCCGTACCAGCCCGGAGCATAAGCTGCGCCTGGTGAAAGCGCTGCAGGACAAAGGCGAAATCGTCGGCATGACCGGTGACGGCGTGAACGATGCCCCGGCGCTGCGTCAGGCTGACGTGGGCATCGCGATGGGCATCAAGGGCACGGAAGTGACCAAAGAGGCGGCGGACATGGTCCTGACGGACGATAACTTCGCCACCATCGCCAGCGCGGTGAAAGAGGGGCGTCGCGTTTACGACAACCTGAAGAAGACGATTCTGTTCATCATGCCGACCAACCTCGCGCAGGGTCTGCTGATTGTGATTGCGCTACTGGCGGGGAACATCATTCCGCTGACGCCGGTGCTGATTCTGTGGATGAACATGGCCACCTCCGCCACGCTCTCCTTCGGCCTGGCCTTTGAGGCCGCCGAGCGCAACATCATGCGCCGTCCGCCGCGTCAGACCGGGCAGCACGTCATGGACGCCTACGCCGTGTGGCGCGTGGCCTTCGTCGGCACCATGATTGCCATCGCCGCCTTTGCGCTGGAAGCCTGGCTGGCCCCGCGCGGCCACAGCGCGGAGTTCATCCGCACCGTGCTGCTGCAGATGCTGGTCTGCGCCCAGTGGGTGTACATGATTAACTGCCGCAACACCGAAGGGTTCTCCCTGAACCGCGGCCTGCTGGCGAACAAAGGGATCTGGCTGGTGACGGGCGTGCTGTTCCTGCTCCAGGCGGCGATTATCTACCTGCCGTTTATGCAGATGCTGTTCGGCACCGAAGCGCTGCCGCTGCGCTACTGGTTTGTGACCCTGGCGGTGGCGGGCGTGATGTTCTTCGTCGTCGAAATCGAGAAGCGACTGACCCGCAGGTTCCGTAAGGCTGCATAACGAAAACCTTACCCCTCACCCTGCCCTCTCCCCAAAGGGGAGAGGGGACAGTCAGGTACTCTCCCTTGGGCACGGTTTTCTCCCTCGCCCCCTTGGGGAGAGGGCCGGGGTGAGGGGAGACAACGCTGAGGTACTCCCATGAAATTCCCGGTCCTGTTAGCACTTCTTGTCAGTACCCTGCAACCCGTATTCGCCGACGCCATTCCCGTTCGCGTCGCCACCGTGGAGCAGACCGCCCACGCCGCCGAACGTCAGATCCCGGGCCGCATCGAAGCCATCCACACCGTTGAGCTGCGCGCCCGCACGGAAGGCGTGATCACCAAAATTCACTTCAGCGACGGGCAGTACGTGAAAAAAGGCGACGTGCTGTTCGAGCTGGACGACGCCGAACCGCGCGCCGCCCTGCGCCTGGCGCAGGCCGAGGTGAGAAGCGCCGAAGCCACGCTGCGTCAGGCGCAGCAGCAGCTTTCCCGCTTTGAAAGCCTGGGCAGCAGCAACGCCATCAGCCGTCACGACGTGGACAACGCCCGCATGCAGCGGGACGTCGCCAGCGCCGCGCTGGAGCAGGCCAAAGCCCGGCTCGACACCCGCAGCGTCACCCTGAACTACACCCGCATCGCCTCGCCGATTGACGGCCGTGTGGGGCACAGCCAGTTCCACGTCGGCAGCCTGGTCAACCCTGCCAGCGGCATGCTGGTGGAGGTCGTGCAGCTCGATCCCATCCGCATCGCCTTTGCGCTGGAAGAGGGGGCGTTTGCAACCAAAGCCGGACAGCATGCGGATATCAGCGCCATGAAGCAGGCGTGGCAGGCGTTAATTGACAGCAACGGCCAGCGCGTCAGCGGTGAGTTGACCTCCGTGGACAACCGCATCGACCCGCGCACCGCCAGCGTGATGCTGCGCGCCGAGTTTGCCAACCCGCGCCATCAGCTCCTGCCCGGCGGCAACGTGAACCTGTATTTGCGCCCGGCCAGCGAGCAGCCGGTGCTGACCCTGCCCGCCGCCGCGGTCCAGCAGAACGGCGACGGATTCTTTGCCTGGGTGGTTAACGCCGACGGCAAGGCCGAAATGCGTCCGCTGAAAATTGCCGGACAGATCGGCCAGCAGTTCCAGATTACCTCCGGCGTGAAGCCCGGTGAGCGAGCGATTACTGACGGCGCGCAGCGCGTGCAGCCCGGCGCAGCCGTCCAGATACTAAACTAAGGAGCCATCATGCTGACGTTTTTCATCAAACGCCCGCGCTTCGCGATGGTGATTGCGCTGGTCATTACCCTGCTGGGGGCCATCGCGCTGAGGATTATTCCCGTAGAGCAGTACCCGCAGATCACGCCACCGGTGGTGAATGTGTCGGCCAGCTGGCCGGGCGCCAGCTCGTCTGACGTGGCGGAGGCCATCGCCACGCCGCTGGAGACCCAGTTGAACGGCGTGGATCACATGCTCTATATGGAGTCCACCAGCTCGGACGAAGGTACCTATAGCCTGAACATCACCTTTGCGGCGGGCACCGATCCAGACCTCGCCGCCATCGACGTGCAGAACCGCGTGGCGCAGGCCGTGGCGCAGCTCCCGACCGAGGCGCAGCAAAACGGCGTGCAGGTGCGCAAGCGCGCCACCAACCTGATGATGGGGGTAAGCCTTTACTCACCGAATAACACCCACACGCCGCTGTTCGTCAGCAACTACGCCAGCACCCAGGTGCGCGAGGCGCTGTCTCGCCTGCCGGGCGTTGGGCAGGTGCAGATGTTTGGCGCGCGCGACTACAGCATGCGCATCTGGCTGCGTCCGGACCGCATGAACGCCCTGAACGTCACCACCGACGACGTGGCGCAGGCGCTGCGCGAGCAGAACGTGCAGGGGGCGGCAGGCCAGGTCGGCACGCCGCCGGTGTTTAACGGCCAGCATCAGACCCTGACCATCAACGGGCTGGGACGCTTAAGCCAGGCCGACGACTTTGCCGACATCATTATCCGCGCGGGCGAGATGGGCCAGCTGGTGCGCCTGAAGGACGTCGCCACCATCGAGCTCGGCTCGCGCAGCTACAGCTCCGGCGCGCAGCTGAACGGGCACGACTCCGCCTACCTCGGCATCTACCCGACGCCGTCCGCCAACGCCCTGCGCGTGGCCGACGCGGTGCGCGCGGAGCTGGAGCGCCTCTCGACGCGCTTCCCGGACGACCTGGTCTACGAGGTGAAATTTGATACCACTACCTTTGTTGCCGCCACCATTAAGGAGATCGGCGTCTCGCTGGCGCTCACCATGCTGGCGGTTGTGGTGGTCGTTTCCCTGTTCCTGCAAAGTTGGCGCGCGACGCTGATTGTCGCGCTCGCCATTCCGGTGTCGCTGGTGGGCACATTTGCTGTGCTCTACACGCTCGGCTACTCCGCAAACACCCTCAGCCTGTTCGCCATTATTCTGGCGCTGACCATGGTGGTGGATGACGCCATCGTGGTGGTGGAGAGCGTCGAAACGCTGATGGCGGAAGGGCAGAGCCGCACGGCGGCGACCGCGCTGGCGCTGCGCCAGATTGCCGGGCCGGTCATCGCGACGACGCTGGTGCTGCTGGCGGTGTTTGTGCCGGTGGCGCTCCTGCCGGGGATTGTCGGCGAGCTGTACCGCCAGTTCGCGGTGACACTCTCCACCGCCGTCACGCTCTCAAGCCTGGTGGCGCTGACCCTGACGCCCGCTCTCTGCGCGCTGCTGCTGCGACCGCGCCCGGATAAACCTGCGGCAGTCTATCGCGCCTTTAACCGTGGGCTGGACGCCACGCGCGGTTTCTACACCCGCATCGTGCACGTCTTAAACCTGCGCCCGTGGCTGGCGCTGCTGGCCACCGCAGGCGCGGCGGCGGTAGTGGTGTTCAGCTTTATGTCGATGCCAAAAGGCTTCCTGCCGCAGGAGGATCAGGGCTACTTCTTCGCCAGCGTCCAGCTGCCGGAAGCGGCCTCGCTGGAGCGTACCGAAGCGGTGATGAACACGGCGCGCGAACTCATCGCCAAAAACCCGGCGGTGGAGGACGTGATTCAGGTGTCCGGGTTTAACATCCTCAACGGCACCAGCGCCTCCAACGGCGGGTTTATCTCCATCATGCTCAAAGACTGGAGCGAGCGCCCGCCGCTGGACGAGGTGATGGGGAGCCTGCAGCGCCAGTTGCTGGCCCTGCCGGAAGCGACCATTATGACCTTCGCGCCGCCGACGCTACCGGGGCTGGGCAACGCCTCCGGCTTCGACCTGCGCATCCAGGCGCAGGCGGGGCAGAGCCCGGCGGAGCTGGAGCGCGTGACGCGTGAGGTGCTGGCGAAAGCTAACCAGCATCCGCAGCTGAGCCGCGTGTTCACCACCTGGAGCAGCAACGTGCCGCAGCTGACGCTGACCGTTGACCGCGAGCGCGCCGCGCGCCTCGACGTGCCGGTGTCGCGCATCTTCAGCAGCCTGCAAACCGCCTTTGGCGGCACGCGCGCCGGGGATTTCAGCGTCAACAACCGCGTCTACCACGTGGTGATGCAAAACGAGATGCAGTGGCGCGAGCGCGCCGGGCAAATCAGCGAGCTGTTCGTGCGCAGCAACAGCGGCGAGCGGGTGCGCCTGAGCAACCTCGTCACCATCACGCCGAGCGTCGGCGCGCCGTTCCTGCAGCAGTACAACCAGTTCCCGTCCGTGTCGGTAAGCGGCTCGGCGGCGGCTGGGGTGAGCAGCAGCACCGCGATGGCGGCGATGGGCGAGCTTCTGGCGGAGAATTTGCCAGCGGGGTACGACTACGCCTGGAGCGGCATGTCGTATCAGGAGCAGCAGACCGGCAATCAGGCGATATGGATCGTGCTGGCGGCGGTGGTGATGGCGTGGCTGTTCCTCGTCGCCCAGTACGAGAGCTGGACGCTCCCGGCGAGCGTGATGCTCTCGGTGCTGTTCGCCATCGGCGGGGCGCTGGTCTGGCTGTGGTTGGCGGGCTACGCCAACGACGTGTACGTGCAGATAGGTCTGGTGCTGCTGATCGCGCTAGCGGCTAAAAACGCCATTCTTATCGTGGAGTTCGCCCGCGCGCGGCGCATGGACGGGATGGCGATTGTCGATGCCGCGCGGGAAGGGGCCTCGCGCCGCTTCCGCGCGGTGATGATGACCGCCGTGTCGTTCATTATCGGCGTCCTGCCCATGATGCTGGCGACCGGGGCGGGTGCCCAGAGCCGCCGCATCATCGGCACCACGGTGTTCAGCGGCATGCTGGTGGCGACCGTGGTGGGGATCCTGTTTATCCCGGCGCTGTTCGTGCTGTTCCAGCGCCTGCGCGAGTGGGGCCACGGCCTTACGGACTCGTCGCCCACAGCTCGCAGTGCTTCTGCACCAGAGAAATCAGCGAGCCGCCGTCGGCGATAAAGTCCCGCATGCGCTGCGCCTCGCTCTTGCCCTGCTTTAACAGCAGGGCGATTTCATTGATTGCGCTCGTCGCGCCGAGCTTCTCGGCCGACGGCGCAACCTGCTCAAGCAGCCAGGCGATATCGTCCGCCACGGTTTTATGCTCGCCGGTGTGCACGTCCGTTAATATTCCCTCCAGCCCGTAGCGACAGGCCTGAAAACGGTTAAAGCGGTACAGCAGAAAATCTTTTTCCTGATGCTTATAAGGCCGCGCGCTCAGCAGCCAGTGCGACGTCGCCTGAATAAGCCCGGCGATGTTAATCGCGTGGCCGAGCGTCAGCGGCGTATCCATCACCCGCACCTCCACGGTGCCAAAGTGCGGGCTGGGGCGGATGTCCCAGTGCAGATCCTTAATGCTGTCGATCATGCTGGTGGAACTCAGGCGGCGGAACAGCCCCTCGAACTCCTGCCAGCTATTGACCCACGGCATCTGGCCGTTATCCGGGAACCCCGAAAAAATGTTGAGTCGCGACGAGGAGAACTTCGTGTCCGTGCCCTGCATGTACGGCGAGGCTGCCGCGAGGGCGATAAAGTGCGGCACGAAGCGCGACAGGCCGTGCAGCAGGTAAATCGCGTCGTCCCCGGTTCGACACCCCACATGCACGTGCTGACCGAACACCGTTGCCTGCAAAATCAGATAGCCAAAGCGCTCCAGCGTGACGTTATAGCGCTCATCGTCGCACACTTCCTGACGCTGCCACTTCTGGAACGGGTGCGTCCCGCCGCCGCAGATCTGGATATGCTGCTCCGCCGCCGCGCGCAGGATGCTCTGCTGCATCACCGAGAACTGCGCCGCCGCCTGGTCGATGTTCTGGCATACGCCGGTGGCGATTTCGAGCATGCTTTCGGTAATGTCGTGTTTGACCTCTCCGCCTTTGATGTCGTCTTTGACGGCGGCGATGAGCGCGGAGGAGTCCTGGCTCAGATCGTAGCCCGGCGGGTTAACCACCTGCAGTTCGAGTTCGATGCCGAGGGTGAAAGGTTCAGAGGATTTAAAATCAGGTAAAGGCATGGCGCACTCCGTTGTCTGTTGTGTGTTGAGTATAGACAACGACGTGGCGCTCACTTTTCAGGGTGGTATAACTGTTAGCAGGCTTAGCGAAAAGGGGAGTTAACCATGTCTGACAATCCAGTGATTGCGCTGATTGGGCCTGGCGCAATTGGTACCACCATCGGCGCCGTGCTGCATGACGCGGGCCGCACGCCGCTGCTGTGCGGACGCACCGCGCACCCGGAATTACGCCTGCGCCACGACGAGGGTGAAACTGTGGTGCCCGGTCCGGTATTAACCGATCCGGCCGTCATCACGCGCCCCGTCGATCTCGTTTTCGTGGCGGTAAAAACGACGCAAAATGCCGACAGCGCCGGATGGCTGCGGGCCCTGTGCGATGAAAACACCGTGGTCTGCGCGCTGCAAAACGGCGTGGAGCAAAAAGCCCAGCTTGAACCGTGGGTTAACGGCGCGACGGTACTGCCGTCGGTAGTCTGGTTCCCGGCCCAGCGCGAGCCCGATGCGTCCGTCTGGCTGCGGGCGAAGCCGCGCCTGACGCTGCCGGACGTGCCGCAGGCGCAGCGGGTGGTGGAGGCGCTTCGCGGTACGGGCTGTCAAGTTGAACTCTCGGCAGATTTCGCCACCGTCGCCTGGCGCAAGCTGCTGCAAAACGCGGTCGCCGGGCTGATGGTGCTTTCTAACCGCCGCGCCGGAATGTTCAGGCGTGAGGATATCAGCGAGCTTTCGCTGGCCTACCTGCGCGAGGGGCTTACCGTCGCCCGCGCCGAAGGGGCGAAGCTGGATGATGACGTGGCGCAGGAGATCCTGGCGAACTTCCAGCGTGCGCCTGAGGACCTGGGCACGTCGATCCTGGCCGACCGTCAGGCGGACCGCCCGATGGAGTGGGATATCCGCAACGGCGTGATCCAGCGCTACGGCCGCAAGCACGGGATTGCGGTGCCCATCAGCGACGTGGTGGTGCCGCTGCTGGCGGCGGGGAGCGAGGGGCCGGGGTGAGATACGGTAAAGACCCGGCCATTGTGCGCCGGGTGACTCCTACTTAGCCTGACGGGTTTTCTCTGCGTTTAGCTCTTCCATGGTTGCCTCCAGAATCCAGAGGCATTGAGCACCGTCTACGGTTTCCAGCAGTGCCCGGCGGGTACGCTGATAAAACGCGTCGATTTCGGCGGGTGATTTCTCTAAAGGCGGAGTACAGACAATATCGCTGCCTACCATGTGCGGCCATTTTCCGGCGTCAATGGAGCGGAGCGCTTTCAGGGTGGCGTTGGTGTTTGTGGTGAGGGCTGCGGCTAAGGCATCTTCTAACTGCTTTGCCTGGTTCTCGTCAGCACCGGCAGCAAGCTTTGGGGCTTGCTCAATCCAGTGTGCATCACCTGAGGCAATTCCCTTTACTGCTGAAGACCAGTCAGTAACATCAGCTATTGCCGGGGCTGTAAGAGCAGATAGCAGCAATACGATCGGGTATTTCATCGCACTACCTCAAGCACGCCGCCGTCGCGGAGGATCATACGCCTCGTTGACGGTGAGAGAATGATGCATCCCTCAGATGCAAAACCGGCGGGACCATACTTGTGGTCACCATGAATGCGAAATTCTGAGCGACCAAAACTTTCTCCCGAGGTTTGCTCAAGAATGATGGTTATCGGTCCTTTAGAATTCGAATGACCCGCGATTTTATACGTCCCGCGAGGCAGTGGCCCCAGTCCTTTCACATGCTGACGGTCCGGGTTGTTTTTATTCGTAAGAGCACCGGAATACCCGGTCTCAATTAATTTACCGTCTTTATACATCTTGCCGGTCGACTGCTCATACTTCCATCCCATAACGTTCTCCTTATGCCGTCTTGCGGTCGTTCCAGCTATCCGAATGTATGATGTTACCGTCGACATAGCGCCAGGTAATTTTTTCATACAGCAGTTCTACCAGCTCAAGATGGTTATGCTTCTCGTAATCAGGATCTTTGACGTCAAGCATCATTGGACAGACGCTGACGATCGTCACTCCTTCCATAAGGGTGGAAAAATACTCCACTTCCTGACCGGCATCGTTGATACGGTAAAACTTTATCTCTGCGGATTTTAGCTTCTGACCTGTGCTGACAGCCTTGTACAAATAGGGGCTGGAGGCGTCGATCTCTTTATCGAAAGAATAGGGGGAATGGACGCGAAGACTTGTCGCCTTGCCGTTATGTTTGTCCGTGGGCTGCATTATGCCATGGTTCAGTGCGATAATCTCGATACTTCCATCACGACCATGTATATCGACAGAGCCTTTGATGTCGGCACCGCCATCATCTTTAAGCCATAAGTAAGCGGGAATAGCCATTTGTTTAAAACTCCATTTAAGGAAATCCTGAAAAAATCTTTTGGTTTAATGGGTTACGTAACCAGGGTAACGCTAGTGCTTACAAAATGGTCCGTCAATTTTTATATAGTATGGGTATGAAACGATCTTCGTTTTCGTTGATGAAAATTAAGAAATAATGGGATCTTACGGTTTGGAACTGGATAAAGTATTAATGATTAATGTCGTGGTTTAACTTAAAACTTTATTAAGTGAATAATGATTGCAAATTTAATAAATAGTTGGCCTGTTATTAGGGTTACATCAATTTGACGATTTATGAGGTGATTAATAGCTCCTGTTAGCTCGTCAGAATCCCCCCAGCCCGTAGCGACAGGCCTGGAAACGGTTCAAACGGTAAAGCAGAAAATGTTTTCCTGGTGTTTAAATGGCCGCAATAAGCGCGGAGGGATCCTGGCTCAGATCGTACCCCGCCCTAACGGCCGCTATTTTTCCGTTCGGCAAAGTAGTGGGCGGGCGTGCTTCCCATCGCTTTACGGAACATGGTGATAAATGCATTCACGGATTCGTACCCGAGCGTTGTCGCCACGTTCTGGACGGGTACGCCGCTTGCCAGCTCCCGCAGGGCAATAATCAAATGCAGTTGCTGGCGCCATCGCCCGAAGCTCAGCCCGGTTTCGCGCTGCATCAGGCGGGCAAACGAGCGCTCGCTGAGGGCGAGCCGTTTCGCCCAGTCCTTAAGGGTGCTTCTGTCCGCAGGGTGGGTAACCAGCGCGTCGGCCATGGCGCGAATTTTCGGATCGGTCGAGACCGGCAGGCTCAGCTTCTGCTGCGGCATGCTGGCGAGCTCGTCCAGCGTGACCCGGATCAGCCTCGCGACGTGGCCGTCGGCGGGATAATCCACGCCCTCGCGCGTCAGACGGTCGACCAGTTCCTTAATCAATGGCGAGATCGCCAGGGTGCAGCAACTCTCCGGCAGCGCCGCCGCGCCGGGCTCAATAAACAAATAGTTGAGATGCGCGTTCCAGGTCGCTTTGGCGCTGTGCGGGATCCCGCCGGGGATCCAGACGGCGCAGTCCGGCGGCACAATCCAGATGTCATTCTCCGCGTAACAGCTCACCGCACCGTATCGGGCAATAATCAGCTGTCCCTTGCGGTGGGTATGTACCGGCACTTCTGCGGCGTAATCCACGAAGTCCAGATGACGCGCCACCGCCGGGCTGGCGGTAGAGTCAGGGTCATACAGCGTATTGGCGAGTTGAGGCTTCACGATTCTGGCAACATTTAGGTATTTTTTGACAGAATAGAGTATTTAAGCGGGTCTGCAAGCCGGTAATAATTCCGGCATGAAAAACATCTTCTCTCATCCCGTGCGCCTGCCCGTCGCGCTGCAAAACGACGCGGGGGCGCTGATCTACGCCGCGAAGAGTTTTGCCGCGGCGATGCTGGCGTATTACCTCGCGCTGTCGATAGGGCTTGAGCGTCCCTCGTGGGCCATTATTACGGTGTACATCGTGTCGCAGACGTCGGTCGGGGCATCGCTGAGCAGAAGCCTCTACCGGCTGGCCGGTACCGTGGTAGGTGCCAGCGCGACCGTTCTTATTGTGCCCACCTTCGCGAATACGCCAGTCCTGTGCAGCGCGGTGCTGACGGGCTGGATTACGTTCTGCCTGTGGCTCTCCCTGCTGGAGCGCACGCCCCGGGCCTACGCCTTTGTGCTGGCGGGCTACACTGCGAGCCTGATTGGTTTTCCGGCGGTGTCCGATCCCGGCGGCATATTTAACGTCGCCATCGTCCGCGTGCAGGAGATCGCGATTGGGATTTTCTGCGCGGCGCTGATTCACCGCTACGTGCTGCCCGCGCGCGTTTCAGGCCAGTTCAACGCTAAATTATCCCAGACGCTACAGGCCGCGCGCGGGCGGGTGGCGGATACCTTAGCCGGCAAACCCGACGCGGCTTCCGGCCCGCTGCATCTGGCCCTGGCGCTGCAGTTCCTGCAGGGCATCAGCCACCATATTCCGTACGATTTTGCCCTCTCAGCCCCGGTGCTGCAGGCCAGAAAAGCGATTCACGATCGGTTGGCGCGGCTGGTTATCGTCAACTGTGAGCTACACGATCGCCTGCCAGCGATCGGAACCCTGCCCGCCGACGTGCAGACATTGCTGGAGGACGTTCAGGCCTGGCTTGCCGCTGAAGGCGCGGGCGCCAGCACCACGGTAGAAGCGCTGAGGCTCCGCTGCGCGTTTCTCATCGATCGGTATGCCGCGCAGGCGCAGACGTTTGACGACGCGCTGCTGGTCAGTTTTATTCGCTACCTCTCGGAGGCTATCGAGCTTCTGCAGCAGTGCGAACGTCTTTCCGGGGCTATCCTTCACGCCAAACCCGTCTTTGGGGAGATGCAAACTCGCGCGGCGAAAGGCTACGTTTTCCACCGCGATCCTCTTACCGCCGCCCGCACGGCGCTGGGGGCTTTCGCCATCATCCTGAGCGGCTGCCTGGTCTGGATCTTCTCAGCGTGGCCGGATGGCGGTACGGCGGTGTCTATCCTGGGGGTCTGCTGCACGCTGTTTGGTAGCTTCGACACCCCGGCACCGCACATCGTGAAATACATCATTGGCTCATTCTGGGGCGTGGTCATTAGCCTGTTCTACAGCTTTGCGCTGCTGCCGCTGGTGAGCGATTTTCCGGTGCTGGTGGCGGTGCTTGCCCCGGCGTATCTGCTGGCCGGGTCGCTTCAGGCGCGTCCGCCCACCACGTTTATGGCGATGGGTATTACCCTGACGCTGCCCATTCTTTGCGAGCTGGGGGCGCACTACAGCGGAGATTTCGCCGTTGCGGCCAACACCGCCATCGCGCTCTTTGCCGCCACCGGCTATGCCGTCGTCAGCATGAGCCTGCTGCAAACCGTGCAGGCGGATGGCGCCATCACGCGTCTTCTGAACCTGTGCCAGCGCGACATTCGCCGCAGCGTGAAGGGCACGCTGCGGGTTGATGAAACGCACTGGATCAACCTGATGATGGACCGAACCGCCCTGGTGCTGCCGCGCCTGCAGCGCAGCGAGCGTGCGCCAGAGCAGGCGCTCGATCGGCTGTTACACGCGCTGCGTCTGGGGCTTTCGGTCATGCATTTACGCCGCGGTGACACACTGCCCGGCAGGGAGGTTGACGCGCTTTTTCAGCAGATAAACGCCGCTGACCGCCACGCATTACGCGAACGCATCGCTACCCTTATCGCGCGCCATCTGCCTGCGGCAGATGAACATACGCGCCAGTTTGTCTTCAGGCTGGTGGATCTGCACTGTGCATTACGGGAGCCAGACCATGGTTAACGATCTCAATATCGGCGGGGTTTTTATTCCGGGGCTGCTGATGGTCGCCCTCGCGGCGCTGGTCTGCACGCTGGGCCTCGTCGCGCTTTTCTCTCTCAGCAGGGTTTACCGGCGCTTGCCGTTTCGCCCGCTGATGGATGTTTCAACCTGGATTGTCACCTTTTTCCTGCTGATGCAGGGCCTGACCGCGTTGGGGTTATTGTCATGAAATCACTGCTCTCTTTACTGGCTCGCTATGCGCTGACGTTGAGCGTCGTCGCGGCGGCCTCGCTTCTGGCGTTTATGATGTGGAAACACTACGCACAAACGCCGTGGACCCGCGATGGCCGCGTGCGTGCGGACGTGGTGCAGATTGCGCCGGACGTCTCCGGGCCGGTCATCAGCGTGGCCGTGCGGGACAACCAGTGGGTGAACCGGGGCGATGTGCTTTACGTCATCGATCCGCGCTGGCTTAAGCTAGCGGTGACCAGCGCGCAGGCTGATGTGGAATCGAAACGCCATGAAATGCTGATGCGCCAGGACGCGGCCCATCGCCGCACGCTGATTAAAAACGCCATCTCCAGCGAGGATTTGCAGCAAACCGGCAGCGCGGCGAACGTCGCGGCGGCCAACTATCACGGCGCGCTGGCCGCGCTGGATCTGGCAGAGCTTAATCTGGCGCACGCCACCGTCCGCGCGCCGGTCTCGGGGTACGTCACGCATCTGCGGCTTCGCCCCGGAGACTACGCGACGGCGGGGGAGACAAAGGTCGCCATCGTCGATGCGCACAGCTTCTGGGTGGTGGGGTACTTTGAGGAGACCAAGCTGCGCCATATTCGCGTCGGGGATACCGCGCAGGTTGTTCTGATGGGGTACGAGCCGGTCATCACGGGTCACGTGGAGAGCATCGGGCATGGGATCGGGGACAGCAACGATGAGACGGGCGGGCTGGGCCTGCCCGACGTCGAACCCACCTTTAGTTGGGTGCGGCTGGCGCAGCGCGTGCCGGTGCGCATTCATATCGACAGGTTACCGCTGGGGGTTGAGCTGGTGGCGGGGCTGTCGGCGAGCGTGGCGGTGGGGGAATAATCTGGGGATAGTCAGCCTTAAACACATATGCGAAACTTACCGCTTCTGAAAATATGTGGTGGGACCCGCTCAATGTCAGAACAACATTCGCAGTGCCTGTTCAGTGAAGGACTGATTAACTTTCCTGAGGGTTATCAGGATCGTACCGTCAACGTATTCGCGCCGCCCGCTGCGGATGCGCCGGCGTTCAACATCTCCCGCGATGGCCTCAACGCCGGCGAAGCGCTTGCCGCGTATATCGATCGCCAGCTCGCCCTGATGGAAAAACACATCAAGGGCTGGAAGCAGGGTGAGCGCAGCGCCGCTACGCTGGGCGACGGCCTTTTACAGGGTGAAACCGTCCATGCCAGCTACCTGCGCGACGGGAAACGCATCTGGCAGCAGCAGGCCGTGTTTAACGTCGACGACGATAAAATCCTGGTGTTCACCATGACCTGTACCCGTGCGCTGGGCGATGCCGACGGCGCGCTGTTTGGCGATCTTCTCAGGAGCTTCCGCTTCCACCATTAACTTCAGGGACCGTTGTTATGTTTGAAGCAGCACGCGTTGGTGATGATATCGGCCACTCCGGTGCGCTGGCCGGGATGATTGCCGGAACGATTGTCGGTGGCCTGATTGCCGCCGCCGGGGGCATTCTGGCGGGGGCCATGTTTATTGCCGGCCTCGGCGCATCCTGCCTTGGCGTGGGCGTCCTGCTCGTCGGCGCCAGCCTGGCCGTCGGGTATTACACCGGGGAGCTGGCGACCGCCGCCCGGGACAGCATCGCGGACGCCGGGGCATCCAGCATGACGAAGAAAGGCGTCATCACCTCCGGCTCGCCCAACGTGTTTATCAACGGTAAACCCGCCGCGCTTGCCACCGATAGCACCGTCGACTGTTCTGACGACGGCTCGCAGCAGATGGCTGAAGGCTCTAAGCGAGTCTCCATTAATAGCCAGCCTGCGTCCCGCATCGCGGATCGCACCACCTGCGACGCGAAGGTAATGACCGGTTCGGACAACGTCATTATCGGTGGCGACCCGCAGCAAACCCTGCCCATTCAGTCTGAAGTCCCCGAGTGGCTGTATAAAGTCTCCGATCTTACCCTGCTGTTCGCCGGCCTGCTCGGCGGGTGGGGCGGTGCCGCTGGCAAAGTCGGGGCGCTCTCTAAGCTGCTGGGGAAAATCCCTGGCATTAATAAGCTGGCCCGTATCGCCTGCCGCGCCGGTACGCTGATGACCGGCGTGGCGGCCGCGGGGATCATCGCCCGCCCGGTGGATATCGTCAGCGGACAGAAGTTTCTCAGCGGGGATGATGAGCTGGATTTCGTCCTGCCTTCCCGTCTGCCGGTGCGCTGGCAGCGCTACTGGCGCAGCGGCAACCCCGGCGACAGCGTGCTGGGCCGCGGCTGGAGCCTGTTCTGGGAAAGCCGCCTGGAGCCGTATCAGGACGGCCTGGTGTGGCGCGCACCGTCCGGCGATTACGTCGCCTTCCCGAAGATCCCGAAAGGGATGCGCACTTACTGCGAAAGCGAAAAAAACTGGCTTGAACATCATCAGGACGACAGCTGGTCGGTGTATGACGTCAGCGGCGAGCGCTGGCACTATGCGCCGCTGCGGGATGATGCCCCGTCGCTGCTCCAGCGCATCTCTGAACCCTGCGGCAACGATATCCTCTTCGAGTGGAATGCGGACAATACCCTGCATGCCCTGACCGACGGCGCGGGCCAGCGCGTGGTCTGCCGCTACGACCGTGACAGGCTCGTCGGCGTCTGGCTGGATGACGAGATCTGCCTGGTCAGTTACGCTTATGATGAACAGCGCCAGCTGGTCTCCGTGACCGGCCGGGGCGGTAGCGTGCGCCGACGCTTCAGCTGGCAGGACGGGCTGATGAGCGCCCACGAGGACGCCAACGGCCTGCTGAGCGAATACCGCTGGCGGGAGATTGACGGCCTGCCACGCGTGGTTGGCTTCCGCCACAGCGGCGGCGAACAGCTGACGTTCGAATACGATTTTGATAACGGCACCCGCCGCGCGACCCGCGAAGACGGCGCGCAGGCGCACTGGCTGGTGGATGACGACGACAACGTCGCGCGCTTCACGGATTACGACGGGCGTCAGACGACGTTTGTCTACCGCGACGGCGAGCTCTGCGACGTTATTCTGCCCGGCGGCGCAATGCGCCGCAGCACGTGGGACAAATACGGCCGCATGACCAGCGAGACGGACCCGGCGGGCCGCCGCACGGAATATCACTGGCATCGCCTGACCGACCGCATCACCCGCACGGTGTACCCGGACGGCACCTCATCGCAGGCCAGGTATGACCTTCGCGGTCGCCTGCTGTCGGAAACGGATCCGGCCGGTAGCACCACCGCGTATCGCTATCCCGATGATGAAGAAATCCTGCCGGAGAGCATCACCGACGCCATCGGCGGCGTGGTGCGCCTGGTCTGGAACCACCAGGGGCTGCTGACGCAGCGCACCGACTGCTCCGGCAGCGTCACCCGCTTCACCTACGACCGCTTCGGGCAGCTGATTGCCAGCGAGGATGCGGAAGGGAATATCACGCGCCGGGAGTGGAGCCGTGCCGGGCTGCTGAGCGCCGTGATCCATCCGGACGGCAGCCGCGAGTCGCTGGTGTGGAACGAACGCGGCCAGCTCACGGGCTGGCGCGACCCGCTGGAAAGCGAGGTGAGCTGGGCCTATAACGCGCTCGGCCTCCCGGTCAGCCTTACCGACCGTATTGGCCGCGTGCGCCAGTGGCGATACGACCCGCGCGGTAACTTGCTGCGACTCGATAACGGCAACGGGGCGGAATACCGCTTCACCTACGACGCCGTGGGCCGCCCACTCAGCGAAACGCGCCCGGACGAGACCGTGCGCCATATGGAATGGGACGCGCGAGGGTTCCTCTGCGCGCTCGAAGAAAACGGACGACCTGCTGCCGACGGCGGTATCGCCCGCCGCGTCCAGCAGTTCAGCTATGACGACAGCGGGCTGCTGATCGGGCGCACTCAGCGCCACGCGGAATACCGCTACTTCCGCGACCTGAGCGGCCAGATCGCCCGCATCCGCCGCACGCCGACGGCGGAAGGCGTTGCCCTGGGTATCGAAAGCGATGAGATCGCATACCGCCACGACGCCGCCGGGCGCGTGCTGAGCGAGTCCGGCATTAACGGCGCGGTGAGCTACGAATGGGATGCCCTGAGCAACCTGACCGGCCTGACGCTGCCCGGCGATCAAAAGCTGGCCTGGTTGCACTACGGCTCCGGCCACGTCAGCGCCATCCGCTTCGGGCAGCAGCTGGTGACCGAGTTCACCCGCGACCGCCTGCACCGCGAGGTGCGCCGCACCCAGGGCGCGCGCGATCAGCTCCGCCAGTATGACAGCCTCGGCAGACGCACCCTGCAGCGCAGCGAATTGAGCACGGACGTGACCCTGCCGGAGCAGGCGATACTGGAACGCCTGTATCGCTACACCGCGCGCGGCGAGCTTTCCGGCGTCAGCGACACCCTGCGCGGTGAGGTGGATTACGGCTACGACGCAGAAGGACGTCTGCTGAAGCACTACGAGGCCCGACAGGGGCACAGCCGCGCGCAGTTCAGCTACGATGCCGCGGATAACCTCGCCGCCAATGACGATCCGGTACCGGTTACGGATAACCGCCTGCAGCACTGGCAGGCGCTGTTTATGAAATACGACCACTGGGGCAACCTGATCAGCCGCCGCAACGGGCTGTATGAACAGCATTATGCGTATGACGCCGAGAACCGTCTGGTGTCCGCCCGGGGAACCGGACCGGAAGGGCGGTTTGAGGCGCGCTATCACTACGACGCGCTGGGCCGCCGCACGCGCAAAATCGTCACCACGACGCACCGCACCACCGACACCCGCTTCCTGTGGCAGGGCTACCGCCTGCTGCAGGAGCAGCAGGAGAGCGGGCTGTGCAGCACCTATGTATACGACCCGAATGAAGCCTGGAGCCCGCTGGCGCGGGTGGATCACCTTCGTGACCAGAGCAGCGGTGAGATTTACTGGTTCAATTCCGATCTGAACGGCGCCCCGCTGGAAGTGACCGACGAGCGCGGCGCGGTGCGCTGGAGCGGCCAGTACGGCAGCTTTGGCGAAGTGCGCCATCAAAGCGAAGGATTCTCACGGGTTGTGCATCGCACGGCGATGGCGCACCAGCCTCTTCGCTATGCCGGGCAGTACGCTGACGGTGAAACGGGGCTGCACTATAACCTGTTCCGCTACTACGACCCGCAGGTCGGGCGGTTTATTGTGCAGGATCCGATTGGGTTGAATGGTGGGTGGAATCTTTATCAGTATGCGCCGAACCCGTTGGGGTGGATTGATCCGCTGGGTTTAATAAACGAATTTGGAATCGCAGGCTATGGAAGCCCCGTCCATGCAAAAGACGGTTTAACTGCACATGAATTATTACAAAATGCTTGGCTAAGAAATAATGGCATAATAAAAGGTAGAATGTCTGGTATTGCAACTACCAACCCAGCGATAGCTTTGCAAGAAAACGCTATGCATAAAACCATATCCAAATTACAGGCCAAATATGGATTGCATAATCCTAATGTACTAAAAAACCAGTCCGCATTGCAGAATATCAACAGGAATACTGCAATTACTCGAAGAGGTATTTACGAAGACTTGGTGAATAACAGAGGTTGGGAACGTCAAAACGCTAAGAAATTTGCCACTGAAACGGCAATGAAACTTAGAGAAGAGTCTATTGGGTTTGCCAGAAAAAATGGGTTGACAAAATGTTAAAATCTAATCTTATCGCTAAAATAAGTACCCTGCCTGATGGTAATGTCATTGGGCGGATTGGTGGAAATATCCCTGAATTCTTTTTAGATAAACTAGATGATATTCAGGGGCATAAGTTTTATTTGACAGTTCAGAATCCTGATGATGGACATGAGTATATTACGATACTTATTCCTGAAGGATATGATGATATGATTGATAACAATATCTACCCCAATTGTTCAGTAAAAGTTTTTACGCATACGTTTTCTGATGAAAGCAATAATGATGCATTTACGATAAAACACATTAATAAGGCAGTTATTGTTGGGTATGATAAGGTTGAAAGTGAAGAGTTTGACTTTATCACTAAAACCGAAGATGCAAGGTTAATACAATCGGAAGATTATTATTTTGATGCTTTGCAAAAAGATGGTTATGAATTTTTCATGCAGATAGATGAAGATTATTATCCAGATGCATTGCTTGATGGTGATTACATCTTTGGTTACGGTGCTTTATATTTGTATAAAAAAATATCTGGCGGGAATATCGTGGCTGGTTTTTGGCAGTACTCGTAAAGATAAGTGATTAATAAAAGCCGGATTAATATTGATTATTTTCGGCTTATATAATACAGATGATGTTTTTATTCAGAATGCATTTACTTCCTTATTTTTTTAATT
The DNA here is from genome assembly GCF_019718755.1 of Enterobacter sp. RIT637. Taxonomy (NCBI): domain Bacteria; kingdom Pseudomonadati; phylum Pseudomonadota; class Gammaproteobacteria; order Enterobacterales; family Enterobacteriaceae; genus Enterobacter; species Enterobacter sp. RIT637. The sequence continues at coordinate 46,633 of NZ_JAIHAZ010000003.1, forward strand.
GCTTTTATAAATTTTTTTCTAATTTAATTGGTTATTACTGAGGGCTATATTTATGGATGCGTCTGATACTATTGTGAGTGAGATTGAAAAAGCATTAAAACAACTTATTATCATTTGCAATAAATACTCGCTGCCAGGGAGTTTCAGTACCGTCAATGATCTGGACATTGCCTTCCCGTCCAACTTACCTCGTTCAACAGATGTTGATTACTTATATAAAAATTATAATCCTGAAAAGTTCAAGATTGAAACAGGCTTCACGCCAATTAAAATTCATTCTGTCAGTGAGCTCTCGAAGGTTCAAAGTGGTTATGAATACTTACCAAACAATTATCTTGTTTTTGGTGATGATTTAGGTGGAGGTAAACCTATAATTGCGGTTATCGATGAAGGGAAGACCTCTGTCTATGCTAGTTATGATGTAATTGAACCATTGAAAATAGCTGGCAGTCTCTCTGGATTTATATTTTCATTAGCTGAGCTTATTGATTTGGTATATGGTCAATACGATATCTTTGATATAGCAGATGATAATGACGAAGTGAAAAATGACTTTATTGATGAGTTGCGGAAAAGAATTGTTCCTCTTATCGGTAATGAAGGTTTTAATGCATTCTTTGATTATTTTTATGGTTAGGGTACATGTTTTTTATTTAGAGAAATGAATGGAATTTGCCGGAAACTATTAAGTTCCGGCTTTAATTACTACCATCGATTTTTCCATAACAGAGGTGGAGTATCTAAGATCACTAAGTCATGACCTTAGCAAGGAGAGCTTATGCCTATTTCATGCGGTAAACTTACAACTCAAGATGAAATTAAAGTTTTGGAGGCAAAATTCAAAATCAGTTTTCCTGAAGATTATAAAGATTTCCTCAAGTTGAAAAATGGCTTTGTTGTAAAATCTCCGGATTTTTGTGAGTTAGAGTATGAAGGTGTCGATGAAGGGGTAATCGCCTTTTATGCCCTTTTTGGAATAAATATGAAAAATCCAAACCACGACATCTTTCGTCAAAATGAAAATTTTTTAAGTGAACTTGATTTCATTGATGATAAGTTAATTATTGGTGATGATCCTGGAGGTAATTTTTACCTTATATTAAATGGCAGTGAAAGCCAAGGTGTGTATTATTGGGACAGAACACATCTACATGCTGAGGATGATATCCAAGAGTTTGAGAACGCTGAGCAAAATGAGTGCGGCAATATCTATAAAATTACTAATAGCTTTACGGAATTTTACAAGAAAATTTGTGAGGCATCTCTTGATGCGGGAATGAATGTTACTGTTGATTTGTGATATTTCAAAATAAAGCCATAATCAGAATATGATCATGGCTTATTTTTTTTGCATTATGATGTTAGTAAATAGATAAACAGTAATAAAAAGAATGTCAGATATGCTTGTATTTTACCATTGGTAATAATGTCATTGCATAGAAAAAAGGCATTACACAGAAAACGGCTCAAAATTTGTTAAGGGAAAAAATGCACACTCCACATTATCTGATTGCGAATACCATAATTCTTCTGCCGAGAGAGCTTCATGTCAATGTGCCCCATATTGGCTACGAATCAGATATATGGAGGAAAGAACATTGTTGAAAAAATTAGAGCGCTTTGGAGTGAAATCTACATTATTACCATTAGATGAACTGAAAAAGATTTTAAATACATTAGAAGCATCAACAGGGCCAATTTCTGAAAATTATCGTGTCTATTTACTTCATTTTGGTGTTTCTGTTCTTTTTGATGTAAATGTTGTTTTCAAAGCGTTACAACCATCTCCGTGGTCTGATGAGCAAGGAAACGATACGCTTGAGTCTTTGTACGGCCTTGCAGAATCGGGTAAAGAATATACTGTGTTTGAAATGGCTGATACATACCGGAATGATTTTCGCGAACAATGGTTACCGATAGGAGCCTCGTCTGGTGATAATCAAATCTGTCTTTGCCTCAAGGGAGGTGTGTCGGGAGAAATTTGGTTTTGGGAGCACGAGTCTGATCCAATATTCAATGATTCAGCAGTGATCTCCGGGCTGACGAAAATAGCAAACTCCTTCGATGAGTTTGTTGATATGCTTACTGTTCAGGATGATAAAATAAATGCATCAGGTGTAATTAAAGTCGATCTTGATTTTTAATAAAAGGGTACTTGCGGTGAACTTTGCGAAGTCCATCAATTGCTGAAAGGTGGGCGTAACTGATGCAGCAAATATCAATGCAGCAACAGCCGTTTCGCTATGGTGGGAATATATATTTTGCCTTTTAAAAATAGCAATCTATAAAAGATTGGTACGGGTACTATCTTAGGTTACTCTTAGAATATTAGCCATCTTAATGAACGCCAGACTTCCGATAAAATCTGTCAGGATCAAAACGGTTCAAGATAAGGAGAACTGATGAGTAATGTTAAAAATCTTATTGCAGCGTGTATTAACTGCTATGAAGAAAATGATGTATTCACCATCGGAATAGGGGATGACAGACATGATCCAAAAAATTTTATCATTATCGGACGATTCGACGAAGATGAATTACCCGTTAATGAATGTATTGGATTCCAGAGTGAGTCAACGGAATATGAGTTAACAGACTCTATTCGTTCTGTTCAGCTCACTGAAGACAAACTTGTGATCGTGCTTAATGAAGATGCCGTAAAAATGATTGGTATCAGGGAATATCATGTGGTCATTCCTGCAGCAAAAGACTCTAAATCGCTTGGAAAGTGTTTGAGAGAAGTGTTTGAAGGCAGTGACGTGCCTCTACAATTACCATAGGAGTTTAAGCCGCGACATGGCCAGCTTGGCTGCGTTACTTTTTCTTAATATAAAAAATCATCCTCATCAATTCCCCACAAATGCACTTACCGGCACGCCAAAACGCTTCGCCAGCGCGCGCATATGATCCAGAGTTAACGTGCGCTGTCCGTTGAGGATTCGACTCACCAGAGATTTCTTGCCTATCTCATTCTCAAAATCGCTCTGTGTGAGTTGGTACTGATCCATCAGCGTTCGCAATAACGCAACGCCTGACGGAATGCTGGCTACACGCGCGTTAAATTCTGCAAACACCGGAGACTCGTTTTCGTATTTATCGATCTTCGTAGTGAGCATCTCTACCAGCGGGCTATCGGGGTCATGCTCAATCAGATATTCCACCAATCCCAGAGCATCCTCGTAATCTTGACGCGACGGTCTTGAACCCAGGAAAGGAAGCTCGCTTGTCAGATCGTTTGCCGCTTTGATGGCTGCCGCATAGTTCATTCTTTCGTTCTCCGGTAGAGGTCCGTGAGCTTGTCATACTCTGCGTGAGTGCTGATGTGTTTGATGAAGATCTTTCCCCGCTCAAAATCAGCAAAAAGCATCACTCTTAAATACCCGCCACCTACATCAATGACACACCATTTTTCCCTGTATTTCATCCGATCTAGGCTGGGAAAGCGCTTTCGCATGTCGTCTGGTGACGAGTAGTGCTCCTTTTTTAGCACCCGGTAAAGATCGTCCAGGGCAAGTGATTGGTTGGGAAAATGTCTGGCTGCTGTGTCGAAAGGCACTCTTGAAACTACGTGCATCCTTGCTCCATGTTTCCAGGCTGGAAATATTATAAATGGTGGCTGGTGAGTTGACAATATGGAAACTTCTATGGGCTGCAGTTTTCACATGCTAGTGATAACGGCGCTTATGTATTGAGTGCGCACACTTTAAGAGGTGGTGGCATGAGATTAAAGGGGTAGGTATAGCTCGACTTGGAGTATTTGTTTGATCTACGTGGCGTATTCAGGAAATTTTGAATGAATTAGATAATTATGGATGATAGTTTGATCTGTTCACCATGAACGATGTAACTGCTTTTGGCATAAAAGGATGCTTCTAATTTTTAACACACTGATCACTGAGGGGATAAGTCAAAAGTGTTATAATAAATGCGAGAGAGTGTTTTATTGAATTTTAATATATTTTCATGATGTTTTTTTATGGGGTAGGTACGAAATGTTTCGAGTCAATGATTATGTGAGTATTGATGGTAAGGAATATGTTGTCTCAAAATTTTTAGGGCAAGGTGGAATGGGAAATGTTTTCTTAATAGAAGACAAGGAAAATGGTTCAAGATTTGCGCTAAAAACTCTCCAGTATTATATCCCTGACGATAATAATCATCGATCGCTGATAAATGAATGGGAAAAGGCTCGGAGAATATCTCATAAAAATACTATTCATTATTATGGATTTCATGATGGATTATCCGAGCCCAATACGCCATATCTTTTAATGGAATATGCTAATAGCGGGTCGCTAGAGAATTTTCTGAAGAGTCAAACTTCTTTCTTAGATGAAGATACTTGTTTAAATATATTTCACCAAATTATTGATGGGATGGAGGCTGTCAATGAGGTCCTCATCCACAGAGATATAAAGCCAGACAATATATTTATAGATGACGGGGTATTTAAAATAGCGGATTTCGGTTTGGCGAAAATAGCTGAAGAAAAAACCCGGTCCAAAACCTTCAAAGGATGGGGTACTGAACCATATATTGCACCTGAGGCCTACCGGGCGGAAACTAATACAATTCAGATGGATATGTATTCAATTGGACATGTTTTCTATCAAATTGCAGCATTAAAACATGCATTTGGAGAACAAAATAACTGGGAATATGCTCATCTAACATTTGTACCACCATTGTTGAATGAAATAAATAAAACTATTTCACCAAAAGTTGCATTTGTTATTAATAAATTAATGTCAAAGAAACCTTCAGCTCGTTATACAAGCTGGGATTGCGTGAGGAAGGATTTAACTGATTCTGCCAAAAATACTGGTAATCATAAAGCTGCAATAAATAACGTGCTAAAAAATAAAATATCAAGAGACCAGGAAAGAGACAAGGAACTATCAAAGCAACAGATTCAGTCTCAAGAGCAGCAAAGGAAAAATAAAATTCTGCGATTTCAATTTAATAATGAAATAATTTCCCCAATAACAGACTTTATAAATGATTTTAACAATGTTTCTGGTTCAAATGCAGAAATGAAAATTTCTGAAGTAACAAGAGGGACTGATGTAGCTTACAAAATATTTTTTGAAACAAAATTTGTTGACATTTGGTTTCATCCTCTAACCGAGTCAGATGTTCTTAAACGATATGCAAACGATATATGGGGGCACAATCGACTTCATATCACTAAGCCCACAATGATGGGTAAATCTGTTTTGGCTTGGGGGGGGGTGGAATGTTCAGATAAAACTGGGGTTAATATTGTTTTGGTGCATTCAGAATCAGATGAATATGGAGATTGGTATTTGCTTAAAAACACACATTCGGGTTTTTCTAGGAATAGCGATGACAGAACTGAGCCATTTGCTTTTGATAACGATGAGTTAGTCACAGAAATACATCACATTGGTGTAATGCATATTTATCAGCTTGAAACAAAAGCATTGGAAGCGAAAGATATAGTTGGTTTTATATCCAATTATTTATGATGTGGTTAATATAATTATCTATAAATACAAATTATGTCAACCGGATTAATTGTTCGTCTAAATAGTCCGGTTGTTGAATTAAAAACTTCACTGTTTGCTATTGAAGGAAATTTAAAACTCAGCATAGGATTTTCAATCAGGCCGAAATCCCGCTTCTTACCCAGCAGAATCCCGGCCTCCCATCACCCACCTCAATGCGCCGGAATATACGGCTCCTTCACAAACTCAGCCAGCAGCCAGACCATATCATGCAGTAGCCCAGTGAGTTCTTTCGCCACGCTCGAAGGCAGTGTCCCGCCCATCACTGCCAGCGTTAACGCCACAGCATAATCCACCTGCAACGCCGTTTCCTGCCAGCAGTCCGGCACGCAGGAAACGATCTTCTCCCCCGCGATGAGCCGTTCAACCAGATGCGGGGGAAGTTCCGTATCGCAACGTTCACGCAGGCGTTTAAGCAGTTCCAGCAAGCGCTCGCAAAGTATGGGAAACGTCACGGGATCGTCAGTTTCCACCAGCACGCTGACATACGCGGTGCAGGCGTCGGCTAGCTCGAAAAGATCCGCAAAATCGGAAATTGACGTATTTATGAGGTGATGAACAGCGCTTTCTTCAGAGAGCGCATAAGAAAAGTTAGGTGTAGTAGCCATTTAGCATCCTCGTTGTGCAAAAAAATGTCATGTTATGCTAACGGGTTCCTACGCCCGGTTACGGATGTGCCGCAACGCAGGCACTTTACGGCGGCGAAAAAGGGAAGGAAAGGGATAACCCTGAATTACATAAGGTTGCTTGAAAGTTTGCGAGGCGGCTTCCAGAAGGGCATTGCCGGGTGGCGGCTACGCCTTACCCGGCCTACAAAACCGCCAACCAACCTACCCGCGACACGAACCGTAGGCCCGTGCAAGCGCAGCGCCGCCGGGCACAGCCGCACAGCCGTCACCCCTCGCTCATCATCGCCAGAAACCGCTTCACCGTCCGCGAGCGTTCAAAGCGCCGCCAGCACAGCGCGATATCGGTATAAAGCTCCGGTGAGCTCAGGGTGTGGTAGGTGACATTCGGCGGAGAAATGGCCGCCATCGATTTCGGCACCAGGGCAAACCCGCCGCCCGCGGAAACCATGCTCAGGGAGGATGAAAGCTGTGACGACTGCAGCGCGTGCTGCACGTCAATTCCGGCCCGCTCGCAGCAGCCGTGAACCCGTTCGTACAGCCCCGGCGCGACCTCCTGCGGGAACAGCACTACCGGCGTATCCCGAAGCTGCTCTAGCGCCAGCGAATCGCACGCCGCCAGCGGATGGTCGCGATGCAGCGCCACCACCATCGGCTCCCGGTCGAGGATTTTTAACTCGAACGCCTTGCTGCTCTCGCACGGCAGGCGCACGAAGGCAATATCCAGTTCCCCCTCCGCCAGCATCGTCGTCAGCGACGACATATTGGCTTCCACCTGGTGAACCTGCACCGCCATGTTCTGCACCTGAAACTGGCGAATCAGCGCGAAAATTTTAGGGTGAAAGGCATCTGAACTGGTGATCCCAATCGACAGATTGCCGTTCAGCCCGCGTGCGATACCGCGGGCCTTTTCCAGCGCGGCATCGCTCAGCGCCAGGATCTTGCAGGCGTCCTCATAGAAGGCTTCTCCCGCCTCGGTCAGCTCCACGCCCCGCGTCAGGCGTCTGAACAGCGGCGTGCCCACTTCCTCTTCGAGCCGTTTGATCTGCTGACTCAGAGGTGGCTGTGAAATACCCAGCGCTTCGGCCGCCCTGGTGAAGTGTCGCTCGCGTGCAACCGCGACAAAATACCGCAGATAACGAAGTTCCATATCTAAAACGTCTCAAACCAGCATAGTTTCTATATTGGAACTCTCTGCTGAATCGGGTCAACATTTATTTAACCTTTCTAAATAAAGTTGAAGAGGACGAGCACGATGATGCATTCATCTGCCTGCGACTGTGAGGCCAGCCTGTGCGAGACCCTGCGCGGGTTCTCCGCCCAGCATCCTGACAGCGTGATCTATCAGACATCGCTAATGAGCGCCCTGTTAAGCGGCGTGTACGAAGGAGAGACCACCATCGCCGATCTGCTGGCACACGGTGATTTTGGTTTGGGGACCTTCAACGAGCTGGACGGTGAAATGATTGCCTTCAGCAGTCAGGTGTACCAGCTGCGCGCCGACGGCAGCGCCAGGGCCGCGAAGCCAGAGCAGAAAACGCCGTTCGCGGTGATGACCTGGTTCCAGCCGCAGTACCGTATCACCTTCGATGCGCCGGTCAGCCGCCAGCAGATCCACGACGCAATCGACCAGCAGATCCCCTCAGACAACCTGTTCTGCGCGCTGCGCATTGACGGCAACTTCCGCCACGCCCACACCCGCACCGTACCGCGTCAGAAGCCGCCGTACCGCGCGATGACCGACGTGCTGGACGACCAGCCGGTGTTCCGCTTTAACCAGCGCGAAGGGGTGCTGGTCGGGTTCCGCACGCCGCAGCACATGCAGGGCATCAACGTGGCGGGCTATCACGAGCATTTCATCACCGACGACCGCCAGGGCGGGGGCCATCTGCTCGACTATCAGCTGGAGAGCGGCGTGCTCACCTTCGGTGAAATTCACAAGCTGATGATTGACCTGCCCGCCGACAGCGCGTTTTTACAGGCCAACCTTCACCCCAGCAATCTTGATGCAGCGATCCGTTCCGTCGAAAACTAACAGGAGAACTACCGTGAACAGTGAGAAACAGTCACGTCAGTGGGCGCACGGCGCCGATATGGTTGTCGGCCAGCTGGAAGCGCAGGGCGTGAAGCAGGTGTTCGGGATCCCGGGTGCGAAAATCGACAAGGTCTTTGACTCCCTGCTGGACTCCTCCATCGAGATTATCCCGGTACGCCACGAGGCCAACGCGGCGTTTATGGCGGCGGCGGTAGGGCGGCTGACCGGCAAGGCCGGGGTGGCGCTGGTCACCTCCGGGCCGGGCTGCTCTAACCTGATCACCGGCATTGCCACCGCCAACAGCGAAGGCGACCCGGTCGTGGCGCTGGGCGGGGCGGTGAAGCGCGCGGATAAAGCCAAGCTGGTGCACCAGAGCATGGACACCGTTGCCATGTTCAGCCCGGTCACCAAATACGCCGTGGAGGTGAGTTCACCGGACGCGATTGCCGAGGTGGTATCGAACGCGTTTCGCGCCGCCGAGCACGGCAGGCCGGGGGGCGCATTCGTCAGCCTGCCGCAGGATATTGTCGACCAGCCCGCGACGGGCGCGATTTTACCCGCCAGCGGCCCGGCGCTGATGGGCCCGGCACCGGAGTCGGCAATTAACGACGTGGCGAAGCTTATCGAAAACGCCAAAAACCCGGTCATCTTGCTCGGCCTGATGGCCAGCCAGCCCGCGAACAGCGCCGCGCTGCGCAAGCTGCTGGAGAAAAGCCGTATTCCGGTAACCAGCACCTATCAGGCCGCCGGGGCGGTGAATCAGGAGCACTTCACCCGCTTCGCCGGACGCGTCGGCCTGTTCAATAACCAGGCAGGTGACCGGCTGCTGCATCTGGCGGATCTGATCGTCTGCATCGGCTACAGCCCGGTGGAGTACGAGCCGTCCATGTGGAACAGCGGCGACGCGACGCTGGTGCACATTGACGTGCTGCCAGCCTATGAGGAGCGTAACTACGTGCCGGATCTGGAGCTGGTGGGGGACATCGCCGAAACGCTGAACCTGCTCGCTAACCGCATCGACCATAAGCTCGAACTGAGCCAGCGGGCCTCCGAAATTCTGGTCGATCGCCAGCATCAGCGCGATCTGCTCGATCGCCGCGGCGCCTCGCTTAACCAGTTTGCCCTGCACCCGCTGCGCATCGTGCGCGCCATGCAGGACATCGTGAATAACGACGTGACGCTCACCGTCGATATGGGAAGCTTCCACATCTGGATCGCCCGCTACCTCTACAGCTTCCGGGCGCGTCAGGTGATGATCTCCAACGGTCAGCAGACCATGGGCGTTGCCCTGCCGTGGGCGATTGGTGCGTGGCTGGTGAACCCGGGCCGCAAGGTGGTGTCGGTCTCCGGTGACGGCGGTTTCCTTCAATCCAGCATGGAGCTGGAAACCGCGGTGCGCCTCAACGCCAACGTGCTGCACATCATCTGGGTGGATAACGCCTACAACATGGTGGCGATTCAGGAAGAGAAAAAATACCAGCGGCTTTCCGGCGTCGAGTTCGGCCCGGTCGATTTCAAAGCCTATGCCGACGCCTTCGGTGCGAAAGGCTTTGCCGTGGAGAGCGCCGAGGCGCTGGAACCCACGCTGCGTGCGGCGATGGATGTGGATGGCCCCGCCGTGGTGGCCATTCCCGTCGACTACAGCGATAACCCGCTGCTGATGGGCCAGCTCCATCTCAGCCAGATTTTGTGACTCACGATAAGGACAGAGAAATGCAAAAAGTTGCTCTCGTAACAGGCTCAGGCCAGGGGATTGGTAAAGCGATCGCGCTTCGCCTGGTGAAAGACGGCTTTGCCGTCGCCATCGCCGACTATAACGTTGAGACGGCAAGAGCCGTCGCCGATGAAATCATCCGTAACGGCGGCAACGCCGTTGCCGTGAAGGTGGACGTCTCTGACCGCGAGCAGGTATTTGCGGCGGTGGAGAAAGCGCGCACCGCGCTGGGCGGCTTTAACGTTATCGTGAATAACGCCGGGATTGCGCCGTCTACCCCCATCGAATCCATCACGCCGGACATTGTCGACAAGGTCTACAACATCAATGTGAAAGGGGTGATCTGGGGGATCCAGGCCGCGATTGACGCCTTCCGCAAAGAGGGGCACGGCGGCAAGATCATCAACGCCTGCTCCCAGGCGGGCCACACCGGCAACCCGGAACTGGCGGTCTACAGCTCCAGCAAGTTCGCGGTGCGCGGCTTAACCCAGACCGCGGCACGGGATCTCGCGCCGCTGGGGATCACCGTTAACGCCTACTGTCCGGGCATCGTCAAAACGTCGATGTGGGCGGAAATCGACCGTCAGGTCTCCGAGGCGGCGGGTAAACCGCTCGGCTACGGGACCGAAACCTTTGCCAAACGCATTACGCTTGGCCGTCTGTCCGAGCCGGAAGATGTGGCCGCCTGCGTCTCATACCTGGCAGGCCCGGATTCCGACTACATGACCGGCCAGTCGCTCTTAATCGATGGTGGAATGGTGTTCAACTAAATTCTAATATACCCGTCATACTTCAAGTTGCCTGTGCGTTGGCTTTCCTCGCTCACCCCAGTCACGTACTAATGTACGCTCCTGGGGATTCGCTGCGTCGCCGCCTTCATGCAACTCGAATTATTTAGGGTAAAAGCTCTGACATGAGTTTTCCCCTGCACCCGTGCAGGGGCTTTTTTTTGTCTCCTCCGTCATTGTGCATTACACTGCGCGCTGCAAAACTTTAGTCATTACGATCTGACAGGCGGTAACAGCGATGAACGGTACAATCACAACGTGGTTTAAAGATAAAGGCTTTGGATTTATCAAAGATGAAAACGGCGACAACCGCTATTTTCATGTGATTAAGGTCGCGAACCCCGATCTGATTAAGAAAGATGCCGCGGTGACCTTTGAGCCAACCACCAATAACAAAGGCCTTTCCGCCTATGCGGTGAAGGTGATCCCCGAAAGCAAACATCTCTTTATTGCGGGCGAGCGCGTGAAGCTCTCCTCCATCAAATCCTTCGTGGTGTTTAACGAAGAAGAGCCGGCTGATACCAAAATCGACAAAGAGAACGCGGTACTGTCGGTGGGGCTGCTGATGAACAGCATCAAGCCGAAATCCGAGAAAAAGCCGGGCGAAATGCGCACGGTGAAGAAGCTGGCGATCACCACCTTCCAGAATACGACGCTGATCTTCACCGAAGATGAGATCGACATTGATGCCACGGTGAAGCTGCTGAAGTGATTTTTTTGCCGGGTGGCGGCTACGCCTTACCCGGCCTACACGTTCTCTCTTTTCGTCCGCTTTTTAACCTGCTATAACAAACTCCTTACCTTTCAGGGAGTCATCGCCGTGCCCGAAATCAATCAACATGGTCAAACCGTTAACGATATCGTTCCCGACTGGAAATGCGCGCAGGTATTAACCCGCACGGTGCTTACCGGCCAGTATTGCCGTCTGGAACCGCTGGATGCCGAGCGTCACTCGGCGGATCTGTTCGAGGCCTATGCGCTGGGCGACGACAGCGACTGGACGTGGCTTGCCAGCACCCAGCCGGAAAGCGTGGAAGCGACCGCGCACTGGGTGCTGGGAAAGGTGCTGGATGATGATCTTGTGCCCTTTGCCGTTATCGATTTAGCCACCGAAAAAGCGGTAGGACTGGTGAGCTATATGGCGATCGAGCGGTTTCTCGGCTCGGTGGAAATCGGCCACGTCACCTGGTCGCGCAGGATGAAAGGCTCCCGCATTGGCACCGAAGCGGTGTGGCTGCTGCTGAAAAACGCCTTCGAGCATAAATACCGTCGGCTGGAGTGGAAGTGCGATTCGATGAATGTCGCCTCACGCAGCGCGGCGGAGCGGCTGGGGTTTGTCTGGGAAGGACGCCTGCGTCAGAAGCTGGTACGCAAAGGGCGCAATCGCGATAGCGATATGCTTTCTATTATCGACGGCGAGTGGCCGCAAAGAGACGCCGAACTGCGTGCCTGGCTGGCGGCGGAGAATTTTGACGGGGAAGGGCGGCAGATTAAGCGGTTAGAGGAATTTCGGAAGTAAAAGACTTACACCTCACCCCGGCCCTCTCCCCTTTGGGGAGAGGGTGTAATCGTCCCCTCTCCCCAAAGGGGAGAGGGTTAGGGTGAGGGGATAAACGCACTCAGCGTCTGACCGGTGCACCGTTCGCCCTATAATACGCCGCCGTGCTCTTCGCCAGCGGCTCGCGACCGCGAATGGCATCGGCAATTTTCTCACCGATCATAATGGTGGTAGCGTTCAGGTTGCCGGTAATAATCTGCGGCATGATCGACGCATCTACCACGCGCAGCCCTTCCAGCCCGTGAACGCGGCCTTCGCCGTCAACCACCGACATCTCGTCGTAACCCATCTTGCAGGTCCCGCACGGGTGGAACGCGGTTTCGGCGTGGTTACGCACGAATTCGTCCAGCTGCTCATCGGTCTGGCACTCGACGCCCGGGCTGATTTCGCGCCCGCGGTACTTGTCCAGCGCGGGCTGGTGCATGATCTCGCGGGTGATGCGGATCGCGTCGCGGAACTCCTGCCAGTCCTGCTCGTGGGACATATAGTTGAACAGGATCGCCGGATGCTGGTGCGGATCGCGGGACTTGATGCGCACGTGGCCGCGGCTCGGCGAGCGCATGGAGCCGACGTGGCACTGGAAGCCGTGCTCTTTCACCGCGTTCGAGCCGTTGTAGTTAATCGCCACCGGCAGGAAGTGGTACTGAATGTTTGGCCATTCGAACTCCTCGCGGCTGCGGATAAACCCGCCCGCTTCGAAGTGGTTGCTCGCGCCCACGCCGGTGCCGCCAAACAGCCACTCGGCGCCAATCTTCGGCTGGTTCCACCACTGCAGGGCAGGGTAGAGGGAGACCGGCTCTTTGCACTCGTACTGAAGGTACATCTCCAGGTGATCCTGAAGGTTTTCGCCCACGCCGGGCAGATCGTGCACCAGCGGAATATCGAACTGCTTCAGCAGTTCCGCGCTGCCCACGCCGGAGCGCTGGAGGATCTGCGGGGAAGCAATCGCGCCCGCACACAGCAGCACCTCTTTATTCGCCGTCGCGTTGGACGGGATAGTGCTCTCGCCTTCCAGCCACTCGACGCCCACCGCGCGCTTGCCGTCAAAAATAATGCGATCGGTCGTGGCGTGGGTGCGGATGGTCAGGTTCGGACGCTGCTTCGCCTGGTCCAGATAGCCGCGCGCGGTACTGGCGCGTCGGCCCTGCGGCGTGACCGTGCGGTCCATCGGCCCGAAGCCTTCCTGCTGATAGCCGTTGAGATCCTCGGTGCGCGGGTAGCCCGCCTGCACGCCCGCTTCCACCATCGCCTCAAACAGCGGGTTCACGCCCGGCTTTGAGGTGGTGACGCTCACCGGGCCGTCGCCGCCGTGGTAGTCGTTCGGCCCCACGTCGCGCGTCTCGGCCTTGCGGTAGTAGGGCAGGCAGTTGAGGTAGCTCCAGTGCTCCAGGCCCGTTTCTTTAGCCCAGTTGTCCAGATCCATCGCGTTACCGCGCACGTAGCACATGCCGTTGATCAGCGACGAGCCGCCCAGCCCTTTGCCGCGCCCGCACTCCATGCGGCGGTTATTCATGTATGGCTCTGGCTCGGTTTCATACGCCCAGTTGTAGCGCTTGCCCTGCAAAGGGAACGCCAGCGCGGCGGGCATCTGGGTGCGGAAGTCAAAGCGGTAATCCGGCCCGCCCGCCTCAAGCAGCAGGACGGTGGTATTCGGATCTTCAGTCAGTCGTGTAGCCAGTACGTTGCCGGCAGAGCCGGCCCCGATAATGATGTAGTCAAATTGCAAATAAACCTCCCGGTTAAAATATGGACTGGAATTTACCCATCTCAACCTGGATGGACTTCACCTGGGTGTAGCTCTGCAGCGTCATCACGCCGTTCTCGCGGCCAATGCCGGAGTGTTTGTAGCCGCCGACCGGCATCTCCGCAGCGGATTCACCCCAGGTGTTGATCCAGCAGATGCCCGCTTCGAGCTGATGAATGGCGCCGTGCGCGCGGTTCAGGTCGGTCGTGACGATGCCTGCCGCCAGGCCGTAGTCGGTGTCATTGGCGCGGCGAATGGCTTCTTCATCGCTTTCGTAGGTAAGGATGGACATCACCGGGCCGAAGATCTCTTCACGCACGATGGTCATCTCGTCGGTGCAGTCGGTGAACACGGTCGGGGCGACCCACGCGCCGTTATCAAAGCCGTCACCCTTCAGCGCGTCGCCGCCGCACAGTACGCGCGCGCCTTCCTCTTTGCCTTTCGCGATGTAGCGCAGCACGCTGTCGCGGTGCGGGAAGCTGACCATCGGGCCAAAGTTGGTGTTTTGATCGAACAGATCGCCCGCGCGGATGCGGCCCACGCGCTCAACGATTTTCTGCTCAAACGCGGCTTTAAACTTCGCGGGCACGAACACGCGAGTGCCGTTGGTGCACACCTGGCCGGAGCTGAAGAAGTTCGCCATCATGGCAATGTCTGCCGCGAGATCGAGATCCGCGTCGTCGAAAATAATCAGCGGAGATTTGCCGCCCAGCTCCATCGTCACCTCTTTCAGGGACGAGGCCGCCGAGTTGGCCATCACCTTTTTGCCGCTGGCGACGCCGCCGGTGAAGGAGACTTTCGCGATGCCCGGATGCTCGGTCAGGTACTGGCCGGTCTCCGCGCCCACGCCCGGCAGGACGTTAAACACGCCGTCCGGCACGCCCGCTTCGGTGTAGATCTCCGCAAGCTTCAGGGCGGTGAGCGGGGTGACCTCGCTTGGCTTGAAGATCATCGCGTTGCCGGCCGCCAGCGCCGGGGCGGATTTCCACAGGGCGATCTGGATCGGGTAGTTCCACGCGCCGATGCCCGCCACCACGCCCAGCGGCTCGCGGCGTGTGTAGACGAATGAGGTCTCACGCAGCGGGATCTGGCTGCCTTCCAGCGCCGGGATCAGCCCCGCGTAGTACTCCAGCACGTCCGCGCCGGTAACGATGTCGACGGTTGAGGTTTCGGAATACGCTTTACCGGTGTCGAGGGTTTCCAGCTTCGCCAGCTCGTCGTTGCGCTCGCGCAGGATATCGACGGCGCGACGCAGGATGCGCGAGCGCTCCATGGCGGTCATCGCCGCCCAGATTTTTTGCCCGCGTGTTGCGCTTTCCACGGCGCGATCGACGTCTTCACGCCCGGCGGCCTGTACGCTCGCCAGAACTTCACCGTTGGCCGGGTTGATGGTCTCGAAGGTGCGACCGCTGGTGGCGGATGTATAACCACCATTGATATAAAGCTGCTGTTCTGCCATTCGGGACATAAATTCTCCTCGGTTATTCGGTCGGTAAATGCTGGCTGATAAAGTGGCTGGTGAGCGACTGCGCCAGGGTCTTATCCAGCGGCTTGCCGCTCAGCGCGGCGCGCAGCCACAGCCCGTCGATCAGCGCCGCCAGCCCGTAGCCCGCCTCCTGGGCCTGCTCGCGCGGCAGCACGCGGCGGAACTCGTAGACCAGATTTGAGAGTAAACGGCGGCTGCTCACCTGCTGCAGGCGGTAGAGCATCGGCTGGTGCATGCTGCTCGCCCAGAAGGCCAGCCAGGCCTTCATCGCCGCGCCGCTGGTCTGGGTTTCATCAAAATTGCCGCCGACAATCGCCTGCAGGCGATGCTCCGCGCTGCCGTCCGGCAGGGCGTGCAGACGGCTTAATACTGCGTCGCGCAGCTGGCCGGTGATGTCGCGCATGGTCGCTTCCAGCAGACCGTTTTTGTCTTTGAAGTAGTGACTGATGATCCCCGTGGAAACGCCCGCCCGTCGGGCGATCTGCGCGATCGTCGCGTCGTGCATTCCTACTTCATTTATTGCTTCCAGCGTGGCGTCGATAAGCTGCCTGCGCCGGATCGGCTGCATCCCCACTTTGGGCATTTATGCCACTCCATTCATCAGCGTTGGTAATACATTAAAGCGGTTTTTGATTGGACGTTCAATATAAAATGTGTCTTAATTGTTGCGGATTTGGATTTTAATAGTTACAAAGACAGTGAGGATACTGGATGACAGACCTTTCACAGGACAGAGAAAAAGACAAAATCAACCCGGTCGTTTTTTATACTTCCGCCGGGCTGATTTTGTTGTTTTCCCTGACGACAATCTTCTTTCGTGATTTTTCCGCCGAGTGGATTGGGCACACCCTGAACTGGGTGTCGAAGACCTTCGGCTGGTACTATCTGCTGGCGGCAACGCTTTATATCGTCTTCGTGGTCTGCATCGCCTGCTCGCGCTTTGGGTCGGTGAAGCTCGGGCCGGAGCAGTCGAAGCCCGAGTTTAGCCTGCTGAGCTGGGCCGCGATGCTGTTTGCCGCGGGCATCGGCATCGACCTGATGTTCTTCTCTGTGGCGGAACCGGTCACGCAGTATATGCAGCCGCCGGAAGGGGCAGGGCAGACGATGGAGGCCGCGCGCCAGGCGATGGTCTGGACGCTGTTCCACTACGGCCTGACGGGCTGGTCGATGTACGCCCTGATGGGCATGGCGCTCGGATACTTTAGCTATCGTTATAATTTGCCCCTCACCATCCGCTCCGCGCTGTATCCGATCTTCGGTAAAAAAATTAACGGCCCGATTGGTCACACGGTAGATATCGCGGCGGTGATCGGCACCATCTTCGGTATCGCGACAACGCTGGGTATCGGCGTGGTGCAGCTCAACTACGGGCTGAGCGTGCTGTTTGATATCCCGGATTCGATGGCGGCCAAGGCGGCGCTGATTGCGCTCTCCGTCATTATCGCCACCATCTCGGTGACGTCGGGCGTGGATAAAGGCATCCGCGTGCTGTCCGAGCTGAACGTGGCGCTGGCGCTGGGCCTGATCCTGTTCGTGCTCTTTATGGGCGATACCTCGTTCCTGCTCAATGCCTTAGTGCTGAACGTGGGAGACTACGTCAACCGCTTTATGGGCATGACGCTGAACAGCTTCGCCTTCGACCGTCCGGTGGAGTGGATGAACAACTGGACGCTGTTCTTCTGGGCGTGGTGGGTGGCGTGGTCGCCGTTTGTCGGCCTGTTCCTGGCGCGTATTTCACGTGGCCGCACCATCCGCCAGTTTGTGATGGGCACGCTGATTATCCCGTTCACCTTCACCCTGCTGTGGCTGTCGATTTTCGGCAACAGCGCGCTGCACGAGATCATCCACGGCAACGCAACCTTCGCGCAGGAAGCGATGGCGCACCCGGAGCGCGGCTTCTACAGCCTGCTGGCGCAATACCCGGCGTTCACCTTTAGCGCCTCCGTGGCGACCATCACCGGCCTGCTGTTTTACGTCACCTCGGCGGATTCCGGCGCGCTGGTGTTGGGCAATTTCACCTCGAAGCTGAAGGACATCAACAGCGACGCGCCGAACTGGCTGCGCATCTTCTGGTCCGTCGCCATCGGCCTGCTGACGCTCGGCATGCTGATGACCAACGGCATCTCGGCGTTGCAGAACACCACGGTGATCATGGGACTGCCGTTCAGCTTCGTCATCTTCTTCGTAATGGCCGGGCTGTACAAATCGCTCAAGGTGGAAGACTACCGCCGCGAAAGCGCCAACCGCGACACCGCGCCGCGACCACTGGGGGCGCAGGATCGCCTGAGCTGGAAGAAACGCCTCTCGCGCCTGATGAACTACCCCGGCACGCGCTATACCCGACAGATGATGGAGACGGTGTGTTACCCGGCAATGCAAGAGGTGGCGCAGGAGCTGAAGCTGCGTGGTGCCTACGTGGAGCTGAAAAACCTGCCGCCGGACGAGGGCGAGAACCTGGGGCACCTGGATCTGCTGGTGCACATGGGCGACGAGCAGAACTTTGTCTATCAGATCTGGCCGCAGCAGTATTCGGTTCCCGGGTTTACCTACCGGGCGCGCAGCGGGAAGTCGACCTACTATCGGCTTGAGACCTTCCTGCTGGAAGGGAGCCAGGGGAATGATCTGATGGACTACAGCAAGGAGCAGGTGATTACGGACATTCTGGACCAGTATGAGCGGCACCTGAACTTTATCCATCTGCACAGGGAAGCGCCGGGGAACAGCGTGATGTTCCCGGATGTTTGAGCTGAATAACCTATAAAGGCATCGCCGCCTCCCTCAAGCCGGGTGGCGGCGATGCCTTACCCGGCCTACCAAACCAGTTTTCCGTAGGCCTGATAAGCGAAGCGCCATCAGGCACGCCCTTCATTGACACAACTTTAATGATAACCATTTTCATTTAAATATAGCCTGTGCTATACCTTATAGCACGGGCTAATTTTGCTTTGAATTTAATCACCTCAGGAGACTTCTGCGATGCACCCACGGCAAGGATTGAAGCGTCTGTTGCTCGGCGCGCTGCTCATGACTGCGACCACGACCGGCGCGCTGGCGGCTGAAAAGTTTCAGGTTATCACCACCTTTACCGTTATCGCTGATATGGCGAAAAACGTGGCGGGTGACGCCGCAGACGTGACGTCCATTACCAGGCCGGGCGCTGAAATCCACGAGTATCAGCCCACCCCGGGCGATATCAAACGCGCGCAGAAGGCGCAGCTGATCCTGGCGAACGGCATGAATCTGGAACTCTGGTTCCAGCGCTTTTATCAGCACCTGAACGGCGTGCCGGAAGTGATTGTCACCCAGGGCATTACGCCAATGGGGATCGGCGAGGGGCCGTATAACGGTAAGCCCAACCCGCACGCGTGGATGTCGCCGGACAACGCCCTGATTTACGTTGATAACATCCGCGACGCGCTGGTGAAGTACGATCCGGCCAACGCGCAGACGTACCAGCGCAACGCCGAAGCCTACAAGCAGAAGATCACCGCCACTCTGGAACCGCTGCGTAAGCAGGTTGCGGAGATCCCGGAAGACAAGCGCTGGATGGTGACCAGCGAAGGCGCCTTCTCCTATCTGGCGCGGGATCTGGGAATGAAAGAGCTTTACCTGTGGCCGATCAACGCCGATCAGCAGGGCACGCCCCAGCAGGTGCGCAAGGTGATCGACCTGGTGAAAAAACATCACATCCCGGCGGTGTTTAGCGAAAGTACTGTCTCTGATAAGCCCGCGCGTCAGGTGGCGCGGGAAACCGACACCCACTACGGCGGCGTGCTGTACGTCGACTCCCTGAGCGCGGAAAACGGCCCGGTGCCGACCTATATCGATCTGCTGAACGTCACCACCCGCACGCTGGTGCAGGGCATCCGTGACGGCATGAAGGAGTAACCATGCACAAGGGGATTGTTGTCTCAGATGTGACCGTGACCTACCGCAACGGCCACACGGCGCTGCACGACGCGTCGTTCAGCGTGCCGGGCGGATCGATTGCCGCCCTGGTCGGCGTGAACGGTTCCGGTAAATCCACGCTGTTTAAGGCGGTGATGGGCTTTGTGCGGGCGGCGAGCGGCACCATCACCATTCTGGGGCTGCCGCCTCACCGGGCGCTGCGTCAGAACCTGGTCGCCTACGTGCCGCAGTCGGAAGAGGTTGACTGGTCGTTTCCGGTGCTGGTCGAAGATGTGGTGATGATGGGCCGCTACGGGCACATGGGGTTTCTGCGTCGGCCCAAAGATCGCGACAGGCAGATCGTGACCGACGCCCTGAAGCGCGTGGACATGCTCGAGCTGCGCCATCGGCAGATTGGCGAGCTGTCCGGCGGGCAGAAGAAGCGCGTATTTCTGGCGCGGGCGATTGCCCAGCAGGGCGAGGTGATCCTGCTCGACGAGCCGTTTACCGGCGTGGACGTCAAAACCGAAGCCAGAATCATCACCCTGCTGCGCGAATTGCGCGACGAGGGCAAAACGATGTTGGTCTCGACACATAATTTAGGCTCGGTCACGGAGTTTTGCGATTACACGGTGATGGTCAAAGGCACCGTGCTGGCGAGCGGCCCGACGGATACCACCTTTACCGCCGAAAATCTTGAGCGCGCCTTCAGCGGCGTGCTGCGCCACGTGGTGCTTAGCGGCTCGGAAGATCGCATCATTACCGACGACGAACGGCCCTTCGTCACGCACCGTCAGGAGGCCAAATGAACGCGCTTCTCGAACCCTTCGGCTACGAGTACATGCTCAACGCGATGTGGGTCTCGGCGATGGTGGGCGGGCTGTGCGCGTTTCTCTCCTGCTATCTGATGCTTAAAGGCTGGTCGCTGATTGGCGATGCGCTGTCGCACTCCATCGTGCCCGGCGTGGCGGGCGCTTACATGCTCGGGCTGCCGTTCTCGCTGGGGGCGTTTTTATCCGGCGGGCTGGCGGCGGGCAGCATGCTGTTTCTCAACCAGCGCAGCCGCCTGAAAGAGGACGCCATCATCGGGCTGATCTTCTCCTCCTTTTTCGGGCTGGGGCTGTTTATGGTCTCGCTCAACCCGACCTCGGTGAATATTCAGACCATCGTGCTCGGCAATATTCTCGCCATCGCCCCGGAAGACATCGTCCAGCTGGCGATTATCGGCGTGGTATCGATGGTTATCCTGCTGTTTAAGTGGAAAGACCTGATGGTGACCTTTTTTGATGAGAACCACGCCCGCGCCATCGGCCTGCGTCCTGAACGCCTGAAAATTCTGTTCTTCACGCTGCTGGCGGTCTCCACCGTGGCGGCGCTGCAAACCGTCGGCGCATTTTTGGTGATCTGTCTGGTGGTCACGCCCGGCGCAACCGCGTGGCTGCTCACCGACCGCTTCCCGCGCCTGCTGATGATTGCGGTCGCCATTGGCAGCATCACCAGCTTCCTCGGCGCGTGGGCCAGCTACTATCTGGACGGCGCGACCGGCGGCATTATCGTGGTCGCCCAGACGCTGCTGTTCCTGCTGGCGTTCGTCTTTGCGCCGAAGCACGGGCTGCTCGCCAGCCGCCGTCGCGCGCGTCTCGCGCAGGAGGCACACCCGTGATGGCGCTGCTCCTCGAACCCTTCCAGTTTGCGTTTATGAACAACGCCCTGCTGATTTCACTTCTGGTGGCCGTGCCCTGCGCGCTGCTGTCGGTTTTTCTGGTGCTGAAAGGCTGGGCGCTGATGGGCGACGCCATGAGCCACGCGGTGTTTCCCGGCGTCGTGCTGGCGTGGATGATGGGCCTGCCGCTGGCGTTGGGCGCGTTTGTGGCCGGGCTATTCTGCGCGGTCGCCACCGGCTACCTGAAGGATAACAGCCGAATCAAGCAGGATACGGTCATGGGGATCGTGTTTTCCGGCATGTTCGGTGCGGGCCTGATCCTCTATATCGCCGTCAAACCCGAGGTGCATCTCGACCACATTCTGTTCGGCGATATGCTGGGCATTAACGGGATGGACATTCTGCAAAGCGGGATCGTGGCGGGGCTGATCGCGCTGGTGATTGGCCTGAAGTGGCGCGATTTTCTGCTGTTCTGCTTTGATTACCAGCAGGCGCAGGCGAGCGGGCTGCGCACCCGCTGGCTGCACTACGGCTTACTGTGCATGGTCTCGCTAACCATCGTGGCGACGCTGAAGGCGGTGGGGATAATTCTGTCGATTTCGCTGCTGATTGCGCCCGGCGCGGTGGCGGTGCTGATCACCCGACGCTTCCACATGGCGCTGCTGGTCGCGGTCGCCGTTTCCGCCCTCGTGTCGGTCAGCGGCGTGTATGCGTCGTTTTATCTCGACAGCGCGCCTGCGCCGACCATCGTAGTGCTGTTCGCGATGGTGTTTATCGTGACGTTCGGGGTCACCAGCGTGAAGGCCCGTCGTCAGGAGAACGTGACAGCAGGGTGAGCGCCTGTTCATCCTGCTGCTGCCAGTGAAGGGTGAAGGTGGCGCTTTCGTTAAAACCTGCCAGTTGACGAGTCAACGCCAGCGTAAGCGTCTTATCGTCGAGCAGGGTGACGCGAGCGTTGTCAAAACCCATATATGCCTGCACCTGTGGAAAGAGAGCTTTGAACAGGCTCTCTTTGGCGCTAAACACCAGCGTCAGGGCAAGGGCGAACGGATATCCCGAGCGGGAAAGTACGTGTTCTTCCTGAATATCTATTATGCCGTCTTTGATCTCTCTGGCTTCGTATTCGGGCAGGATCGCCTCGCAATCGATGCCGATAAGCGCCTGTTGCTCGCGGGCCACAACCGCCATGGCCTGCGTGCCGCTGTGGGTGATGCTGCCGGAAATACCGTCCGGCCAGAGCGGTTCGCCACTGGGACCGATGCCGGGTATCACACGCGCGTTAAGCGCATGCGCGGCGGCGATACGTCCGGCAAGATGCTCGGCTTTGCGCTTGCGCCCGGCGTTTGACAGCTCAGCGTGGTGGGGTAGCCAGAGGAGATCGGCGTCGGTGAAGGTGGCGGGGTCGAAGGTAATGCGGTGGACGGTGAGGTTGGCGAGAGAAAATGTGCTGTGGGTGGTGTGCATGGTTTTCCCCTCACCCTGACCCTCTCCCCGGAGGGGAGAGGGAAGGATTGACTTCAGTGCCTTAAAAACGCGTATTCACGCTCATGTACCAGGTTCGACCCGGTTCATTATACGTGTAGGCACCCGCACCGTACATATACGCACCGGTGGTGGCATTTCCGGTCGTCTGGGCATTACCCGCGCGCCACTGGCGCTTGTCAAAGACGTTGTCCACGCCGCCGGTCAGGCTGACGTTTTTGGTCATGTCCCAGGTCGCACTCAGGCCCACGATGCTGTACGGGCTGACTTCGTCTTTCTCAGACCCGGTCACCGGCTGACCTTTGTAGTTGTACTTCTTCGGCTGCTGCTTGCCGTACCAGGTAAAGGTCGACTGGAGCGACACGTCCTGATGCACCTGCCAGCTCAGGGTTGAGTTCAGCGTGTACTCCGGAATGATCGACAGACGGTCGCCGGTCTCCTTGTTCTTGCTCTGCAGCATGTAGGTGATGTTGTTGGTCCAGTTAATCGTGTCGCTGACCGGCACGTTCAGGGAGCCTTCCAGACCTTCAACCACCGCCTTCGGCACGTTTTCCCACTGGTAAATATCGGTGGTGACTTTACCGGTGGACGTCTGGCCAATCGGCGCGTAGCCCGCTTCGATCTTGTCGCGGTAGTCGTTGCGGAACCAGGTCACGCCAGCCAGCCAGCCGTCGCGTTTCCACTCGAGGCCAATCTCTTTGTTGATGCTGGTTTCCGCTTTCAGGTCGTCGTTACCCATCATGTAGCAACCCACGCCGTCGGAGCTGGCGTAGCAGCCCTGGCCCTTGCTATAGAGCAGGTAGTTCGGGTTGGTCTGGTAGAGGCTCGGCGCTTTGTAGGCGCGCGCGATCCCCATCTTCAGCGTGAAGTCATCGCCAAGACCTTGCGACAGGTTAAGCGACGGGCTCCAGTTGTTGCCGACGATGGTGTGATGGTCGAAGCGCAGGGCCGGGGTCAGCATGGTGCTGTCGGTCAGCTCCATGTTGTTTTCGGCGAACAGGGAGAAGATCTCCGCTGACGTGTACGGGCTGCGGTCGTCGCTCATGCCCGGGATGGTGCCGCCCTGCAGGGTTTGCGAGAACGAGGTGGAGTCCTTCATGCGCTGCTGGTTCCACTCGGTGCCCAGCGTCAGGTTCTGGTTGACGATGAAATCAATCGGCAGGTTGATTTCGCTGTGCAGCATCACGTCGGCCAGATCGGTGTCGGTGAATTTGTTGCTGTTGAACAAGCCTTCCGTCCCGCCCGCCAGCCCTTCGCCCAGGCGGGAGTTGCGGGTGTGTTCGTACTGCGCCCAGTTGCTGGTGGTGATACCGTTATCCCAGCCGCCGTTCCAGGTCACCGCGAAGTTCTGGCGATAAATACGGTTAGTCTCTTTGCCGTAGTTTTTCTTCACCAGCGCGTTGTCGTTGTTGGTGTTCTGCGTGTCGCCCGCGTAGAGGTTGTTCTGGCGGCTATAGCCCGCCTCAAACTCCAGTGACTGCATCGGCGCGAAGTCCCAGCGCACCACGCCGTTGATGTCTTTGTTTTCCACGCCCTCACGGCCTGCGGGCAGGGTGTTGGCGTAGGCACCGGTACGGTCAGACTGGTGGCCCTGGTTAATGTCCCACGCGTCGGCCTGGGTCTTATCGAGGTTACCGAACATGCGGAAGCTGAAGTCGCCGCCCAGCGGGCCGCTCAGGCTGAAGTTGGTGCGCTTGGTGGAACCTTCATCTTTATGTTCAGGCGCGTTCAGGTAGGTATTCCAGGAGCCGTGCCACTGGTCGTCGAATTTTTTGGTGATGATGTTCACCACGCCGCCTGCCGCGCCGTTGCCGTAGCGCGCGGCGGCCGGGCCGCGGATCACTTCAATACGTTCGATCATCTCTGGCGGCACCCAGCCGGTATCGCCACGGGTGTCGCGCTCACCGCGCCAGCCCAGACGGATGGAGTTACGGCTGGTCACCGGCTTGCCGTCGATCAGGATCAGCGTGTTTTCCGGCCCCATGCCGCGGATATCAATCTGACGGTTGTTCCCGCGCTGGCCGCTGGTGGAGTTTCCGGTCAGGTTAACGCCCGGCATGGTACGGATGATTTCCGCCACGTCCCGCGCGGGCGGGTTTTTGCGGATTTCATCGGCGGTGATGGTGGACACGCCCGGCGCCTGTAAATTCTGCTCGGCGGCGGTGATCACCATCGTGTCTTCGTGCTGCGCGGAGGCGGTGTTGTCGTCTGCCATAGCGGGCAGCGCGACACCATAAATCCCTAAATTGACCAGCAAGGCCAGAGAGTGAATCTTCTTATTCATTGTACGTCCCGCTTTTATGGTTATTTAATGAACGCGCTTCCCACAGCGCGGGCATTACGCTATTGCAAATGCAAATAGTTATCAATAATATTATCAATAAAATTTGTCCTGAAACAAAAAAGTCTGTTAAACATGAGGTTATAAGGGTGACGGCGTTAACAACGGGAAGTGAAGCCTGGTGGCAGTCGAAAAACGGGCCAGAATGGGAACGTCTGAGGGCGAGCTATCGCGTCACCTTCTGGTGGCGTGACCCGACAGGAACGCAGAAAACGTCAGCAGTTAAACACGTCTGGCTCTACGTTACCGGCGTGACCGATCACCATCAAAATGCCCGCCCGCAGTCCCTCGAGCGCATCCCGGATACCGACGTCTGGCAGTGGCAGGGCGAGTTCAGCCCCGAATGGCGCGGCAGCTATTGTTTTATCCCTTCAGTGAATGAAAACGATTTTGCCGATACCGTGTTTGAAGGCGCGCAGCCGGACCGCATGGCGCTGCGCGAAGGCTGGCGCAGGCTGCTGCCTCACGCGGTGTCCGACCCGCTGAACCCGCAGAGCTGGCGCGGCGGGCGCGGTCATGCCGTCTCGGCGCTTGAGATGCCGGACGCGCCAGTGCAGCCGGGCTGGGACCGTCCCGATGCGCCATACCAAAAGCCCGTCTGCATTGAATGGAACAGCGCGCGTCTGAACAACCGTCGCCGCGTGTGGATTTTTACCACCGGCGATGATGACCCCGAGCGCCCGCTGGCGGTGCTGCTCGACGGGCAGTTCTGGGCCGAAAGTATGCC
Source organism: Enterobacter sp. RIT637 (assembly GCF_019718755.1). Lineage (NCBI taxonomy): Bacteria > Pseudomonadati > Pseudomonadota > Gammaproteobacteria > Enterobacterales > Enterobacteriaceae > Enterobacter > Enterobacter sp. RIT637. The sequence goes on from NZ_JAIHAZ010000003.1 coordinate 72,213, forward strand.
GGTCTGGCCCGCGCTGGCGTCGCTCACCACCGAGCGCAAACTGCCACCTGCGGTCTACGTGTTGATCGACGTGATTGATACCGAACACCGCAGCCGCGAGCTACCCTGTAACCCCGATTTCTGGCTGGCGGTGCAGGAAGAACTTCTCCCTCAAGTAAAAAATCTCGCGCCATTTAGCGACCGCGCCGAGCGTACCGTGGTGGCGGGCCAGAGCTTTGGCGGCCTCTCTTCGCTTTATGCTGGCCTCAACTGGCCGCAGCGGTTTGGCTGCATCCTCAGCCAGTCCGGATCCTACTGGTGGCCGCACCGCGGCGCGCAGCACGACGGGCTACTCATCGAACAACTCAAGGCGGGTGAAAAAACCGCACGCGGGCTGCGCATCGTCCTGGAGGCCGGGCGCAACGAGCCGCTTATCTTCCGCGCGAATCAGGCGATTTACGCCGAACTTAACACGCAGCAGCCGATTTTCTGGCGTCAGGTTGACGGCGGGCACGATGCGCTTTGCTGGCGCGGTGGGCTGACGCAGGGGCTGATGACCCTCTTGCAGCCGCTCATTCACTAACGGAGTCTGTATGGAATTCAGCAATCCTTTCGATAATCCGCAGGGACAGTTCGCCATTTTGCAAAACGACCAGGGGCAGTACAGCCTGTGGCCACAGCAGTGCGAACTGCCGGCGGGGTGGCGCGTGGTGTGCGAGCCGCAGTCCCAGGAGGCGTGTCAGCAGTGGCTGGCCGGGCACTGGCAAACGCTTGTCCCGTCCCATTTTGCGGAGGGGAGCGCATGAACCGTCTTCCTCTCGTCGCCGCCCAGCCGGGTATCTGGATGGCGGAACAGCTTTCCTCCCTGCCAAACGCCTGGAGCGTGGCGCACTACACCGAGCTGAAAGGCGATATCGACGCGCCGTTGCTGGCAAAAGCCATCGCTGAAGGCATGATGCAGGCCGATACCCTGCGCATGCGCTTTGCCGAAGATAACGGCGAGGTATGGCAGTGGGTGGATGACACCGTCATTTTGCCGGAGCCACCTGTCGTTCGTGTTGATTCTCACGCCGCCGCCGTGGCGCTGATGGAGGCCGATCTCAATCAAAACCTGCGCGTCGAGAGCGGCCAGCCGCTGGCGTTTCACCAGCTGATTCAGGTGGGTGAAAGCCACTGGTACTGGTATCAGCGCTATCACCATCTGGTGGTGGATGGCTTCAGCTTCCCGGCCATTACCCGGCAGATCGCCGCGATTTACGCCGCGTGGAAGAAGGGTGGCCCGACGCCCGCATCCCCGTTTACGCCGTTTGCCGAAGTGGTGGAGGAGTACCAGCGCTACCGTCAAAGCGAGGCGTATCAGCGCGACGGCGCCTTCTGGGCAGAGCAGCGCAGGCAGCTTCCTTCTCCGGTCTCGCTCTCTTCCGCGCCGCTGCCGGGACGCGCCGCCACTACCGACATTCTGCGCCTGAAAATTGCAATGGACGGTCGCGCCTTTAGCCAGCTTGCACAGGCTGCAGGGCTGGCGCAGCGCACCGATCTGGCCCTTGCGCTGGTGGCGCTGTGGCTGGGCCGCCTGACCGGGCGGCTCGATTACGCCGCCGGGTTTATCTTTATGCGCCGCATGGGCTCCGCCGCGCTGACTGCGACCGGGCCGGTGCTCAACGTCCTGCCGCTGGCGGTGAATATCAACCCGCAGGAGAGCCTGCCGGCGCTGGCGCTGCGCCTGGCGAACCAGCTGAAAAAAATGCGCCGCCACCAGCGCTACGACGCCGAGCAGATCGTGCGCGACGGCGGGCGTGCCGCAGGCGACGAAGCACTGTTTGGCCCGGTGCTGAACGTCAAGGTGTTTGATTATCAGCTGGATATCGACGGCGTGGAGGCCATCACCCACACGCTGGCAACCGGCCCGGTGAACGATCTGGAGCTGGCGCTGTTCCCGGACGAGCAGGGTGGCCTGAGCATTGAGATCCTCGCCAATAAACAGCGTTACGATGAGGCGACGCTCACCCGTCACGTCGCGCGTCTGAACGCGATGCTGATGCAGTTTGCGGCCAACCCGGACCTGCGCTGCGGCGAAGTGGAAACCGTTTCAGAGCAGGAATACCAGCAGCTGGCGCGCATCAACGATACCGGGCTGGCGCTGCCGTCCACCACGCTGGCGGATCTGGTGGCTGAGCAGGCGAGCAAAACGCCGGACGCCCCCGCGCTGGTGGATGCAAACGTTGAACTGAACTATCGCCAGATGCGCGAGCAGGTGGTCGCGCTGGCAAACCTGCTGCGCGCGCGCGGCGTGAAGCCGGGCGACAGCGTGGCGGTGGCCCTGCCGCGCTCGGTGTTCCTGACGCTGGCGCTGCACGGCATCGTCGAGGCCGGTGCCGCGTGGCTGCCACTCGACACCGGCTACCCGGACGACCGGCTGCGGATGATGCTGGAAGATGCCAAACCTTCGTTGCTCATTACCACCGACGAACAGCGTTCGCGCTTTAGCGATCTGCCGATTAGTTCGTTTAGTTACAACACACTGTTACCGGCTGCGGATGCGGAACCGCTGCGGCTGGCGACGCCGGAGCAGACGGCGTACATCATTTTTACCTCCGGCTCGACGGGCCGCCCGAAAGGGGTCATGGTCGGCCATACCGCCATCGTTAACCGCCTGAAGTGGATGCAGGATCATTACCCGCTGGACGCGACGGACGTGGTGGCGCAGAAAACGCCGTGCAGCTTTGACGTGTCGGTGTGGGAGTTCTGGTGGCCGTTTATCGCCGGGGCGAAGCTGGTGCTGGCCGAGCCGGACGCGCACCGCGATCCGCAGGCGATGCAGAGCTTCTTCGCGCAATACGGCGTGACCACCACCCACTTCGTGCCCTCGATGCTGGCGGCGTTTGTCGCCTCGCTGACGCCGGAAAACGTGGCGTGCTGCAAAACCCTAAAGCAGGTGTTCTGCAGCGGCGAAGCGCTGCCGACCGAGCTATGCCGCGAGTGGGAGCAGCTCACCCGTGCGCCGCTGCACAACCTCTATGGCCCAACCGAAGCGGCGGTGGACGTGAGCTGGTATCCGGCGTTTGGCCCCGAGCTGGCGGCGGTAGAGGGCAACAGCGTGCCGATTGGCTTCCCGGTGTGGAACACGGGGCTGCGCATTCTGGACGCGATGATGCGCCCGGTGCCGTTCGGCGTGGCGGGGGATCTGTATCTCACCGGCATTCAGCTGGCCCAGGGGTATCTGGGCCGTCCCGACCTCACCGCCAGCCGCTTTATTGCCGACCCGTTTGCCCCCGGCGAGCGCATGTACCGCACCGGTGACGTTGCCCGCTGGCTGGACAACGGCGCGGTGGAATATCTCGGCCGCAGCGACGATCAGCTAAAAATTCGCGGCCAGCGCATCGAGCTGGGCGAAATCGACCGGGCGATGCTGTCGCTGCCGGACGTGGCCCAGGCCGTGGCGCATGCCTGCGTGTTCAACCAGGCAGCGGCCACCGGCGGCGATGCCCGCCAGCTGGTGGGATACGTGGTCTCTGAATCCGGCTTACCGCTGGATCGCGACGTGCTGCTGGAGTCGCTCAAAGCGCAGCTGCCGCCGCACATGGTGCCGGTGGTGCTGCTGCAAATCAGCGCGCTGCCGCTCAGCGCGAACGGCAAGCTCGACCGCAAGGCGCTGCCGCTGCCGGAGCTGACGAGTAAAACCTCCGGCCGAGCGCCGGAGACGGAAACCGAAGCCGCCGTCTCGCAGGCGTTTTCCGCCCTGCTGGGCTGCGAGGTCAACGACATTGAGGCCGACTTCTTTGCCCTCGGCGGACACTCGCTGCTGGCGATGCGCCTGGCGGCACAGCTTAGCCGCACGTTCGACCGCAGGGTGACGCCGGGGCAGATTATGGTCGCCTCGACGGTGAGCAAGCTCAGTGCGCTGCTGGATTCACAGATGAGCGACGAGCAGGCGCAGCGTCTGGGCTATGAAACCCTTCTCCCGCTGCGTGAAGGCAACGGCCCGACGCTGTTCTGCTTCCATCCGGCGTCCGGTTTTGCCTGGCAGTTTAGCGTGCTGGCACGCTACCTCAGCCCGCGCTGGTCCATTACCGGCATTCAGTCGCCGCGCCCGGACGGGCCGATGCAGCAGCGTGCGGATCTGGATGGGGTGATTGAGCACCACCTGGCTACGCTGCGTAAGCAGCAGCCGCAGGGGCCATATTATCTGTTCGGCTATTCCCTCGGTGGCACGCTGGCGCAGGGCATTGCCGCCCGTCTGCGCGAGCGGGGTGAAGAGGTGGCCTTCCTCGGCCTGCTGGATACCTGGCCGCCGGAAACCCAGAACTGGGCGGAGAAAGAGGCCAACGGCCTCGACCCGGAGGTGCTGGCGGAAATCGAGCGCGAGCGTCAGGCGTTTATCGCCGCTCAGCAGGGGCAGGGCTCCAGCGAGCTGTTTAACGCCATCGAAGGCAACTACGCCGATGCGGTACGGCTGCTCACCACGGCGCACAGCGCGCGGTTTGACGGCAAAGCGACGCTGTTTGTCGCCGAGCGCACCCGAACGATGGATCCGCAGGTCGCCTGGGCGCCGTGGGTGGCGGAGCTTGAGGTGTACAGCCAGGACTGTGCCCACGTGGATATCATTTCACCGCAGGCGTTTGAGAAGATTGGGCCGGTGTTGAGGGAGATATTGGGATAACGTTAACAGCCCCTCACCCCAGCCCTCTCCCCAAAGGGGAGAGGGTGTAATCGTCCCCTCTCCCCTTTGGGGAGAGGGTCAGGGTGAGGGGACATCAGACCGCACGTTTGCCCAACGGCACCACCAGCGGCGTACCCGCCACCGGATCGTCAATAATCATGCAGCGCATGCCGTAGATCCGCTCGATCAGCTCCGGCGTCGCAATCTCTTTTGGCGCGCCCTGCGCCACAATCTCACCGTCTCGCAGGGCAATCAGATGCGTGGCGTAGCGGCACGCCTGGTTTAAGTCGTGCAGCACCGCCGCCAGGGTATAGCCCTGCGTGCGGTTCAGCTCGCTCAGCAGCTCCAGCAGGTCGATCTGATGGCTGATGTCGAGCCAGGTTGTCGGCTCGTCCAGCAGCATGATGGAGGTCTCCTGCGCCAGCACCATCGCAATCCACGCGCGCTGGCGCTGCCCGCCGGAGAGTGTGTCCACGCTCTGCTGGGCCAGATCGGTGATGCCCGTCGCCTGCATCGCGCGGTTCACCGCCACGTCGTCCTCTTTACGCCAGCGGGTAAACAGCGGCTGGTGCGGATAGCGTCCGCGCGAGACCAGCTCCTGCACCGTGATGTCCCCCGGCGTGGTGGCGTTTTGCGCCAGTAGCCCGATGCGCCGCGCTACCTCTTTGCTGGCGAAGCGCTGGATCTGCTCTCCGTCAAGGAACACGCTGCCCTCAGACGGCGTCATCAGGCGGCTCAGCGTGCGCAGCAGGGTCGATTTTCCGCAGCCGTTCGGCCCGATAATTGCCGTGAAGTGCCCGTCCGGAATGGCGACGGATAAGTCACGGGCAATGATTTTTTTGCCGTAGCCGAGGGTGAGGTTTTCGCCGCGCAAGCGGGTGGTTGAATCTGTCATTTCTTGCGTGACTCCTGAACGAGCAAGACGATGAGGTAAATCCCGCCGAGGCTGACGGTCACCACGCCCACCGGCAGTTGATAAGGCATAAACAGCCGCTGGGCGCAGAGATCGGCGGCCAATAGCAGCAGCGCGCCGCACAGCGCCGCCTGGGTTAATCCCCAGCGCGCCGTTCCGCTAAGACGGCGGGCGATGTGCGGTGCCACGAGGGCGATAAACGAGATCGGCCCGGCAATCGCGGTGGAGGCGGCGGTCAGCAGTACGGCGACCAGCATCAGCATCAGGCGCGAGCGTTCGACGCCCACGCCCAGCGCGCAGGCGCTGTCGTCGCCCATCTCCAGCAGGCGCATGCGTCGCACCAGCAGCAGCGCACCGATAAACATCAGCAAAATCAGCGGCGTAGCGGGCCAGATTTTGCCCCACGTCAGGCCGTTGAGCGAACCGGCGTACCACAGCCCGGCGGAGAGCGCGGTTTCCAGCGAGGCCTGCAGCAACAGCCAGGTGTTAAAGGCCATCAGCATGGCGCGGATGCCGATCCCGATGATGATCAGGCGGAAGGTGTCGATGCCGTTGCGCCAGGCCAGCGCCCAGATCAGTAAGGACGTCAGAATGCCGCCCGCCATCGCCGTAAAGGTAATGGCCGTCAGGTGCTGACCGAACAGCACCATCGCCATCAGCACGCCGCTCCAGGCCCCGGTGTTGAGGCCCATCACGTCCGGGCTGCCAAGCGGGTTGCGCATCAGCGACTGGAATATCGCACCGCTCACGCCGAGCGCCGCGCCGACCAGAATCGCCATCGCCACGCGCGGCAGTCGCCACTCCGTCACTACCATGGTGATATTGCGCGGCGCGCTGCCGAGCAGGGCGTTAAACACCTGCGCAAAATCGAGCGTCATCGCGCCGCTGCGCAGGCTCCAGACCGCCAGCAGCAGAATGGCGATAAGCAGCAGCGAGACGCTGGTGACTAAACGACGGGACGGGGCCATCATGCGCCACCTCCGCGTTTACGACGAACCAGGAAAATCAGCACCGGCGCGCCGATAAAGGCGCTGACCACCGAGACGCGCAGCTCGCCGGGCACCAGCAGGCGGCCCAGCACGTCGGCAAACAGCAGCAGGGCAGGGGTCGCCAGCAGGGTCACCGGCAGCGACCAGCGGTGATCCGCCCCCACCAGCCAGCGCGCCATGTGCGGCATCATCAGGCCAATAAAGGCGATCGGGCCGACCACCGCGGTCGCGCTGCCGCACAGAACCGTGATGGCGAGAAGACCAATCAGCTGCGTGCGCGCCACGCGGTTGCCGAGGGCAGTCGCGGTGTCGCTGCCGAGGCTCAGGCTGTTGAGCGCCCGGCTTAAAAACAGCGCTACGGCGGCGGCGAGGATGACCGGGGTCGCCACCACTTTTAGGGTTTCAAGGGTGCGGATATCCAGCGAACCGGCCTGCCAGAAGCGCAGCTGGTCGTAGACGTCCGGGTTGAGCAGGGCGATGCCGTTGGACAGGCCCTCCAGCACCGCCGCGAGCGCCACGCCCGCCAGCGTCAGGCGGACCGGACTCAGCTGGCCGCCGCCCTGGCTGCCGGTAAAGGCGACGACCAGCGAGGCAGCCAGCGCGCCGCAGAAGGCCATCGCCAGCTGCTCGGAAGGAGACGTCAACCCGAACAGCGCCGCGCCGAGCACGATGGCAAAGCTGGCGCCGGAGTTAACGCCGAGAATGCCGGGGTCCGCCAGCGGGTTACGGGTAAGGGTTTGCATCAGGGCACCGGCAAGGCCGAGCGCGCCACCCGCCAGCATTCCGGCAAGCGTGCGGGGGAGTCGGGCGTCGAGCACGATAATGCAGTCTGCGCTCTGGCAGGTGCCGGAGAGCGCATCAACGATAACGGACGCGGGCAGCGGCTTCGCGCCGACCAGCAGGCTGAGTGCAACCGCAAGGCTCAGGAGCAGCAGTAAAACGGGCACGGCAACGGCGCGCACCGCAGAAGAGGAAAACGACATAGCAACATCCATGATTTGATAATGATAGTGATTATCGTTATCTATCTTATTTGGCTATGTTAGCATGTGCGCCCATGGAAAGGGTAGAAATAGACTCAAGGCTTTGTCATGAATCAAAAATCCTGGCTGCTCAACCTCAGCCTGCTGAAAACGCACCCGGCGTATCGCGCCGTTTTTATCGCTCGCTTTATCTCCATTTTGTCCCTCGGGCTGCTCGGCGTGGCCGTGCCGGTCCAGATCCAGACCCTGACGCACTCCAGCTGGCTGGTGGGGTTATCCGTCACCTTAACCGGCGGGGCGATGTTCATCGGCCTGATGGTCGGCGGCGTGCTGGCGGACCGCTACGAGCGTAAGAAGCTGATCCTGCTGGCGCGCGGCACATGCGGCGTGGGCTTTATCGGGCTGTGTCTGAACGCGATGCTGCCGGAGCCGTCGCTGATCGCGATTTATGCCCTGGGGCTGTGGGACGGCTTTTTTGCCTCGCTGGGCGTGACGGCGCTGCTGGCGGCAACGCCCGCGCTGGTCGGGCGCGAGAACCTGATGCAGGCGGGGGCGATTACCATGCTCACCGTGCGCCTCGGCTCGGTGATTTCGCCGATGGTGGGCGGCCTGCTGCTGGCGACCGGTAACGTGGCGTGGAACTACGGGCTGGCGGCGGCAGGGACGTTTATCACCACCCTGACGCTGCTGCACCTGCCGCTGCTGCCGCCTCCGCCGCAGCCGCGCGAGCATCCGCTGAAATCGCTGATGGCCGCGATTCGTTTCCTGTTCAGCAACCCGCTGATTGGTGGGATTGCGCTGCTCGGCGGCCTGCTGACGATGGCGAGTGCCGTGCGCGTGCTCTACCCGGCATTAGCGGGAGAGTGGCAGATGAGCGCCTCGGAAATTGGCATTCTCTACGCCGCCATTCCGCTCGGCGCGGCGTGCGGGGCGCTGACCAGCGGCAACCTGGCGCAGAGCGCGCGTCCGGGGCTGATTATGCTGCTTGCCACGCTGGCGTCGTTTATCGCCATTGGCTTCTTCAGCCTGATGCCGGTGTGGGCGCTGGGCGTGTTGTGCCTGGTGATTTTCGGCTGGCTGAGCGCTATCAGTTCGCTGCTGCAGTACACCCTGATCCAGACCCAGACGCCGGAAGGGATGCTCGGGCGCATTAACGGCCTGTGGACGGCGCAGAACGTGACGGGTGATGCGATTGGCGCAGCGATCCTCGGCGGGCTGGGGGCGATGATGACCCCGATGGCCTCGGCGAGCAGCAGCGGGTTTGCGTTAGCGATGGTTGGCGTGATTTTGTTAGTGGCGTTGGTGGAGTTGCGGCGGTTCAGGCAGGAGAGCGTGTTGAACGACGGTGCGGCCTGATGCCCTCACCCCGGCCCTCTCCCACTGGGAGAGGGAGGGAAAATGCCTACTTAAACAACGCATTCAATCTGTTTAATACCAACATCGCGCTGTAATAATCCAGGCGGAACGTCTCGGTTCCCAATGCCCAAACCCGTTTGTTTTTCACCGACGGCAAATGCGCCAGCAGCGGGTTGGCGTAAATCGCATCCACGTCTTTCTGGTCGCCGGCAAACACAAACAATCCTTCGCCGTTCAGCCCCGTCGCCAGGTTTTCACCACCTAACTGGATAATGTCGTGGCGTTTGCCCTGGCTTTTGGAGGTCTGCAGCCCGGCGGGCAGCTCCGCCAGCGTAAAGCCCAGCTGGTGCAGCAGCTTGCCCTGCGCGGATTCCGCGGTCCACAGGTTGGCGCTGTGCGCGGCGGCGGTGTAGACGATGGCGTTCACCGGCTGCGGTGGCAGCTTCATCTGCTGTTTCACCTGCGCGAGCTGTTTATCAAAGGCGGCAATGCGCTCTGCGGCCTGTTTTTCCTGCCCGGTGATGGTGCCCAACTGGGTCAGCAGTTCCTGCCAGCTTTTATCGTCGTAGTTAATGATAAGCGTTGGGGCGATGGCGGAGAGCTGATCGTACAGCGCCAGCGCGGAATCCCCGCCGGTGGCGCTGATCAAAATCAGATCCGGCATCTGGGCGGCAACCGCTTCAGCGCTCGGCTCGCCGATGTACAGCCGCGCAACCTTGCGCTGTTTCGCCATATCCCCCCACTGGCGCAGGAAACCCTGCGCATCCGCCACGCGGTTGTTCGGCGTGGTCGCGCCGCTGGCGACGACCGGCGCGTCAATCGCCAGCAGGGAGCCGGTTAAGGTCACGCTGGTGGAGACAATGCGCGTCGGTTTGCTCTCAAGCGTGTGAACGCCACGGCTGTCGGTCACCTGACGCGGCCAGTCGGCGGCAGCGGCTGAGGCTAGTCCTAAAACAAAAAGTCCAGGTACAAGCAGGGTATTACGGAATAGGGCAGAGAGTTTCACAGCGCGACATCCTGTTTTTGTTGAAGATAATGCTTCTCATTTTCATGGCTGCCGCGAAGGGATGCAAGCTTTTGTCGCACAAGTTATTTGCCCGACGGTTGACAGCGAAGCGATGTGGGATTAGGTTAGCCGACGAAAATATAAATGATAATCATTATTGCTTCTTTTATCATTTTGAGGAGGATGATATGGACACGTCCCTGGCTGAGGAAGTTCAGCACACCGCGACCACGCTGCAATCAGACAGCTTTTTCTTTATGTCGCCTTACCGCAGTTTTACCACCTCAGGCTGCTTTGCCCGTTTCTCTGAATCCGCCGTTGGCGGCGACGATCCGGCAGGCCGCTTCCAGCAGAAATTAGCCCAGGCGTTCCGGAATGCAAAAGCCAGCGGCATTGCCCATCCGGTCATGGTTGGGGCCATCCCTTTCGATACCCGCAAGCCGTCTTCGCTGTTTATTCCCGAACGCTGGCAGACGTTTTCCCGCCCGGCGCGTCAGCAGTCTTCACGCTATTTCTCCCGTGCGCAGTCACTGAATATCGAAAAACGTACCGAGATCCCCCCGCAGCCCGTGTTCGAAGAGAGGGTCGCGCGCGCCGCGTCGCTCACCGCCACGCCGCAGGTGAACAAGGTGGTGCTGTCGCGCCTGATCGACATTGCGACCGATAAACACATTGATAGCGGTGCGCTGATGGAGCGCCTGATCGCCCAGAACCCGGCGAGCTTTAACTTCCACGTGCCGCTGGAAGACGGTGGGGTGCTGCTCGGTGCGAGTCCTGAACTGCTGCTGCGCAAAGAGAGCGCGCACTTTAGCTCGCTGCCGCTGGCAGGCTCGGCGCGTCGTCAGCCGGACGACGTATTGGATCGCGAAGCGGGCAATAAGCTACTGGCCTCCGAAAAGGACCGTCACGAGCACGACCTGGTGACTCAGGCGATGAAGGCCATTCTGGCACCGCGAAGCCACCGTCTTAGCATGCCGGATTCTCCTCAACTGATTACCACGCCGACGCTGTGGCATCTGGCAACGCCGGTAGAAGGCGAGGCGCGTGAAAATGAAAACGCCCTGACGCTGGCCTGCCTGCTGCACCCGACCCCGGCGCTGAGCGGTTTCCCGCATCAGGCGGCGAAGGATCTGATTGCCGAGCTGGAGCCGTTTGACCGCGAGCTGTTTGGCGGCATCGTCGGCTGGTGCGACAGCGAAGGCAACGGCGAGTGGGTGGTGACCATCCGCTGCGCGCGTCTGCATAAAAATACCGTTCGCCTGTTTGCCGGTGCGGGCATTGTGCCCGCCTCCTCGCCGGTGGGCGAATGGCGCGAAACGGGCGTGAAGCTCTCCACCATGCTCAACGTGTTTGGCTTGCACTAAGGAATACTCATGACCATCCCTTTTACCCGCTGGCCTGAGGAATTTGCCCGCCGCTACCGTGAAAAAGGCTACTGGCAGGATCTGCCGCTGACCCACATCCTGACGGACCATGCGGACAGCGATGCCGTGGCGATAATCGACGGCGAGCGGCACATCACCTACCGTGCGTTTAATCAGGCGGTGAACAACCTGGCGTCTGCCCTTCAGGCGCAGGGGCTGCATCGCGGCGAGACCGCGCTGGTGCAGCTCGGCAACGTGGCCGAGTTCTACATCACCTTCTTCGCGCTGCTGCAAATCGGCGTCGCGCCGGTGAACGCGCTCTTTAGCCATCAGCGCAGCGAGCTGAACGCCTACGCGGAGCAAATCAAACCCGCTGTGCTGATTGCCGATCGCGACCACGCGCTGTTTGCGGGCGATGATTTTCTCAACACCTTTGTGGATGCGCATCGCTCGGTACGCGTCGTACTCCTGCGTGGCGATAAGGGCGAACACGCACTGGAAGCGGCAATTGCGCGTCCGGCGGACAACTTTATCCCGAACCCGACGCCCGCCGACGAGGTGGCGTTTTTCCAGCTCTCCGGCGGCAGTACCGGAACGCCGAAGCTGATCCCGCGCACGCATAACGATTACGACTACAGCATCCGCCGCAGCAACGAGATCTGCGGCATCACCGCCGAAACGCGTTACCTGAACGCGCTGCCCGCGGCGCATAACTACGCCATGAGCTCGCCGGGATCGTTAGGCGTCTTCACCGCGGGCGGCTGCGTGGTGCTGGCGAACGATCCGAGCGCCACGCTCTGCTTCCCGCTGATTGAACGGCATCAGATCAACGTCACCTCGCTGGTTCCCCCGGCGGTGAGCCTGTGGCTGCAGGCGATTGCCGACGGCGCGGGGAACGCGCAGCTTAAATCCCTCAGGCTGCTGCAGGTGGGGGGCGCACGCCTCTCCGCCACGCTTGCGGCGCGCATTCCGGCGGAAATCGGCTGCCAGCTTCAGCAGGTGTTCGGCATGGCGGAAGGGCTGGTGAACTACACGGCGCTCGACGACGCGCCGGAGCGCATCATCAACACTCAGGGCCGCCCGATGTGCCCGGACGACGAAGTGTGGGTGGCGGACGAGCACGGCAACCCGCTGCCGCGCGGGGAGGTCGGGCGTCTGATGACGCGCGGGCCGTATACCTTCCGCGGCTATTTCAACAGCCCGGAACACAACGCCAGCGCCTTTGACGCCGACGGCTTTTACTGCTCCGGCGATCTGATCGCCATCGACGAGCAGGGGTACATCACCGTGCAGGGGCGCGAGAAGGATCAGATCAACCGCGGCGGCGAGAAGATCGCCGCCGAGGAGATCGAAAACCTGCTGCTGCGCCACGAGGCGGTGATCCACGCCGCGCTGGTGAGCATGGAGGACAGCCTGCTGGGCGAAAAAAGCTGCGCGTATCTGGTGGTGAAACAGCCCCTGCGCGCGGTCGAGGTGCGCCGCTTCCTGCGCGAGCAGGGCGTTGCCGAATTCAAGCTGCCGGACCGCGTGGAGAGCGTGGATGCGCTCCCGCTGACGCCGGTCGGCAAAGTCGATAAGAAACAGTTGCGCCTGTGGCTTGCTGAACGCGCCCGGGGCTGAGGAACAGAGTATGGCCATTCCAAAATTAACCGCTTACGCGCTGCCGACCGCCGCAGAGCTGCCGACCAACAAGGTGAACTGGGCGTTTGAGCCGGAGCGCGCCGCGCTGTTGATTCACGATATGCAGGAGTATTTCCTGAACTTCTGGGGTGAAAACAGCGCGATGATGCAGCAGGTGGTGGCGAATATCGCCAGACTGCGCGCTTACTGCAAAGCGCACAATATTCCGGTGTACTACACCGCCCAGCCGAAAGAGCAGAGCGACGAAGACCGCGCCCTGCTGAACGACATGTGGGGGCCGGGCCTGACCCGCTCGCCGGAGCAGCAGCGCATTGTCGCTGAACTGACGCCGGACGAAGCCGATACGGTGCTGGTAAAGTGGCGCTACAGCGCGTTTCACCGCTCGCAGCTGGAGCAGATGCTGAAAGAGACGGGCCGCAACCAGCTGCTGATTACCGGCGTCTACGCCCACATCGGCTGCATGACCACCGCCACCGATGCCTTTATGCGCGACATCAAACCGTTCTTTATCGCCGACGCGCTGGCGGATTTCACCCGCGACGAGCACCTGATGTCGCTCAATTACGTGGCCGGACGCTCTGGCCGCGTGGTGATGACCGACGAGCTGCTGCCGTCCGTTCCGGCCTCAAAGGCCGCGCTGCGCGAGCTGATCCTGCCGCTGCTGGACGAGTCCGACGAGCCGATGGATGACGAAAACCTGATCGACTACGGCCTGGACTCGGTGCGCATGATGGCGCTGGCCGCCCGCTGGCGCAAAGTGCACGGCGATATCGACTTCGTGATGCTGGCAAAAAATCCAACAATCGACGCCTGGTGGGCGCTGCTCTCCCGCGAGGTGAAGTAATGCGTTTTGATTTTACCGGCAAGACCGTCTGGGTGACGGGCGCGGGGAAGGGGATTGGCTACGCGACGGCGCTGGCGTTTGTGGAGGCGGGCGCACAGGTGACCGGCTTCGATCTGGCGTTTCCGCTGGGTGATTATCCGTTCGCCACCGAAACCCTCGACGTGGCGGATTTTGCTCAGGTCAGCGATGTGTGTGGCCGTTTGCTTAATAATCTTGAGCGGCTGGACGTGCTGGTCAACGCGGCGGGCATTCTACGTATGGGCGCGACGGACCAGCTCTCGCAGGAGGACTGGCAGCAGACCTTCGCGGTCAACGTCGGCGGCGCGTTCAACCTGTTCCAGCAGACGATGGGCCAGTTCCGCCGTCAGCAGGGCGGGGCGATAGTTACCGTGGCGTCCGACGCGGCGCACACGCCGCGCATCGGCATGAGCGCCTATGGTGCCTCGAAAGCGGCGCTGAAAAGCCTGGCCCTGACCGTCGGGCTGGAGCTGGCGGGCAGCGGCGTGCGCTGTAACCTCGTGTCGCCTGGCTCAACGGACACCGACATGCAGCGCACCCTGTGGAAAAGCGACGACGCGGAGCAGCAGCGTATTCGCGGCTTTGGCGAGCAGTTCAAGCTCGGCATTCCGCTGGGCAAAATCGCCCGTCCGCAGGAGATTGCCAGCACGGTGCTGTTCCTGGCGTCCGATGCCGCCAGCCATATCACCCTGCAGGATATCGTGGTGGACGGCGGCTCCACGCTGGGAGCGTAAGATGATCTGGAAACGTCATTTAACCCTCGAGGAGCTGAACGCGACCAGCCTGAACACCCTGGTGGCGCATCTCGGCATCGTCTATACCCGTATCGGTGACGACACGCTGGAAGCGGAGATGCCGGTGGATGCACGCACCCATCAGCCGTTTGGCCTGCTGCACGGCGGCGCGTCGGCGGCTCTGGCGGAAACGCTGGGCTCAATGGCCGGTTTTCTGATGACCCGCGACGGGCAGAGCGTGGTGGGGACGGAGCTGAACGCAACGCACCATCGTGCGGTCTCTCACGGTAAGGTACGCGGGGTGTGCCAGCCGCTGCATCTGGGCCGCTCGACCCAGAGCTGGGAGATTGTGGTGTTCGACGAGCAGGGGCGGCGGTGCTGTACGTGCCGGTTGAGTACGATGGTGTTGGGTTGAACGGTGAAGAATTGCCGGGTGGCGGCTTCGCCTTACCCGGCCTACAAAACGAACGATGGTTCCCTTACAACATTGACACGACCCGCTTTAACAAACGAATTCTCGGCTCAATGGACGCTTTATCCAGCCATTCCGCGGGGCTGTGGAACCCGGCGCCAATCGGCCCCAGGCCGTCGAGCGTCGGGATGCCCAGCGCGGCGGTGTGGTTGGCGTCGCTGCCGCCGCCGACCGCCTGCCAGGTGATGTCGATACCCTCCGCTTTTCCTGCCGCTTCAACCTGCTGCATCAGGGCCTGGGTCGCCACGCTGGCTGCCATCGCCGGTTTGTGATTCACCCGCGTAAGTGTAGTGGTCACGCCGTCTAAAAAGCCTTTTTCACATAACGCCTCCAGCGCAAGGTTCACCCGGTCGTACTCGTCGTTTTCCCAGAAGCGCACGTCGAGTTCGGCTACGGCGTTATCCGCCACCACGTTGGCCGCGCTGCCGCCGTGAATCACCCCGACGTTGAGCGTGGTACCGCGATCCCAGTCGGTTAACGCATTAATGGCGATGACGCTGTTCGCCAGGGCGGTAATCGCCGAGCGGCCTTTCTCCGGGTCGTTGCCCGCGTGCGCCGCCACGCCGCTGAAGGTGAGGTGATAGCCCGCCATCCCTTTACGCGCTTTCACCAGCGAGCCGTCGGCGCGGGCGGCCTCGCAGACCAGCACGCAGCGGGAACGCTTCGCCAGCTCGCCAATCCATTCGTGGGAATGCACCGAGCCGGTCTCTTCGTCCGGGTTCATCGCCACGGCAATCGCGAGTCGATCGTTGTCCGCGGCGTCAAGCCCGCGCATCGCCCACAAAATATTCAGAAGTCCGCTCTTCATATCCGAGACGCCGGGGCCGTACAGGCGGGTATCGTCCTCGCTCATCGGGCGCTCGGCGACGGTGCCCGGGGCAAACACGGTATCCAGGTGCCCGACCAGCAGCACGTCAAAGCGTTCCGCCTGCGGCTTGTTGCTGACGAACACACCGGGGCCCACCTTATCGCCCAGATTCACCTGCTCGGTGTACCAGCCCTCGCGCTGCCAGAGCTGCTGCATAATGCCTGCCACGGCGGCAACACCCGCAACGGTCTGGGTGCCGCAGTCCACGTTCACCAGAGTTTTCAGCTCTTCAATATAGTGGTCAAGATTCATGTTCACGTCCTGTTCAGAGAATAATGCGCATCAGCAGCATGGCTAAAAACGCGTTGACTACCGAGATGGCGATCATCAGCGGGATACGTTTGGCGCGGGTGCCAATCACGCCCAGAATGCGGCCCAGATACTGCACCTGCGAGCCCATCAGGTAGATGGCGGGCGCCAGGATCGCCAGGTGCTCGCCGGTGATAATGCCTTTATCAAACAGGCCGATGGCGACGCCGATCCCGCCGCCCATCGACATCCAGCCGCCAATCAGTACGGCGGCGGCCTCACCCGGCAGGCCGAACAGGCCCATTAACGGGGCAAAGATCATGCCTAGCCCTTCCAGGGCACCGGTAATTTCCAGCGCTTTGATGATGATAAACGCCATCACCACGTTGGGCAGGGTGCTGCTGGTGGCAATGCTCCAGCCTTTACGCGCGCCTTCGACGAAGACATCGGTAATCACGGGATTAGACTGTGGGGCACTCATGCGGCGTCTCCTTTACGGGTGAAGGACAGGATCAATCGCAGCAGATTTGCGCCCACGATTTTCATGATGAACATGACGGCGATACAGGCTCCGATGGACGTGGGAACCGCCGCCGTGCCGTCAACGGCAACCAGCGTGAAGAGGATCGCCCCCGAAGAGAAAAAGTTGGTGATCATCGCCCCGGCGGAGAACTGGAACATGGCGAAAACGTCCTTCTCTTTTTCGCTGATTTGTCCTTCATCAGACAGGTTGCGGGTCAGCGATGCGCCCACGTCGGTGCTTTGCAGGCTACCGATCAGCGCCAGCCCGGTAGTGCCGGGAATGCCCAGCAGCGGGCGCAGCAGAGGGGTTAAGAGCTTGCGGGCGGCACGCAGGGCGCCGTAGTGCTCCAGCACGTTGATCATCCCCAGCGCGAACATCACCGCAGGAATTAAACCGAGCGCGAAGAGAAACCCGTCCATCGCGCCGCTGCCGCCGGTGCCGCGAAAGGCGCTGCTGGCTGTCGTCAGGGTGCCGTCATCCAGGCTGGCTTTACTGACCACCTTGCCAAACGCACCGTTGAGGGTGGTGAAATCAAAGACGCCGTACCACTCTTTTCCGCCTAACAGGCCAGAGAAGAAAACGGCTGCAAACGCCAGGGCGAAGTACGCGCCCGGCCCGACCTTATGATCCTGAGGTACAGAACTGTTCATATCCTTTTCCTTGTAAGCGCGCGATTGCGCAGGATCATTCTGGCGAGGTTATGAGCAAAAAAAATGATACAAATCATTCCGTAAGGCGGCGCATGGATGAAAAAGGCAAAAGTGTGACCGAGGACGTCGCGAAAGTGATCGGCTTAACAATGTGGTGTAAATGTCTGGTTTGACCACGCATTATTGCGTTTCAAAGTTGTTAAATTTTTCCGGTTGTTCTAGAAACAAAATGTAACATCTCACTGTTTCACAACAACGGATAACCACTATGAACAACTCAGGGAAATACCTTACATGGGCAGGGCTCTCCGTTGTGGGAGCCTTTGCCCTGGGCTATATCGCCCTCAACCGGGGGGAACAGATCAACGCACTCTGGATCGTCGTTGCCTCCGTCTGTATTTATCTGATCGCGTACCGTTTTTATGGCCGCTATATCGCGAAGACCGTCTTAGGCGTTGACGCGACGCGCATGACGCCTGCCGTCCGACATAACGACGGGCTGGACTACGTGCCGACCGACAAAAAAGTGCTGTTTGGCCACCACTTTGCGGCGATTGCCGGAGCGGGCCCGCTGGTGGGGCCGGTGCTGGCGGCGCAGATGGGGTATCTGCCGGGGATGATCTGGATCCTCGCGGGCGTAGTGCTGGCGGGCGCGGTGCAGGACTTTATGGTGCTGTTCGTCTCCACCCGCCGCGACGGGCGTTCGCTGGGTGAGCTGGTGAGAGAGGAGATGGGGGCAACCGCCGGGGTGATTGCGCTGGTGGCGACCTTTATGATCATGGTGATCATCCTCGCGGTGCTGGCGATGATCGTGGTGAAAGCGTTAACCCACAGCCCGTGGGGAACCTACACCGTTGCCTTCACCATTCCGCTGGCGCTGTTTATGGGGGTCTACATTCGCTACCTGCGCCCGGGGCGCATTGGTGAAGTGTCGGTGATTGGCCTGGTGTTCCTGGTGTTCGCCATTATCTCCGGCGGCTGGGTGGCGGAAAGCCCGACCTGGGCACCGTTCTTCGACTTTACCGGCGTTCAACTGACCTGGATGCTGGTGGGCTACGGCTTTGTGGCGGCGGTGCTGCCGGTGTGGCTGCTGCTGGCCCCGCGTGACTACCTCTCTACCTTCCTGAAAATCGGCACCATCGTCGGGCTGGCGATCGGCATTCTGATCATGCGCCCGACCCTGACCATGCCTGCGTTAACCAAATTCATCGACGGTACCGGCCCGGTCTGGACCGGTAACCTGTTCCCGTTTCTGTTCATTACCATCGCCTGCGGCGCGGTGTCCGGCTTCCACGCGCTGATTGCCTCCGGCACCACGCCGAAGATGCTGGCGAATGAAAATCAGGCCTGCCTGATTGGCTACGGCGGCATGCTGATGGAGTCCTTCGTCGCCATCATGGCGCTGGTCTCGGCCTGCATTATCGATCCGGGCGTGTACTTCGCGATGAACAGCCCGATGGCGGTGCTGGCTCCTGCCGGAACCGTTGACGTGGTGGCATCCGCCGCGCAGGTGGTGAGCGGCTGGGGCTTTGCGATTACCCCTGAAACCTTGACGCATATTGCTAATGAGGTGGGCGAGCAGTCGATAATTTCCCGTGCGGGCGGTGCGCCGACGCTGGCGGTCGGCATGGCCTACATCCTGCACGGCGCGCTGGGCGGGCTGATGGACGTCTCCTTCTGGTATCACTTCGCCATCCTGTTCGAGGCGCTGTTTATCCTGACGGCGGTAGATGCGGGTACCCGCGCGGCGCGCTTTATGCTCCAGGATTTGCTTGGCGTGATCTCCCCGAACCTGAAGCGCACCGATTCGCTCCCGGCGAACCTGCTGGCAACGGCGCTGTGCGTGCTGGCGTGGGGCTACTTCCTGCACCAGGGCGTGGTCGATCCGCTGGGCGGGATTAACACCCTGTGGCCGCTGTTCGGGATCGCCAACCAGATGCTGGCGGGCATGGCGCTGATGCTCTGCGCGGTGGTGCTGTTCAAGATGAAGCGCCAGCGTTACGCCTGGGTGGCGTTAGTGCCAACCTCATGGCTGCTGATCTGTACCCTGACGGCGGGCTGGCAGAAAGCCTTCAGCCCGGACAACAAGGTGGGCTTCCTGGCAATCGCCAACAAGTTCCAGGCGATGATCGACAGCGGTAAGATCCCGGCGCAGTACACCGAGTCCCAGCTGTCGCAGCTGGTGTTTAACAACCGTCTGGACGCCGGGCTGACCATCTTCTTTATGGTGGTGGTCGTGGTGCTGGCGTTGTATTCTCTTAAGACCGCGCTGGCGGCGTTGAAAGTCGACAAACCGACGGCAAAAGAGACGCCTTACGAGCCGATGCCTGAAAACCTGGAAGAGATTGTCACCCAGGCCAAAGGGGCGCATTAACCTGTGTGCCGGGTGGCGCTAGCGCTTACCCGGCCTACATTTCCTGTGAGACCAGAATTATGTTCGACACCCTTTCCAAAGCAGGTAAGTACCTGGGCCAGGCCGCCAAAATGATGATTGGTGTGCCGGACTACGACAATTACGTCGAGCATATGCGCGTCAACCATCCGGACCAGACGCCCATGACCTACGAAGAATTTTTCCGCGACCGTCAGGACGCCCGCTATGGCGGCAAGGGCGGAGCAAAGTGCTGTTAACCCTCTTTCGGTAAATAGAGGCTGATCTGTTCCTGCTTGCAGCCGTAGATTGCCGCCAGCTTTTCACGGGTGCGTTTTTGCGGACGGGAGTCCAGGGCTTCAAGCTGTGACACGGCGGACTGGGTGATGCCGAGTTTTTCCGCCACCTCCTGCTGGGACATGCCGCGCAGGATACGCCAAGCGGCCTGCAGGCTGACGTTCTGCCAGGTCATGATGCTGCAGACTTCCCCAGGCAATTCAACGTCATCCAGACTATCGTGTTCGACCTCAATATCCTCCAGATCGTCGTCGGTTTCGTCGTCAATTTCTGCCATCTGTAAGAGCATACGAAAATATTCGTGATAGGGAATAACGACGTACTGCGTTTTCCCGTTATCGTCCTTGATTAGCTGTACAGCCATAGTTGGCACTCTCCTCATGCAGGTAAGTCGTTGAAGTTCTGCGCTTGACGGCCAAAACATAACAATGGTCATCGGGATCGCCACGAAGCGTATAGATGATGCGGTAATCGCCAACGCGTAGCCGGAAATGATCTTCTGTCGCCGATATTTTTTTGATATCGGGCCTGGGAGCCGAGCGGTCATCCAGCTCTGCAAGCTTTACCTCAATGCGACGCTGATACCGCTCGTCAATCTTTGAAAACGCCTTCTTTGCACCATTGGACCAGACAATCTTCATCCGTACCTCCACTGTACGCCCACACAAAATATAAGGAAATAATAAGACTAGTAGATAAATTCCGAATTTCTAATGGGATACTGTAGAGCGGAGAAAAAACGGGAGAAAGCGGCAAAACGCGAACCGTCGAGAGCGCTCGGGAACGTCTCTGCCGGGCGACAGAGGCTTACAGGAAATATGCGATCAGGCGTTCAAACCGCCGTCCACGTCCAGACCGGTGCCGGAGATTTGCCCGGCAAGCGGGCTGGCAAGAAACGTGACCGCCGCCGCGATGTCTTCCGGCTGGCCGTAATGGCCCAGGGCAATAAGCTGACGCTGAGAGTCAGCCTGTTCGCCGTCTTCCGGGTTCATATCGCTGTTGGTAGGGCCGGGGTGGACCAGGTTAACGGTAATGCCGCGCGGCCCTAAATCACGGGCCAGCCCGCGGGTGAGGGAGTTAAGGGCCGATTTGGTCATCGAGTAAACGGCAATGCCAGGCTGCGCCACGCGGTTCGCCAGACAGCTGCCGATGTTAATGATGCGTCCGCCGTCGGACATGTGCACCAGCGCTTCCTGAATGGCGATCACCACGCCGCGGATGTTGACGTTGATAAGAGCGTCAATGTCCGCCAGCGTCATGGACTCCAGCGGGCCGCCGCGCGCGATCCCGGCGTTGTTGACCAGAATGTCCAGCCCGCCAAGGGAACGCGCCGCATGGGTGACGACATCCTGAATCGCCTGAGCGCTGGCGCTGTCTGCCTGCACGGCTTCGCTGTGTCGTCCCAGCGCCTTAATCTCATCGGCGACCGCCTGGGCTTTATCGGCCGATTTTTCATACGTAATAATCACATCCGCACCGGCGCGCGCCAGCGAGAGTGCAATTGCCCGACCCAACCCGCGGCTGGCACCGGTAACCAGCGCCTTTTTACCTGTTAAATCGATCTGCATGATGACCTCGTTACAAGAGTGGTAAGAATCATCATTAGGTATAGCCTGTCGGCGCGATTAACGGCTGAAGGATTCCACTTTCTCAAACGCAGCGCGCAGAACGTCAGGCGTTAACGCAACCGGCAGATAGTGAATCGACTCCACCGGGCGCAGGGTGTGGGCAATCACCTGATCCAGTTCGTCGCGGTTATTGATGTCGATGTCCAGCTCGTGAAGCGTGGTCGGCAGGTTAAAGCGCTGGTACGCCGTCACCAGCTGCGCCAGCACGTCGTCCTGGCCGAGCAGGGCGCTCTGCACCAGAATGCCGTAGGCCACCTTGGTGCCGTGCAGGTATTTTTCCGTCTGCGGCAGCACGGTTAAGCCGTTGTGCACCGCATGCGCCGCCGCCACGCGCGTATAGCGTTCGCCCAGGCCGCCGACCATCCCGCCGCCGGCGATAATCGCATCCACCACGTCCCGGAATGCCTGCGTCTGTTCGCCGCGCAGCTGGTCGGCCAGCGCTTCCTCACTGTGTTCCAGCAGCACGTCGCGGATCGCCAGCGCGCCGTTGATGCCCAGCCGCACGGTCAGCGGCAGGTTCTCCGGCTCAGGTGCCAACACCACCGCTTCGTACCACTTCGCCAGCGTATCGCCGATGCCCGCCAGCAGATACTCCGCCGGGGCGTTAAGGACGATCTGCGGCTCCACCAGCACCAGGAAGTTGGCGTCGTCGAAGATCTCAAAATGCAGCGCCTGACCGGCTTCGTTGTACCAGACGGAGAGCGGGGTCCAGGCCGCGCAGGTGGCGGCAATGGTGGGGATGCCCACGAAAGGTACCCCTAAGCGGCGCGCCACGGCTTTCACCGTATCCATCACCGCGCCGCCGCCGACGCCAATCACCACGCTGGCGTCGCTGCCGGATTCATTCACCAGATGGGTGACGTCGCGCTCGCTGCAGTGGCCTTTAAACAGCAGGTGTTTCGCCCCCGGCGCGTTAAAGCTCTCCGGCAGGAAAGGGCGCGCGCCTTCGATAGCGCGCTCGCCGT
Organism: Enterobacter sp. RIT637; assembly: GCF_019718755.1. Taxonomy (NCBI): domain Bacteria; kingdom Pseudomonadati; phylum Pseudomonadota; class Gammaproteobacteria; order Enterobacterales; family Enterobacteriaceae; genus Enterobacter; species Enterobacter sp. RIT637. The sequence goes on from NZ_JAIHAZ010000003.1 coordinate 94,723, forward strand.
AGATCCACACCGCGCGGGAAAGCTGTTCCGGGGTAAAGAAATCATTCAGATGTGCAAGGCTTCCGGGATGAGAGAAGTAGTTCGCCGGGCCAGGCACGACGCGGATATCGGTGTTGCTCATGATGTTGTCCTTTTTTAGCAAGCGCTAACCCGATGTTATGTCTGGACATCCGGATGGCTAATAATATTTTGCTTTAAGTTATGCCTTTTCCGTCGTTGTCAGTCAACCGGAGCTGTGAAAAATTCGATAAATCAGAAGAGTAATGAAGGATTTACGCGGATGGTTTCCAGTCGCCTTGAGATGCGCGGTATCAGCCTGGCCTTTTCCGGCTTTCAGGCGCTGTCGCGCGTGAATTTCACCTTAACCGGTGGGTCCGTACATGCGCTGACCGGTGCCAACGGCGCGGGGAAATCGACCCTGATGGCGGTGCTGTGCGGCACGCACGACCACTATGAGGGCGAGATCGGCATCAACAACCAGCCGGTGACGATCCGCGAGCCGCTGGATGCCAAACGGTTGGGGATCCACCTCGTGCAGCAGGAGGTGGACGTGGCGCTGATCCCGGGGTTAAGCATTGCCGAGAACATCATGCTCGACCAGCTGGCGCAGCCGGGGCATCGCTTCAGCTGGCGCGCGGTCCGCCAGCAGGCGAGACAGGCGCTGGCGCAGCTGGATGTCTCTCTGGACGTACGCCGTTCCATCGACAGCTGTTCGCTGGCCGAAAAGCAACAGATTTTGCTGGCACGCGCCTTGTCCCACCACTGCCGTTTTTTGATTCTTGATGAACCCACCGCGCCGCTGGACGCGCAGGAGAGCGAACGTCTTTTTGCGGTGGTGAGACGTTTGAAGCAGCAGGGCATCGGCGTGGTGTTTATCTCCCACCGCATTCACGAGCTGAAGGCCATCTGCGACACCCTGACGGTGCTGCGCGACGGCAAGCTGATCGAGACCGGCCCGATGACCGATCTGAGCGGCGAAGCGATCGTCGAGAAGATGCTCGGCCACGTGCTGAGCGATATCTATCCTCCCGCGCGACCGCCGCATGGTGACGAAACGCTGCTGCGCGTTGAGGGGCTTCACGACGACGCGCTGCTGAAAGATATCTCCCTGCACCTGCGCAAAGGCGAAATTCTCGGGATTGCCGGGCTGGCGGGGGCGGGGAAAACCGAACTCTGCAAGGCGCTGTTTGGCGCCACCAAAAGCCGTGTGGCGCGCGGTGAGCTGAATCATCAATCCTGGCAGCCGCGCGATCCGGCCGACTCCGTGCTGCGCGGTCTGGCGCTGGTGCCGGAGGAGCGTCGTAAAGAGGGCATTTTTATCGACGAGCCGGTGAGCATGAACCTTGCCGTGAGCGCCGATAACAGCTTTTCGCGCTGGAGCCTGTTTGGCCATCGTCAGGCGTGGCGCTGGGCGGAAGAGGTGATTGCCCGCGTCGGCGTGCGCGCCCGCGGGCCGGGGCAGGTGCTGCGACGTCTGTCCGGCGGCAACCAGCAGAAAGTCGCCATCGGTAAATGGCTGCGCAATGATGCCCGCGTGCTGATATTCGACGAGCCGACCAAAGGCGTGGACGTGAAGGCCAAAACCGATCTGTTCCAGCTGATTGACGGCCTGGCGCGCGAGGGTAAAGGGGTGATTTACGCCTCGGGCGAGTTTGCCGAGCTGGTGGGATTGTGCGACCGCATCTGCGTGCTGTGGGACGGGCGCATCGTGGCGGAAATCGCCGGGGCCGAGGCCCGCGAAGAGACACTACTTTATTATTCAACCGGAGGAACGGCGTCGTGAGCAAGGCCCTTTCAGTGAACGCGGCGGCGTCTGGCCGTCAGCAGATTTTCGATTTTCTCTACAAGTGGGGCATGCTGTTAACCGTTGTCGCGCTGGTGGCCGTCTTTGGCCTGGCGTCGGACAGCTTCCTCGATCCGAACAACATCATCAACATTCTGCGCTCGATTGCCATCGTGACGGTGATTGCCATTGGCGTGTCGATTTCATTGACCATCGGCGGGTTCGATCTCTCTGTCGGATCCACCGCCTCGCTGGCGAACGCGCTGGTGATTTCCCTTTTCGTCTGGCACGGCTTTGGCACTACCGAGTCGATTCTGATCACCCTCGCGCTCTGCACGCTGGTGGGGCTGTTTAACGCCTTCCTGATCGTCATTCTGCGTATTCCGGACATGCTCGCGACGCTTGCCAGCCTGTTTGTCATTCAGGGCGTGGCGATGACATACAGCTACGGCGGGTCAATTACCGAGAACATGGTGCTGCCGAGCGGCGACATGGCGGAAGGGACCATTCCGGCGGCGTTCAGCCTGCTGGGGCAGGTGCCGACCATCGTGATCGTCATGCTGGTGGTGACCGTGCTGGCGCAGCTTGGCCTCTCGTTGACCACTCACGGACGCCGGATGTACGCGATCGGCGGCAACCCGGAAGCGGCGCGTCTCTCCGGTATTCGCACCACGCGCTACAAGGTGGCGGCCTACGTGATCGCCTCGCTGCTGGCGGGACTGGGCGGGATTTTGCTGGCGTCGCGCATCGGTTCGTCGCAGGTGAACGCGGGCGGCGGATACCTGATGGATGCGGTGGCGGCGGCGTGGATTGGCTTCTCGCTGGCAGGCTCCGGCAAGCCGAACGCGCTGGGAACCCTGGTCGGGGCGGTCATTCTCGGCGTGCTGTCGAACGGGCTGGTGATGCTCTCCGTGCCGTATTACGCCATGGACATTATAAAAGGGCTGGTGCTCGCGGTGGCACTGGCGATTACCTACATACAAAAACGCTGACAACACAACGGGATAAAAAATGAAAAAGATTGCACGCTCTTTGGTGGCACTTGGGTTGCTCACGGCTCTGCCAGGCTTCGCGGCTACGCCCGCGCCGCTTCCGGCTGCCATTGCGAACCATGACGGCCCGATCCGCATCGCGGTGATCCGTAACCTTGGCTCAGACGACAACACCACGCAGTTTATTGCCGGCGCAATTCAGGAAGGGAAAAAGCTCGGCTTTAAGGTCAGCACCTTTTTAAGCAACGGGGATGACGCCAAATTCCAGGACTTCGTGAACCAGGCGATTAGCCAGAAATATGACGGGATTATTCTCTCTCAGGGGCGCGATCCGTACTCCACCGCGCTGGTGAAGAAAGCGGTGGATGCCGGTATCAAAGTCGCCGTCTTTGATACCGCCGTGAACGGCGAGATCCCGGGCGTAACCGTCACCCAGCAGGACGATGCCTCCCTGACGAACCTCTCCTTCGGCCAGCTGGCGAAAGATTTCAACGGCAAGGCCAATATCGTCAAGCTGTGGGTTGCGGGCTTCCCGCCGATGGAGCGCCGTCAGGCGGCCTATAAAGAGCTGCAAAAGCAGTATCCGGACATCAAAGAGCTGGAGTCTATCGGCGCCGTTTCCTCTGATGTGCAGGGCGATACCGCCAACAAGGTAGGTGCGATCCTCGCGAAATACCCGAAAGGCAAAATCGACGCCATCTGGGGAACCTGGGACGCCTTCAGTCAGGGCGCGTATAAGGCGCTGAAGGAGAACGGCCGCACCGAGATCAAGCTCTACAGCATCGACATTTCCAACCAGGATCTGCAGCTGATGCGCGAACCGGGCAGTTCGTGGAAGGTGAGCGTGGCGGTGGATCCGAAGCTGATTGGCGCGACCAACGTGCGCCTGGTGGCGAACAAGATTGCCGGAGAAGCGACGCCTGCTACCTACGATTTCAAAGCGGCGGCCATTCCGCAGGCGCTGCTGACCGCCCAGCCGGGCCCGGTGAACGTGGCGTCTCTGGGGAAAATCATTCCGGGCTGGGGGCAGACGGAGGATTTTATCGCGCCGTGGTTTGCGACGCTGGAAGCGAAAAATAAATAAAAACAAGCCGGGTGGCATCAGGTGCGGCCTGATGCCCTCACCCCGGCCCTCTCCCACAGGGAGAGGGAGAAAACCAACAGGAGCTTAAGGTGACTTCTTTACCCCCTCCAGAATACAGCCGCAATATGCGGCTGATTGGCCACAGCGACCAGGGCGGTCGTCCGGACGGCGTGCAGCTGATGGTGCATCGCGGTTTCGCCTATATCGGCCACATGGTGTCGCAGGGCTTTTCGATTGTCGACGTGCGCGACCCGAAGAACCCGAAAGCTGCAGGCTACGTGCCCGCACCGCCCGGCACCTGGAACGTGCACCTGCAGGCGCATGACGACCTGCTGCTGGTGATTAACGCCCGGGATCTGTTTGCCGATGCCCGCTTTGCCGACGAGAAGGTCTATTACACCCGCCAGGTGGGGGAGACCGTCAGCGACGTGCAGGACAAAGGCTGGAGCGCCGGGCTGCGCGTGTTTGATATCTCCACGCCCGACAAGCCGCGCGAAATCGGCTTTCTGTCGCTGAGCGGCATCGGCATCCACCGCATCTGGTACGTCGGCGGCCGCTGGGCGTACGTGTCGGCGCTGATCGACGGCTTTACCGACTACATTTTTCTCACCATCGACCTGGCCGATCCGCGTAAACCTGAAGTGGCAGGGCGCTGGTGGCTGCCGGGGATGAACCAGGCCGAAGGGGAGAAGCCGAACTGGCCGGAAGGGAAACGCTACGCGCTGCACCACGCGATTATCGCGGGCGATACCGCCTACGGCAGCTGGCGCGACGGCGGCCTGACGCTGCTGGACGTGAAGGACCGCACCCGGCCGAAGCTCATTAGCCACCGCAACTGGAGCCCGCCGTTTGGCGGGGGGACGCACACCGCGCTGCCGCTGCCGGACCGCGATCTGCTGGTGGTGCTGGACGAAGCGGTGCTGGATAACCAGCAGGACGGCGAAAAGCTGATCTGGCTGTTTGATATCCGCGAGCCGTCGAATCCGGTAAGCATCTCGACCTTCCCGCAGCCGAATGAAACCGACTACGTGGTGAAAGGGGCGCATTTCGGCCCGCATAACCTGCACGAGAACCGGCCGGGGAGCTTTGTCAGCTCGACGCTGATTTTTGCGACCTGGCAGAACGCGGGCGTACGGGCGTATGACATTTCTAATCCGTATCGACCGGTGGAAACCGGCGCGCTGGTGCCCGCCGCGCCGGAGAGAATGATGGACACGCGGCCAAATCGTCCGCAGGTGATCCAGTCGTGCGACGTGTTTGTGGATGCGCAGGGGATTATTTACAGCACGGATTATAACGGTGGGCTGTCGGTGATTGAGTATTTGGGGTGAGTGCGGTTTGGTGCCCTCACCCCGACCCTCTCCCACAGGGAGAGGGAGAAAATCAGCTGTACTGCCGCACTCGTGCCACCAGCTCTTCCGCGCTGTCGATGCGGTCGGCAATGACGATCAGCGCTTTACCGAGCGTTATCGCGTGGCGCAGGCACTCGTGGCGCATCGCCTCGTCCTGAATGGTATCGATATCCGCGACGTGGGAAAGCCCGACGCTGCGGCGAATGAGCTCGGTGCCGCAGAACCCGATGGCGTCATGCCAGACCTTTTTCAGGAACGCGGAGGCATAGCCCGGCGCGCCGAGCGCGGCGTCGCGGGCTTTCTCGTTTGCCAGTGCCTGGAAGCGTTCCGCGAAGGTGTTCCACAGCTCCTGAATATCGGTCAGCCGCTGCTCGCGCGCGGCGGCGGCATCGCGAATGCCCAGATGCCCCGGCAGGCCGCAGAAGTTCAGCAGCAGGTTGCCGATGGCGGTACCGACGTCAAAACCAATCGGCCCGAAATAGCCGAACTCGGCGTCGATGGCCTTCAGGCTGCCGTCGGCCACAAAAATCGACCCGCTGTGAATATCGCCGTGCAGCAGGGCTTCAGCCTGAGAAAAGAAACGGTGCTTCAGAGAGGCCACAGCAATTTTAAGCTGGGCGTCGTCGCGCAGGGCCGCGACGTCATTTTCCAGCTCAGCCGGGTAGCTGTTGCGCTCGTGGATCTGGTACGGATCGTTGAAGAACAGATCTTCGGTGATCTCGCACATCTCCGGGTTGATGAATTTCGCCACCTGCGCTTTTTTCTCGTGCGGGTGCAGGTAGAAATCGCTGGTGTGGAACAGCGCGTGCGCGAGGTATTCACCCAGCTGCTGTGCCGCCTGCGGGTAGTAAATGTTGTTGATCAGCTCGCCGCGCCAGATGCGATGGCTGGAGAGATCTTCCATCACCATTACCGCCAGTTCCGGGTCAAAATGGTGGATTTTCACGGTGTGCTGCGGGCTGTGCCGGTAGTGCTCGACCAGCGTTTGCGCCTCAAGACGTGCGCGGTCCAGCGTCAGCGGCCAGGACTCCCCGACGCAGCGCACGTAGGGCAGCGCCTGCTTAACGATGATGCGGCTCACGCCCGCGCTGTCGAAAATTTTGAATACCAGATTGAGGTTGCCGTCGCCTACCTCCTGCGCCTCTACCAGCGATGATGGGTCATCAAGGCCGCCAAACTGCCTGGCATACTCCACGGCGTCCTGAGCGGTAAAGGTACGGTATTGCGACATGGCCTGCTCCTCACGAGTTTGCTAATAAAGACATGTAGACGTCTATACATCTGGATTTCATCCTGACACAATGTGCTACAACAACGCAACAGGGAATTAACGACATGCAGACATTACAGACGACCAGCCTGCGGGTGGCGGATAATCAGCTCTTTATTCTCGACCAGCAGGCGCTTCCGCAGGAGAAACGCTGGCTGGATGCTTCGACGGTCGAGGCGCTGGTTGGGCACATTCACGCCCTGCGGGTGCGCGGCGCGCCGCTGATTGGTCTCTCTGCAAGCCTGCTGCTGGCGCTGCTGGCGGAAAACGGCAAAAGCCGCGACGAGCTGGCGGCAGCACTGGAAACCCTGCGCGCATCACGCCCGACGGCGGTGAACCTGATGAACAATCTCGACCGCATGAAACTCGCCCTGTGGCAGGAAGAGTATGTTCCGGCGCTGGTAGCCGAGGCGCTGCGCCTGATTGACGAAGATAAACGGCTTTGCGACGCGATTGCGAAAGCCGGTAGTACGCTGGTGAAACCCGGTAGCCGCCTGCTGACCCACTGCAATACCGGCGGGCTTGCAACGGCGGGCGTCGGCACCGCATTGGGCGTGATTGCCCGCGCGCATCAGGACGGTAACGTCAGCAACGTCTGGGTGGATGAAACCCGTCCGCTGCTGCAGGGCGGCAGACTGACCGCGTGGGAGCTTGGCGAGCTGGGCGTGCCGTATCAGCTGATTACCGACTCCATGGCCGCCAGCCTGATGGCGAAAGGGGAAGTAGACGCCGTGTGGGTGGGCGCAGACCGCATTGCCGCCAACGGCGACGTGGCGAACAAGATCGGCACCTATTCTCTGGCAGTGCTGGCGAAATTCCACGGCATTCCGTTCTACGTGGCCGCCCCGCAAACGACTCTCGACCCGGACTGCCCGAACGGTGACGCGATCCCGATTGAGCAGCGTGCCGCCAGCGAGGTGACGGGCGTGGCCGGAAGCTTTGGCGCGGTGCAGTGGGCGCCGAAAAACGCGCAGGTCTATAACCCGGCGTTTGACGTTACGCCTGCCTCGCTGATTAGCGGCTGGGTGCTGGATACGGGCGTGGTTACGCCGGAGGCGGTGGCAAACGGGAAATTCGCCTGAGTCCGGCTATCCTTTAAGGGGTTCCCCTGAGAGGACAACATCGTGACGCTCGATCCTGAAACAGACTTAAAACTGGAGCGCGTGGTGGACGCACCGCGCGACCTGCTGTGGCTCTGCTGGACTACGCCGGAGCACATCAAAAACTTCTTCATTCCTGCTCCCCATAAGGTGACCGAATGCGACCTCGATCTGCGCGTGGGCGGGCGGTTCAACACCGTGTTTGAGGTCGACGGGCAGCGGATGGATAACCGGGGCGTATTTCTTGAAATCGACCCGGGGAAAAAGCTGGTCTTTACCGACGGCTATACCGAAGGCTGGAAGCCGGCCGAGAAGCCGTTTATGACGGCGATCCTGCTGCTGGAGGATGTGGGCGAGGGCAAAACCCGCTACACGGCGATTGCGCGCCATCCGACGAAGGAAATCCGCGAACAGCATGAACAAATGGGCTTCCACGAAGGGTGGGGGATTGTGCTGGATCAGCTGGTGGGGTATGTGAAAGGGCTTAACGCGTAGTGCGCGCTGATGCCCTCACCCCGGCCCTCTCCCACAGGGAGAGGGAGAAAAGATCATGCCAGCCTTGGATATGCATCCGCGATTGCATCACCCGTAAACTGGGCAACCCAGCCTTCCGGGTTATCGAAAATACGAATGGCGGTAAAGTTCGGCTCTGAACCCATATCAAACCAGTGCGGCGTGCCCGCAGGAACGGAAATCAGGTCGTTCTTCTCACACAGCACCTGATACACCTCATCGCCAATATGCAGGCAGAACAGCCCTGCGCCTTCCACGAAAAAGCGCACTTCGTCTTCGCCGTGGGTGTGTTCGTTCAGGAACTTCGCGCGCAGCGCCGCTTTCTGCGGGTTGTCGGCGCGCAGGCTGATCACGTCCCAGCTCTGATAGCCTTTCTCCGCCACCAGCTTGTCGATCGCATGCTGATACGCCTCGATCACGGCTTCGGGCGCGGGATCGTCCCCTAAATCGCGATCCGCAGCCCAGCGTTCAAACCGCACGCCTTTAGCGTTGAGCTGCTGGGCGATTTCGGCGGCGTCGGTGCTGTGCCACTGGTGTTGACTGGCGTCTTTATCGGAATAAATGGTCAATGCGCTCATGAAGGGATCTGCTCCGGATTAATCTCGTCAAACTGGTGGACCTGATGGTGATGGCTTGCGCCGTCATCATCGCCGCGAATCAGCTGCAGGGTGCGAAAACCTGCCTGTTCAGCCGCGTCCAGCTCCTGATGAATATCGGAGAGGAAAAGGATCTGCGACGGGGCGATGCCCGTTTGCGCCGCAATGTTTTGATAAGACTGCACCTCGCGCTTGGCGCCGATGTGGGTATCAAAATAGCCGCTGAACAGATGAGTAATATCACCTTCGTCGCTGTAGCCAAATAACAGTTTCTGCGCGGCGACGGAGCCTGAGGAATAAACATAGAGATCAATCCCTTGCGCTTTCCACTTTTCCAGCGCAGGCAGTACGTCCGGGTAGAGGTGGCCGGTAAAGTCGCCGTTCACGTAGCCGTCGTGCCAGATGATCCCCTGCAGGGCTTTGAGCGCCGTGGATTTGCGGTCTTCATCCATAAAGGCAAACAGGGCGTCGATAAGCTCGCTGACGCTGGCGTGCGGGTGACCGATTTCATCACGCAGGTTGTCCAGAATGGATGTAACCGGCTCGGCGTACTGCTGCGCGGTCACGAAGGCCGCCAGCCGCTCACGCGCGTAGGGGAACAAAACATCATGGACAAAACGGATATCGCTGGTGGTGCCTTCAATATCCGTCACAATCGCGCGAATCATACTCTCTCCAGTTGTCGTAAACGCATTTCGCATTCAAATAAGAATTCTAATCCTTCCAGATGACGGCGGGCCTCGGCCACGTCGCGTCCCCAGCAGGTTAAGCCATGACCGCGAAGAAGAAAACCATAATTAAGCGGGCGTTCCTGCGCGTAATGGGCGATGCGCGAGGCGAGGGCGTCGATGTCCTGATCGTTATCAAATACCGGGATGGAAACCGTATCCAGATGCGTGGTCTGTCCGGTGAGGGATTTTTGCATTTCAAAGCCGCTGATGGTGAGTTCGGCTTCTTTCACCAGACGCGAGAGCACCGTGGCGTTGACGGTATGAACGTGCAGGACGGCGTTGGCCTCCGGAAACAGGCGATAAATCAGGGTGTGTAGCCCCGTTTCGGCTGAGGGCTTACGACCAGACGGCGCGCGGTTGGTGGCGATCTCCACCTGCAGAAAATCTTCCGTCGTCAGGCTGCCTTTGTCTTTACCGGATTCGCTGAGCCAGCACAGGCGTTCGTCCTGCCGCACCGACATGTTGCCGCCGGTGGCGGGAGCCCAGCCTTTAGCGCCAATCCAGCGGCAGGCGTCGACCAGATGTGTGAGTTGCAGGTTGTCTGTCATTTCCTTTTACCCTCGCGGCCAGGAATATTCATATGGTATAGACGTCTAAGCGTCTTGATTGCCAAAGACTAACATCGTGTTATAGTGGCAGCAACATAAGTATTACAAGCAGGCACGACACAATGAGCAATAACGCGTTGATTCCGCAGAGTAAACTTCCCAATCTTGGGACCACCATCTTTACGCAGATGAGCGCTCTGGCGCAGCAGCACAACGCCATTAACCTCTCGCAGGGGTTCCCGGATTTCGACGGACCGCGCTATCTCCAGGAGCGTCTGGCGTACCACGTGGCGCAGGGGGCAAACCAGTACGCGCCGATGACCGGCGTTCAGGCGCTGCGTGAAGCCATTGCGGATAAAACGGCGGAGCTGTATGGCTACAAGCCGGATGCGAACAGCGACGTTACGGTGACGGCAGGGGCGACCGAAGCGCTGTATGCGGCGATTACCGCGCTGGTGCGCGCGGGCGACGAAGTTATCTGCTTTGACCCGAGCTACGATAGCTATGCGCCTGCGGTTGAACTCTCCGGCGGCGTGGTGAAGCGCGTGGCGTTACAGCCACCGCATTTCCGTCCTGACTGGCAGGCGTTCGCCGCGCTGCTGAGCGACAAAACCCGTCTGGTGATCCTGAATACGCCGCACAATCCGTCGGCGACGGTGTGGCAGAGAGCCGATTTCGCCGCGCTGTGGCAGGCGATTGCGGAACGTGAAATTTACGTGCTGAGCGATGAAGTCTACGAGCACATCTGCTTTGCAGAAGAAGGACACGCCAGCGTGCTGGCCCATCCACAGCTGCGCGAGCGCGCTATTGCCGTCTCGTCATTCGGTAAGACCTACCATATGACCGGCTGGAAAGTGGGCTACTGCGTGGCACCGGCCGCCATCAGCGCCGAGCTGCGCAAGGTGCACCAGTATCTGACCTTTGCGGTGAACACGCCCGCCCAGCTGGCGCTGGCGGATATGCTGCGCGCCGAGCCGGAGCACTACCGCGAGCTGCCGGACTTCTATCGGAAACGCCGGGATCTGTTTGTGAACGCGCTGAGCAAAAGCCGTCTGGAGATTTTGCCCTGCGAAGGGACCTACTTCCTGCTGGCCGACTACAGCGCAATTTCCGATCTGGACGACGTGAGCTTTTGCCAGTGGCTCACGAAAGAGGTGGGGGTAGCGGCTATTCCGCTGTCGGTGTTCTGCGCCGATCCCTTCCCGCACAGGCTGATTCGCCTTTGTTTTGCGAAGCAGGAATCGACGCTCCTCGCGGCGGCTGAGCGTCTGAATTCGCTCTGATTATTTCACCGTCCAGGCTTCTGAGTAACGACGGTCTGCAAACAGCTCCAGCAGACCGTTAATTTGCTTGAGGCGCAGCACCTCGTCGCTATCCATCCCCAGCTCTTTGCCTATTTTCTCGTTGTCCCAGCCGAGCTGCACCAGTTCGCGAACGATCTCAGACATGGCGTTGATCTGATGCCGCCCGCGCGCCCGGTTGTGGCGAATGGTGGCGGCCATACGGTCATGTTTATCCTGCCGGTCCTGACGCAGGCAGGTGATGGGGAGATAGCCCTTGAGCTGATGCTTCAGCGCCGCCCGGTTTTTACCGATTTCATGGCGATGAAAACCATCCACAATTTCGTAGTGCTCCGGTTCACTTTCTGTCACAACGATAGGTTGGGTGAATCCATCGAGTTCCAGCGACTTACTGAGCAGCCGCTTTTCTGGAGGAGCCACGTTATTGGGATTGTAGTCGTTAGCGGTAATAGCGTCCTGTCTGATCCAGAGGACGCAGTCTATCGGTTGCTCGCGAAAAGGGCTGTTTTTATGGATCGCTTCGCGAAAAGCATTTATGGCGTTAATGCGATCCTCTTCGGGAAGTGACTGAAGGTACGTTTCCATCTCGGTGATTAGTCTTTGTCGCATAATATGCCCCACTCCTTGCGTTTTGCCTTCACTCTGTCGCTGTAGCGCTGATAATGTTTGGGTTTATTTGGGCTGAACGATAGCGCTCTGCACCAGTAGTCGTTATTAAGGATAACCTTGCAAATACGACGCCAGGAGGGAATGTCTTTGGCTCCGATATCACCGTCCTGCGTATCGGGAATATCCTCTATGCCTCTCTTCTGATACCAGTGCAGATAAATGGCGATTTTATTGCGGTAATGCTCAGCGGTATTTTGCGGCATGCTGTCGAGGAGCAGCATGGCATATTCGCGCCAGCAGAGGTGTTCGGGTTTCAGGATTTTCCGGTGGCCGTAAAAATGGTTATCGTGCCCGGCGTAAATCCCCCCGCTGCGCACGCCGCTCACGCGCTCGCACATGGCCGCCCAGCGATCGGGCTCAACAACGTGATACAGCCATAATCCCTGACGTTGTTCCGGGCCAAAGGGCTCGCAAATGCGCATATAGCGGGGCGGCACGCCGGCCTGGAACATCAGGTCATAGAGCGGGTTATAGCAACATCCCGATTTGGCGAACCAGGTCCAGATATCGGCAGTTTTCCAGTCGTAGAGGGGATAAACATACCAGGCATGCCCGCCAGGGGCGACGGTCGTCCAGGGCTTATCATCGGCAAACCGCTGCTTACGCGCGGACGCAATAGCCAGAAAACGGTTGTAAGACTCATCGGCGCGGATGCCGATCATCACCGCCGCCGGGCGATTGTGAGAGAACCAGTCGGAGAAACTGCGGACAAAGGTTTCAAACGTCATGCCGGGCTGGTAGAACGGGAAAAAAGCGGGATCGGTTATCGCATCGTCAGGAGGCTGGCGGACCCAACGGGTGCCGGGTTCCCAGCATTGCCATTCCGGCTGGAATTGCGAGAGAGAATTTTGCGTTGTCAGGGGAAGCGCGACCCACCAGAAATGGTCGATGACATCGCTGTACAACTCGCGCATATGCCCAACATGGGTAATGGTATGGGAAAACTGCGCTTCCCAGTCGATAAAGAGGACATCTATTTTTATTTTCATCTGTCGCGCCTGGCGGGCAACCAGATGCAGCATGACGGTGGAGTCTTTACCTCCTGAAAAGGAGACACAGGTTCTGGGTAAATTTTCGAGGGTCCATTTTATTCGCTCTCGAGTTGCAGTTAGAACATCCTGGTTTAAAGGGTATTTATAAATTGACATGTTTATTCTCATCCTGAGGAATAAATACCAGACTGTAGCGTCAATACTAAAGAGAGGATTATATCAGTCAATAATTAATTGGATATATAACATTTATAGTGAATGTTTCTATCACGGTGGTGTATGTTTCAAAAACGTGGCTCCCATTCTGTGCGAGAACCACGCTAACATCTCACGGTAAGGATATTTCTTCAATAAAGCTCGCGAATGCTGAGCTATTCAACGCGGAACGATTATACATCATGTAAATATCAATGCTCGGAAACTGAATGTCTGTTTCCACTTTGCGCAGGTTAAGCGCTGGACCATATTGTTCAAAGGCCGGTGTGGGCGCTAAGCCAAGGAGATCGGTAGAGCTAATCATCGTCAGAAGTGAAATAAAGGAGTCACTGCGAAAGATAATATTTCTTTCAGGTAGCGCATGTTCCGCCTTTTCCTGATAATTTTTAACACTGGTCTCGTCGCTCAGATAGGCGGTGAAGTACTCATTTAGTATCTCTTCACGGGAAGTTGTCTCGCCGATGCGGGGATGATCCTTCCGACACAGCAGCACAAACGGAAGCTTATGAAACAGGCTGCAGGCGATAGAGCGGTTATTTAATGGCAAGAAAGAAAAGACCAGATCGGCTTTTCGGTAGGCCAGTAAATCTTCTGCTGAATCCGGAGACAGTAAAACGTCATGTAATTCAACTTCATAGTTGTACTTTTGCATGAGGAGCAGCATCGGTCCGAGCATGATTTTCGTGCTCATAAATTGCGGGCAGTAAATCACAAAATTCTTCTTCAACCCGCTGCTGTGCATGATATTGATGGTCTGCTCAAGCTGGTTCAGGTTCTGTTCCAGATGATGATGTAGATTGACGCCGACGGTCGTGGGCGTGATTCCTTTACCGGAACGGATAAACAGAGGATCGTTGAGTTGTCCTCTCAGACGTTGCAGCGACTGGCTCACGGCAGAGGGCGTGATATACAGCGTCTCGGCGGCTTTACTGATACTAAGATGCTGGTAAATGCACTCGAAAATGACTAAGAGATTAAGATCGAATTTTTTAAGGTCGTAGAGGTTTGCCATGTTTCGTCCTGAGGATGCTGTGTTTGCTGTGGTTATCACATCATTGATAACTATAGTTTGAAGTTAACCATTTACAATCCTTTAGGTTAACTCTCTTAATTTTAAATTAAACTCATCTTAATATATCACGGCATCAGATTATTGAAATAGCGCTTCAAAGGTAATTAAGATAATTTTATCTTAGAAGAGGGGATGAACGCTTTAAATGACAATTGTCATTTATATATTGCGATGGTGTTATAATAAAAATAAATTTATAACGCTCCGGAATCATGTTCGACACAGCCTATCACAGCCATAGGCAGGACTATCTCTCTTATGGATTGCTCATTACCTGCGTGAATGGTGTAATCAAAGCGCTGTTACCGCCTTGATATAAAGGTTTGTAGAGCGCAACGCAACGCCAGCTCCGGCTGGCACTGAATGTACCTGCGGGGAATTCAGGTATCAGGGCCGCCCGTTGAGGCGGCCTTTTTACTTTCAGGCTCCCTTTAATAAGGTTCACCTTGCTGTCTTGTCGACGTTGTAAGGTTTGGCTGATTGATTTGATAAAGCATACGCATTAGCCCCGATGAAGAAAGTTGGTTACCTTACATCTCAACGAAAACACGGAGGAAGTACAGATGTCTTTGATTAACACTAAAATTAAACCTTTCAAAAACCAGGCGTTCAAAAACGGTGAATTCATCGAAGTTACCGAGAAAGATACCGAAGGCCGCTGGAGCGTGTTCTTCTTCTATCCGGCTGACTTTACCTTCGTTTGCCCGACTGAACTGGGCGACGTGGCTGACCATTACGACGAACTGCAGAAGCTGGGCGTAGACGTTTACTCTGTCTCTACCGATACCCACTTCACCCACAAAGCATGGCACGGCAGCTCTGAAACCATCGCGAAAATCAAATACGCGATGATCGGTGATCCGACTGGCGCCCTGACCCGTAACTTCGAAAATATGCGTGAAGATGAAGGCCTGGCTGACCGTGCCACCTTCGTTGTTGACCCGCAGGGCATTATCCAGGCTATCGAAGTTACCGCTGAAGGTATCGGCCGTGACGCATCTGACCTGCTGCGTAAAGTGAAAGCCGCTCAGTACGTGGCTTCTCACCCAGGCGAAGTGTGCCCGGCGAAATGGAAAGAAGGCGAAGCGACGCTGGCTCCATCTCTGGACCTGGTCGGCAAGATCTAAGTCTGTAAAGCCTGGCGGCGCTGCGCTTGCACAGGCCTACAGTATCGTAGGCCGGGTAAACGAAGTGCCACCCGGCAATCAATGGGCGCACCCGCGCCCATTTCATTCCAGCACCATGATGCAAGTTGCATTCAGGCCGCCCGTATAAGGCAGCTTGCATGATGACGTCTTAAGAGAGGGAAGAACAATGCTCGACACAAATATGAAAACCCAGCTCAAGGCCTACCTTGAGAAACTGACCAAACCCGTTGAGCTGATTGCCACGCTGGACGACAGCGCCAAATCGGCAGAGATCAAGGAACTGCTGGCGGAGATCGCCGAACTGTCGCCGAAAGTGACCTTCAAAGAAGACAACGCGCTGCCGGTTCGTAAGCCCTCTTTCCTGATTACCAACCCAGGCTCCGACCAGGGACCGCGCTTTGCCGGCTCTCCGCTGGGCCACGAGTTTACCTCACTGGTGCTGGCGCTGCTGTGGACCGGTGGTCATCCGTCAAAAGAGGCGCAGGCACTGCTGGAGCAGATCCGCGATATCGACGGTGACTTTGAATTTGAAACTTACTACTCGCTCTCCTGCCACAACTGCCCGGACGTGGTGCAGGCGCTGAACCTGATGTCGGTCCTGAACCCGCGCATCAAGCACACGGCGATTGACGGCGGTACCTTCCAGAATGAAATCACCGATCGCAACGTGATGGGCGTGCCGGCGGTCTACATGAACGGCAAAGAGTTCGGCCAGGGCCGCATGACGCTGACCGAAATCGTTGCCAAAGTGGATACCGGTGCTGAAAAACGTGCGGCGGAAGAGCTGAACAAACGTGATGCCTACGACGTGCTGATCGTCGGTTCCGGCCCTGCGGGTGCGGCGGCGGCGGTGTACTCCGCGCGTAAAGGCATTCGTACCGGGCTGATGGGCGAACGCTTTGGTGGCCAGGTGCTGGATACCGTGGACATCGAAAACTACATCTCCGTGCCGAAGACCGAAGGCCAGAAGCTGGCGGGGGCGCTGAAGGCGCACGTCAGCGACTACGACGTGGACGTGATCGACAGCCAGAGCGCCAGTAAGCTGGTTCCGGCAGCGGTCGAGGGTGGTTTACACCAGATTGAAACCGCCTCCGGCGCGGTGCTGAAAGCACGCAGCATTATCATTGCCACCGGCGCAAAATGGCGCAACATGAACGTGCCGGGTGAAGATCAGTACCGCACCAAAGGCGTGACCTACTGCCCGCACTGCGACGGCCCGCTGTTTAAAGGCAAACGCGTGGCGGTGATCGGCGGCGGTAACTCCGGCGTTGAAGCGGCTATCGACCTGGCGGGGATTGTTGAGCACGTGACTCTGCTGGAGTTCGCTCCAGAGATGAAGGCCGACCAGGTTCTGCAGGATAAAGTTCGCAGCCTGAAAAACGTTGATATCGTGCTGAATGCGCAGACCACGGAAGTGAAGGGCGACGGCAGCAAAGTGACCGGCCTGGAATACCGCGACCGCGTGAGCGGCGACGTGCACAGCGTTCAACTTTCAGGGATCTTCGTGCAGATTGGTCTGCTGCCAAACACCACCTGGCTGGAAGGCGCGATTGAGCGCAACCGCATGGGCGAAATCATCATTGATGCCAAGTGTGAAACCAGCGTGAAAGGCGTGTTTGCCGCGGGCGACTGCACCACCGTACCGTACAAACAGATTATCATCGCCACCGGCGAAGGGGCGAAGGCGTCGCTGAGTTCGTTCGACTACCTGATTCGCACCAAAACCGCATAATAGAAGAAAGTAAGGCTACACCTGCAATAGCGAGAGGCCACCGAAAGGTGGCCTCTTTTTTTATCTTACGACCATCACCGGTATATGGGTGTGGCGGATCACGCTGGAGGCGTTAGAGCCCAGCAGGTGAGTGGTAATCGATGGATTACGCGAGCCAATTACCACCACGTCGGCGTTTAACTCGGCCGCCAGTTCATTTACGGCGTCACGCACGCTGCCAAAACGGACGTGGGTTTTAATGCGTGAAGGGTCGATGCTGAAGTGCCCAACCATGGTTTGCAGGCGCGTTTCGGCTTCGTGCTGCAGATGCTCCTCGAAGCGGCGCACGTCGGCGGCAAAGCGGTGCAGGCTCAGGCTGGCAGCGCCCGGCAACACGTGTAATAGATGAATGATTCCGTCCTGCTGCGCAAGGAACTCCGCGTGGCGAACGGCCTTGTCGCTCAACTCCATCTCAAAAACATCAACCGGCATAATGATTGTCTGATACATACCCGTTACTCCTTGTTTATAAACGCTGAAATCATTCAAACATAAAATATTATCGGTTTCTGTAACCTCTACAGCACTTTTGTATTCCGCCAGGATAAATCTCAAAACGCCTGGATTTCAGGGCTGACCTTCAGGGGACGCTACCCTTTTAGAAGCTTACTCACATCCTTTCGGAGGTCGCATGAAAGCACTCACGTACCACGGTCCACACCATGTTCGCGTTGATAATGTCCCCGATCCCGCCATTGAACAACCTGACGATATTATCCTGCGCGTCACGGCGACGGCGATTTGTGGATCCGATCTGCATCTCTACCGCGGAAAAATCCCGAAGGTCGAGCACGGCGACATTTTTGGTCATGAATTCATGGGCGAAGTGGTCGAAACCGGCAGGGATGTGAAGAATCTACAGAAGGGCGAGCGGGTCGTAATCCCCTTCGTGATTGCCTGTGGCGACTGCTTTTTTTGCCGTCTGCAACAGTATGCGGCCTGCGAGAAAACCAACGCCGGGCAGGGCGCGGCGCTGAACAAAAAGCAAATTCCAGCCCCTGCCGCGCTGTTTGGGTACAGCCATCTTTACGGCGGCGTGCCGGGAGGACAGGCGGAATACGTTCGCGTGCCGAAAGGCAATGTTGGACCGTTCAAGGTGCCGCAACTGTTGTCAGATGACAAAGCGCTGTTCCTTTCAGATATTTTGCCCACAGCCTGGCAGGCAGCCAAAAACGCGCAGATAGCAAAAGGCTCGAGCGTGGCAGTTTTCGGCGCGGGGCCAGTCGGTTTACTGACCATCGCCTGCGCGCGGCTGTTAGGGGCTGAACAGATCTTTGTCATTGACCATCATCCGTACCGTCTGCAGTTTGCGCAGGAACGTTACGGTGCCATTCCCGTTAATTTTGATGATGATAACGACGCGGCGGAAAAAATCATTGAGCAGACGGCGGGGCAGCGCGGCGTGGATGCGGTGATTGATGCGGTCGGGTTTGAAGCCAAGGGCAGCACCACGGAAACCCTCCTCAGTAATCTCAAGATTGAAGGAAGCAGCGGCAAAGCGCTACGCCAGTGCATTGCGGCTGTAAGGCGCGGTGGGATAGTGAGCGTACCGGGCGTCTATGCCGGGTTTATTCATGGGTTCTTATTTGGCGACGCATTTGATAAAGGCATCAGCTTTAAGATGGGGCAGACGCACGTTCACGCCTGGCTGGGCGAGTTGCTGCCGCTGATTGAAAAAGGTCTGCTGACGCCGGAGGAGATCGTCACGCACTATCTGCCCCTGGCAGACGCTGAACGTGCCTACAAGATTTTTGAGAAACGGGAAGAGGCATGTCGCAAAGTCATTCTGGTCCCCGGCGCCGAAAGCCCCGAGGCGGCAGAGCAGCAGGTTAAGGGGCTGGTTAACGCTTTCCCCGGCGGGGTGGTGTGAGCCACGTCGTTTACCAGTGGCGTTCAAGATAAAGCACTGCTATGACGATAATCGCCAAAAAAATGAGAAAAATAAGTGTGATAGCCAGTATCTCACTCATGACCGTCCCCGCGGCAACAAAACAGATTAAGCGTGGATTAAGGTGATTTTGAGCGATATAGGACAATCGGGTGAAATGACGAAAAGAGGATGCAAGGGCATCCTCTTTGCAGGGCAGAACGCGCGGAATTAACGAAGGTAATCGCCTGCGGCTTCTGGCTGGTAGAGCAGTTCAAGCACTTCCAGATGCGTCGACGCGCCACCCGGCAGTTCCCAGTGAATGGTATCGCCTGTGCGCAACCCAAGCAGGGCCGCACCCACAGGTGCCAGGACGGAAAGCTGTGCGCTGCTGTCGGTCATTTGCGCCGGATAGACCAGCGTGCGGGTCAGCTCTTCGCCCGTTGTCAGGTTGCGAAATTTTACCTGGCTGTTCATGGTAACCACATCCTGAGGCATTGTTTCAGGCGTGCACATCTGCGCCCGGTCAAGTTCCTCGTTCAGCGCATCGGCTACCGGGAGTGAAGCGAATTCGGGTTTCTCCAGAAGACGGTCAATACGTTCTGCGTCGAGCTCATTAATGATAATTGTGGGTCTGGACATTTTTTACTCCATGTCGTTAATACTGCGCGTAACGCAGAAACCAATCCAAAAGAAAACCCTCGCCGTCTGGCAGCGAGGGTTTAACTCTCCCGATGATACTGGCTGAGCGTGCAAGTTTGAAGTGATGAAGGTCACATTCATGGCCCATATGAATTTTCGCTGAAATTTATTCAGTCTTCATTCCGGGCGGAATACGTTACGCTGGGTGTACTGAACCTGGGCGTTGCGCCCCACCAACGAGAGAGAACGATGTACTTCTACCAACCGTCTCAGGGTCACGGCCTGCCGCACGATCCGCTGAACGCTATTATTGGTCCGCGCCCGATTGGCTGGATCTCGTCCTGCGACGCGAACGGCCTGCTTAACCTCGCGCCGTACAGCTTCTTTAACTGTTTCAACTATCGCCCACCGATCATTGGTTTTTCCAGCAACGGCTGGAAAGACAGCGTGCGCAATATTCACGAAACGGGCGAGTTTGTCTGGAACCTGGCCACGCGCGATCTGGCTGAAGCGATGAACAAAACCTCGGCCATGCTCCCCCATGATGAAGATGAGTTTACTTTTGCTGGCCTAACGCCCGTCGCCAGCCAGCTGGTGAAAGCGCCGCGCGTGGCGGAAAGCCCGGTGAATTTTGAGTGCCGCCTGTCGCAGTGCATCCAGCTGACCGGCGCAGACGGTACGCCAGTGGACACCTGGCTGGTGTTGGGAGAAGTGGTCGGTATTCATATCGCCGACACGCTGCTGGAAGAGGGGATTTATCAGACCGCAAAAGCGCAGCCCATCCTGCGTGCGGGTGGGCCGACGGCGTATTACGGGATCAGCGATGAGCACCGGTTCGATATGGTGCGTCCTGGCGCGGGTCAGTAACCGACTTTATCAATAACGAACTGTTTGCCGCAGTTGCCCGGATGCGGCTGCGGCGCAAAAGAGGCCGACGAGAGAGGGGCATTAATAGTGTCGGCTTTCAGGGAGATCTGCATCTCGGTCAGATAAGCCGGATTGCCGTTACAGGTAAGCTTAATGGCTTTGACGTTCTGTTGGCCCCAGCTTTTTGCAACGGCATTATCAAAGTCGCGGCGGCTGACGGTTTTGCCGTAGTTATCCGCCAGAAATTTACCGACTGCGCTGGTCTTAACGTCCTGATTTAAACGCACCATGGTGCCGAAGTAAGCGTCGGGATCAAACCCAAAGCAGACGCCGTGTTTGGCATACTCGTAACGTTCCAGGCAGGAGTTTCCGCCCGCGCCGGGCATTACGCTGTTAAGCTTTGCGGCACCTGAAAGTGACAGCCCGGTTTCTGCGGCAGAACATTTACGGCTTGCTTTTGCTTCAGGCATGTTCGGGACGGGGCGGGTGGCGCAGCCAAAGCGCATCCAGCGGCGTTCATCTACCCCGCGTGACGCGATGGATTTTGGCAGGCCAGGCCATAAACCGTGCACGGTCAGGAAATCAGTTTTGCTGGCGCTCTCTTTTTGCAGCCGACATTCATCGGGTTCATTACGATTGCGTTCGACCATGCTCTGACAGAATCCGGTTTGCCAGGAGAGCGCCAGAACGTAGCGATCGAAATCGCCATATTGCGTTGCCTTGAGGGGTTCTGCTTGTGCGGAGAGGGCACAAAGGGCAAGCGCCATAGCGCCAGAGGGGATAGCGATATCCTTACTGAACATTTGATTTCCTGATCGATTGAGTGCAATTAATTTCTGGAAATTATTAAAGCACAAAAAGCGCCCGCAGGCGCTTTTTGGTTATCAGGAGTTTCGCTTAGGCGGCGCCGGGAACCAGCACTTCAGTGGCGATGATCACGATGATCAGGCCAACCAGCACGGGTACGGACGTCCGTTTCACGACCTCAAACGGCGAGATTTTTGCCATACCGGCGACGGCAACCACCACACCCGATACCGGAGAGATGGTACGGCCCAGGTTTGAAGCCTGAAGCATCGGGATGGAAAGGTAGGCCGGGTTAATGCCAGAGGAGTGAGCCAGTTTCGGGATCATCTCAACGAAGGCGTAAAACGGTGCGTTACCGGAACCCGTGGTCATTGCCGCCAGCATGGTGAGGATCACCAGGACCAGCATCAGGATAATGCTGGCAGAGCCGAACGAGGTGGCGATGGAGATCAGGCTCTGAATAAAGCCGATGGTGCTGAGGCCCTGGGCAAACACGCCCGCCGCAACCAGCAGCATCACGACGCCAGCAAACGCATCCGCCATTCCGCGATAGGCCACTTCCAGTCCTGAAAACACCTTCTGAGTGTTGAAGCCGCGCACAAATTCCAGCAGGGCAGCCAGCAGCATACAGATCACCAGAATGGTGATGATGTGCAGCTGTGGACCCCATTTGCCGTCAAAAATCAGCACGCCAATGATGGGGGTGAACGGCAGAATGGCGTAAAACGCGGGCGCAGTGGTGGTGATTTCACTCACGTCCAGCATTTCATGGCTGATGTTCTCTTTCTTATCGAGATAGCGCTGCCAGAAGAAGTGGGCGATGCCCATACCCACGATGGCAACAATGGAGATGGGCAGCGTGGTTTTAAAGGCGAAATCGATCAGCGACATCTCAGCGGCTTTCGCGGCAAGCACGACGTCGCCAGAGGTTGGCGAAAGAATAATGGCTGCAGGAGAGGCACAGATAGCCGCGGCCGCGCCGCGACTGATTCCGACGTTGACCATAACCGGGAACAGCGTTGCCATGAGCAGTACGCCAAGGCCGGTTGCTGACGACACCGCAAGGGACATCAGGCAGGCGAGGAAATAGGCCGCGACCATGAGCAGATAGGGGGAGTTAATGTACTGCAGTGGTTTTGACGCCAGTTTGACCACCATATCGTTTGCGCCGATATGGGTCATATAGGCGGCAAAACCGCACAGCATCATAATCATCATGCCCAGGTCGCCACCGCGGCTCATGAGCAGAATTTTTATATATTCAACAATGTCGGTGGCCGTGTAGCCGGTGCTGGCTGCGCTGGCAGGTAACACCTGATGACCCATTAGCGCGCTAACAATCAGCAGGGTTAAGCCGCCGACAAATAACACGCCTGTGGCTGAGTACCCTTTAATGATGTAGCGGGCTACACCGACAATGACGACGACTCCGATAAGGAGTTCGATAAACGTAAGCATGATTTCCCCTGTCTCCTTGCTACCCGAGAGCACAAATAATCAATAAAAAAGAAGGATGAGAATGTGCCGAATTATTGCTCAGCCCTTGCTGATTAAAATCAATAAACAGACTACTAAAGAAGGCATTGACGCTATTTTTGCCATCACTCCGGCATTTATGTCATATGGGTATTGACCGCCGGATACACCATTATATGTCATTTGGCGGTCAGCTGGTCGGGAACGTGCGGGGCGTTGGTGCCAGCCTCTCCTGTACTCCTGGCAGCCTTTTGCCATGGCAACATGATGCATGTGGCTCAAAATCCCTTTTTTGTCATCGGGTATATTTGTATTTTTGCGCAATGGATAAATAACTTACACATGTCAGATTAATTTAAAAAGACGTTATGAGTTCATTGAGGGTGATATTTTATTATGCGGATTGATTGTTATTAATATATCAGTGGTGAAGTTGAAGATAATAATGCCCATGCCGCACATGCGTACAAAGTTGCAGGCTTACTGATGTTCTCTGAGGTCAGCGGCAGTGCCCGGTGGGGCTGGGATGCGTCATTTCCCTCTCTCTCTAAGAATATTCTCGGATTTAGGGCCATTAATTAGGAATAACGCTGATGTTGTTAAGGATTCATTCAACTATTCTATGGTAAACTTTGCTTCGAATACTAAGAATGGTAATTGCATTGTGATGGTACGTAATAAATTTTTCCTGATTTTATTGTTTATTTTTGGGCAGTTAACTTTCTCTTCTGTCGCCAGGGCAGAAGATAACGCGACGGATAAAGGTTGGTTCTCAACGTTTACGGATAACGTCGCGCAAACCTGGAAGGAGCCAGAACATTACGATCTCTATATTCCGGCGATAACGTGGCATGCGCGTTTTGCCTATGACAAAGAAAAAACGGACCGCTACAACGAACGTCCCTGGGGAGCGGGGTTTGGTCAGTCCCGATGGGACGACAAAGGAAACTGGCACGGGCTGTACCTGATGGCGTTTAAGGACTCCTACAACAAGTGGGAGCCGATTGGCGGTTACGGCTGGGAGAAAACCTGGCGTCCTTTAGCGGATGACAACTTCCGTCTTGGTCTGGGCTACACGGCAGGCTTTACGGCGCGTGATAACTGGAACTATATCCCGATCCCGGTCCTGTTGCCGTTGGCATCGATTGGCTATGGTCCCGCGACGTTCCAGATGACCTACATCCCGGGAACCTATAACAACGGAAACGTTTACTTTGCCTGGATGCGTTTTCAGTTTTAACTGACAAAACGTTACAAGCTGGCGAAAAAGTGCACTGTCGTTGAATCGTAAAGGATAAAAATCCGCCAGCGAAAATTAACGCGACTTTTGTCACTTTTTATCAAAGATCCGCTGGACAAAAGGTTCCACAATTGATGTACTGATACCCGACACAGCATTTGTGTCGTTTTTTAATGTAAAGGTAATTTTGATGTCTAAGATTAAAGGTAACGTTAAGTGGTTTAATGAGTCCAAAGGATTCGGTTTCATTACTCCTGAAGATGGCAGCAAAGACGTGTTCGTACACTTCTCTGCAATCCAGTCTAATGGTTTCAAAACCCTGGCTGAAGGTCAGCGTGTTGAGTTTGAAATCACTAACGGTGCCAAAGGCCCTTCTGCTGCTAACGTAATCGCTCTGTAATTCAGACGCGTCAGCAAGAATTTCAAAACCCGCTCTCTGAGCGGGTTTTTTTCGTTCTGAATCAACCAATCAGATACATTTTCAGGAAGCTGGCAACGATCGCTACGCTCAGCAAAACCATTCCCGCGCTCATCAACTGTTCTTTCATACTGTCACCCTCGCTCCGTATTGGGTCCAGAGTGGCAGAGAAAAATTAAGCCAACATTAACGTCGGGCGATTAATGCGTACTGGCGGAAGAAAATAGCCAAAATGCGATCCCGGTCATCGCAAATGAACCGAGCATATTGATGGCGATGTTCGTCAGTGCCCAGCCAATGCGTCCTTCCTGAAACAGGAACACCACTTCGGCAGAGAAGGTGGAGAACGTCGTTAAGCCGCCGCAGAAACCGGTGGTTATCAATACTTTCCACACCGGGTCGATATGCGTCATGCGGTTAAACCACGCGAGCCCCATACCGATAATAAAGGCACCAATCAGGTTTGCTGCCAGGGTTCCCATGGGAATGGCCTGATGAAGAGGGTTAAACCGCATACTTAAAAACCACCGCGCAACGCTACCCGTGCCTCCGCCAATAAAAACGGCTATAAGTAGTTGTAACACTATAAATACCTGCTATTGGATGTGTAAGTACGTCGAGTGTAACGCTGTTTTTAGCCGGGGGACAAATATGTATGTTGCAGTAGGGCAGTTTGCGGTAACGCCGGACTGGAATGAGAATGCGGGAATATGCGTCTCCCTGATGGCCCAGGCGCGGCAGAAGGGGGCATCCTTGCTGGTGCTTCCCGAGGCGCTGCTGGCACGGGATGATAACGATCCTGATATGTCGGTTAAGTCGGCGCAGCCGCTGGACGGGGCGTTTTTACAGCAGCTGCTGGCAGAGAGCGCTGGCAATCTCATGACGACTATTTTAACGGTGCATGTTCCTTCCGCGCCGGGTCGGGCTGTGAATACGCTTGTGGCTATCCGCGGCGGAGAGATTATTGCACGCTATGCTAAGCTCCATCTCTATGATGCGTTCAACATTCAGGAGTCGCGGCTCGTCGATCCCGGCGACAGCGTTTCACCGCTACTGGAGGTCGATGGATTTAAAGTGGGATTAATGACCTGCTATGACCTGCGTTTCCCTGAAATGGCACTGAATCTGGCTTTACAGGGTGCCGACGTCCTGGTCTTGCCAGCCGCCTGGGTCAAAGGGCCCTTAAAAGAGCATCACTGGGCGACGCTGTTGGCCGCAAGGGCGCTTGATACCACCTGCTACGTGGTCGCCTCAGGAGAGTGTGGGAATAAGAATATTGGTCAGAGCAGGGTTATCGATCCGTTAGGAGTGACCATCGCCTCAGCAGCCGAAGCGCCAGCGCTTTTGCTGACGGAGATAATATCAGAGCGAATTGCGCTTGCACGTCGGCAGTTACCCGTTCTTCGCAATCGACGGTTTGCGCCACCGCAATTATTGTGATGTTTTTTTCAACAATGCTTGATTCACCTTGTTACAGATTGCTATTGTGTGCGCGCGCCAAATGTCCGTTAATACGATCGGGTTTTTGGCGCTTAATGCAGCCTGGTTTATGTAAAGAAGGTATCTATGGGTGAGATTAGTATTACCAAACTGCTGGTGGTTGCCGCACTGGTCGTCCTGCTGTTTGGTACCAAGAAGTTACGCACGTTGGGTGGAGACCTGGGTGCTGCCATTAAAGGCTTTAAGAAAGCGATGAATGACGATGACGCGGCCGCGAAGAAAAGCGCCGAAGATAGTGTTCCTGCAGAGAAGCTTTCGCACAAAGAGTAATGGCAATCCTGCAAGGCTTGCATAAAAAAACCGGCTCACGAGGCCGGTTTTTTTGTGTTTCTGTAAAATGATATTACAGGTTTATTTTACTTCTTCGCCTTTCGCCTGCATATCGGCATGGTAGGAAGAGCGAACAAACGGGCCACACGCCGCATGGGTAAAGCCCATTGCCATGGCTTCGGCTTTCATCTCGTCGAACTCATCCGGGCTCACATAGCGCTGCACCGGCAGGTGGTGACGGCTTGGCTGCAGATACTGCCCCAGCGTCAGCATAGTGACACCGTGGCGACGCAGATCGCGCATCACTTCGATGATTTCAGCATTGGTTTCACCGAGACCCACCATCAGACCGGACTTGGTCGGAATATGCGGATGCGCTTCTTTAAAACGCTCCAGCAACTTCAGAGACCAGTTGTAGTCTGCGCCTGGACGCACCTGGCGGTAAATACGCGGCACGTTTTCCAGGTTGTGGTTGAATACGTCTGGTGGGGTGGCGGTGAGGATATCCAGCGCGCGGTCCATACGTCCACGGAAATCGGGAACCAGCGTCTCAATCTTAATGTTTGGGCTTTTCTCGCGGATGGCAGTAATGCAGTCTGCAAAGTGCTGTGCGCCACCATCACGCAGGTCATCACGGTCAACCGAGGTGATAACGACATAACGCAACGCCATGTCGGCGATGGTTTGCGCCAGTTTCTGCGGCTCGTTC
Organism: Enterobacter sp. RIT637; assembly: GCF_019718755.1. NCBI lineage: Bacteria > Pseudomonadati > Pseudomonadota > Gammaproteobacteria > Enterobacterales > Enterobacteriaceae > Enterobacter > Enterobacter sp. RIT637. Next base: position 121,657 of record NZ_JAIHAZ010000003.1, read on the forward strand.
ACATCTGGCGCAACAGGGCGGCCATGAGCAACGTCGCAGAACGGGCAGCGGCGGGTACAGATGGCACCCAAAATCATAAATGTCGCAGTACCGTGATTGAAACATTCAGCAAGGTTAGGGCAGGAGGCTTCTTCACACACGGAGTGAAGGCCATTTTTGCGCATCGCCGCTTTGATCCCCTGGATACGCGAAGAGTCCGCCGGCAGTTTGATTTTCATCCATTCCGGTTTTCTTAACAGCGCTTCGCGCTCTGTAGCCACGTTTTTAACCGGGATAAGGGCCATTTTATCGGCATCGCGGTATTTAACACCGCGTTCCATCACAATGGGTTTACTCATAGCGTGCGTGTTCCAGTTGCGAATATCGAAGGAAAGCGTTTCAATTCAAGGGAATGTTGTATTTATCAACTATTTTTGAACGAACGACAGGCAGTATATCATTGAAACGGTCGGTAAAGCAGCCTGCCAGGTCGCCAATTTGTAAAATAGTTGTTGTTTTGTGCGTTTTGCCCCGCATGCAGCAGGGGCTTGTGCTGTCGGGCGGGTTCAGAAGGCCTGGCGGATAACGTTGATGACGTTTTCCAGTACCGGATCGCGCAGGCTTAGCTTGTTGTAATGCAGCGAAATTTCAAGCGTTTCGTCATTCAACTGCTCGAGCGGAATGCTCTCCAGCGGCCAGCATTTGCGCAGCAGGTTAAAGAGGCGCAGAGGCATGACGCACAGCATGTCGCTGCTGCCAATAAGGGATGCAACGGTAAACATATTGTAACTGCTGAAGCTCACCTGGCGCTCCGGGAAGAGTTCATCAATGCGCTGGCGTAGCGGGTTGGATCCCTGGCCTTCAGCCATAAAAGAGGAATGCTCGTAGGCGCGCAGGTTTTCTAGCGTCAAAGGCGCATTGAACGCGGGATGATGCTGACGGCATACCAGGATCAGGCTGTCGGCGTACAGGACATGCTGGCCTAAAGCCCTTGCACTGAAATGATTGCTGTCAATGATCAGGTCGGTCTGGAACTGCGCCAACTGGGTTTCAGGATCATTCACGGTGACGTTGCGGATCAACAGCTGCGGCGCATGTTGCTTTATTGTCTTGTAGATAGCAGGCATCACCAGCACGCCCAGTGAGGGGGAGGTGCCAATGGTAATTGTTCTGTGTTTATCGTAGCTGCCCGTAAGGTCCAGCGCACCGAGAATCGATTCCAGTCCCTGGCTGATGTATTCATGCAGATGCGTGGCATAAGCCGTGGGGGTTACGCCCTGGCCCTTACGTATAAATAATGGATCCGGGAAAATAGCGCGCAGCTTTTGAATTGACTGGCTAATTGCTGAAGGAGTCAGATTGAGAATTTTCGCAGCGTTAACGATACCCTTATGGACATAAACTGCCTCAAAAATAGTCAACAAGTTGAGATCAATATTACGTAAAGTCCGAAAAATTTGTGGCTTATCTTCACCGCCGGGTTCATTCAGGCGTTTGGCTGGTAAATTAGTAGACTCCACGCTTTCACTCCGTATCCATTCACAATATGAATGATAGTTGAATTTATTTTTTATGCTTGCAGAGATTCGTAAAGTGTTTCACTTATTTAACGAAAACAGACAGTTGGGTGATTGTCACGCAAGTAGTATGAGATCCGCAGGCGGCACTATCAAATTGATGAATAATATGTATCGCTAATATGCGGGCGCTTCGAAAATATAGAATCTGCTGATTGTTGTAAAGCGTAAATGCGGGAAATAGCCGTGGCCCGTCAAATAATCGAGCCACTAGCAAGCATATATTAAGCAGGGATATATTCGTGAGGAGGATTGTTAAGCAGTGCTAAAAAGTTCTTCAAAAGTACAGGACGAATAATATCCGGGGTGGCGGTGGCTACCCACTGGCGCATTTGCGTCATCTCCATACCCGCATAGCCGCACGGGTTGATGCGCAGGAAGGGGGTGAGATCCATATTGATGTTGAGCGCCAGCCCATGGAATGAACAGCCTTTACGAATGCGCAGACCCAACGAACAGATCTTCATCTCTCCTACATATACGCCCGGCGCATCCGCACGCGGATGGGCGTCGATGCCGTATTCTGCAAGGGTGTTTACGACGGTTTGTTCCAGCAGGGTGACAAGTTCACGGACGCCTAACTTTCTGCGCTTCAGGTTGAGCAACACGTACATGACCTGCTGACCCGGCCCATGATAGGTGACCTGTCCACCACGATCGCTCTGGATCACCGGGATATCGCCCGTCATCAACAGATGTTCGGCTTTTCCTGCCTGCCCCTGGGTAAACACAGGGAGGTGTTCAACCAGCCAGATTTCATCGGGTGTGGTTTCATCGCGTGAATCGGTGAAATCATGCATAGCCTGGGAGACAGGCTCGTAAGGTTGAAGCCCGAGATGGCGGACAAGAATGTTATCCTGGTACAAAACGACGTCTCCGAAGACGGGGAGAAAAGGGTGCGGAAAGTATATCACAGCAGGAAGAGGGGTTACCCGGCAAACCGGGTAACCGCAGAGGGACTACAGCACCATACGAACGATTTCGATATTGCCGAGTTCTTCGTACAGCGTCTCAACCTGCTCAATGTGTGTCGCAGTGATGGTAATAGAAACCGAGTGGTAGTTGCCCTTGCTGCTTGGTTTTACTGACGGAGAGTAGTCACCCGGCGCATGGCGCTGTACCACTTCAACCACCTGATCAACCAGCTCAGGCTTCGCCAGACCCATTACTTTGTAAGTAAATGAGGTAGGGAATTCAAGCAGTTCGTTAAGTTTGGTTTTCATGTCAGCTCCGGCGTAACGTCAAAAAATAATAACTCCCACGTCAGGTGGGAGTTATCAGGATACTTAGTATATGGGGATCAAAATCACACTTTCAAGTGTTCAGTTTTTAGCCAAACCAGTGGTGGAACATCAATTTAATGTAATCAATGATTTTGCTGAAGAAATTGCCTTCAGGAATTTCATCCAGCACCACGAGCGGACGCTGATCGATGGTTTTGCCGTCAAGTTGGAAGTTGATGGTACCCACCACCTGATTCTTCTGCAGCGGGGCGTGCAGTTCAGTGGTGTTGAGCACGTAGCTCGCTTTCAGATCTTTCATGCGGCCACGAGGAATGGTCAGATACAGATCTTTATCCACACCCAGTGAAGCACGGTCATTATCACCGAACCAGACTGGCTCAGAGGCGAACTCTTTACCCGCTTTCAGCGGATTGACGGTTTCGAAGAAACGGAAGCCCCAGGTCAGCAGTTTTTTGCTTTCGGTTTCACGACCTTTGAAGGTGCGACCGCCCATCACGGCGGAAATCAGGCGCATCTGGCCTTCAGTCGCAGAGGCCACCAGGTTGTAACCCGCTTTATCGGTATGGCCAGTCTTGATGCCGTCAACGTTCAGGCTGTTATCCCACAGCAGGCCGTTACGGTTGGTCTGACGGATACCGTTGAAGGTGAACTCTTTTTCTTTATAGATGGTGTATTCGTTCGGGACGTCACGGATCAGAGCCTGACCAATCAGGGCCATGTCACGTGCTGAGCTGTACTGACCGTCTGCGTCCAGGCCGTGTACGGTCTGGAAGTGACTGTTTTTCAGACCCAGTGCGGAAACATAGCTGTTCATCAGGCCAACAAACGCGTCCTGGCTGCCTGCTGCGAAATCGGCCATGGCGACGCAGGCGTCGTTACCAGACTGCAGGTTGATACCACGGATCAGCTGGGAGACGGGAACCTGCATGCCAGGTTTCAGGAACATCAACGATGATCCTTTGAACACCGGGTTACCGGTCGCCCAGGCATCGTTACCGATGGTGACCAGGTCGGTTTCCTTGAATTTCCCTGCCTTCATGGCCTGGCCGATAACGTAGCTGGTCATCATTTTAGTCAGACTGGCCGGATCGCGACGGGCATCGGCATTCTGTTCTGCCAGAACTTTGCCAGAGTTGTAATCGATCAGGATGTAGGATTCCGCGTCGATTTGCGGAACGCCAGGGATCATGGTCTTGATGTTCAGGTCATCCGCGTGAGCTGCAGAGAGAGCAGCTGCGCAAAGGGCCGCGGTCAGCGCCATGCGCTGCACAAAACGAGCAGAAAAAGTGGTCTTCATGGTCAGAACTACGACATCCGTGATGGAATTAAAAAAAGTGCCTTACTATAGCAAATGCTATACAGGCAGGCATCCGACTTTCATCATGAGATTGTGAATGTGTTTTACACAAATTGACATTTCGGATACCGCCGATTCATTACTTTGCAACAGTGATAAACGACTGGAGCTGCGCTTCGCTTTGTAAGCGCTGTTGCAGGGAAGCTGCCTGCGATTTGCTGGCAAACGGCCCCATCTGAATACGCCAGACTGCACCGTTTTGCTCAACGCGGCCCGGCACGCTGAACTGCTGGCTTAAGCGCTGCTGATACTGTTGTGCACGAGCCTGATCGCTGACGGCGCCGACCTGAACCACGTAGCTGCCGCTTGCGGCAGCAGGGGCGGGAGCACTTTGCGTAGGCGCTGGTGCGGTTACGGGAGCTGGTTGCGTGACCGGGGCTGCCACAACCGGGGCTGGCGTGGGTTCACTGCCTTCAAGAACGCCAGAGGATAAGGTTGTCGGCGCACCGAGGAAACCGCTGCTTTTCACCGGGGCACCGGTACTGTCATCGCTTTGTAACGTATCGTTACTGATGGCGCGGACTTCGCCCTGAGGTTGAGCTGGCTCTGCAGGGGTAGACGCGCCTCCCATCCCGCCACTCAGGTCTGGGCGAGCCGGCAGGGCATAGGTTTGTTTCGCGACTGTCGTACAGGCAGTGCCTGGACCTGAAAGGGTGCCGTCCTGCGCAACGATGATCGGATCGATACGCACCTTGGTGTTGTTCGAGGTGTTCAGACGGTCAGCCGCTGCTCGGGACAGCGAGATGACGCGGTCATTCCCGTACGGGCCACGGTCGTTGATACGCACGACGATCATCCGGCCGTTCGCCAGGTTCGTGACGCGAGCATAGCTTGGGATCGGCAGAGTGGGATGCGCCGCCGTGATTTGCATCGGATCGAAGGTTTCGCCTGATGCGGTCAGGTTACTACCCGGCTCGGCATCATAAATGGCGGCAAAGCCAGCCTGGCTGAAACGGGAAGGATCCTGAACAATTTTGAAGCTTTTGCCGTCGCGCTGATAATCCTGATTCGCCGTTGCGTTCAGCGGTTCATAGATCGGATCGGCACCGCTAATTTCAACAATCGGGCCGTTACAGACCGCAGGCTGCGGCGGCGCGACGGTTGCCTGTTGCTGACCATCATCACTTGTGCAGGCTGCAAGTAAACTTGCTGCGATGCAGATCCCCAGCCACTGCTTACGCATTGCGATCCCCTTATTTTTATACGCTTTTGGACAACATTTTTCTGTGGGTATGGATCGACATGACGATACCAAACCCGGCCATCAACACGATCAGTGCCGAGCCCCCGTAACTCACCAGCGGCAGCGGTACGCCTACAACCGGCAGAATACCACTCACCATACCAATATTTACGAAGACATAAACGAATAAAATCAACATCAATCCGCCTGCCATCACGCGCCCAAAGGTGGTTTGCGCTCGTGCGGCAATCCACAGACCTCGCATGATCAGCAGCACGTAGAGCGCCAGCAGAATTAAGATGCCAACCAGCCCTAACTCTTCCGCCAGCACCGCAAAGATGAAGTCGGTGTGGCGTTCCGGTAAGAATTCCAGCTGCGACTGCGTGCCATGCAGCCAGCCTTTCCCGCGCAGGCCACCGGAGCCAATTGCAATCTTCGACTGAATAATATGATAGCCCGCACCCAGCGGATCGGTTTCAGGATCGAGGAGCATCATCACGCGCTGGCGCTGGTAATCATGCATCAGGAAGAACCAGAGGATCGGGATAAAGGCGGCAACCAGCACCACCGCGATACCGATCAGTCGCCAGCTCAGGCCTGACAGGAACAGGACAAACAGGCCGGACAGCGCGATAAGAATCGAGGTGCCGAGGTCAGGCTGTGCTGCAACCAGCAAGGTCGGCAGGAAAATCAGCACCAGCGCGATCGCGGTATTTTTTAGCGAAGGCGGGCAGACGTCGCGGTTTATAAAGCGCGCGACCATCAGCGGTACGGCAATTTTCGCGATTTCTGACGGCTGGAAGCGAACGATCCCCAGATCCAGCCAGCGCTGTGCGCCCTTGGATATCGCACCAAAGGCATCCACCGCAACAAGCAGGATGATACAGAAAATATAGAGGTAGGGCGCCCAGCCTTCGTACACGCGGGGTGGGATCTGCGCCATCACCACCATGATGATCAGGCCCATCGCGATTTGGCCGATTTTGCGCTCCATCATGCCGATGTCCTGACCGCTGGCGCTCCAGATAACCAGGGCGCTGTATACCAGCAAAGCCAGCAGAATCAATAGCATGGCAGGGTCAATGTGGATCTTGTCCCACAGCGATTTTTTATTCGGATTATCCGTCATGATTATTGGTCCTCCGCCGCAGCGGCTGCCGGGTTTTCTGCCGGCAGTTCGGTGTTGTTATCACCCAGCATAATGTGGTCGAGGATTTGACGCATGATGGTACCCACAGCCGGACCTGCACCGCCGTTTTCGAGAATCATCGCCACTGCAACCTGCGGGTTATCATAAGGGGCAAACGCCGTCATGAGCTTGTGGTCACGCAGACGTTCAGCAATTTTGTGCGCGTTATAGGTTTCGTTTGCCTTCAGGCCGAAGACCTGAGCCGTCCCCGATTTGGCCGCCACTTTATAAGGTGCACCCGCAAAGTATTTATGCGCGGTCCCGTTTGGACGGTTTGCCACGCCGTACATACCATCTTTGGCAATTTCCCAGAAGCCGGAATGGATGTCGCCCACCGGGGCCTCATGCGGCTGGATCCAAGGGACTTTCTTGCCATTCTCAACCGTACTTTGCAGCAGATGCGGAACCTTCACCACGCCGTCGTTGATGAGGATCATCATCGCTTTGTTCATCTGCAGCGGGGTGGCTGTCCAGTAACCCTGGCCGATCCCGACCGGAATGGTATCGCCCTGATACCACGGCTTCTTAAAGCGCTTCAGCTTCCATTCGCGGGTTGGCATATTGCCAGAACGTTCTTCCGCAAGATCGATGCCGGTGTAGTGTCCGTAGCCGAATTTACTCATCCACGTCGACAGACGATCGATGCCCATGTCATAGGCGACCTGGTAGAAGAAGGTATCCGCAGACTCTTCTAGTGATTTGGTTACGTTCAGATGACCGTGACCCCATTTCTTCCAGTCGCGGTAACGTTTTTCAGAGCCAGGCAGCTGCCACCAGCCGGGGTCAAACAGGCTGGTATTACGATTGATCACGCCCGCACTCAGTGCAGAAACCGCAACGTAAGGTTTTACCGTTGACGCAGGCGGGTAGACACCCTGCGTCGCACGGTTAACCAGCGGGGTGTTCGGATCGTTAAGCAGACCGGAATAATCTTTGCTGGAGATACCGTCCACGAAGAGGTTAGGATCGTAGCTCGGCATGGAGACCATGGCCAGAATTCCACCGGTGCGCGGATCGGTGACGATAACGGCGGCACGGCTGCCTGCCAGCAGGGTTTCGATATACTGCTGCAGCTTAAGGTCGAGTGTCAGATACACATCATGGCCCGCCTGCGGTGGCACCTCTTTCAGCTGGCGGATTACGCGGCCACGGTTGTTAACTTCAACCTCCTCATAGCCGGTTTCGCCGTGCAGCACATCTTCATAATAACGCTCAATCCCCAGCTTACCGATATCATGCGTTGCGGCGTAGTTGGCCAGCTTGCCGTCTTTATCAAGGCGGTCAACGTCTTTATCGTTAATCTTGGAAACGTAGCCAATCACGTGCGTCAGCGCAGAGCCGTAAGGATAGTAGCGGCGCTTATAGCCTTTCACTTCCACGCCGGGGAATCGATACTGGTTCACGGCAAAACGGGCTACCTGCACTTCTGTCAGGTTGGTTTTGACCGGAATAGACGTGAAGCGGTGAGAACGGGAGCGCTCTTTTTTAAAGGCGGCGATATCGTCATCGTTGAGGTCGACAACGCTTCTCAGGGCGTTCAGCGTATCCTGCACGTTATCGACCTTTTCCGGCATCATCTCGATTTGATAGATGGTGCGGTTCAAGGCCAGCGGCGTGCCGTTACGGTCGTAGATAATGCCGCGGCTTGGCGCGATCGGCACCAGCTTGATGCGGTTCTCGTTTGAACGCGTCTGGTAGTCGGTGAAGCGGACAATTTGCAGATTATAGAGGTTGGCGATCAGCACGCCGGTCAGCAGCAAAATCCCCGTAAAGGCGACCAGCGCCCGGCGCACAAACAGCGCGGACTCAGCCGTATAGTCGCGAAAAGAATTCTGTAGTTTCATCCGCTGCTTAATCTACCCTGGTCAGTCATTACTCGCGGTGGTAGGGGTGGTTGGTAGTAATGCTCCACGCGCGGTACAGGCTTTCTGCCACCAGCACCCTGACAAGCGGGTGGGGGAGCGTCAGCGCGGAGAGGGACCAACTTTGTTCTGCTGCCGCTTTGCAGGCGGGGGATAACCCTTCAGGTCCGCCAATCAACAGACTGACATCACGCCCATCCTGCTTCCAGCGCTCCAGTTCGTGCGCCAGCTGCGGCGTATCCCAGGGTTTCCCTGGAATATCGAGGGTAACGATGCGGTTTTTGCCTGCGGCAGCCAGCATCAGCTCACCCTCTTTATCGAGAATACGTTTGATATCCGCGTTCTTGCCGCGCTTACCGGCAGGAATTTCCACCAGTTCGAACGGCATATCTTTTGGAAAACGACGCAGATACTCAGTAAAACCGGTTTGTACCCAGCCCGGCATTTTGGTGCCGACGGCGACCAGCTGCAACTTCACGCATTAACCCCAGAGTTTTTCCAGCTCATACAGGCGACGACTCTCTTCCTGCATGACATGGACAATCACATCGCCGAGGTCAACAACCACCCAGTCAGCGGTCGCTTCACCTTCAACGCCAAGCGGTAACAGCCCTGCTGCACGTGATTCCTGAACGACGTGATCGGCAATCGAAACCACATGGCGAGTAGATGTACCGGTGCAGATAATCATGCAGTCGGTGATGCTGGATTTACCTTTAACGTCGATAGCGATGATGTCCTGACCTTTCAGGTCATCAATTTTGTCGATAACAAAATCCTGGAGTGCTTTACCCTGCAAGTTTTCCCCCTGGGTGAATGAGATTGTGTAACTATAAATTCGTGGCCAGACAGTATACCTGAACTGACGCCAGTGTCGGGACAAATGTCACCGGCCGGGCTTTTGAAGGCGGGTATCATCCCACCCTCCGCCGGAGATTGCATCGCCATTTTTGTAAAACAATTTCTGTAAAGCAATGATCGGCGGGAAAGTCTGGCAGCGGAGGATAACAGTATGGCTTACTCTGTCAAGGCAGGATAATCAATCAGCCGCTTTTTCTTGCCTCAGGCTATGCGTCTGCGCTTTTCTGATACAACCCGTGCTGATTGATATACGCCAGAACGGACGAAGGCAGCATATCGTCACAGGCTAAACCCTGCTGCAGGCGCTCGCGAATGAGCGTCGCAGAAATATCAAACCACGGCGTTTCTGCCAGATAAATCTTCCCGGCAGGCTGATTATGCAGATCTTCCACGTTGTCGGTGAGGTGCGCTTCAAGCCATTGCTGGTACTGTTGTTCTCGCATGGTCAGCGGATACCCGGGGCGACGGCACACGAGAAGGTGGCTGTTCTCCAGTATGGTTTCATACTGATGCCAGGTGGGGAAGTTGAGCAGGGAATCCTGACCGATAATAAAGGCCAGCGGTTTATCCGGCCCTTGTTCAGCTCGCCACTCCTGCAGCGTCTGGGACGTCCAGGACGGGGTGTTGCGACGTAACTCCCGCACGTCAAGACGGAAAAGGGGTTTATCCGCAATCGCCAGGGCGAGCATCTCTTTTCGCTGCTCGCTGGTAGCCTCTGGCTGAGGGCGGTGCGGCGGAACGTTATTGGGCATAATGATAACGCGCTGCAGGCCAATCAGATTCGCCAGAATTTCAACCGGCTTAAGATGCCCGTAATGCACCGGGTCGAAGGTTCCGCCGTACAGCGCTTGTAGAGAATGCATGCTATCCATCGATAAATACGTCTGCCAGTGCCTTGTGGCAGAGCAGCAGTGAAAGGCTTTCCAGCTCCGACCAGACCGACTGACCGTAATCTTGTTTCAACGTGAGCTCGGCGCGCATCAGTAGCTGCACAGCCTGGCGCAGCTGTTCATGACTCAGTCGGTTGATGGCCTCGGTGGTCATCGCCCTGCGGTTTTGCCATACACGGTGTTTATCAAACAGTGAACGCAATGGCGTATGGGCAGACTGACGCTTGAGCGTATTCAGTAACAACAGCTCCCGCTGGAGCGTGCGCAGCAAAATGACAGGTTCACTGCCTTCAAGACGCAGCTGCTGCAAAATGTGCAGCGCGCGTTTGCTCTTTGCTGACAGCAGCGCGTCAACCCAGTGAAACGGCGTAAAGTGGGCTGCATCGTTTACCGCCTGCTCAACACGCGGTAACGTCAGTTTGCCGTCAGGCCAAAGCAGAGAAAGCCTGTCCAGTGCCTGCGCCAGCGCCAGCAGGTTGCCTTCATAGCAGTAGCAAAGCAGCTGGTTCGCCGCCTCATCCAACTGAAGATTGTGCTGTTTTGCTCGCGCGGCAACCCATTTTGGCAGATGCGTCTGTTCAGGTGTCTGGCAGGTGACCTGTACGGCGTTGGTCGCAAGTTGCGTAAACCACGTTGCGTTTTCCTGCGCCTTGGTGAGCTTGTTGCCGCGCACAATCAGCAGCAGATCGCTGTGCAACAGGCTGACCAGCGTGGCGAGTTGCTCATTTATGGCCGCATTAGGGCCATTTTCTGGCAGCAGGATCTGGATTGTCTGGCGCGATGCAAACAGGCTCATTGCCTGGCAAAGTGAAAAGACGGCGTTCCAGTCGGTGTTATTGTCCAGCTGAACGGTGTGGTGTTCATCAAAGCCCTGAGCGACCGCCGCGTGACGAACGGCATCCAGACTTTCCTGAAGTAATAGCGGATCGTTTCCGAGCAGCAGATACGCCGCGCGCAGCCCTTCATTGAGCTGCGCGCGGAGTTGTTCAGGATACAACCTGATCATCAGTTACCCATCGACGTTGACATGGTCGGCGCGTTAGCGTCCGGTGTGTCGATAATGTCAGAGCCTTGTTTCGTCGACGCAGCAATACTTGGCAGTTTACGGATCAGCTGTTCCGCTGCCTTATCATACATTTCGTTGATGATAATCTGCTGCTCGGCATCTTTTGCCAGCGCCGTTTGCGGGTTATCGAAGAACGAACGGTAGACTTTAGTACTGATTGGGTAAATATCTTTACCCGGGATCAATACGGCCGCTTTCACGTTAAGCACCATCTGATATTCCGCAGTACGGCCATCCTGGAAGATGGACGCGGTATCTTTTGACAACGTCGAGGTCAGGATGCGCAATGACGGAACATCCTGGCGCAGCGTGCCTTTCTCGATCAACTCAACATCGTTCAAACGGAGCTGGTTACGAACAGCCCGGCTGAGTGGACCATTCGGATCTGATGAATCGAAAATCATCGTTTTCATCTCAGCAGGCACCGCCGTGGTATTGCGCAGGTGCCAGCCACAGCCAGCGGTGACAAGCACCGCCAGTGATAAGAGTATTGTTGCCAGTTGTCGCACGTTTCCTCCCGCGCTTAGCCAACGACCAGATTAAGCAGTTTACCTGGTACGTAGATCACTTTACGTACGGTAACGCCCTCAAGATATTTCGCAACCAGCGGTTCCTGACCTGCGCGCTCGCGAACCTGCTCTTCGGTTGCATCAACAGCCACGGTGATTTTACCGCGCACTTTGCCGTTGACCTGCACCACAACCAGGGTGGTGTTTTCCACCATAGCGGATTCATCAGCCACTGGCCACGGCGCGTTGTCGATATCGCCTTCGCCTTTCAGCTCCTGCCACAGGGTGAAGCTGGCGTGCGGTGTGAACGGGTTAAGCATGCGAACGACGGCCAGCAGCGCTTCACGCATGATGGCACGATCCTGCTCGCCGTCCTGCGGGGCTTTAGCCAGCTTGTTCATCAGTTCCATAATAGCCGCAATTGCGGTATTGAAGGTCTGACGACGACCAATATCATCGGTTACTTTCGCAATCGTTTTATGAACGTCGCGACGCAGCGCCTGCTGATCTTCAGTCAATGCCGCAGCGTTCAGTGCTGGCGCATCACCCTGTGAGGTATGCTCGTAAACCAGTTTCCAGACGCGTTTCAGGAAGCGGTTCGCGCCTTCAACGCCGGACTCCTGCCATTCGAGGGTCATGTCTGCCGGAGAGGCAAACATCATGAACAGACGCACGGTGTCCGCACCGTAACGCTCAACCATCACCTGCGGGTCGATACCGTTGTTTTTGGACTTGGACATCTTGCTCATGCCGGTGTAAACCAGTTCATGACCTTCGGCGTCTTTCGCCTTCACGATACGGCCTTTTTCGTCGCGCTCAACGATGGCGTCAACCGGAGAAACCCAGTTACGCTCGCCGTTTGCGCCCACGTAATAGAACGCATCTGCCAGAACCATGCCCTGACACAGCAGCTGTTTCGCGGGTTCGTCAGAGTTCACCATGCCCGCATCGCGCATCAGTTTGTGGAAGAAGCGGAAGTAGAGCAGGTGCATAATGGCGTGTTCGATGCCGCCAATGTAGATGTCTACCGGCAGCCAGTAGTTCGCTGCATCGGAATCCAGCATCCCTTCTTTGTACTGCGGGCAGGTATAACGCGCGTAGTACCAGGAAGATTCCATAAAGGTATCGAAAGTGTCGGTTTCACGCAGCGCAGGCTGACCGTTGACGGTGGTTTTTGCCCACTCAGGATCGGCTTTGATCGGGCTGGTGATGCCGTCCATGACCACGTCTTCCGGCAGGATCACCGGCAGCTGATCTTCAGGCGTCGGCATCACGGTGCCGTCTTCCAGGGTCACCATTGGAATTGGCGCACCCCAGTAACGCTGACGGGAAACGCCCCAGTCGCGCAGACGGAAGTTAACTTTACGTTCGCCCACGCCCAGAGACGCCAGCTTGTCGGCAATGGCGTTGAAGCCGTCTTCGAAGCTCAGGCCGCTGAATTCGCCGGAGTTGAACAGGGTGCCTTTTTCGGTCAGCGCCTGCTCGGACAGGTCCGGTTCAGAACCGTCAGCCGCCAGGATAACAGGCTTGATGGTCAGGCCATATTTGGTTGCAAATTCGTAGTCGCGCTGGTCGTGACCCGGAACGGCCATCACGGCGCCTGTGCCGTACTCCATCAGAACGAAGTTGGCGGCCCAGACAGGAATCGCTTCGCCAGTCAGTGGGTGAATGGCTTTAAAGCCGGTATCAACCCCTTTTTTCTCCATCGTTGCCATATCGGCTTCGGCCACTTTGGTGTTGCGGCATTCGTCGATGAAGGTCGCCAGTTCCGGGTTGTTCTCTGCCGCTTTCTGCGCCAGCGGGTGACCTGCGGCCACGGCCAGGTAGGTCGCGCCCATGAAAGTGTCCGGACGGGTGGTGTAAACGGTCAGGGTCTGGTCGTAGTTCTCAACGTTGAAGGTGATTTCCACGCCTTCAGAACGGCCGATCCAGTTGCGCTGCATGGTCTTAACGGTATCTGGCCAGTGATCCAGGTTATCCAGATCGTTCAGCAGCTCATCAGCGTAAGCGGTGATTTTGATAAACCACTGTGGGATCTCTTTACGCTCAACTTTGGTGTCACAGCGCCAGCAGCAGCCGTCGATTACCTGTTCGTTTGCGAGAACGGTCTGGTCATTCGGACACCAGTTAACGGCAGAGGTCTTTTTATACACCAGGCCTTTTTTGTACAGCTCGGTGAAGAACTTCTGCTCCCAGCGGTAGTATTCCGGGGTGCAGGTTGCCAGCTCGCGGCTCCAGTCATAGCCAAAGCCCAGCATTTTGAGCTGGTTTTTCATGTACGCGATGTTGTCGTACGTCCACGGTGCTGGTGCGGTGTTGTTTTTGACCGCTGCGCCTTCCGCAGGCAGACCGAACGCATCCCAGCCGATTGGCTGCAGGACGTTTTTGCCCAGCATGCGCTGGTAGCGTGCAATCACATCACCGATGGTGTAGTTACGCACGTGGCCCATGTGTAGTCGACCAGAAGGATAGGGAAGCATCGACAGGCAGTAATACTTCTCTTTGCTCTCGTCTTCGGTTACTTCAAAGGTGCGCTTCTCGTCCCAGTGTTGCTGGACTTTTGATTCTATCTCTTCCGGGCGGTATTGCTCTTGCATGGCAGCCAGTGGTCCTGTTTTCAATACAGCTACAAATGTAGCCAATGGATGTGGTAATTCAGATCCGCATAGCATAGCCCAAACGCCCGCGTCAAAACAGCCTTTCGCACAAATGCACTTTGCAGGAATTTACCGGGTCTGTGCTTCACCTGACAAAGCGGCGGCGAAATAAGGTCTATTATTAGAAATAGTTACTTACCCGGGAGGCAAAATGATGAACAAGGTTGCTCAATTTTACCGCGAACTGGTGGCGACTCTGACGGAACGGCTACGTAACGGCGAACGCGATATCGACGCGCTGGTCGAACAGGCGCGCGCCCGGGTGGCGCAAACGGGTGAGTTAACGCGAACCGAAGTGGAAGAGGTGACGCGCGCCGTGCGTCGCGATCTGGAAGAGTTCGCGCGCAGCTACGAAGAGAGCCAGGATGAAGTCGCCGACAGCGTCTTTATGCGTGTGATTAAAGAGAGCCTGTGGCAGGAGCTGGCGGATATTACCGACAAAACGCAGCTGGAGTGGCGCGAGGTGTTTCAGGATTTGAACCACCACGGCGTGTACCAGAGCGGTGAAGTGGTGGGGCTGGGGAATCTGGTGTGTGAGAAGTGCCATTACCATATCGCGGTTTATACGCCGGATGTCCTGCCGCTGTGTCCGAAGTGTGGGCACGACCAGTTCCAGCGCCGTCCGTTTGAGCCATAAATAAAAGCAAAACGGCAACCTCGTTGCCGTTTTTAGTGTTTGCTCCCTCTCCCGTGGGAGAGGGTTGGGGTGAGGGCATCAGGCCGCAAAAAGTAAAAGCGAAACGGCAACCCCGTTGCCGTTTTTAGTGTTTGCTCCCTCTCCCCTTGGGAGAGGGCCGGGGTGAGGGCATCAGGCCGCAGAGTAATAAGTCAGCCTTTCCGCCAGCAAATCCACAAATGCCTCCCGGTCGATGTCCACCATCACCGTGGTATTCGGTTTATTTCCCGTCAGCGAATAGTAGTCCACTACCGTCATGCCCTGGGTATATTTGCCCTGCGTCTCCACGCCGACCCAACGCTCCACCGTGGTAAACATCTCAGGTTTTAACAGCCAGGCAATGGTACACGGGTCGTGCAGCGGCGCGCCGTGGAAACCCCACTTTTCGGCTTTGTGATACTCCATAAAGAAGTCGAGCAGTTCGGCCACGGTTGTCGCAACCGGGTTGCCGACGGAGCGGAAACGCTCTATATCGTCCGCCATAATCTGCGCGCGATGGGTAACGTCCAGCCCCGCCATCACAATCGGTAATCCTGACTGGAAGACAATCTCCGCTGCTTCCGGATCGACAAAAATGTTGAACTCCGCCGCTGGCGTCCAGTTCCCCAGCCCCATTGCGCCACCCATCAGCACGATCCGGGCGATTTTACCGCGAAGTTCCGGATGGCTGTTCAGCAGCAGCGCAACGTTGGTTTGCGGTCCGGTAGCTACCAGCGTCACGGGCTCCGCGCTTTCGCGCAGCACCTTCGCCATCAGTTCCACGGCGGTGCAGCGTTGCGGTGCAAAGCCTGGCTCCGGCAGTGCCGGGCCGTCCAGCCCGCTTTCACCGTGAACGTTGTCGGCAATAATCAGCTCGCGCATCAGCGGCTTCACGGCCCCACCCGCAACCGGAATATCGGTGCGTTTAAGCAGCGTTAGCATGCGCAGCACGTTACGCAGGGTTTTATCAGGCGTCTGGTTTCCGGCGGACGAGGTGACGGCTTTCACGTCGAGTTCAGGGGAGGCAAGTGCAAGGACGAGTGCGATCGCGTCATCATGACCCGGATCGCAATCGAGAATAATAGGCTGTGCCATAGCGTTCTCCATTCTTAGCGTTATTTTGTGACAAGGTTAACGCTGCAATGTGACGCCGACGAGAGGAAGAGAGTGAAAGCGTGAAGCAGTGCGCAATCCGCAGATTGCGCACGGAGAAGATTAGTGCAGGATTTTGGCGAGGAAATCTTTCGCACGCTCGGATTTCGGATTGGCAAAGAACTCTTCTTTCGGTGAGTCTTCGACAATTTTCCCTTCGTCCATAAAGATCACGCGGTTGGCCACTTTACGGGCGAAGCCCATTTCGTGGGTTACCACCATCATGGTCATCCCTTCGTGCGCCAGTTCAACCATCACGTCCAGCACTTCGTTGATCATCTCTGGATCGAGCGCCGACGTTGGCTCATCAAACAGCATTGCCACCGGATCCATGCACAGCGCGCGGGCAATCGCCACGCGCTGCTGCTGGCCGCCGGAAAGCTGTGCAGGGAACTTATCGGCATGCGCCGAAAGCCCCACGCGTTCCAGGAGCTTCAGCCCTTTCTCGCGCGATGCTTTTTTATCACGCTTAAGTACTTTTACCTGCGCCAGCGTCAGGTTCTCGATGATTGAGAGGTGAGGGAACAGCTCAAAATGCTGGAACACCATGCCGACGTGTGAGCGAAGCTGTGCAAGATTGGTTTTCTTGTCGTTGACTTTGGTACCGTTGACAACAATCTCACCCTGCTGCACCGGCTCAAGGCCGTTAACGGTTTTGATCAGCGTCGACTTACCGGAGCCAGACGGTCCACACACCACCACCACGTCGCCTTTTTTCACTTCGGTGGAGCAGTCGGTCAGCACCTGAAAGTGCCCATACCATTTAGAAACATTTTTCAGGGAAATCATTATACAGTCCTTTTCTTCAGCCAGCTGACCAACAGCGACGCGCTTAAACTAATCACAAAATAGACCCCACCCGCGAAGAGGACCATCTCAACCTGCGTACCATCACGCTCGCCGATGGTGGACGCGGTACGGAAGAAGTCTGCCAGGCTCAGGACGTAGACCAGAGAGGTATCCTGGAACAGCACGATGCCCTGGGTCAGCAGGAGCGGAACCATGGCGCGGAACGCCTGCGGCAGAATAATGAGCTGCATGGATTGCCAGTGGGTCATCCCCAGCGCCAGCGCGGCGCTGGACTGCCCGCGGGAGATACTCTGAATGCCCGCACGGATAATCTCGGAGTAGTAAGCGGCCTCAAACATCGAGAATGCCACCATGGCGGAGATCAGGCGGATATCGGTTTTCGGCGACAGTCCCAGTACGTTCTGCAGGAAGCCTGGAACAATCAGGTAAAACCATAGCAGCACCATCACCAGTGGAATGGAGCGGAAGACGTTAACGTAGGCAGTCGCAAACCAGGCGAGGGGTTTAAAGCTCGACAGGCGCATCACCGCCAGCAGGGTGCCCCACACGATGCCGATAATAATGGCAATCACGGTGATCTTTAAGGTGATCACCAGGCCATCCAGCAGGTAAGGCATGGATGGAACGACAGAACTCCAGTCAAATTCGTACATTATTTGCCCCCCAGATTGCCCGGCAGGCGAATTTTGCGTTCAACCAGGTTCATCACCAGCATGATGAAAGCGTTAATCAGAACATATGCGAGCGTGATCGCGGTGAAGGATTCCCACGCGTGGGCGGAGTAATCCAGCAGCTTGCCCGCCTGCGCAGCCATATCCACCAGACCGATAGTCGAGGCGATGGCCGAGTTTTTCACCAGGTTCATCATCTCAGAGGTCATCGGTGGAACGATTACGCGATAGGCGTTAGGCAGCAGCACGTAGCGGTAGGCTTGCGGCAGCGTCAGGCCCATCGCCAGAGCCGCGTTCTTTTGCCCGCGCGGCAGTGACTGGATGGCGGCACGCACCTGCTCGCAAACGCGCGCGGCGGTGAACAGCCCCAGGCACAGCATGGAAGAGACAAAGAACTGTACGTTCGGATCCAGTTCCGACTTGAACCACATGCCAATATTTTCCGGCAGCAGTTCCGGAATGACCAGATACCAGGTGAAGAACTGCACGATCAGCGGAACGTTACGGAACAGTTCCACGTACAGGGTGCCGAGTGTTGAGAGAAAGCGGTTAGGGACGGTGCGCAGAATACCGAACAGCGAACCGACAAGAAACGCGATAATCCACGCCGTTATCGATAGCGCAACGGTGACCTGAAAGCCGCTCCACAGCCAGCCAAGATAGGTGGTGTTGCCGAACGGGGCTTGTTGCAGAAAGATGCCCCAGTTCCAGTCAATTGACATAATAAACTCCAGAAAAAAAAGGGTAGCAGCGCTACCCTCGAAGATTGGTGAGAAGCTCATTTTCGCGCTGAGTGGGGAACGACCACTCAGCGTATAGTCTGTCCATGCTTCCCGACAATCGAGAGGGCAGGAGGTCCCGCCCCTGTCGTTCTAATTAGTTAAGCGCTTTATCGTTTGGTGATTTGAACAGTGCTTTCATGTCATCAGACAGTTCAAAGTTCATGTTGAGATTTTTTGGTGGAATCGGGTTCTTGAACCATTTGTCGAACCATTTTTCCGCATCGCCGGATGTCTGTGCCTGCGCGATGGTGTCATCAATCAGCTTTTTGAAGTCAGCGTCGTCTTTACGCAGCATACAGCCGTAGGCTTCTTTCGACTGCGCGGTGCCCACGATTTCCCAGTTGTCTGGTTTCTTCGCTTTCGCACGTTCGCCCGCCAGCAGGGCGTCATCCATCATAAACGCGACGGCACGACCGCTTTCCAGGGTACGGAAGGAGTCGCCATGGTCTTTCGCGCTGATGATGCGCATATCCATTTTCTTCTCGTCGTTCAGCTTGTGCAGCAGCACTTCGGAAGTGGTACCGGAGGTCACAACGACCGCTTTGCCTTTCAGGTCAGCAAAATCTTTGATTGCGCCGCCTTTCTTGGTGAGCAGACGGGTGCCCACGACAAAGATGGTGTCGGAGAAGGCGGCCTGTTTCTGACGCTCAAGGTTGTTGGTGGTAGAGCCACACTCGAAGTCAAAGGTGCCGTTTTGCAGCAGCGGAATACGGTTCTGTGAAGTGATTGGGATCAGCTTCACCTGCAGGTCAGGTTTGTTCAGCTTTTTCTTCACAGCTTCAACGATGGCGTTGGAATAATCCTGTGAATAGCCCACGACTTTTTGCGTGTTGTCGTAGTAAGAGAACGGGACAGAAGATTCACGGTGGCCGACCACGATGACGCCGTTTTTGGCAATCTTGTCGAGAGTACTGCCTGCTGCCGGAGCATCTTCAGCGTGAACGACGCTTGCAGACATTCCCATAACCAGCATTGCTGTGGCCAGTTTACGTAATTGCATACCCAACTCCTTTCTTATCAGCGCCAGTGACGCATTGATACCCATTGTGATGTTGTTATATCTCGCGCTATGCGAGTGCAGTGTTATGCAAGCTTGTTAACATTTAGTCTGGCTTAATGTAAAGATTTTGCTGCGTTATTGTTTATTTTTGCGAAGCGCGCCGCACCATTCAGAGGCAATAATCTCTCGTTGCACCTTTTCGGTGCTACCGATGATCTACGCTGGTGCGACAAGGTTGCACGTTAAGCCAAACTGCGTTTGCGTGAATAAACAAAGCAATAGGCGTGCCAGAATTGGTGTTTGGAGGGTATTGTCGGGTGGCGGCTACGCCTTACCCGACCTACGGGAGCAAAATGTATGCCGGGTAAGCGTTAGCGCCACCCGGCAACAGAAGGTAAAGTTATTTACGACGCTGACGCAGACTCATCAGCACCGCGCCAAAGCCGAACAGCACCGTCAAAATCCACAGCGGCCAGTTGCCGGTACGCGCGTACGGCGTCAGCCCAGTGGTTGGTGTGACTTTAGCAGTCAGCACTTCGCGGGTGAACTGTGGGATCATCGCCTGAATTTCACCCTGCGGACCAATCACAGCGGTGATGCCGTTGTTGGTGCTGCGCAACAGCGGACGCGCCAGCTCCAGGGAACGCATGCGCGCCATCTGGAAGTGCTGCCATGGGCCGATGGACTTACCAAACCACGCATCGTTGGAGATGGTCAGCAGATAGTCGGTGTCCGGGCGGAAGTTATCGCGCACCTGCTCCCCGAGGATAATCTCGTAGCAGATGGCCGCCGTCAGGGCGAGGCCGTGTGCGTGCAGCTGGGGCTGAACGTACGGGCCGCGGCTGAAGGAGGACATCGGCAGGTCAAAGAACGGTGCCAGCGGGCGAAGAATCGATTCCAGCGGGACAAATTCACCAAACGGCACCAGGTGGTTCTTGTTGTACCGGTCAGTGGATTGATAGCTGTATTCGCTGTCTTTGCCGAGCGTAATGATGGTGTTGTAGGTGTCGTAGCGGTTTTGCTGATTCAGGCGTGCATCAACAATGCCGGTAATCAGCGTGCTGCCTCGCGCTACCAGCAGATCGTTCATCATGTTCAGGAACGGCTGCTGGTTAATTTCCAGATCGGGAATGGCGGATTCCGGCCAGATGATCAGCTGCGATTTACCCATCACCTCCTCGGTGGCATTGGCGTAAATCTTCAGCGTATTCAGCAGCTCTTTCTCGTCCCACTTCATCGACTGCGGGATATCGCCCTGCACCATGGAGACCTGCATGGCGCGTTCGGGCTCAGGCGTGAACCACTGGATATAGCGCAGCGGGAAGGGCAGAGCGAAGAGCACCAGCGCCACAGCCAGCGGTTTCCAGCAGCGCGTGACCAGCGCCAGCACCAGCAGGCCGCTCACCACCATCAACAGGAAGTTGATGGCCTCAACGCCCATCACCGGCGCCAGGCCCTTCAGCGGGCCGTCAATCTGGCTGTAGCCGAACTGCAGCCACGGGAAGCCGGTCAGCACCCAGCCGCGCAGGAACTCGGTAATTTGCCAGACAACCGGCGCGGCAATCGCGACGCGCAGCCAGGTGGTTTTAGGCCACAGGCGAGAAAGAATGCCTGCGAACAGTCCGGTATAGAGCGAGAGATAGGCGGCGAGCAGAACGACCAGGAAGACGTTAACCGGCCCCGGCATGCCGCCGAACTGCGCGATACTGACGTAGACCCAGTTGATGCCGGAGCCGAACAGCCCCAGCCCCCAGACATAGCCGATAGCGGCAGCCTGTACCGGACGCCGATTCAGGGTTAAACCCTGAAGCCCCATCAGGGAGAGAATGGCCGCGGGCCAGATGTCGTAAGGAGAAAAAGCCAGCGTACCGCTGGCTCCGAGCAACAGCGCCAGCAGCAAACGGACGCGCTGGCGTTCAAGTAATGGGGCAAATGCCATTTAGATTAATCTTCCAGTTTTGGCACCGGTGAGTCGTCCGGCGTTCTGACGTGAACCTGAATAATACGTCGGCTGTCGGCCATAGCGACTTTGAATTGGTAACCGTCGATGTCAACGGTCTCACCGCGCGCCGGAAGATGACCAAAGGCCTGCATCACCAGCCCGCCAATGGTATCAACTTCTTCATCGCTGAAGTGAGTGCCGAAGGCGTCGTTGAAGTCCTCGATGGAGGCCAGTGCGCGCACGGTCCAGGTGTGGCGGCTAAGCTGACGGAAGTCGATATCTTCTTCTTCGTCATACTCGTCTTCGATTTCACCCACGATCAGCTCAAGAATATCCTCGATCGTGACCAGACCGGAAACGCCGCCGAATTCATCAATAACAATCGCCATGTGGTAACGCTGAGAGCGAAACTCTTTCAGCATCCGATCCACACGTTTACTTTCCGGCACAACCACGGCCTGGCGTAACACTTTTTCCATGCTGAAGGCTTCGGCATCGCTGCGCATAAACGGCAGCAGATCTTTCGCCATCAAAATCCCTTCGATGTGATCTTTGTCTTCGCTGATGACCGGGAAACGCGAGTGGGCCGATTCGATGATCACATCGAGGCACTCGTCCAGCGTCTGGTTGCGTTTCAGGGTGATCATCTGCGAGCGGGGGATCATGATGTCGCGGACGCGCTGGTCGGCGATGTCCATAACCCCTTCGAGCATTTCGCGCGTATCTTCGTCGATAAGGTCGTTCTGCCCGGAATCACGAATCAGCTCCAGCAGTTCATCACGGTTTTTGGGTTCGCCGTGGAAAAGCTGGTTCAGAATGAGGGAGAAAAATCCCTTTTTACTGTTTGTCGTGTCGCTACTGTGTGAATTGTCGTCGCTCATGGCGTTTGTTAAGGGTTCTCTTGTGAGTTCAATGTTTACCGCCGCGCTATGTCCTTACGCGGCGGCATGTTAGTCAGGCGCTAGACCGACTATTCTTTCTCGGCAATGTACGGATCCTCATAGCCCAGAGCAAGCATTATCTCTGTCTCGAGGGACTCCATCTCTTCCGCTTCGTCATCTTCAATGTGGTCGTAGCCCAGCAGGTGCAGGCTGCCGTGTACCACCATATGCGCCCAGTGGGCGTCGAGCGGCTTTTGCTGCTCTTTGGCTTCCTGCTCAACCACCTGACGGCAGATGATCAAATCACCCAGCAGTGGCATCTCGATGCCCGGCGGCGCTTCGAACGGGAAAGAGAGCACGTTGGTCGGCTTATCTTTCCCGCGGTAGGTCAGGTTAAGCTCATGGCTTTCTGCTTCATCCACCAGGCGAATCGTGACTTCTGATTCTTCCTGAAACTGGGGGATAACCGCATCCAGCCATTTCTGAAACTGTGCCTCATCTGGCATGCCGGAATTGTCTTCACAGGCCAGCTGTAAATCGAGGATCACCTGACTCATTTCTGTTCTTGCTCCTGCGCTTCGCGCTTACGTTCCGCAGCCTGTTCGGCCCTGCGTTTTTGATCCGCCTCTTCCCAGGCTTCATAGGCGTTAACGATGCGCGCGACCACCGGGTGGCGAACGACGTCTTCACTGTGGAAGAAGTTAAAGCTGATTTCATCGACCTCGGACAGCACTTCAATAGCGTGGCGCAGGCCGGATTTGGTGCTGCGCGGCAGGTCGATCTGGGTGACATCACCGGTGATAACCGCTTTTGAGTTAAAGCCGATTCGCGTCAGGAACATCTTCATCTGTTCGATGGTGGTGTTCTGGCTCTCATCGAGAATGATGAACGCATCGTTAAGCGTACGACCGCGCATGTAGGCCAATGGCGCAACTTCAATCACGTTACGCTCAATCAGCTTTTCAACTTTCTCAAAGCCTAACATCTCGAACAGCGCGTCATAAAGCGGACGCAGGTAGGGGTCCACTTTCTGACTTAAATCGCCCGGCAGAAAGCCCAGTTTTTCACCCGCTTCTACGGCAGGGCGGGTCAGCAGAATACGACGGATATCCTGACGCTCAAGTGCATCTACCGCAGCGGCAACGGCGAGATAGGTTTTACCCGTACCTGCCGGGCCCACGCCGAAGGTGATGTCGTGGTCGAGAATATTGGCGATGTACTGCGCCTGGTTCGGCGTACGTGGCTTGATGACGCCGCGTTTAGTCTTGATGTTGATCGCCTTGCCGTAGTCCGGCACGCTTTCCGCGCTTTGCTCAAGCACGCGTGCCTCTTTAATGGCGAGGTGAATTTGTTCCGGTTCGATGTCCTGAATCTCGCCGCGCATTGGGGCGGTATCGACATACAGGCTGCGCAGAATATCCGCAGCCGCGTTGACGCAGATAGGGCGTCCGGTGAGTTTGAAATGGTTATCGCGACGATTGATTTCGATACCCAGACGTCGTTCCAGTTGTTTGATGTTGTCATCAAACGGCCCGCACAGGCTCAGCAGGCGAGCGTTGTCTGCGGGCTCAAGGCTAATTTCACGCGTGTCTATATTCAAACCGTTCCTCTTTGAGTGTTTTGTAGGCCTGGCGACATAAAACTGTCATTACCGAAAGTATTCACGCCTTAGATTAAAGGCGCAAGCATTGCTATGCATATTGGGACGACGAGAGGAAATACAAGGCCTGCCGGAAAGGCAGGCCTGAAGGATTACGGCTGGTAAATGCCCACGCCAGAATCGTTGACTTTGCGGGTGCGAGAGATAACGGATTCCGGAGATTCAGCAATTCGCAGGCCCATTTCGTCTTCGGTGCGTACCAGCTTCGCGCGCAGCGAGTTGGTCAGCACGTCGACAATTTCGACGTCCACAAATTTACCGATCATATCCGGGGTGCCCTCAAAGTTCACCACGCGGTTGTTTTCGGTACGACCGGACAGTTCCATGATGCTCTTGCGCGAGGTACCTTCCACCAGAATGCGCTGAACGGTCCCGAGCATGCGGCGGCTCCAGGCGTTGGCCTGCTGGTTAATGCGCTCCTGCAGAATATACAGACGCTGCTTTTTCTCTTCTTCCGGCACATCGTCAACCATATCTGCGGCCGGTGTTCCCGGACGCGCAGAGAAGATGAAGCTGTAGCTGACGTCAAAATTCACTTCACCGATGAGCTTCATGGTGCGCTCGAAGTCATCGGTGGTTTCGCCTGGGAAGCCGACGATAAAGTCGGAGCTGATCTGGATATCCGGACGCGCGGCAAGCAGCTTACGAATGGTGGATTTATACTCCAGCACCGTATGTGGACGGCCCATCAGGTTCAGCACGCGGTCAGAGCCACACTGAATCGGCAGGTGCAGGAAGCTCACCAGCTCAGGTGTGTCGCGATAAACGTCAATGATGTCGTCGGTGAATTCCATCGGATGGCTGGTGGTAAAGCGAATGCGGTCAATACCGTCAATCGCAGCCACCAGACGCAGCAGCTCGGCAAAGCTGCCGGTGGTGCCGTCGTAGTTCTCACCGCGCCAGGCGTTAACGTTCTGGCCCAGCAGGTTCACTTCGCGTACGCCCTGCGCGGCAAGCTGGGCGATTTCAAACAGAATATCGTCAGCCGGACGGCTGACTTCTTCACCACGGGTGTAGGGCACCACGCAGTAAGTACAGTATTTGTTGCAGCCTTCCATGATGGAGACGAAGGCGGTCGGGCCATCGGCGCGCGGCTCTGGCAGCCGGTCAAACTTTTCGATCTCCGGGAAGCTGACGTCAACGACCGGGCTACGGTTGCCGCGAACCTTATTGATCATTTCAGGCAGGCGGTGCAGGGTCTGTGGGCCAAAGACAATATCCACATACGGCGCTCTCTGGCGGATCAGCTTACCTTCCTGCGACGCGACGCAGCCGCCCACGCCGATAATCAGGTCCGGATTTTTACGCTTGAGAAGCTTCCAGCGGCCTAACACGTGAAAGACTTTTTCCTGCGCTTTTTCACGAATCGAACAAGTGTTCAGCAGCAGCACATCGGCTTCTTTCGCATTTTGAGTCAGCTGGTATCCGTGGGTGGTGTCCAGCAGATCGGCCATCTTGGATGAATCGTATTCGTTCATCTGACAGCCCCAGGTTTTTATATGGAGTTTTTTAGTCATCGACTTGCTCAGCTCAGGATTGCAAGCCGCGTATTGTAATGCTTTGGTGGGGTTGTGACCAGTATGAAGGTTGTGGGCCTCAAGACCACAAAAATCCGGTAAACTTAAGGGATTCTCCAATAAGGAAAATTGACCATGACACTCCTACACACCGAAGTTGCCGTTGTCGGCGGCGGTATGGTCGGCGGCGCGCTGGCGCTGGGGCTGGCGCAACAGGGATTTGACGTAACGGTAATTGAACAGGCTGCTCCGCCAGCCTTCGATCCCGCCAGCAAACCGGATGTGCGCATTTCCGCGATCAGCGCGGCGTCTGTCGATCTGCTGCGCGGGCTGGGCGTCTGGGAGGCGGTGCTGGCGATGCGCGCCCATCCGTACAGCCGCCTTGAAACCTGGGAGTGGGAAAATGCCCACGTCGCGTTTGATGCCGCCGAGCTGAAGCTACCGCGCCTGGGTTATATGGTGGAAAACAACGTGCTCCAGCTGGCGCTCTGGCAGGCGCTTGAGGCGCATCCGAAGGTGACGCTGCGCGTTCCTGATTCCCTCAAGGCGTTGCATCATCAACCGGGTGGATATGTGCTGACGCTGGATAACGGCGATGAGCTGGCCGTGGAGCTGGTGGTGGGGGCGGATGGTGCCAATTCGCAGGTCAGGCAAATGGCGGGCATTGGCGTTCATGCCTGGCAGTATCAGCAATCCTGCATGCTGATTACCGTCGAGTGTGAAAATGCGCCCGGCGAGAGCACCTGGCAGCACTTCACCCCGAACGGCCCGCACGCGTTTTTACCGCTGTTTGATCACTGGGCGTCGCTGGTGTGGTACGACAAACCGGCGCGCATTCGCCAGCTGCAGGGGCTTTCAATGGAACAATTGCAGCGGGAAATCCGCCTGCACTTCCCAAGCCGTCTGGGCAACGTTACGCCGGTCGCTGCCGGGGCGTTTCCCCTCACGCGCCGTCACGCTTTACAGTATGCCCGTGAAGGGCTGGCGCTGGTGGGCGATGCTGCGCACACTATTCACCCTCTGGCCGGGCAGGGGGTGAATCTGGGCTATCGTGACGTCGATGCGTTACTGGATGTGCTGGGCAGCGCACGCGGGCACACGGAAAACTGGGCCAGCCATCAGATCCTGAAGCGTTACCAGACGCGGCGCATGGCGGATAACTTCATCATGCAGTCGGGGATGGATCTGTTCTATGCCGGGTTCAGCAACGACCTGGGGCCGGTGCGCATTTTGCGTAACATTGGATTGATGGCAGCGGAGCGTGCCGGTGGTCTGAAACGCCAGGCGCTAAAATACGCGCTCGGGCTCTAATCCTTTTTCCCTCTCCCAGTGGGAGAGGGTCAGGGTGAGGGGATCAGGCCGCACAATACTAACAACAAAAACAAAAAAGCCCGCAGAGCGGGCTTTTTTGTTACTTAAGTGGCTGGGGTGCAGGGATTCGAACCCCGGAATGCTGGTATCAGAAACCAGAGCCTTACCGCTTGGCGACACCCCAATTGCGTTAAACAAACTGCTTAACGACTTTTTTAAATTGGCTGGGGTACGAGGATTCGAACCTCGGAATGCTGGTATCAGAAACCAGAGCCTTACCGCTTGGCGATACCCCAACAATTTTTTCTAGTCTATCGAATAATTCGACAGATGACTAATTTGGTGGCTACGACGGGATTCGAACCTGTGACCCCATCATTATGAGTGATGTGCTCTAACCAACTGAGCTACGTAGCCAGTACTGCAATCTTCGATGGCTGGGGTACCTGGATTCGAACCAGGGAATGCCGGTATCAAAAACCGGTGCCTTACCGCTTGGCGATACCCCAATACCGCGGAGAACCGCAAAATCGAAGAAGTATGGCTGGGGTACCTGGATTCGAACCAGGGAATGCCGGTATCAAAAACCGGTGCCTTACCGCTTGGCGATACCCCATCCGTGCAACGCTTACCTGGGAATGGTGCGGGAGGCGAGACTTGAACTCGCACACCTTGCGGCGCCAGAACCTAAATCTGGTGCGTCTACCAATTTCGCCACTCCCGCAAAAAAGATGGTGGCTACGACGGGATTCGAACCTGTGACCCCATCATTATGAGTGATGTGCTCTAACCAACTGAGCTACGTAGCCATCTTTTTTCGCGTTACCTTATCGGCGTTGCGGGGCGCATTATGCGTATAGACCCTTGCAGCGTCAACACCTTTTTCAACGAAAATAGCCGGAATGTGACTGTTTGGTTAGGTTGCGAACAGCGTGACCGAATATTCGGCAATTATTGGTTATTAATCAGATTTAGACGGTGAAATGCGAGGCAAAAAAATCAGGCCCCTGAGGGGCCTGATTGCGATCTGAGTGATTATTTGTAGGCTGACTGGTGAACGCCTACCGCGCGTCCTGATGGATCGTTCATAGATTTGAACGATTCATCCCATTCAATCGCTTTGGCAGACGAGCAGGCGACGGACGGGCCACCCGGTACGCACTCCGCAGCACTCGGCACCGGGAACAGCTCTTCAAAAATTTCACGGTACAGATAGGCCTCTTTCGAGCCCGGCGTGTTGTACGGGAAGCGGAAGCTTGCGGTTTCCAGTTGTTGGTCAGAAACCTGTTTCGCCGCGACCTCTTTCAGGGTGTCGATCCAGCTATAGCCTACGCCATCAGAGAACTGCTCTTTCTGACGCCATGCCACGCTCGCCGGCAGGTAGGATTCAAAACATTCACGCAGGATATGTTTTTCCATCTTGCCGTTGCCGCACATCTTGTCCTGTGGGTTGATGCGCATCGCGACATCGAGGAATTTCTTATCCAGGAACGGCACGCGCGCCTCCACGCCCCAGGCGGACATCGCTTTGTTGGCACGCGCACAGTCAAACATATGCAGCGCCTGAAGCTTACGTACGGTCTCTTCGTGCAGCTCTTTGGCGTTTGGCGCTTTGTGGAAGTACAGGTAGCCGCCAAACACTTCGTCAGAACCTTCACCGGAGAGCACCATCTTGATGCCCATCGCTTTGATCTTACGCGACATCAGGTACATCGGCGTTGAGGCGCGGATGGTGGTCACGTCATAGGTTTCAATGTGATAAATCACATCGCGGATCGCATCCAGACCTTCCTGCACGGTGAAATGAATTTCATGGTGCACGGTGCCGAGGTGGTTCGCCACTTCCTGCGCGGCTTTCAGGTCAGGAGCCCCTTCCAGGCCCACAGCGAAGGAGTGCAGCTGCGGCCACCAGGCTTCAGAACGTTCCTGATCTTCCACGCGACGGGCCGCGAATTTTTTGGTGATCGCGGAGATCACGGAGGAGTCCAGGCCGCCGGAGAGCAGTACGCCGTAAGGCACGTCTGACATCAGGTGGCTTTTTACGGAATCTTCCAGCGCCTGACGCAGCTCGGCTTTATCGGTGACGTTATCTTTTACCGCATCGTAATCGAACCAGTCGCGCTGGTAGTACGGGCGGATTTCGCCGTCTTTGCTCCACAGGTAGCTGCCCGCCGGGAATTCTTTGATGGTGCGGCAGACCGGGACCAGGGCTTTCATTTCAGAGGCAACGTAGAAGTTACCGTGCTCATCGTGACCCATGTACAGCGGGATAATGCCGATATGGTCACGGCCAATCAGGTATGCGTCTTTTTCACTGTCGTACAGCGCGAAGGCAAACATGCCCTGCAGGTCGTCCAGGAACTCGGGGCCTTTTTCCTGATAGAGCGCCAGGATCACTTCACAGTCGGAACCGGTCTGGAACGCGTAGCGGTCGCCGTATTCGGCGCGCAGCGCCTGGTGGTTGTAGATTTCACCGTTGACAGCCAGCGCGTGCGTTTTTTTCTCGTTATACAGCGGCTGTGCACCGGCGTTGACGTCAACAATAGACAGACGTTCGTGAGCCAGAATCGCTTTATCGCTGGCGTAAACGCCTGACCAGTCCGGGCCGCGATGGCGCATCAGGCGGGACAGTTCGAGTGCTTTTTTACGCAGTTCGCCTGCGTCAGTTTTAATATCCAGTACGCCAAAAATTGAACACATAACCTTCTCCGTTAACCCTGTTGCTTTGTAATGTTGCTTGCTTATGAAAATGCCGCAAAGGGTGAGGGCGTGCAAGCGTTTTACCGGGGAAAACGCAAATAACGCAATGGTGATTGCTGAATGTTGAAAAAAGCGTACGCCTGGCGCGCTTTTATTGAAGATTATTTAATAGATAGCGTTTTTTATTAGATGGCGCTTCGGTTTTGCGAGCCAGAAATGAAAAACCACGCCCAGAGGCGTGGTTTGGTATCAGATAATGTCGATTTCATCGACGGAGGGGTAAATCCAGCTTGGCCGGAACGGCATCGCGTCAATGTCATCAAGTTGAGAGACGCCAGAGAGCACCAGGATGGTCTCAAGACCCGCCTGGAAACCGGCCAGAATATCGGTGCGCAGGTTATCGCCGACAATCACGGTTTCTTCGGAGTGGGCCTGCATCTTGTTCAGCGCGGCACGAATGATCCACGGACTCGGTTTACCGACCACAAACGGCTGACGACCGGAGATTTTTTCGATACCGGCGCACAGCGCGCCGCAGGCCGGATAAAAACCGCGGCCGTGCGTATCCGGGTTGGTGGCGATAAAGCGCGCGCCGCTGGCGACAAAGTACGCAGCTTTATGCATCATTTCCCAGTTAAAGGAGCGCGTTTCGCCGACAATCACAAAGTCCGGGTTCACATCGGTAATGGTAAAGCCTGCTTTATACAGCTCGTGGATCAGCGCGCCTTCACCGACGACATAGGCCTTTTTTCCTTCCTGACGCTTTAGAAAATCAGCGGTCGCCATCGCGGAGGTATAAAACACGCTGTCCGGCACGTTGACGCCCGCCGTGGCAAAGCGGTTTGCCAGATCCTGACCGGTTTGGGAAGGGTAGTTCGTGAGAAGAACCAGTGGCATTCCTTTGTCGATGATGCGGTGAAGAAACTCCGCAGCACCCGGCACGGCAACGTTGTCGTGCATCAGCACGCCGTCGATATCACAAATTACATTCTTAATGGTCATGGACAATCCGACATCAAAAAAAGAAGGCGTTACTATAAGTCCCGATCAACTTTCCAGCAAATGCTGGAGCAGGATCCCGTTAAGCATGGCGCGTTTTACAAGAGCAAACGCGCCAATCGCAGAGCGGTGATCCAGCGTAGACCGCACGACCGGTAAATTCTGACGAAACGCTTTCAGCGCCTGGGTATTGATGCAACCTTCAATGGCGGGCAGTAAGACTTTTTCGGCTTCGACGATTTCCCCGGCAATCACGACTTTTTGCGGGTTAAACAGGTTGATGGCAATGGCGATGGTTTTGCCAAGATGGCGTCCAACCTGCTCGATCACTTCGCAGGCCAGCGCATCGCCTTTATTGGCGGCTTTGCAGATGGCGCCAATCTTACAGTCGTTCAGCGTGACACGGCTTTGATAACCCTGTTCCAGCAGATGGCGAACGCGGTGTTCGATGGCGGCGTTAGCGGCAACCGTTTCAAGGCAGCCAAAGTTTCCGCAGTGGCAGCGTTCGCCAAGAGGGTCAACCTGAATATGACCAATCTCGCCGACGTTGCCGTTGCGACCGATAAAAATGCGACCATTGGAGATAATGCCTGCGCCCGTCCCCCGGTGTACGCGCACCAGAATAGAGTCTTCGCAGTCCTGGCTCGCACCAAAGTAGTGCTCAGCCAGCGCCAGCGAGCGAATATCGTGACCCACAAAGCAGGTGACTTTAAAGCGCTTTTCCAGCGCGTCGACCAGCCCCCAGTTCTCGACCTGGATATGCGGCATGTAACGAATTACGCCGCTTTCCGGGTCGACAAGGCCGGGTAGGATCACTGAGATAGCGATAAGCTCGCGGATCTTGCGCTGACAGCTCTCAATAAAGTGCGCGATGGTGTTCAGCAGCGCGTGTTCCAGCGTCTCCTGGGTGCGCTCCGGAAGCGGATAGTGCTCTTCAGCAATGGCTTTACTGCTCAGATCGTAAAGCGTAAGGGTGGTGTCATGACGCCCAAGACGCACGCCAATCGCCTGGAAATTGCGGGTTTCGGTAACAATGGAGATGGCGCGGCGGCCCCCGGTGGAGGCCTGCTGATCGACTTCTTTGATCAGACCGCGCTCAATAAGCTGACGCGTAATTTTTGTTACGCTGGCGGGAGCAAGCTGGCTTTGTTCGGCTATCTGAATTCGAGAGATTGGCCCGTGTGAGTCAATCAGGCGATAAACTGCCGCGCTGTTAAGTTGTTTAACGAGATCGACATTACCGATTTGAGCTTGTCCGCCTGGTGTCATACTTTTACTTACTCAGTGACGACCTCGTTACCATTAACGATGGTCTTAATAATTTTATAATCGTGTGTGAATGCCGTCAGGTTTGCAACCATACCCGGTGCAATTCCGCCAAGCTGTTTATCCACGCCCATTGCGCGAGCCGGATAAAGCGTTGCCATACGCAGCACTTCATCAAGCGCAATGCTGCAATGCTCAACCAGGTTACGTACCCCTTCAATCATGGTCAGGGCAGAACCGCTCAGCGTGCCGTTTTCGTCCACACAGAGTCCATTGCGGTAGTATATTGTTTTACCAGCAAAAATGAACTGCTCAATATTTGCCCCTGCTGGCGCTGTGGCATCTGTCACCAGACACAGCTTGTCGCCTTTCAGGCGTTTTGCGTTGCGAATGTTGGTGAAATCGACGTGCAAGCCGTCTGCGATAATGCCGCAGTAGACGTCTGGCTCATCCAGAATTGCGCCAACCAGCCCCGGCTCGCGACCGGTAATATACGGCATTGCGTTGTACAGATGCGTCGCAAATGTAATACCTGCGCGGAAACCGGCTTTCGCTTCTTTCAGCGTGGCGTTTGAGTGACCCGCGGAAACCACGATCCCGGCGGCTGCCAGTTTGCTGATAACGTCAGTTCCGGTCATTTCAGGTGCCAGCGTCACTTTGGTGATGACATCGGCGTTAGCACACATGTAGTCGACCAGCTCAGCGTCCGGTTTGCGGACGTAGTCAGGGTTGTGCGTACCTTTCTTAACCATGTTCAGCCATGGCCCTTCAAGGTGAAGACCCAGCGCCTGATTCGGATGTTTGGCCAGGTATTCACGCATCACGCGGATACCCTGTTTCATGAGATCATCACTGCTGGTGATGAGCGTTGGCAAATAACTGGTGCAGCCCGATTTCTCGTTGGCTTTCTGCATGATCTCCAGCGTTTCAACCGTCACCGCATCCGCAGTATCATTGAACTGCACACCGCCGCAGCCGTTAAGCTGTACGTCGATGAAACCGGGGGAGATTACTGCTCCATTGAGTGAGCGCTGTTCAATCTCCGGCGGCAGCTCTGCCAGCGGGCAAACACGTTCAATCAGGCCATTCGCGATAACAATCGCGTGGTCATCCAGAATTTCATGGCCGGTATAAATCCGACCGTGGGTTAAAGCGTACATAACGACCCCCGGTTTAAAAAAAAGCGACCGCCCCTGCATACAGAGGCGGTTATTCAATTACAGACCTTTGATGTTCTCTGCTTCTAACTCGTTGAAGTATTTCAGCGTTTTCACTTTCAGCTCCATCGTGGACGGTTCGTCACACACGACGACGGCTTTAGGATGCAGCTGCAGGCAGCTGATGGTCCACATGTGGTTAACGTTGCCTTCAACGGCTGCCTGGAGTGCCTGCGCTTTCACGCCGCCCAGTACCAGGATCATCACTTCTTCGGCATCCAGCAGGGTGCCTACGCCAACGGTCAGGGCGTATTTTGGAACCTGGTTCACGTCGCCGTCAAAGAAACGGGAGTTCGCCACGCGGGTGTCATGGGTCAGCGTTTTAATACGGGTACGGGAAGCCAGAGAAGACGCTGGTTCGTTGAACGCGATATGACCATCGTTGCCCACGCCACCCATGAACAGGTGGATTTTACCGTAAGAACGGATTTTTTCTTCGTACTGACGGCATTCTGCGTCAATATCAGGCGCGTTTCCATTCAGCAGGTTAATATTTTCAGCAGGGATATCAACGTGATCAAAGAAATTACGGTGCATGAAGCTATGGTAGCTTTCCGGATGTTCCTTTGGCAGGCCAACATATTCGTCCATGTTGAAGGTCACAACATGCTTAAAGCTAACCTGGCCCGCTTTGTGCATTTCAACCAGGGCTTTGTACGCTGTCAGCGGGGTACCGCCGGTTGGAAGGCCAAGAACGAAAGGACGATCGGCGGTAGGTTTGAACGCATTAATGCGGTTAACGATATGACGCGCAGCCCATTTTCCGACTTGTTCAGCTGTTGCCAGGGGGATCAGTCTCATTGTTCACCTCTAAAGTTTAATTAAAAAAGTGGGCGGATGATTAGTGCAACCTGAACTAAGCGTAACCTGGAACCTTTCAGGCCGGATCAATCCGTCTTGATTTTTTGAATGATAAAATAAGTTTTCACTGTTAGCCAGTGAAAGGGAGGGGGGATTACGATATTTGGTGACAAAAATCACAAAAAATGGGTGTTTAATTTGCGATACGAATTAATTTTTCACACACTCACAATGCCAGTGAATCATCAACTGTATCTATTAGTTAATGACACAATAAAAACACAGCAGAGAACGTGCCTGAAACGGGGTCTCATAGGGGGAAGAAAGTGAGTATTCTAGGTTATTTACAAAAGGTTGGCCGAGCGCTTATGGTGCCGGTTGCCACGCTGCCAGCGGCAGCGATATTAATGGGTGTCGGTTACTGGATTGACCCGGTTGGCTGGGGTGGAGACAACGCGCTAGCGGCGTTCTTCATTAAGTCTGGTTCTGCCATCATCGACAACATGTCCGTGCTGTTCGCCATTGGTGTGGCTTACGGTATGTCCAAAGATAAAGACGGTGCTGCGGCATTGACCGGTTTCGTGGGCTTCCTGGTGCTGACCACGCTCTGTTCTCCGGCTGCGGTTTCCATGATCCAGAAGATCCCGGCGGACCAGGTTCCTGCCGCGTTCGGTAAGATCAGCAACCAGTTCGTGGGTATCCTCGTCGGCATTATCTCTGCGGAACTGTACAACCGCTTCAGCAGCGTTGAGCTGCCAAAAGCGCTGTCGTTCTTCAGCGGCCGTCGTCTGGTGCCAATCCTGACTTCCTTCGTGATGATCTTCGTTGCGTTCATCCTGATGTACATCTGGCCGGTGATCTTCGACGGTCTGGTGAACTTCGGTGAACACATCCAGAAACTGGGCTCCGTCGGTGCGGGCGTGTACGCGTTCTTCAACCGTCTGCTGATCCCGGTTGGTCTGCACCACGCGCTGAACTCCGTGTTCTGGTTCGACGTTGCCGGTATTAACGATATTCCTAACTTCCTGGGTGGCGCACAGTCCATCGAAGCAGGTAAAGCGGTTGTGGGTATCACCGGTCGTTACCAGGCGGGCTTCTTCCCAATTATGATGTTCGGCCTGCCGGGTGCTGCGCTGGCTATCTACCACTGCGCGCGTCCAGAGAACAAAGCGAAAGTGCTGGGTATCATGATGGCGGGTGCGTTCGCGGCCTTCTTCACCGGAATCACCGAGCCGCTGGAATTCTCCTTCATGTTCGTTGCGCCGGTTCTGTATGTGATCCACGCCGTGCTGACCGGTATCTCCGTGTTCATCGCTGCAAGCATGCAGTGGATTGCCGGTTTCGGCTTCAGCGCCGGTCTGGTGGATATGGTGCTGTCGTCCCGTAACCCGCTGGCGACCCACTGGTGGATGCTGATCCCTCAGGGTCTGGTGTTCTTCGTTATCTACTACGTGGTATTCCGCTTCACCATCACCAAATTCAACCTGATGACCCCGGGTCGTGAGCTGGCTGTGGCCGGTAGCGAAGCGGATGGTCAGGATGTGAACGTGAGCGGCGGTCAGGAGCAGGATGTTTCAGGTCTGGCGCGTCAGTACATTGCCGCAGTGGGCGGTTCTGATAACCTGACCGGTATCGACGCCTGTATCACTCGTCTGCGTCTGAACGTTAAAGACTCTTCTCTGGTGAACGAAGCGCTGGCAAAACGTCTGGGTGCGTCCGGCGTTATCCGCCTGAACAAAACCAGCGTACAGATTATCGTCGGCTTCGTGGCAGAGAAAATTGCTAACGCGATGAAAACTACCGGTCCGGTAGCCGCAGCTGAAGCTACTGCAGCGCCTGCTGCCCCCGCTGCTGCTAAACCACAGGCTGTGCCAAATGCAGTGACCATCGCCGCGCTGGTTTCCCCGGTTACGGGTGACGTGGTTGCCATTGAGCAGGTACCTGACGAAGCCTTCGCCAGCAAAGCGGTCGGTGACGGCGTGGCCGTGAAGCCAACGGACAAAACCGTTGTGTCTCCTGCAGCCGGTACCATCGTGAAAATCTTCAACACCAACCACGCGTTCTGCCTCGAAACGGAAAAAGGCGCGGAGATCGTTGTCCACATGGGTATCGATACCGTTGCGCTGAACGGCCAGGGCTTTACTCGCCTGGTGGAAGAGGGTGCAGAAGTCGTGGCAGGCCAGCCGATTCTGGAAATGGATCTGGACTTCCTGAACGCCAACGCGCGCTCGATGATCAGCCCGGTCGTTTGCAGCAACATCGACGACTTCAGCGGTCTGGTTATCCAGGCGAAAGGTCAGGTGGTTGCGGGCCAAACGCCACTGTATGAGATTAAAGGCAAGTAATCGCTCCTGAGTAGAGTCATGCCTTAAGCGGCGGGGGATATCCTCCGCCGCTTTTTTTTGCATCAATTGCCCCCATTATTTTCATCTGATACGTATTTTCCGTAACTAAGGGTTGTCACTACGTCCGGCTTATAAGATCATATGCCGTTATACGTTGTTTACGCTTTGAGGAATCCACGATGAGTGAGGCAGAAGCCCGCCCGAGTAACTTTATTCGTCAGATCATCGATGAAGATCTGGCCAGTGGTAAGCACACCACAATTCATACCCGCTTCCCGCCGGAGCCGAACGGCTACCTGCACATTGGGCATGCAAAATCTATCTGCCTGAACTTTGGTATTGCGCAAGATTACCAGGGCCAGTGCAACCTGCGTTTCGATGACACCAACCCAGTAAAAGAAGACATCGAATACGTTGAGTCCATCAAGAACGACGTGCAATGGCTGGGCTTCAGCTGGTCTGGCGATATCTGCTACTCCTCTGACTATTTTGATCAGCTGTACGCCTACGCTGTAGAGCTTATCAACAAAGGTCTGGCGTATGTCGACGAACTCTCTGCTGACGAAATCCGTGAATACCGCGGCTCGCTGACCGCACCGGGCAAAAACAGCCCATATCGCGATCGCAGCGTGGAAGAGAACCTGGCGCTGTTTGAAAAAATGCGTGCCGGTGGCTTCGAAGAAGGCAAAGCGTGCCTGCGTGCCAAAATCGACATGGCGTCTCCGTTCATCGTGATGCGCGATCCGGTGCTGTACCGCATTAAGTTTGCGGAACACCACCAGACCGGTAACAAGTGGTGCATCTATCCGATGTACGACTTCACCCACTGCATCAGCGATGCGCTGGAAGGCATTACGCACTCTCTCTGTACGCTGGAGTTCCAGGACAACCGCCGTCTGTACGACTGGGTGCTGGATAACATCACCATTCCTGTGCATCCACGTCAGTACGAGTTCTCTCGTCTGAACCTGGAATACACCGTGATGTCCAAGCGTAAGCTGAACCTGCTGGTGACCGACAAGCACGTTGAAGGCTGGGATGACCCGCGTATGCCGACCATCTCCGGTCTGCGCCGTCGTGGTTATACCTCTGCCTCTATCCGTGAATTCTGCAAACGTATCGGCGTCACCAAACAGGACAACACCATTGAGATCGCTTCTCTGGAGTCCTGCATTCGTGAAGACCTCAATGAAAACGCCCCGCGTGCGATGGCGGTGATCGACCCGGTTAAACTGGTTATCGAAAACTACCCGCAGGGCGAGAGCGAACTGGTGTCTATGCCTAACCATCCGAGCAAGCCGGAGATGGGCACCCGCGACGTACCGTTCAGCGGTGAGATCTGGATCGATCGTGCTGACTTCCGCGAAGAAGCGAACAAGCAGTACAAGCGTCTGGTGCTGGGTAAAGAAGTCCGTCTGCGTAATGCATACGTGATTAAAGCCGAGCGCGTTGAGAAGGATGCGGAAGGTAACATCACTACCATCTTCTGTTCTTACGATGCAGAAACGCTGAGTAAAGACCCTGCTGATGGCCGTAAGGTGAAGGGCGTTATTCACTGGGTGAGCGCTTCCCATGCGCTGCCAGTTGAGATCCGTCTGTATGACCGTCTGTTCAGCGTGCCTAACCCAGGCGCGGCTGACGATTTCCTGGCGACCATTAACCCGGAATCACTTGTTATCAAACAGGGTTACGCTGAGCCGTCGCTGAAAGCGGCGGAAGCGGGTAAAGCGTTCCAGTTCGAGCGTGAAGGTTACTTCTGTCTGGACAGCCGTTACAGCACCGCAGAAAAACCGGTATTTAACCGTACCGTCGGCCTGCGTGACACCTGGGCTAAGATCGGCGAATAATATTGCTGCTCTGGTCAAGGAGAGACAAACGCCGCTTATTGCGGCGTTTTTTTTATTTAATGATCATGGTATTAAGCCAGGGCTTAAAGATCAGCCGTTAAAATATGAGGTCAATGAGGTGCTACTTATTTTTCTAAAAAAAGTTTGTATTTTTACGAAATACATAAAGGATGAAAAATAAACAGCAAGTACCTGCGCTACCCGCTGAAATTTCTGATATTTCCCCGCCAATCCTCGCTCTCCTCTAAATGTTACAAAGCACTACGAATTATGTGCACTTCGTCATAATCCTGACTTTTGCCCACGGAAAAGCATTGATAATTCGCGTCGCGAAAAATAACCTAAAGGCGGTAGTTAATTCGAGGGTATTTCTAACTACCCTGACCTTTTGGTCTTTTATATTTTCGCCGTTGAGGCGTTTTAATTCGTCAAAGAGGAATAATCTATGCGTACGTTCAGTGGCAAACGTAGTGCGCTGGCGCTGGCTATCGCCGGTGTGACAGCAATGTCGAGCCTGGCGATCACCCCAGAAGCTAAGGCAGAAGGCTTCATCGATGATTCTACCCTCACGGGCGGTATTTATTACTGGCAGCGTGAGCGTGACCGTAAAGACGTCACTGAAGACAAATACAAAACCAACCTTTCGCACTCGACCTGGAACGCCAATCTGGATTTCCAGTCAGGCTATGCCGCGGATATGTTCGGTCTGGATATTGCTGCGTTCACCGCCATTGAAATGGCGGAAAACGGTGACAGCGGCCACCCGAACGAAATCGCCTTCTCCTCCAGTAACAAAGCGTATAAAGAAGACTGGTCTGGCGATAAAAGCGGTGTCAGCCTGTACAAGGCAGCAGCGAAATTCAAATACGGCCCGGTATGGGCACGTGGGGGCTATATTCAGCCAACCGGCCAAACGCTGTTAGCGCCGCACTGGAGCTTTATGCCGGGTACCTACCAGGGCGCGGAAGCCGGGGCTAACTTTGACTACGGCGATGCGGGTGCGTTGAGCTTCTCCTATATGTGGACCAACGAGTACAAAGCACCGTGGCACATTGAGATGGACAAGTTCTACCAGAACGATAAGAAAACCAAAGTCGATTACCTCCACTCGCTGGGCGCGAAATACGACTTCAAAAACGATCTGGTCCTGGAAGCTGCATTTGGTCAGGCGGAAGGTTATATCGATCAGTATTTTGCTAAAGCCAGCTACAAATTTGATGTTGTGGGCAGCCCGCTGAGCACCAGCTACCAGTTCTACGGCACGCGCGATAAAGCCAGCAATGGCACCGTTAACGATATCTATGACGGCACTGCATGGCTGCAGGCGCTGACCTTCGGCTACAAAGTGGGCCAGGTTGATTTACGTCTGGAAGGAACATGGGTGAAGGCAGAAGGGCAGCAGGGCTATTTCCTGCAGCGTATGACGCCAACCTACGCGTCCTCGAACGGTCGTCTCGACATCTGGTGGGATAACCGCTCTGACTTCAACGCCGACGGCGAAAAAGCGGTGTTCTTCGGTGCGATGTATGACCTGAAAAACTGGAACCTGCCTGGCTGGGCGGTGGGTGCCTCTTACGCTTACGCCTGGGACGCAAAACCTGCGGATATGGCAACACCGGACGCGTACTACGATCCAAACTATCGTCTGAAAGAGTCTTCTTACAGCCTGGATGCGATCTACACCCTGCAGGATGGACGTGCAAAAGGGACGATGTTCAAACTGCACTTCACGCAGTATGACAACCACTCCGATATCCCGAGCTACGCGGGCGGTTACGGCAACATCTTCCAGGATGAACGTGACGTGAAATTCATGGTCATCGCGCCATTCACTATCTTCTGATGAACACACCGGCGGGTAATGTTGTCCCGCCGGTATGGAGACTGCACATGATGAAAAAAATCGTAATCGTCGCGTTGCTGGCATCAGGGCTGGTGGCGTGTGCTCAGACTGAGGCACCAAAAGAAGATTCCCGCCTGAAGGAGGCCTATAGCGCCTGTATCAATACAGCGGAAGGGTCGCCGGAGAAAATCGAAGCCTGTCAGAGCGTGCTGGACGTGCTGAAGAAAGAGAAAGCGCATGAGCAGTTTGCGACGCAGGAGAATGTTCGCGTGATGGATTACCAGGCCTGCATTCAGGCACGTAAAACCGGTAACGATCAGGAAGTGGCGAAGCGTTGCGATAAGATCTGGAGCGATATTCGCAGTAACAATAAATAAGTTGCTTTACGCCCGGTGGCGCTGTGCCACCGGGCTTTTTTTTTGCCCAAAAACAGGCAAAAAAAAAGCCAACCTTACGGCTGGCTCAGAGTATAAACACGATATTATTTCGCGTCGTGCGCGTGGTCGTCTTCACGGCAATCGCCTTCAGCGCAGTGACCATACAGGTACAGGCTGTGGTTGGTCAGGCGAATGCCATGACGAGCGGCGATTTCACGCTGGCGTGATTCGATGGAATCATCGCTAAATTCAATAACCTTGCCACAATCGAGGCAGATCAGGTGATCGTGATGGTGCTGTTGGGTCAGCTCGAAAACGGATTTACCGCCCTCGAAGTTATGACGGGTAACAATGCCCGCGTCATCGAACTGGTTCAGCACACGATACACGGTTGCCAGCCCAATCTCTTCACCCATGTCGATAAGACGTTTGTAGAGGTCTTCCGCACTGACATGGTGATTGTCTGGCCCCTGAAGCACTTCAAGGATTTTTAACCGAGGAAGCGTTACTTTCAGGCCAGCCTTCTTTAATGCGGTATTGTTGTCAGTCATGCGGAATCTGTCCTGTTGCTAAACGATTCACTTCTAAAGAAGAAGTGACAGAAAATGCACTTGGGATAATGCGTCTCATTATAGAACTGCCATGGCTAAATGAAAACTGCAAGTCTCAAGCAAAGTATGCTTATAAAAACGTGGTATCACCAACAAACTTGTTCGATGGCATCCACTTTTTACCAGGGGGATATTGTACAGGTCTGAACGAAAAAGTTAAAAGTTTGTAGCAATTAATTTAATCGGTTTTACCTGGTAAACGGGCGCAACCTGAGTTGCGCCACCGGGAAATCAGGCGTTAAGAATGTCGTCGAGGTTCAGCTCTTCACGGATCTGCTTAACCCATTTCTCAACGCGTTCAGCGGTCAGTTCCGGCTGACGGTCTTCGTCGATGGCCAGGCCGACAAAGTGGTCGTCGTCTGCCAGGCCTTTAGAGGCTTCAAAGTGGTAACCCGCCGTTGGCCAGTGGCCGACAATCACCGCACCGTGTGGTTCAATGATGTCGCGGATGGTGCCCAGTGCGTCACAGAAGTATTCTGCGTAGTCTTCCTGATCGCCGCAACCGAACAGCGCGACCAGCTTACCGTTGAAGTCAACTTCTTCCAGGGTTGGGAAGAAATCGTCCCAGTCACACTGTGCTTCACCGTAGTACCAGGTCGGGATACCCAGCAGCAGGATGTCATAACCTTCGAGATCTTCTTTGCTGCTCTTGGCGATGTCGTGCACATCGGCAACGTCTTTACCGAGCTGTTTTTGAATGTTTTTTGCGATATTTTCGGTATTGCCGGTATCACTGCCGAAGAAAATGCCGATGATTGCCATGAGTAAAATAACCTCTTGAAACTTAATGGTATGGTGGCGCAATTTGTCCACGGATAAGGGCAATAATAGCAGAACAGGCAACCCTGCGGAAACAGCTATCGCGCAGGACTGCACTCTGTGCTACATGAAAAGGGAAATAAAAGGAATTTTCAGACTTATGCCTTGCTGCGCAATGTCTCAAGTTGGGTGATTAACATCTCTTCAATCAGTTCGCTGCGGCTGATGTTACGCGCCTCGGCCAGCTCATTTAGTGCATCGACGGCATCGGCGTTCAGCTTCAGTTCGACACGCTTAAGCCCACGATTTTTATCGCGTTTAAGCTGGTTGCGTTTATTAATACGCAGCTGTTCATCGCGCGAAAGCGGATTCGTTTTCGGTCGTCCCGGTCGACGCTCATTCGCGAACAGATCTAGTGTCGTACGGTCCGTTTGTTCTTTGGCCATGATTCTGAGACTTCGGGGGAAATACGCCGCCCTGCTAATGCCCGGGCGATAAGCGCGCCATCATACATCACCGAAAACGGCACGCCAACGACTGGAAGCCCACAACCTTCCAGTCGCTCTCTTTTTAATCAATTTGCAGTATCAGAGAGATAGCGACGAATGGCGCGCAGTACGGCGTCCGGTTTTTCGGCGTGAACCCAGTGCCCGGCACCGGCAATCACGTGGGCGCGAGCCTGCGGGA
This sequence comes from Enterobacter sp. RIT637, assembly GCF_019718755.1. Taxonomy (NCBI): domain Bacteria; kingdom Pseudomonadati; phylum Pseudomonadota; class Gammaproteobacteria; order Enterobacterales; family Enterobacteriaceae; genus Enterobacter; species Enterobacter sp. RIT637. The sequence goes on from NZ_JAIHAZ010000003.1 coordinate 163,864, forward strand.
ATTGGGCCAGCAGCGTGTAGCGGTAGGCGTCGGTAACGTAAGGCGAGTTTCCGCCGCGAATAAAGAGGGTAGGGTGTGGCCATGCGGGGACGGTTTCCCAGCCCACGATGTTGTTGTACTGTTCCCACAGCACCGGCACGTTAAAACGCCATTGCCCATCAACATACGACTTTAGCAGGAACTGCACGACGCCTTCCTCATCCAGATGCTCACGCATCACGGCGGCAGCCTGCTGGCGCGTCGCGACGCCCGCTTCTGTGACCGCATTAATGGCGGCAAAAATCTCATCGTGACGGCGGACGTCATAATCCACGGGCGCGACGTCAATCACCACCAGCCCGTTGATACGCTCCGGCGCAAGCGCCGTAAGGGCCATCACCGCTTTGCCACCCATGGAATGCCCGATCAGCGTTACCTTCTGCAGGTTATGTGCATCCAGCGTATCCAGCAGATCCTGCGCCATCGCCGCGTAGGTCATCTCGTCTGAACGCCCGGAAAGACCGTGGTTGCGCATATCAACCTGCAAAATATCGTGGTCGGAAACCAGATCGCGCGCCAGCACGCCCAGGTTATCGAGGCTACCAAACAGCCCGTGAACCAGTACGATGGGAGAATTATTGTTCGGCGATTGTGCAGATTGCGCTCGGGTATTCAATTTCATGGCAAAGTTCTTTTTTTACGTATGTCAGGTTAGGGTATCATGTTGACCATTCTGCCGCCTGGCTGCAAGGATCCAGTTTAATCTGACTTTTGCCGCCTGCCGGGTTTGACGCTATCCGCTGTTGGGATTTGACCTTATAATCCCAACGACTTGTATTCAGATAAGATATCGCACTGGATTAAGATGAAAACAATCGAAGTTGATGACGAACTCTATCAGTTTATTGCCAGCCAGACGCGGCATATTGGGGAGAGCGCGTCCGACATTTTACGGCGTATGCTTAAAATTTCCGCCGCCTCACAGCCTGCTACCCCTGTCACAAAAGATGTCGTGTCTCAGCCGAGCGTTGTTGCACAAGCAAAACCTGCCGTAATACCGGCAAAAGATAAAGTGCGCGCAGTACGAGAACTGCTGCTGTCTGATGAATATGCAGAGCAGAAAAAGGCGGTTAACCGCTTTATGCTCGTGCTGTCTACACTTCATTCACTGGATAACAAAGCGTTTGCAGAAGCGACCGAGTCGCTGCACGGTCGCACCCGCGTCTATTTCGCGGGCGACGAACAGACGCTGTTACAAAATGGCAATCAAACCAAACCTAAACATGTCCCTGGCACACCGTACTGGGTCATCACCAATACCAATACGGGCCGCAAGTGCAGCATGGTTGAACACATCATGCAGTCCATGCAGTTCCCGGCGGAATTGATTGAAAAGGTTTGCGGTACAATTTAACCCTTGCATCAAAAGGACCAGGCAATGGCAAATCACAGCCGTGCAGGCCAACCTGCACAACAAAGCGATTTGATTAACGTCGCTCAACTGACCGCGCAGTATTACGTGCTGAAACCGGTCGTGGGCAACGCAGAACACGCAGTGAAGTTCGGTACATCTGGTCACCGCGGCAGCGCGGCGCGCCATAGCTTTAACGAACCGCACATTCTGGCCATTGCCCAGGCCATCGCGGAAGAGCGCGCCAAAAATGGCGTCACCGGTCCATGCTACGTGGGTAAAGATACTCACGCCCTGTCTGAGCCGGCGTTTATTTCCGTGCTGGAAGTGCTGGCAGCGAACGGTGTGGATGTGATTGTTCAGGAGAACAACGGCTTCACGCCAACGCCTGCGGTCTCTAACGCAATCCTCGTGCACAATAAAAAAGGTGGCGCACAGGCTGACGGTATCGTCATTACGCCATCTCATAACCCGCCAGACGACGGCGGCATTAAATACAACCCGCCTAACGGTGGCCCGGCAGACACCAACGTCACCAAAGTGGTGGAAGACCGTGCGAACGCCCTGTTAGCCGACGATCTGAAAGGCGTTAAACGTATCTCTCTGGATGCCGCCATGGCGTCCGGTCACGTGAAAGAGCAGGATCTGGTTCAGCCGTTCGTGGAAGGGCTGGCGGATATCGTCGATATGGCGGCCATCCAGAAAGCCGGTCTGAAGCTGGGCGTGGATCCGCTGGGCGGCTCCGGTATTGAATACTGGAAGCGCATTGCAGAGCACTACAAGCTGGATCTGACCATTGTGAACGATCACGTCGATCAGACCTTCCGCTTTATGCACCTCGATAAAGACGGCGCGATCCGTATGGACTGCTCCTCCGAGTGTGCGATGGCGGGCCTGCTGGCGCTGCGCGATAAATTCGACCTGGCGTTTGCGAACGACCCGGATTATGACCGTCACGGCATCGTCACCCCGGCAGGGCTGATGAACCCGAACCACTATCTGGCGGTGGCGATTAACTACCTGTTCCAGCACCGCCCGCAGTGGGGCAAAGAGGTAGCCGTTGGTAAAACGCTGGTCTCCTCTGCGATGATCGACCGCGTGGTCGAGGCGCTGGGCCGCAAGCTGGTGGAAGTGCCGGTGGGCTTCAAATGGTTTGTTGACGGTCTGCATGACGGCAGCTTCGGCTTCGGCGGTGAAGAGAGCGCGGGCGCGTCCTTCCTGCGCTTCGACGGCACGCCGTGGTCAACCGATAAAGACGGTATCATCATGTGCCTGCTGGCGGCGGAAATCACCGCGGTCACCGGTAAGAACCCGCAGGAACATTACAACGAGCTGGCGGCACGCTTTGGCGCGCCAAGCTATAACCGCATTCAGGCTGGCGCGACCTCTGCTCAGAAAGCCGCTCTGTCCAAACTCTCTCCGGAGATGGTCAGTGCAAGCACCCTGGCAGGCGATCCGATCACCGCGCGTCTGACGGCGGCACCGGGCAACGGTGCGTCTATCGGTGGTCTGAAAGTGATGACCGAAAACGGCTGGTTCGCCGCGCGTCCATCCGGTACGGAAGATGCGTACAAAATCTATTGTGAAAGTTTCCTCGGCGCTGAGCATCGTCAGCAGATTGAGAAAGAAGCGGTAGAGATTGTCAGCGAAGTGCTGAAAAACGCGTAAGTGCGGTTTGTGTGCCGGGCGGCACTGCGTTTGCCCGGCCTACAACAGCTATCGTAGGCCCGGTAAGCGCTAGCGCCACCGGGCTTTTTTTTAACTATGTTTGTTCTTCAATTCAAACCGTGGTGACACCAGACCGTACAGCGTCCAGCCCATAAAGGTCACCATCGCCCCGTACAGCATCGCCTCCTGACCGGACGAGTAGAGCGCATAGAAGCTGTAAATCGCCCCAAGCAGCGCCACAATATTCGCCGCACGCGCCTTGCGCGGATCGACTTTCGCCACCTTCTGAATGATCACCAGCGCCGCCATCGAGAGAATGTACGGAATGATGTTCGTCACCACCGCCAGGTTGACCAGCACGTTGAACTGGCTGTTCAGCGACGGGCTAATGGTCATCAGCGACAATCCGCTCTGGAAGATAACGATCGCCAGCATGCCCTGTACCGGCGCATCGGCTTTGCTCACGCGGGAGAAGATTTTCGGGAAGTAACCTTCGTCAGCCGAAGATTTAAATACCTGCGCAATGGTGAACTGCCAGCCGAGCAGCGAGCCGCAGCAGGACATGACCATCAGTCCCATGATCACTTTCCCGACCTCAGGCGTGAACATTTGCGCGAAGGCCAGCCCGAACGGTGCCGTGGAGTTAGCCAGATCCATATTCGGTACGATGCCCGCAATCACGTTCGTCGAGACGATATAAATCACCGCCGCGCCCAGCGTGCCGCCGAGGACCGCAATCGGCACGTTCTTCTCCGGGTTCTCTACCACTTCCGCGTTCGCACAAGCGGATTCCAGACCGAGGAAGGCCCACAGCGTCATGGCGATAGAAGAGCCCACTGCGGTAAAGAACGGCACGTGGTGCGGGTTCCAGGAATTGGCGTACAGCGTCGGGCTGAACCAGAACCAGCCGATGATGCACAGGCCGACTACCGGAATAATCACGCCCCAGACGGTGATGCTGCTGAGCTGTCCGGTGATGCGCGCGCCGCCAAAGTTGGCCACAGTGCAGATCCACAGCACCCCGATGGTCGCCAGCCCTATTTGCACCGGGCTGAGCGTTGTGCCAAACAGTTCCGTACCGTAACCTACGGCGGAGATGGCAATCGCCACGTTGGCGATCAGCAGCGACACCCCGTAGGTGTAGTTGGCCATAAAGTTGCCCGACTTGCCAAAGGCGTATTCGGCGTAGCCCCCCATGCCGCCTGACTTACGACTGAACATCCCGCACTTGGCAAACGCCCACGCCAGTGCCATTGAACCGACCGCCGTCACCAGCCAGGAGATGATAGAGATGGTACCCACCTCTGCCAGTTTGGTTGGCAGCATGATAATCCCGGAGCCCATCATGTTCACCATGGTGAGGATAGTCAGCTGCACCACGCCCATCTTATTGGACTTGCTCATAATTTTTCTCCTTTCAGCAGCGCGGGCTGAGCGGCGGGTTGTTTAATGACGTAGCAGCGAACCTGTTTGCGACCGTCACACTCCTCGACGTACACGCCCTGCAGCTCCGGCGCGAAGCCCGGCAGAAGGTTGATGCCTTCTTCCAGCGCGGCAAAGTAGCGCAGCACGGAACCACCCCAGACTTCACCCGGCACAACGCACAGCACCCCCGGTGGATAAGGAAGTGCACCTTCAGCGGCGATGCGGCCTTCCGCGTCGCGCAGTGAAACCAGCTCGACCTCGCCGCGCAGATAGGCATAGTTCGCCTCTTGCGGGTTCATCATGACGCGCGGGAAGTGAGACTTGCGGAACATCTCTTTCTGCAGCTGTTTCACGTTGTGGCGGGCGTACAGGTCGTGCATCTCCTGGCAGATCTGGCGCAGGGTGTAACCGGCGTAACGTTCCGGATGCTGTTTATAGAGAGAAGGCAGGACCTCTTTTAGCGGCACATCGCTCTCGAGCAGTTTTTCGAAGCGCACCAGCTGAGCTACCAGCTGCTGCAGTTTGCCCATGTCCTCCGCGGGCGTGAGCAGGAACAGGATTGAGTTGAGATCGCATTTCTCCGGCACGATGCCGTTTTCACGCAGGAAGTTGGCAAGAATAGTGGCTGGCACGCCGAAGTCCTCATATTCCCCGGTGCGGGCGTTGATACCCGGCGTGGTCAGCAGCAGCTTACACGGGTCGATAAAATACTGGTGCTCAGCGTAGCCTTCAAAGGCGTGCCAGCGTTCACCCGGCACGAAGTGGAAGAAGCGCAGATCGGTTGCAATCTCCGCCGTGTCCCAGCTTTCCCACGTGCGGCCATCCACCGTCTCGGGCACGAACGGACGAATAAACCGGCAGTTCTCCAGAATCAGCTTGCGCGCCTCAATGCCCGTCACCACGCAGTCCATCCACATGTTGCGGCCGCTCTGGCCTTCATGCATGCGGGCGTTGATGTCCAGCGCAGCGAACAGCGGATAAAACGGGCTGGTGGAGGCGTGCATCATAAAGGCATTATTCAGCCGCTTATGCGGGACATAGCGCTGTTGCCCTTTGATATGGCTGTCTTTCTTATGGATTTGCGAGGTCTGCGAGAAGCCGGCCTGCTGTTTATGCACAGACTGGGTGACGAGGATCCCCGGATCGTTTTCGTTCAGCTCCAGCAGCAGCGGAGAGCAGTCGGCCATCATCGGAATAAACTGCTCGTAACCCACCCAGGCCGAGTCAAACAGGATGTAATCACACAGGTGCCCAATCTTATCCACCACCTGACGGGCGTTATAAATGGTGCCATCGTAGGTACCCAGCTGGATCACCGCCAGACGGAACGGACGCGCATCGCGCGCGCGGCCCGGTGCCACCTCTGCCACCAGCTCGCGTAGATAATTTTCTTCAAAGCAGTGGGCATCAATGCCGCCAATAAAGCCGTACGGGTTACGCGCGGTTTCCAGATAGACAGGCGTTGCACCGGCCTGGAGGAGGGCACCGTGATGGTTAGATTTATGGTTGTTACGGTCAAACAGCACCAGGTCGCCCGGAGTGAGCAGGGCGTTAAGCACCACTTTGTTGGATGATGAGGTGCCATTCAGCACGAAGTAGGTCTTATCGGCATTAAAGACTTTTGCCGCATGCTGCTGGGCGATGCACGGCGCGCCTTCATGAATGAGCAGATCGCCCATTGCGACGTCAGCATTACACAGATCGGATCGGAAAAGCGTTTCGCCAAAGAAATCGACAAACTGATTACCGGCTGGGTGACGGCGGAAGAACTGTCCTCCCTGATGCCCCGGGCAGTCGAACGCGCTGTTGCCCTGTTTAACGTAATCGACCAGGGCGCGGAAGAACGGTGGACGAAGCTGGGTTTCGTACTTCAGTGCAGCCGCTTCCACCTGGCGTCCGTAGAAATCACTGCTGGTGTCTGAGCACTCGAAAACGCCGTGAATACGAGACAGAAATTCTGCCGGAACAATTTCTTCTTTATGGGTGGCAATAAATACCGGGATGCCAAATCCCGTTGCGTCTATTTCTTCTATTACGCCATTGAAAATATCGCTGACGGCCAGTACCACGGCGGCAACGTCAATATAATCAGAGGCGCTGATATCCACCATTTCGCGGTGGGTCGTAAAGCAATCCGGGCAGGCACGGCTGACGGCAATTTTTAAACTTTTCATCTTTCTCTCGTTATTTTAGGTAATAGGTGTCCCTCGATTTCTTACAAGGCAGAAATCGATATTTTCCGGAAAACAAAAGCAAAGCGTGGTCGCTGATAAAAATCAGTTAATTGTTTTTGTTAAATGCAATCCAGTCCGCCCGGTTGCGGAGATTCCTGGATTTAGAGACAAGAGCGCACGTGTTTACAGACAAATGCCTGTAAAACAGTATGTTTCAGAATGACCTGTAAGCAGATGCGCCAGAAGTCGAAGGACTACCGGGCGTTAAAGAGATGAAAGTCAAAGCAGTTGCGGTGGGCAAACATCATGATATGCGTTGTTCGCCTTATATGGGGCATTAAACGATTGTTGTTTTCCATGTTTATTTTCCTTTCAGTAATTGAAAGCATGGTCATTTTATCCAGGAAGTGGCGATTAACTGTGAAGGAGATCACCGTTAACCGATCATTTCACAAATAATTAGTCGTTTTTGATGAATAACGCAGATCAAAATGCTGTTTTGTTGAGTATGTGTTAATGTTGTGTTTGCTTAGTGTTTTTATTGGGCAAAAATAATCCATAAAATAATATCTGGATTATTTTTATGCGTATTTTTGATGGCAGGTTTATTTATTTGAAATTAATTTGAATAGTTATTCAAATCATAAACCGATAACCGATACCGGTTTCAGTTAATAAATGACGAGGGCGCGCGGGGTCAACTTCAAGTTTTTGCCGAAGATGCCCCATATAAATGCGTAAATAGTGACTATGCTCGACGGCATTAGGTCCCCAGACCTGGCTTAACAGCTGGCGCTGAGTCAGCACCTTGCCGTGATTGTTGAGCAAAACGGCAAGCAGACGGAACTCGATAGGCGTGAGGTGGATCTCTTCTTCTGCCCGAATGATGCGTCGAGCGGCAAGATCGACCTGAATGTCACCGAAGGTATACACCGGGTCGGAAGGCGTCGTTGCACTATGACGACGCAATGCGACGCGAAGCCGGGCCTGCAGCTCACCAATGCCAAAGGGCTTGATAAGGTAGTCGTCTGCGCCTGCATCCAGCGCGGCGATTTTATCCGCTTCTTCAGTTCGCGCAGAAAGCACCAGAATCGGCATTTGGCTCCACTGACGAACCTCACGGATAAAATCGATGCCATCCCCATCCGGCAGCCCCAAATCGAGGATAGCCAGGTCCGGCTTTCGCGTTGCGGCCTCAATTAACCCCCGTTGAAGCGTACCGGCTTCATGAACGCGCAGGCCGTCGGCTTCCAGCGCGGTACGCAGAAATCGGCTTATGGCGAGCTCATCTTCAACAATCAGGACGCTGATCACAAATCCTCTGGTAATTCATCAAGTTCTGGTGGGGTATCAAGTGGAAGTGTAACACAAAAATGCGCGCCGCCTTCCGGACGGTGCTCTGCCGAAATGGTGCCGCCGTGCACGTCAATAATCGCTTCGCAAATAGCGAGACCCAGCCCAACGCCGGGGATCGCGGATTCCTTATTGCCGCGCGAAAATTTTTCGAAAATCGCCTTTTCCTGCCCGAGCGGAATACCCGGCCCGGTATCCCAGACTTCCAGCTGCAGCGTTTGTGCGCTCACCGTGGCATTAATGCCAATCTGTGCTTTTGCCCCTGCATATTTAGCGGCATTTTCGAGCAGGTTAATCAGCACACGCTCGAACAGGGGACCATCCACGTGAATTAACGTCAGCGGTTCAGGCATGTTTAACGCGATATGGCGACCGCCCAGGCCCGGCTCCAGCATCTTCAGCGAGCTTCCGACGACCTCCTCCAGCGTGAGCCACTCTTTTTTGAGATTAAACCCGCCCGACTGAATGCGCGCCATATCCAGCAGGTTATTTACCAGCCGCGTGGTATTCAGCACATGCTGGCGGATTTCGCTGGCCTGTATCGCATGTTTTGAGCCTTCAGCAGCCAGATCCAGCGTCAGGATCTCAGACTGACCAAACAGCACGGTGAGGGGCGTGCGCAGGTCGTGAGAGAGCGCCGCCAGTAAGGAATTACGGATGCTTTCCCGCTCGCTCGCCAGCCGCGCCTGCTCTTCGCTGGCGGTGAGTGCCAGTCGTTCCAGCGCGCTGGCAACCAGCAGGGTGAAGGTTTCCAGCAAACGTTGCTGCTCGGGGATCATCAGCTGGCGCAAATTGTTTGGCTCAACGATAACCAGCCCCTGATTTTTATCCGCACTGCGTAGCGGCAGGATCTGATAAGGCACGCCAGGCAGGGTGTCCGTTCCTGCGCCTGCGGGAAGCCCTTTGTCAAAACTCCAGCGCGCGATGGCTTCATCCCAGGGTGTCATGCCGGAGGCGGAGGTGAGCGGGCGAAGATTGCCATGCTCGTCCGGGAGAAGGACAAGGTTACTGGCGTTAAACGTAGAGCGAATGAATTGCTCGCTGGTCTGGACAATATCCTGCGGCGTGCGGCCGACCGCCAGCGATTTGGACATCTCATAGAGATGGCGCGTGCGCTGCTCGCGATAGCGTGCAATACGCGCCTGATAGCGAACGCCCGCCGTCAGGTTACCAATAACCAGCCCGACGGTGAGCATCACGCCAAAGGTGAGAATGTATTGTACGTCGGACACGGCAAGCGTCCCGCGCGGGGCAATAAAGAACAGATCAAAACTGAGGACGTTAATCACCGTCGCCAGTACAGAGGGCCAGCGTCCGTAAAAGAGCGCCACCACCACCACGCCCAGCAGGTAAATCATCACCAGGTTGGCGGCGTCGAAGGCGATCAGCCACTGACTGGCAATCACGGTAATCAGGGCGCAGAGCACGAGTGCGACAAGGCAGCCGCGGATCTGGATCCGCCATTTTTCACTAAAGGCGCGTGCGTCCGGCGCACGGTTGGGCAGGGGCGTGGGCTTGTCATCCAGCGCCACGATCACCAGATCCAGGTCCGGCGCGCGGCGGGCCAGCTTATCGGCAAAGGATTCACGGCTAAACCAGCGGCGGTGCTGGCGACGACCAATGACAATTTTCCCGAGGTTATGCTCGCGCGCGTAGCGCAGGATAGCTTTATCTTCTGCCGGATCGGAAAGGGTGGCGGTTTCCGCCCCCAGCTCCTGCGCCAGCCGCAGCGAGCTGAGGATGGCGCGCCGCTGATTTTCCGGCAGGGCGTGAAGCTGCGGCGTTTCGACATATACCGCATGCCAGACGCTGCCAAATTTCGCCGCGAGCCGCGCGGCGGTACGGATCAATTTCTCATTGCCGCTACTGTGACCGATGCACAGCAGGATGGCATCGCGGGTGTGCCAGACGCGTTCTTGTCCCTGCAGGTCGCGCCAGGCGCGCATCTGGTCATCAACGCGATCGGCGGTACGGCGCAGGGCGAGTTCGCGCAGGGCAATCAGGTTGCCTTTGCGGAAGAAATGTTCGATGGCGCGTTCGGCCTGGCCGGCGATGTAGACTTTGCCTTCATGCAGGCGCTGGCGAAGATCGTCCGGCGGAAGGTCGACCAGCACCACTTCATCTGCTGAATCAAAGAAGGGATCGGGCACCGTCTCTCGCACCTGAATGCCGGTGACGCCGCTCACCACGTCATTCAGGCTTTCCAGATGCTGAACGTTCACGGTGGTGAAAACATCAATGCCGGCCTCAAGCAGCTCCTCGACATCCTGCCAGCGCTTTGGGTGACGGGAGCCTGGCGCATTGCTGTGCGCCAGTTCGTCCATCAGGATAAGGGCAGGACGACGGGCGAGGGCGGCGTCGAGATCGAACTCTGTAACCAGCCGTCCGCGATGGCTAATACGGCGTGGCGGCTGCGTGGCAAGTCCTTTCAACAGCGCCGCCGTCTCTTTACGGCCGTGGGTTTCCACCACGCCGATGAGAATATCGAGCCCCTGCGCCCGAAGCCGCTGGGCTTCCGTCAGCATGGAGAAGGTTTTCCCGACGCCTGCGCAGGCGCCAAAGAAAATTTTCAGTTTGCCGCGATGGGCTTCAGCCGTCTGTTCAAGCAGCCTGTCCGGATCCGGGCGCATGGGCTCGTCGGTCATTTAGTTTTTCCTTAGCGCGTCCAGCGCCAGATTCAGCTCAACAATATTCACTACCGGCATGCCGATGAAGCTGACCAGCGGCTTTTGCGTATGCTCAGCCACCAGCTGGCTCACCTGATCAACAGTCAACTGGCGGGCCGCAGCGACGCGCGGAATTTGCCATGCCACCGCCTGTGGCGTCAGGCTGTAGTCCAGCCCGCTGGCAGAGGCGGTGACCAGTTCAACAGGGACTTCACGGCTGGCCTGCGGGTTGGCGGCGCGCAGGGCGGCAACGCGTTCGGCAACTGCTTTATCCAGCTCCGGGTTGCTGCCCGCCAGGTTACTGCCGCCTGAGGCCATCGGATTATACGGGCTTTCCGCGGTGGCGGAAGGGCGGCCCTGGAAGTAACGGGCATCCGTAAAGTTCTGACCAATCAGGCGTGAACCGCGGTTTTCACCGCTTTGCATAATCAGCGAGCCGTTGGCCTGATCCTTAAACCACCACTGACCCAGCGCGGTGGTCACCAGCGGGTACAGCCCGCCGGTAATGAGAGACAGCAGAATAAATAACAGTATAGCGGGACGTAACATCGTCATTTGATTCACCTTTTAGACCAGCCCGAACAGCGTCAGGAGCACGTCGATAACCTTGATACCAATAAAGGGCACAACCAGCCCGCCCAGACCGTAAATCCACAGGTTGCGGCGCAGCATGGCGGCCGCCGTCAGCGGCTTATAGCTCACCCCTTTCAGCGCCAGCGGAATAAGGAAGACAATGATCAGGGCGTTGAAAATCACCGCGCTCAGAATGGCCGAGGCCGGGGAGTGCAGGTGCATCACGTTCAGCGCATTCAACTGTGGGTAGGTCGCCGCAAACGCCGCCGGGATAATGGCGAAGTATTTCGCCACGTCATTGGCGATACTGAACGTGGTCAGCGAACCGCGCGTCATCAGCATCTGTTTCCCGATATGGACTACCTCAATCAGCTTGGTCGGGTTAGAGTCGAGGTCAACCATGTTACCCGCCTCTTTTGCCGCCTGCGTGCCGGAGTTCATCGCCACCGCTACGTCGGCCTGCGCAAGGGCAGGGGCATCGTTGGTGCCGTCACCGGTCATCGCCACCAGACGGCCTTCCGCCTGATACTGGCGGATCAGCGCCAGCTTCGCTTCCGGCGTCGCTTCAGAGAGGAAATCGTCCACGCCTGCTTCGGCAGCAATGGCGGCAGCGGTCAGGCGGTTATCCCCGGTGATCATCACCGTTTTGATGCCCATTTTGCGCATCTGAGCAAAACGTTCCTTGATGCCACCCTTAACGATATCCTTCAGGGCAATCACGCCCAGCACGTTCGAGCCTTCCGCCACTACCAGCGGCGTGGCTCCCTGTCGGGCCACGCTTTCGACCAGTTTGTCTACCTCGGGCGGGAAGTGACCGTTGTTGGCTTCGATATGACGACGGATGGCGTCAACGGAGCCTTTACGGATCATTCGGTCCTGAATGTTAATCCCACTCATGCGGGTCTGCGCGGTGAAGGGGACGAAAGTGGCATGCAGGCTTTGCACGTCACGCTGGCGCAGGTTAAAACGCTGCTTAGCCAGAATCACGATGCTGCGGCCTTCCGGGGTTTCATCCGCCAGAGAGGAGAGTTGTGCGGCATCCGCGAGCGTTTTTTCATCCACGCCCGGTGCCGGCAAGATATCAGAGGCCTGGCGGTTGCCGAGGGTGATGGTCCCGGTTTTATCCAGCAGCAGCACGTCGACGTCACCGGCGGCTTCAACGGCACGTCCGCTGGTGGCGATAACGTTCGCACCCAGCATACGGCTCATCCCGGCGACACCGATAGCGGACAGCAGGCCGCCGATGGTGGTTGGGATCAGGCATACCAGCAGCGCCACCAGTACGGTGATGCTGACCGCCGTGCCGCCGTAGGCGGAGAATGGCCACAGCGTCGCGGTTGCCAGCAGGAAAACGATAGTCAGGGCGACCAGCAGTATGGTCAGGGCAATCTCGTTCGGCGTTTTACGGCGCTGCGCGCCCTCCACCATGGCAATCATCCGGTCAAGGAAGGTCTCGCCCGGGTTAACGCTGCACTGGATCACCAGCCAGTCGGAGAGGATGCGCGTCCCGCCCGTCACGGAGGCGAAATCGCCGCCCGATTCACGAATAACCGGCGCGGATTCCCCGGTAATGGCGCTTTCATCCACCGATGCGCCCCCTTCAATGACTTCTCCGTCGCAGGGAATAATGTCACCGGCCTCGACCAGCACCACATCGCCTTTACGCAGTTCATCCGCCGGAACGTGGTCCATTTGCGCGCCGTGTTTAGGTTCACGTAATTTGCGCGCGAAGGCGGTTTTTTTGACCCCTTTCAGACTGTTTGCCTGTGCTTTACTGCGGCCTTCCGCCAGCGCTTCCGCGAAGTTGGCAAACAGCACGGTAAACCACAGCCACAGGCTGATGGCACCGGTAAAGACTGCATCACCCGGCAGATGTCCCGTTCCCATCGCAATTGCCAGCGCGGTGGTGAGTAAACTCCCTATCCAGACGATAAACATCACCGGGTTGTGCCACTGCACGCGTGGGCTCAGTTTTTTCACCGCATCCATGAGGGCCTGACGAACTAACGTCGGTTCGAGCAGGGCCAGTTGTTTACGACTCATGACAAATTCTCCGCAAAATCAGCGTAAAGAGAGGGTTTCCGCGACCGGGCCTAACGCGAGGGCGGGGATAAAGGTCAGGGCTCCGACCAGCAGTACGGTACCGATCAGCAGGCCGATAAACAGCGCGCCGTGTGTCGGTAACGTACCGGAGGAGGTCGGTTGGATTTTTTTACTTACCAGCGCTCCCGCGATCGCCATCACTGGCACAATCACGCCGAAACGACCCACGAACATGCAAAACGCCAGCAGGCAGTTCCAGAAAGGTGAGTTAGCGCTCAGGCCCGCAAAGGCGCTGCCGTTGTTGTTGGCGGCAGACGAGACGGCGTAAAGCACTTCGCTAAAACCGTGAATGCCTGGGTTAAAGATGCCGCTGCGTCCGGCGTCGGTCATCAGCGCCAGCGCGGTGCCGATCAGAACGAGGGCAGGGGTGACCAGAATCGCCAGAGCGGTTAATTTCATCTCACGGACGTCGATTTTTTTACCCAGATATTCCGGAGTACGACCAATCATCAAACCGGCGATGAATACGGCGAGGAGAACGAACAGCAGCATGCCGTACAGCCCGGAGCCGACGCCGCCAAAGACCACTTCGCCAATTTGCATCAGCCACATTGGGATCATGCCGCCGAGTGCGGTAAAGGAGTCGTGCATCGCATTAACCGCCCCGCACGAAGCCGCCGTGGTGACCACCGCATACAGGCTGCTGGCGAGAATGCCAAAGCGGCTCTCTTTGCCTTCCATATTGATGTTGCTGTTGGCACCCAACTGCATGAAGTGGCTATTTCCGTTCCATTCGGCCCACATCACTAGCGCCACGCAAACCACGAAGATTAGCGACATCGCCCACAGCAGGGTGCGCCCCTGACGGCGATCGTTAACCACATCGCCAAAGGCAAAACACAGCGCGGCGGGGATCAGGAAGATCGCCAGCATTTGCACCATGTTGGTCAGCGCCGTTGGGTTTTCAAAGGGATGCGATGAGTTGGCATTGAAGAACCCGCCGCCGTTAGTACCAAGCATTTTAATCGCTTCCTGCGAGGCCACAGGACCCATCGGCAGGAGTTCTTTTGTGCCTTCCAGTGAGGTATATGGGGCATAAGGCAGCAGGTTTTGCAGGGAACCTTGCTGGATAAAGAACAGCGCGATCAACAGTGCCACAGGCACCAGAACCCACAGGATGATGCGCGTCAGATCGACCCAGGCGTTGCCTAAAGTGCCAATATTTTGACGGGCAAACGCACGCGTCAGGGCGAAGATTACCGCTATCCCGCTTGCCGCAGAGAGGAAGTTTTGCACGGTTAAGCCAGCCATCTGACTGAAATAGCTCAGCGTGGTTTCACCGGCATAAGATTGCCAGTTGGTGTTGGTCACAAAGCTTACCGCTGTGTTCAGCGCCAGATGCCAGGACAGGCCCGGCAGCTGCTGCGGATTAAGCGGCAGGCTCCCCTGCAGCATCAGCATGGCGAAGAGAACAACCAGCCCGACGATGTTTAGCAGCAGAATGGCCATCAGATACTGTCGCCAGTTCATCTCCCGATCGTCTATTCCCAGTACGCGCCAGATCCCTTTTTCAATGCTTCCCGTGCCCGGTAAGGCTACGTTGTTGAGCAGCCGTGCCAGTCCTGTTCCCAATGGCCTTGCCAGTACGAACAACACCAGTAAAAAGCTCGCGATAAGCAAAAACGCCTGAGCAGCCATCAGAATGCCTCCGCATTAATCAGGGCGTAGACCAGATAACCCAATAACAGGAACACCAGCACAATGCCGGCAATCAAACCTGCACTCACAATCCACCTCCGGGTGACATTTGTATTTGTGCTAAAGGTAGGATTTACGACGCAAAGATTTCGCAAAAATCAGGCGGGAGGGTGTAAAAAAAGTATAAAAATGGAGATACCCACAATTTAACTATTGATAAGTAAATCGTTAACTTTTTTGTAACTTAATTACGGCGTGAATGTAAATATTCACTAAATGGATAAAAATAAGTGGTCGGATGAGTAGTAAAATTACAAACAAAGCGATATTATTTTAGCCAGGTCACAGATTTTAAATTTTCCGGATGACGTTTCCGGCCAACTATAGGGGAGAAAAATATGGATCTTTATAAAGAGTTTCCGGCTCATATCGTTTTCATGCGTCGCACTTTCGCCGTAGTGGCTGGCGTGCTGGCACTGCCGGTAATGCTGTTCTGGAAAGATCGTGCACGTTTTTACAGCTATCTGCACCGCGTCTGGGCGAAAACCAGCGAGAAGCCGGTGTGGATGGATCAGGCCGAGAAAGCGACCTGCGATTTCTACTGATACGAAGACTACATACAGCAATAAAAAAACCGCCAACAGCAATGTGGCGGTTTTTTTGTCCCTCGGGATTCGCGGTCCGTTGGGTGGTCTTGCAGCCCCTACCCGGGATTTTTATCATACCCTCCTGCAAGCAGATGGCAATCCCTCGAAGCCTTTATAAAATCCTAATTTTATTTGAGTATCTTACCTTTGCAGTGGATGTTAATTATGATGCTGTGTCCCTTTCCGCCATCTCGCAAATGGGCATCGGTCCTGGGAAAGGTGTATTCACATCCGTAAAGCAGCCCGCCTACCCGGGCTTGTGTCCACCGACTTATCACCGGTGGTGAACGGTGGAGCGGTTAGCTGCAGGGACCGCATAATGAAACGCTATTTTTGCATCGCGTTCATTGTCGCCAGCGTACTCGTTGTGAAAAGTGATGAACCATCTGTGTTTGTTGCATTTACCACGATAGCGCAGGACAAGTAGCGTTAAGGCCGCCTCGGGCGGCCTTTTTTATTTCATCCCGTCTACACTTCATGGCAAAGTAGTTCAATGCATGCTTTTTCCTTTTACGGCATGCCCTTACGGACATAATGGACAATTGCCTGGAGTTTTATGCCCACCCATCTGGTTTGGTTTCGCGCGGACCTGCGCGTACATGACAACATCGCCCTTGCGGCGGCCTGCCGCGCCAAAGACGCTAAAGTACTGGCACTGTTTATGGCCACGCCCGAGCAGTGGCGGCAACACGATATGGCCCCCCGACAGGCGGCCTTGCTCCGGGCGTATCTGAACGATCTGCAGCACTCGCTTGCCGGAAAAGGCATACCGCTTCTCTATAAAGAGGTGAGTGATTTTGCCGCACAGCTTCAGACGGTGCAGGAGATCTGTAAGCAGCACGACGTCACGCATCTTTTTTACAATTATCAGTACGAATTTAACGAGCAGCAGCGGGATCGTCAGCTGGAGAACGTGCTGGAAGGGGTCGTCTGTGAAGGGTTTGACGACAGCGTGATGCTGGCACCGGGCAGCGTGATGACCGGCAACCATGAGATGTATAAAGTTTTTACGCCGTTTAAAAACGCCTTTATTAAACGTCTGAAGGAGGCGCTGCCGGAGTGCGTTGCCGCGCCTGCCGTGAGAGGCGAAGCCATAAAGGATCTGCCTGAACTGACGTTTGATTACCCTCAGCTGACGTTTGATGAAACGCTGTTCCCCGCCGATGAGAAAGCGGCTATTGCCCAACTCCGGCAGTTCTGTAAACAGAATGCGGCAGATTACGATGCGCGTCGGGATTTCCCCGCGGTTGAAGGTACCAGCCGCCTGTCGGCCTGCCTTGCGCTGGGCGCGATCTCACCGCGCCAGTGTCTGCATCGCCTGCTGGCGGAACAGCCGCAGGCGCTGGACGGTGGCGCAGGGGCTGTCTGGCTCAATGAACTTATCTGGCGCGAGTTCTATCGCCACCTGATGACGTATCACCCTGATTTATGTAAACATCGCCCATTCATTCGATGGACTGATAATGTAGGGTGGCAGTCGAATGATAAGCAGCTCAGCGCCTGGCAATCCGGACAGACGGGTTTCCCAATTGTTGATGCCGCCATGCGTCAGCTCAATGAAACCGGATGGATGCACAACCGCCTGCGGATGATTACCGCCAGCTTTCTGGTGAAAGATCTGCTTATCGACTGGCGTATCGGAGAGCGCTATTTTATTTCTCAGCTGATCGATGGCGATCTCGCGGCGAATAACGGTGGCTGGCAGTGGGCGGCCTCCACCGGCACCGATGCGGCTCCCTATTTTCGGATTTTTAATCCGACGACGCAGGGACAAAAATTTGATGCGGACGGCGAGTTTATCCGCCAGTGGGTACCTGAACTTAACGATGTCCCCGCGAAAGCGATCCACGACCCGTGGGCATGGGCGGATAAACAGGGCGTAAAGCTCGATTATCCCCGTCCGATTGTCGACCACAAACAGGCACGCGTCGCCACGCTGGCGGCGTACGAAGCCGCGCGAAAAGTATGAGAGAGCAATGATGAAAAACAGCGAACTGGAAAGCCTGATTAACGAAAAACTGAACAGCGCCTCCTTCAGCGACTACGGCCCGAACGGGCTGCAGGTGGAAGGGCGCGAAACGGTGCAGAAAATTATCACCGGCGTGACGGCGAGCCAGGCGCTGCTGGATGAAGCCGTGCGTCAGGAAGCCGATGCGGTCATCGTTCACCACGGTTATTTCTGGAAGAATGAATCCCCCATTATTCGCGGCATGAAGCGCAACCGCCTGAAAACGCTGCTGGCAAATGACATCAACCTGTACGGTTACCACCTGCCGCTGGATGCGCACCCGGAACTGGGGAACAACGTGCAGCTAGCGCAACTGCTGGGTATTACCGTGATGGGGGAAATCGAACCGCTGGTGCCGTGGGGCGAGCTGGCGATGCCGGTGCCGGGTCTGGAGCTGGCGTCGTGGATCGAAGCGCGTCTCGGACGTCGTCCGCTGTGGTGTGGCGACACGGGGCCAGATACCGTGAAGCGTGTGGCCTGGTGTACCGGGGGCGGGCAAGGCTTTATCGACAGCGCCGCGCGTTTCGGCGTCGATGCCTTTATCACGGGGGAAGTGTCTGAGCAGACGGTTCACTCCGCCCGTGAACAGGGGCTTCATTTTTACGCGGCTGGTCACCATGCAACCGAACGCGGCGGCATTCGCGCCCTCAGCGAGTGGCTGACGGAAAATACCGATCTGGATGTGACCTTTATTGATATCCCCAATCCGGCCTGATGAGAGGTGCCCGAGTGCAGAGAGCGCGTTGTTATCTTTTGGGTGAAACCGCCGTCGTACTGGAGCTTGAACCTCCGGTCACGCTCGCCACGCAAAAGCGTATCTGGCGGCTGACGCAGCGTCTGGCCGATATACCTGAAGTGGTTGAAACCATTCCGGGCATGAACAATATCACCGTCGTGCTGCGCAACCCGCACACGAAAGCACTGGATGCCATCGAACGCCTGCAGCGCTGGTGGGAAGAGAGCGAAGCGCTGGAGCCAGAATCGCGTGCCATTGAGATCCCGGTCGTCTATGGCGGCACGGGGGGGCCGGATCTTGGCGTTGTGGCAGCGCACTGCGGGTTAACGGAGAAGCAGGTGGTTGAGCTGCACAGTTCGGTTAACTACGTGGTCTGGTTTCTCGGGTTTCAGCCCGGCTTCCCGTATCTGGGCGGATTGTCTCCCCAGTTGCATACGCCACGCCGTGCCGAGCCGCGCCTGAGCGTACCGGCGGGAACGGTAGCTATCGGCGGCGAGCAAACGGGTGTCTATCCTCTGGCATCGCCCGGCGGCTGGCAGCTTATTGGGCACACGGCTACGCCGTTATTTGAACCCGGCCTGGAGACGCCAATACTCCTGCGTCCCGGCGATACCCTTCGCTTTATCCCGCAAAAGGAGGGGGTATGTTAACGCTTATTCGCGCAGGGCTTTACACCTCTGTGCAGGATGCAGGCCGCTTTGGCATGCGTCAGTCCGGCGTGAGCTATTGTGGTGCGCTGGACAGGCCATCACTGGAAATTGCCAACGTCCTGGTGGGGAACCCCGGCAGCACGGCGGCGTTAGAAATTACCCTGGGCCAGTGCGTGATTGAGTTTGGTCAGGAGACCTGGTTTGCCTTAACCGGCGCAGGCTGTGAGGCCACACTGGATGGCAAAGCGGTGTGGACGGGCTGGCGGCTGCGGGCGAAAGCCGGGCAGCGTTTGACGCTCAAACGTCCGCTACACGGTGTGCGCAGCTATCTTGCGGTGGCGGGCGGCATCGACGTGCCGGAGGTGCTTGGCTCATCCAGTACCGATCAGAAGGCGGGCATCGGCGGGCATGAAGGGCGTCTGCTGCGCGACGGCGATCGGCTGGCTATTAAACCTTCAGCGCGCCATTTCTCGACCACGCAGGGTGTGAAGCAACTGTTGTGGGGAAACCAGATCCGCGCCTTACCGGGGCCGGAATATCATGAGTTTGACGAGGCGTCTAAAGAGTCCTTCTGGCGCTCGCCGTGGAAGCTCAGCCCGCAGAGTAACCGTATGGGCTATCGCCTGCAGGGACAGCCTCTGACCCGCACGACGGACCGGGAACTGCTTTCTCACGGCCTGCTGCCGGGCGTGATACAGGTGCCGGGCAACGGTCAGCCCATCGTGTTAATGAACGACGCGCAAACTACCGGCGGTTACCCGCGCATTGCCTGCATCATTGAAGCCGATCGCTACCATCTGGCGCAAATTCCTCTTGGGCAGCCGATTCACTTCGTGCAGTGTTCGCTGGAGGAGGCGCTTAAGGCGCGGCAGGATCAGCAGCGTTACCTCGAACAGCTGGCGTGGAGGCTTGATGGTAAAGATTGATTTAAATGCCGATCTGGGGGAGGGCGGGAGCGCCGACGCAACGCTGATGACGCTGGTCACCTCGGTCAACATCGCCTGTGGCTTTCACGCGGGCGATGCGCAAACCATGCTGGAGAGCGTGCGTAATGCCATTAAAAATGGCGTCGCGATTGGCGCTCATCCGAGCTTTCCCGACCGGGAAAACTTTGGCCGCACGGCGATGGATCTGCCGCCTGAGACGGTCTACGCTCAGGTGCTCTACCAGATCGGCGCGCTGGAGGCGATGGTGCGCGCCGGGAACGGTTTGATGCGCCACGTGAAGCCGCACGGCATGCTCTATAACCAGGCGGCGAAAGCTCCGGCGCTGGCGGAGGCGATTGCCCGCGCGGTGCGGGACTGTAATCCGCAGCTGATTCTGGTTGGCCTTGCGGGCAGCGAGCTTATTCGTGCCGGACAGCGGCTGGGCCTGACCACGCGTCAGGAAGTGTTTGCCGATCGGGGATACCTGCCGGACGGCAGCCTGGTTCCACGTACGCAGGCCGGGGCGTTGATTACCGACGAAGCTAAAGCGCTGGCGCAGACGCTGGAGATGGTGCGTGCCGGGCGGGTGACCGCCGTGGACGGAACACCAGCAAACGTGCAGGCCGATACGGTCTGTTTACACGGCGACGGCGAGCATGCGCTCCAGTTCGCGCGCCGCCTGCGGGCAGCGTTCTCTGAAGAGGGCATTCTGGTCAGCGCAGAATAATCATGAAAGGACAATAACATGCCAGAAGGTCCGGAGATCCGCCGCGCGGCGGATAGCCTGGAGGCGGCGATAAAGGGCAAACCGTTGACGGATGTCTGGTTTGCTTTTCCTCAGCTAAAACCGTTTGAATCACAGCTGGTGGGGCAGACGGTGACCCATATTGAGACGCGCGGCAAGGCCTTACTCACGCACTTTTCCCATAACCTGACGTTATATAGCCATAACCAGCTTTATGGCGTCTGGCGAGTGGTGGAGGCGGACGAGCAGCCGCAAACCACCCGCGTGTTGCGCGTCAGGCTGCAAACGGCGGATAAGGCGATCCTGCTCTACAGCGCGTCGGAAATCGAAATGTTAACGCCGGAGCAGCTGCTGACGCACCCGTTTCTGCAGCGGGTCGGGCCGGATGTGCTGGACATGCGCCTGACGGCAAGCGACGTAAAGGCCCGGCTGTTATCACCTAAATTCCGTAACCGACAGTTTTCCGGCCTGTTCCTCGACCAGGCCTTTTTGGCCGGGCTGGGCAACTACCTGCGGGTAGAGATCCTCTGGGAGGTCGGGCTGGCGGCGCAGCATAAAGCGTCTCAGTTGAATGATGAACAGCTGGAGGCGCTATCCCACGCGCTGCTGGATATTCCGCGGCTGTCCTACAACACGCGCGGCGTGGTGGATGATAATAAGCATCACGGGGCGCTGTTCCGGTTCAAGGTGTTTCATCGGGCGGGGAAGAAGTGCGAGCGGTGCGGCGGGGTGATTGAGAAGGCTACGATCTCTTCCAGACCGTTTTACTGGTGTCCTCGGTGTCAGACGTAAAAAAGCCGGGTGGCGGCTACGCCTTACCCGGCCTACGTTTCGCATTTATTTGTAGGCCCGGTAAGCGTTAGCGCCACCGGGCTTGTCTTTTAGCGCTTCAGGTCAGACTTAAAATCACGCTGCTCGTAGCCGGTATACAGCTGACGAGGACGGGCGATTTTCATGCCTTCGCTGTGCATTTCGTTCCAGTGCGCAATCCAGCCTACGGTACGGGCCATGGCGAAGATTACGGTGAACATGGAAGACGGAATGCCCATCGCTTTCAGAATAATGCCAGAGTAGAAATCGACGTTCGGGTAGAGTTTCTTCTCGATGAAGTACGGGTCGTTCAGCGCGATGTGTTCCAGCTCCATCGCCACTTCCAGCAGGTCATCTTTGGTACCCAGCTCTTTCAGCACTTCGTGGCAGGTTTCACGCATCACGGTGGCGCGTGGGTCGTAGTTTTTGTAAACACGGTGACCGAAGCCCATCAGGCGGAAGGAGTCATTCTTGTCTTTCGCACGACGCACGAACTCAGGAATGTGCTCAACGGTGCTGATCTCTTCCAGCATCTTCAGCGCCGCTTCGTTCGCGCCGCCGTGCGCCGGTCCCCACAGGGAGGCGATGCCCGCAGCGATACAGGCGAACGGGTTCGCGCCTGAAGAGCCCGCGGTACGGACGGTAGAGGTAGAGGCGTTCTGTTCGTGGTCAGCGTGCAGGATCAGAATACGGTCCATCGCGCGTTCCAGCACCGGGTTCACTTCGTACTCTTCGCACGGGGTGGAGAACATCATGCGCAGGAAGTTACCCGCGTAGGAGAGGTCGTTGCGCGGATACACAAACGGCTGGCCGATAGAGTATTTGTAGCACATCGCCGCCATGGT
Organism: Enterobacter sp. RIT637; assembly: GCF_019718755.1. Classification (NCBI taxonomy): domain Bacteria; kingdom Pseudomonadati; phylum Pseudomonadota; class Gammaproteobacteria; order Enterobacterales; family Enterobacteriaceae; genus Enterobacter; species Enterobacter sp. RIT637. The sequence goes on from NZ_JAIHAZ010000003.1 coordinate 186,221, forward strand.
CGGCATTTTGGACAGCAGGCGGAACGCCGCGATATCACGGTGACGCGGGTTATTCACGTCAAGGGAGTCGTGGTAGAACGCCGCCAGCGCACCGGTAATCCCGCACATCACCGCCATTGGGTGAGAGTCACGACGGAACGCATGGAACAGACGGGTAATCTGCTCATGGATCATGGTGTGACGGGTCACGGTGGTTTTGAATTCATCGTACTGCGCCTGCGTCGGTTTTTCGCCGTTCAGCAGGATGTAGCACACTTCCAGATAGTTGGATTCGGTGGCTAACTGATCGATGGGGAAGCCGCGATGGAGCAGGATACCTTCGTCACCGTCAATGTAGGTGATTTTGGATTCGCAAGATGCGGTAGAGGTAAATCCAGGGTCAAAGGTGAACACACCTTTAGAACCCAGCGTACGGATATCAATAACATCCTGACCGAGCGTGCCTTTTAGCACATCCAGTTCAATAGCAGTGTCACCACCCAGGGTGAGCTTTGCCTTTGTATCAGCCATTTACGGTCTCCTTAGCGCCTTATGCTTAAGACTGCGCTTTACCGGATTTGCTTTCAGCTGTTAATCACCGTTACCAGATTGTTATTTGGCTTACCGCTCAGCTCACGAGGACAAACCAGGGTACAGAGCTATGGCGCCTTGCAGGTAAACGAATGAAATATCAGTGAAACAACAGCAAATCAGCGTTTTTGCAGTCCGAATTATTCAAACCTGTATATCACTAATAACTGTCCTGATAACTTCGGTCAATACCATCACACTGTTACATAACTATTTGTCAGGTGAAAGAGAGACCTCATAACTTTTGCGCATTATATGCCTTTTCTGATGACGTTTGTAACAATATTGTTTAACATTTGTCAAATCAGATGATTAAAAATTAAAAAGATGTTGTTATCGTGACCCTGATCACTGTTCCAGAGAAAACCCGACAAACTGTATGTAGGTTAATTGTAATGATTTTGTGAACGGCCTATACTGCCGCCAGGTCTCCGGAACACCCTGCAATCCCGAGCCACCCAGCGTTGTAACGTGTCGTTTTAGCATCTGGAAGCAATGTTTTGCATGACGCGCAGTTATAGAAAAGGAACGCTGCTTGACCCGCATCGCAGTCCGGAGGAAGGAAACAATAAGAACAGCATGTGGGCGTTATTCATGATAAGAAATGTGAAAAAACAAAGACCTGTCAATCTGGATCTCAAAACGATCCGGTTCCCTGTAACAGCAATAGCGTCCATTCTGCACCGTGTGTCCGGTGTGATTACGTTTGTGGCGGTCGGTATTCTGCTGTGGTTGCTGGGAACCAGCCTCTCTTCTCCTGAAGGATTCCTCCAGGCCTCTGCCATCATGAACAGCTTCTTCGTGAAATTCATCATGTGGGGCATTCTGACCGCGCTGGCGTACCACGTTGTCGTGGGTGTTCGCCATATGCTGATGGACTTTGGCTACCTGGAAGAGACTTTCGAAGCCGGGAAACGCTCCGCTAACATTTCATTTGTGATCACTGTCGTGCTTTCACTTCTCGCAGGAGTTCTCGTATGGTAAGCAACGCCTCCGCATTAGGACGCAACGGCGTACATGACTTCATCCTTGTCCGTGCTACCGCCATCGTTCTCACCCTTTACATCATCTATATGATCGGTTTCTTCGCGACCAGCGGCACGCTGACGTGGGAAATCTGGAGTGGGTTCTTCGGATCCGCCTTCACCAAAGTGTTCACCCTGCTGGCGCTGTTCTCCATCCTTATTCATGCCTGGATTGGCATGTGGCAGGTGTTGACCGATTACGTAAAACCGTTAGGCGTTCGCCTTCCTCTGCAACTGGTTATTGTTGTTGCCCTGGTGGTTTACGTTATTTATGGATTCGTTGTGGTGTGGGGTGTGTAATGAAACTGCCAGTCAGAGAATTTGATGCTGTTGTGATTGGTGCCGGTGGCGCAGGTATGCGTGCCGCACTGCAAATTTCCCAGAGCGGCCAGACCTGTGCGCTGCTCTCTAAAGTTTTCCCGACCCGTTCCCACACTGTGTCTGCGCAGGGCGGTATCACCGTTGCGCTGGGTAACTCCCATGAAGATAACTGGGAATGGCACATGTATGACACGGTAAAAGGTTCCGACTACATCGGTGACCAGGATGCCATCGAATATATGTGTAAAACCGGCCCGGAAGCGATTCTGGAGCTGGACCACATGGGGCTGCCGTTCTCCCGTCTGGAAAATGGCACCATCTATCAACGTCCGTTTGGCGGCCAGTCGAAAGATTTCGGCGGTGAGCAGGCGGCACGTACTGCGGCAGCGGCTGACCGTACCGGCCACGCGCTGCTGCACACGCTCTATCAGCAAAACCTGAAAAACCACACCACCATCTTCTCCGAGTGGTATGCGCTGGATCTGGTGAAAAATGCCGATGGCGCAATCGTCGGCTGTACCGCGCTGTGCATCGAAACCGGTGAAGTGGTTTACTTCAAAGCCCGCGCTACCGTGCTGGCGACCGGCGGCGCAGGCCGTATCTATCAGTCCACCACTAACGCCCACATCAACACCGGTGACGGCGTCGGTATGGCTATCCGCGCGGGCGTGCCGGTGCAGGATATGGAAATGTGGCAGTTCCACCCAACCGGTATCGCCGGCGCGGGCGTTCTGGTAACGGAAGGCTGTCGTGGTGAAGGTGGTTACCTGCTGAACAAACACGGCGAGCGCTTCATGGAGCGTTATGCCCCGAATGCGAAAGACCTGGCGGGTCGTGACGTGGTGGCGCGTTCCATCATGATCGAAATCCGTGAAGGCCGCGGCTGTGACGGCCCATGGGGTCCACACGCGAAGCTCAAACTTGACCACCTGGGTAAAGAGGTTCTGGAATCCCGTCTGCCGGGCATCCTCGAACTCTCCCGCACCTTCGCACACGTCGACCCGGTGAAAGAGCCGATTCCGGTTATCCCAACCTGCCACTACATGATGGGCGGTATTCCGACCAAAGTGACCGGTCAGGCGCTGACCGTGAACGAGCAGGGCGAAGACGTGGTTATTCCTGGCCTGTTCGCGGTAGGCGAAATTGCCTGCGTATCCGTACACGGTGCAAACCGTCTGGGCGGCAACTCCCTGCTGGACCTGGTGGTGTTTGGTCGTGCAGTGGGTCTGCATCTGCAGGAATCCATTGCCGAGCAGGGCGCGCTGCGTGACGCGACCGACGACGAAATTGATGCCTCTCTTGCGCGCCTCAACCGCTGGAACGGTAACCGTAACGGAGAAGATCCGGTGGAAATCCGTAAAGCGCTGCAGGAATGCATGCAGCACAACTTCTCGGTATTCCGCGAAGGCGACGCGATGGCCAAAGGTCTTGAGCAGCTGAAAGCGATCCGCGAGCGTCTGAAAAATGCCCGTCTGGACGATACCTCAAGCGAGTTCAACACCCAGCGCGTTGAGTGCCTGGAGCTGGATAACCTGATGGAAACCGCTTACGCCACTGCGGTGTCGGCAAACTTCCGTACCGAAAGCCGTGGCGCGCATAGCCGCTTCGACTTCCCGGATCGTGATGACGAAAACTGGCTGTGCCATTCCCTGTATCTGCCAGAGTCGGAATCCATGACGCGTCGTAGCGTCAACATGGAACCGAAACTGCGTCCGGCGTTCCCGCCGAAGATTCGTACTTATTAATGCGGAGACAGGATAATGAAACTCGAATTCTCAGTTTATCGTTATAACCCGGATGTAGACGACGCTCCGCATATGCAGGATTACACCCTGGAAGCGGAAGAAGGTCGCGACATGATGCTGCTGGATGCCTTAATGCAGCTGAAAGAAAAAGATCCAACGCTGTCGTTCCGCCGCTCCTGCCGTGAAGGGGTCTGTGGCTCTGACGGTGTGAACATGAACGGCAAAAATGGTCTGGCCTGCATCACGCCAATTTCAGCGTTGCAGCGTCCTGGTCAGAAAATTGTTATCCGTCCTCTGCCAGGTCTGCCGGTCGTGCGTGATTTGGTGGTAGACATGGGGCAATTCTATGCACAATATGAGAAGATTAAGCCTTACTTATTGAATAATGGGCAAAATCCACCGGCTCGCGAGCACTTACAGTCTCCTGAGCAGCGTGAAAAACTCGATGGTCTGTACGAGTGTATTCTCTGCGCATGCTGTTCTACGTCCTGCCCGTCGTTCTGGTGGAACCCGGACAAGTTTATCGGCCCGGCCGGTCTGCTGGCTGCCTATCGCTTCCTGATCGATAGCCGCGACACCGAAACCGATAGCCGTCTGGAAGGACTGAGTGACGCTTTCAGCGTATTCCGCTGCCATAGCATCATGAACTGCGTCAGTGTGTGTCCTAAGGGGCTGAACCCGACGCGCGCCATCGGCCATATTAAGTCGATGCTGCTGCAGCGCAGTGCGTAAGTAGTGAGAGGGGAGCGCTGTTCCCCTCACCCTAACCCTCTCCCGAAGGGAGAGGGGACAGATTGCAGAAACCTTTAAAAACTGCCAGTTAAGTAAATAATCGAGACGTTCAGCGCGAGACAAGGCGCGGCTGAACGAATCCCCTGGAGCATAGTTAACTATGTGACTGGGGTGAGTGAAAGCCGCAACGCAGTCGCAGCCGGAACGACGAAGATTATTTAGACAGTTTCTAAAGGTTCCTTCGCGGGCCAATAAGAGCTCGCAGGTGAACCCCGGCACGTACACGTGGTGTGCGTGGTAGTTTCTACGGCGAAAGTAAGCATAAAAATGCTTAAGGGATCACGATGCAGAACGGCGCAATGAAAGCCTGGCTGGACTCTTCTTTCCTTTCTGGTGCGAACCAGAGCTGGATTGAACAGCTCTATGAAGACTTCTTAACCGATCCTGACTCAGTGGACGCAAACTGGCGTTCCATGTTCCAGGAGTTGCCTGGCACGGGAGTCAAACCGGATCAATTCCACTCTAAAACACGTGATTATTTCCGCCGTCTGGCGAAGGATGCCTCACGTTACTCTTCTGCGATTTCCGACCCTGACACCAATGCGAAGCAGGTTAAAGTCCTGCAGCTTATCAACGCTTATCGCTTCCGCGGTCACCAGCATGCGAATCTCGATCCGCTGGGACTGTGGCAGCAGGAACGTGTGGCCGATCTCGATCCGGCGTATCACGATCTGACCGAGGCCGATTTCCAGGAAAGCTTTAACGTAGGTTCCTTTGCCATCGGCAAAGACACGATGAAGCTGGGCGAACTGATTAACGCGCTCAAGCAAACCTACTGCGGCTCCATCGGTGCGGAATACATGCACATCACCTCTACCGAAGAGAAACGCTGGATCCAGCAGCGTATCGAATCCGTGGCGGGCCACGCGACATTCTCGGCTGACGAGAAAAAACGTTTCCTCAGCGAACTGACCGCAGCAGAAGGCCTTGAGCGCTATCTGGGCGCGAAATTCCCGGGCGCAAAACGCTTCTCGCTGGAAGGCGGTGACGCGTTAGTGCCAATGCTGAAAGAGCTGATTCGCCACGCGGGCAACAGCGGTACCCGCGAAGTGGTGCTGGGCATGGCGCACCGCGGTCGTCTGAACGTGCTGGTCAACGTGCTGGGTAAAAAGCCGCAGGACCTGTTCGACGAATTCGCGGGCAAACACAAAGAACACCTCGGCACCGGCGACGTGAAGTACCACATGGGCTTCTCGTCGGATATCGAAACCGAAGGCGGTCTGGTTCACCTGGCGCTGGCGTTTAACCCGTCTCACCTTGAGATTGTTAGCCCGGTGGTGATCGGTTCCGTGCGTGCGCGTCTGGATCGTCTGGACGAGCCGAGCAGCAACAAAGTTCTGCCAATCACCATTCACGGTGATGCGGCAATTACCGGTCAGGGCGTGGTTCAGGAAACCCTGAACATGTCGAAAGCGCGTGGTTACGAAGTGGGCGGTACCGTTCGCATCGTGATCAACAACCAGGTGGGCTTCACCACCTCTAACCCGCTGGACGCGCGTTCTACCCCATACTGCACCGACATCGGTAAGATGGTGCAGGCGCCAATCTTCCACGTGAATGCGGATGACCCGGAGGCGGTTGCTTTCGTCACCCGTCTGGCGCTCGACTTCCGTAACACCTTTAAACGTGACGTGCTGATCGACCTGTTCTGCTACCGCCGTCACGGCCACAACGAAGCTGACGAGCCAAGTGCAACCCAGCCGTTGATGTACCAGAAAATCAAAAAACACCCAACGCCGCGCAAAATCTATGCTGACAAGCTGGAAGCGGACAAAGTGGCGACGCTGGAAGATGCGACCGAGCTGGTCAATCTTTACCGCGACGCGCTGGATGCGGGTGAATGCGTAGTGAAAGAGCTGCGCCCAATGAACATGCACTCCTTTACCTGGTCGCCGTACCTCAACCACGAGTGGGATGAGAGCTACCCGAACAAGGTCGAGATGAAGCGCCTGCAGGAACTGGCTAAACGCATCAGCACCGTACCGGACGCTATCGAAATGCAGTCTCGCGTAGCGAAAATCTACGGTGACCGTCAGGCCATGGCGGCAGGCGAGAAGCTGTTCGACTGGGGTGGTGCTGAAACCCTGGCCTACGCAACGCTGGTTGACGAAGGTATTCCTGTTCGTCTGTCCGGTGAAGATGCGGGCCGTGGTACCTTCTTCCACCGCCACGCGGTGGTTCACAACCAGTCCAACGGTTCAACCTACACTCCGCTGCAGCACGTGCACAACGGTCAGGGCCAGTTCAAGGTCTGGGACTCCGTGCTGTCTGAAGAAGCGGTACTGGCCTTCGAATACGGCTACGCCACCGCAGAACCACGCACCCTGACCATCTGGGAAGCCCAGTTCGGTGACTTCGCCAACGGTGCGCAGGTGGTTATCGACCAGTTCATCTCCTCCGGCGAGCAGAAGTGGGGCCGCATGTGTGGTCTGGTGATGCTCCTGCCGCACGGCTATGAAGGGCAGGGGCCGGAGCACTCCTCCGCGCGTCTGGAACGCTATCTGCAGCTCTGCGCCGAGCAGAACATGCAGGTTTGCGTGCCGTCTACCCCGGCTCAGGTGTACCACATGCTGCGTCGTCAGGCGCTGCGCGGTATGCGCCGTCCGCTGGTGGTGATGTCACCAAAATCTCTGCTGCGTCATCCGCTGGCTGTTTCAAGCCTGGATGAACTGGCCAACGGCACCTTCCTGCCTGCCATCGGCGAGATTGACGAACTGGATCCGAAGGGCGTGAAGCGTGTCGTGATGTGTTCTGGTAAGGTTTATTACGACCTGCTGGAACAGCGCCGCAAGAACGATCAGAAAGATGTCGCCATCGTGCGTATCGAGCAGCTTTATCCGTTCCCGCATCAGGCGATGCAGGACGTGCTGAAACAATATGCTCACGTACATGATTTTGTCTGGTGCCAGGAAGAGCCGCTTAACCAGGGCGCATGGTACTGCAGCCAGCATCATTTCCGTGAAGTGATTCCATTTGGGTCTGCTCTGCGTTATGCAGGTCGCCCGGCCTCCGCCTCTCCGGCGGTAGGGTATATGTCCGTTCACCAGAAGCAGCAACAAGATCTGGTCAATGACGCGCTGAACGTCGATTAATTAAAGGATACATAATGAGTAGCGTAGATATTCTTGTTCCCGACCTGCCTGAGTCCGTAGCAGATGCGACCGTCGCCACCTGGCACAAAAAACCGGGCGATGCCGTTAAGCGCGATGAAGTGCTGGTAGAAATCGAAACTGACAAAGTGGTACTGGAAGTACCGGCTTCGGCGGATGGCGTTCTGGACGCGGTGCTGGAAGATGAAGGTACCACCGTTACCTCTCGTCAGATCTTGGGTCGCCTGCGTGAAGGCAACAGCGCGGGCAAAGAGTCCAGCGCCAAGTCTGATGAGAAAGCCTCTACCCCAGCGCAGCGCCAGCAGGCGTCTCTGGAAGAGCAAACCAACGACGCACTGAGCCCGGCGATCCGCCGTCTGCTGGCTGAGCACAACCTGGACGCGGCAGCCATTAAAGGCACCGGTGTGGGCGGTCGTCTGACGCGCGAAGATATCGAGAAGCACCTGGCGAAAGCGCCTGCGAAAGCAGAAGCCAAAGCCCCTGCGGCAGCACCGGCAGCGCAGCCTGCTCTGGGCGCACGCAGCGAAAAACGCGTGCCGATGACTCGCCTGCGTAAGCGTGTGGCCGAGCGTCTGCTGGAAGCGAAAAACTCCACCGCGATGCTGACCACCTTCAACGAAGTGAACATGAAGCCAATCATGGACCTGCGTAAGCAGTACGGTGACGCGTTTGAAAAACGTCACGGTATCCGTCTGGGCTTTATGTCCTTCTACGTGAAAGCGGTTGTTGAAGCGCTGAAACGCTACCCGGAAGTGAACGCGTCTATTGACGGCGATGACGTGGTTTACCACAACTACTTCGACGTCAGCATGGCGGTTTCTACCCCGCGTGGCCTGGTGACCCCGGTTCTGCGTGACGTAGACACCCTGGGCATGGCTGACATCGAGAAAAACATCAAAGAACTGGCTGTGAAAGGCCGCGACGGCAAGCTGACCGTAGACGACCTGACCGGCGGTAACTTCACCATTACCAACGGCGGCGTATTCGGTTCGCTGATGTCTACCCCGATCATTAACCCGCCGCAGAGCGCGATCCTGGGTATGCATGCCATTAAAGATCGCCCGATGGCGGTAGACGGTAAAGTTGAGATCCTGCCAATGATGTATCTGGCGCTCTCTTACGATCACCGCCTGATCGACGGCCGCGAGTCCGTGGGCTTCCTGGTCGCGATTAAAGAGCTGCTGGAAGATCCAACGCGTCTGCTGCTGGACGTCTAGTAACGTTTTAGCGTCACCTGCCCTGTAGGCCGGATAAGCGTAGCGCCATCCGGCACACACCGCGCCGGTCTACAGGTTTGAAGATAACGATTACCCTGAAGGATGGATAGAACACATGAACTTACATGAATATCAGGCCAAACAGCTGTTTGCCCGGTATGGCTTACCGGCTCCGGTGGGTTATGCCTGTACTACCCCGCGTGAAGCAGAAGAAGCTGCATCTAAAATCGGTGCCGGCCCGTGGGTAGTTAAGTGTCAGGTTCACGCTGGTGGCCGTGGTAAAGCGGGCGGTGTGAAGGTTGTTAAGAGCAAAGAAGAGATTCGTGCGTTTGCTGAACATTGGCTCGGTAAGCGTCTGGTAACCTACCAGACAGATGCAAACGGCCAGCCGGTTAACCAGATCCTGGTGGAAGCGGCAACCGACATCGCAAAAGAACTGTACCTGGGCGCGGTTGTTGACCGTAGCTCCCGTCGCGTGGTGTTCATGGCGTCTACCGAAGGCGGCGTGGAAATCGAAAAAGTGGCGGAAGAGACCCCGCACCTGATCCACAAAGTGGCAATCGATCCGCTGGCGGGCCCAATGCCTTACCAGGGTCGTGAGCTGGCGTTCAAACTGGGTCTGGAAGGCAAGCTGGTACAGCAGTTCACCAAGATCTTCATGGGCCTGGCGAACATCTTCCTGGAGCGCGATCTGGCGCTGATCGAGATCAACCCGCTGGTGATCACCACCCAGGGCGACCTGATCTGCCTCGACGGCAAGCTGGGCGCTGACGGCAACGCGCTGTTCCGCCAGTCCGATCTGCGTGAAATGCGCGACCAGTCTCAGGAAGACCCGCGTGAAGCGCAGGCTGCACAGTGGGAACTGAACTACGTGGCGCTGGATGGCAACATCGGCTGCATGGTTAACGGCGCGGGCCTGGCAATGGGTACCATGGACATCGTTAAGCTGCACGGCGGTGAGCCAGCAAACTTCCTCGACGTAGGCGGTGGCGCAACCAAAGAGCGCGTAACTGAAGCGTTCAAAATCATCCTCTCTGACGACAACGTAAAAGCTGTTCTGGTGAACATCTTCGGCGGCATCGTCCGTTGCGACCTGATTGCCGACGGCATCATCGGTGCGGTAGAAGAAGTGGGTGTTAACGTTCCGGTGGTTGTGCGTCTGGAAGGTAACAACGCTGAACTCGGCGCGAAAAAACTGGCTGACAGCGGCCTGAATATTATTGCAGCGAAAAGTCTGACGGATGCAGCTCAGCAGGTTGTTGCCGCAGTGGAGGGGAAATAATGTCAGTTTTAATTAATAAAGATACCAAGGTTATCTGCCAGGGCTTCACCGGTAGCCAGGGGACATTCCACTCCGAACAGGCGATTGCCTACGGTACGCAGATGGTTGGCGGCGTAACGCCAGGTAAAGGCGGCACCACGCACCTGGGCCTGCCGGTGTTCAACACCGTGCGTGAAGCGGTAGAAGCGACGGGCGCAACCGCGACCGTGATCTACGTTCCAGCGCCGTTCTGCAAAGACTCCATTCTGGAAGCGATCGACGCAGGCATCAAACTGATCATCACCATTACCGAAGGTATCCCGACGCTGGATATGCTGACCGTGAAGGTGAAGCTGGATGAAGCAGGCGTGCGCATGATCGGCCCGAACTGCCCAGGTGTTATCACCCCGGGCGAGTGCAAAATCGGCATCATGCCGGGCCATATTCACAAGCCGGGTAAAGTGGGCATCGTGTCCCGTTCCGGTACCCTGACCTATGAAGCCGTTAAGCAGACCACCGACTACGGTTTCGGCCAGTCCACCTGTGTGGGCATCGGCGGTGACCCGATCCCGGGCTCTAACTTCATCGACATCCTGAAGCTGTTCCAGGAAGATCCGCAGACCGAAGCGATTGTCATGATCGGTGAGATCGGCGGTAGCGCGGAAGAAGAAGCGGCTGCTTATATCAAAGAGCACGTGACCAAGCCGGTTGTGGGCTATATCGCAGGTGTGACCGCGCCGAAAGGCAAGCGTATGGGTCACGCAGGCGCGATCATCGCCGGTGGTAAAGGTACGGCTGATGAGAAATTCGCAGCGCTGGAAGCCGCAGGCGTGAAAACCGTTCGCAGCCTGGCGGATATCGGCGAAGCACTGAAATCCATCATTAAGTAAGTCCTCTCTGCGCCCTGGATGGGGCGCGTTGAAATAAAAAAATGTCCGTTTCGACATGGTTGGCCGCTGTAAAGCGGCCTTTTTTATTGCCTGCGTTTGGCAACGAGAGTGAACTTGTAATCGTCGGTATTGAACACGTTGCGGCTGTATTCAAATACCCGTCCGTCCTTCAGAAACCCGCGGGAGACTTTTTCCAGGATCGGTTTCGCCGGATCGAGCGACAGCGCGGCAATCGCCTCTTCTGATGGCATGATCGGCACCAGCTCCTGCTCGCTGCGATCGATAACCAGCTTCTTGATCTGCTCAACGTAGTGGTATTTCGAATTCTCCATCACTTCCCAGGTGAGGTCGGGGAACATCGCCAGCGGCATCCACGTTTCTTCCAGATTCACCGGTTTTTGTTTGATAAAGCGGACGCGTTTGACGTGCCAGACTTTATCTTCCGGGTTGATTGCCAGCCTTGCTGCGAGCCTTTCATCGGCTTTCACCACTTCGAAGACGCTGACGTCGCTGTGCGTGTCGACGTTTCGGTCGGCCAGCTTTTCGTAAAAGCCGGTGAGCTGGTAAATGTCGTAGTTAACGCGCTCTTCTTTTACGTAGGTGCCGCTGCCCTGAATGCTCTCGACGATCTGCTCTTCCGTAAGCAGCTTCAGCGCCTGTCTCACCGTTACACGGCTAACGTTGAACGCCTCCTGAAGGCTGGATTCCGTCGGTAGCGCATCGCCGGGTTTTAACTCACCGGCATTGATTTTCTCGCGAAGCGCATCGGCTATCTGCCGGTACATCGGTTTGTTACCCATAGAATCTGCCTTTCTAATACCTTTTCACGGAATTATGCCTTCAGCGTAAAATTTGTAAACAATACAATTTAGATACAAATTTACATTGTTAGTGAAAATGATCACATAAATGTATTGTATTGCCTGCCACAATTGCCGCCAGACAATAACAACTTACGTGTGAGGATCTTATGAACCTGACGACTCTGACCCACTCCAGTGCTGTCTGCGTGCAGGCGCACTATGCCAGTCGTGATGAGGCAATTCGCCAGCTTACGATGCGGCTGGTGGCGCTGGGTAACATCACAGACGGCGATGCATTTTTAACGGAAGTTTTCCACCGTGAATCTCTCGGGCCTACCGCGCTGGGCGAAGGGCTGGCTGTCCCGCATGGTAAATCGACCGTAGTGAAAGAAGCGGCTTTTGCGGTGGCCACATTGAGCAAACCGCTGGAGTGGGAGGGCGTGGACGGCCCGGAAAATGTTGAACTCATTTTCCTGCTTGCCATTCCACCTGCCGAAGCAGGATCCACGCATATTCAGATATTAACAGAGCTGACGTCTCGCCTGGCGGATGACGCCCTTCGGGCACGCGTGATGGCGGCAACCACAGCGGAGGGGCTGCTTGCTGCGCTGGAGGATGCGCCCCAGCAGGAAGAGGTTACCGTCCTGGTGAATGCGCCAACGGTTGTCTGCGTCACCGCCTGTCCGGCCGGAATTGCCCATACCTATATGGCAGCTGAGTACCTGGAAAAAGCGGGACGTAAGCTGGGCATCAACGTTGTGGTCGAAAAGCAGGGGGCGAATGGCATTGAGGGGCGCATCACCGCGCAGCAGTTGCAGGAGGCCAAAGCGTGCATCTTTGCGGCAGAAGTGGCGATCAAAGAGAGCGAGCGATTCGAGGGCATTCCAACACTTTCGGTACCGGTTGCGGAACCGCTGCGCCATGCCGAAGCGTTAATTGAGCGTGCACTGGCATTACCGTCTTCGTCTGAAGCGCAGCCCGGACAGGCAGAAAAAAAGAGCGTTAAAACTGAGCTAAAGCAGGCGCTCCTTAGCGGTATCTCCTTTGCGGTGCCGCTGATCGTCGCCGGCGGGACGGTGCTCGCCGTGTCGGTACTGCTGGCGCAAATCCTCGGCCTGCAGCATCTGTTCGACCAGGAAAATTCATGGCTGTGGATGTACCGCAAGCTTGGCGGCGGCATGCTCGGCATTCTGATGGTCCCCGTTCTGGCGGCCTATACCGCTTACTCGCTGGCGGATAAACCCGCGCTGACCCCGGGCTTTGCGGCCGGTCTTGCGGCCAATATGATCGGCTCCGGTTTTCTGGGGGCTATCATCGGCGGGCTGATCGCGGGTTACCTGATGCGCTGGGTGAAAAATCACATTCGCCTGAGTAGCCGCTTCAACGGCTTTTTAACCTTTTATCTCTATCCGGTTATTGGTGTGCTGGGGGCGGGCAGCCTGATGCTGTTCGTGGTCGGTGAGCCGGTGGCCTGGCTTAATACTACGCTCACTGCCTGGCTTAACGGTTTGTCCGGTGCGAATGCGCTGCTTCTGGGGGCGATCCTCGGCTTTATGTGCTCATTCGATTTGGGTGGCCCGGTCAATAAAGCCTCTTACGCTTTCTGTCTGGGAGCGATGGCTAACGGGGTATACGGTCCCTATGCCATCTTTGCCTCCGTCAAAATGGTGTCGGCCTTCACCGTTACGGCGTCAACGTTGCTGGCACCGAAACTGTTTAAACCGTTTGAAATTGAAACCGGTAAATCCACCTGGCTGCTTGGACTCGCGGGCATCACCGAAGGGGCGATTCCGATGGCGATTGAAGATCCGCTTCGCGTCATTGGTTCATTCGTGCTCGGCTCTATGGTAACAGGCGCGATTGTCGGCGCGATGGGGATCGGGTTGTCCACGCCGGGGGCCGGTATTTTCTCTCTCTTTTTACTTCACGATGCCGGGTTGAGCGGTGTGGTTGCGGCGGCGGGCTGGTTTGGCGCGGCGCTGGTGGGAACCGCTATCTCCACCTTCATTCTGCTGCTCTGGCGACGCCAGGCGGTGAAAAAGGGCAATTACGTCACTGAAGACGCCATACCGTAACAACGCACAAACAGGAAACGAAGATGAAAGCTGTATCTCGCGTTCATATCACGCCGCATATGCACTGGGACCGTGAGTGGTACTTCACCACCGAAGAGTCGCGTATTCTTCTGGTCAATAATATGGAAGAGATCCTGACCCGTCTGGAGCAGGATGACGAGTATAAATATTATGTCCTCGATGGACAGACGGCGGTGCTGGAGGATTATTTTGCCGTCGTGCCTGAAAACCGCTCGCGGGTGAAAGCGCTTGTAGAGCGCGGAAAGCTGATTATCGGCCCCTGGTATACCCAGACCGATACCACGATTGTGAGCGGCGAGTCGATTGTCCGCAACCTGATGTACGGTATGCGTGACTGTATGGCGTTCGGCGAGCCGATGAAGATCGGCTATCTGCCGGATTCGTTTGGTATGTCCGGCCAGCTTCCGCATATCTATAACGGGTTTGGCATTACCCGCACGATGTTCTGGCGCGGCTGCTCGGAACGACACGGGACCGACAAAACCGAGTTTCTGTGGCAGAGCCAGGACGGCAGTGAAGTGACGGCGCAGGTACTGCCGCTGGGCTACGCGATTGGTAAGTACTTACCGGAGGACGAAGCAGGGCTGCGAAAACGGCTCGACAGCTATTTCGAGGTCCTGGAAAACGCCTCCGTCACCAAAGAGATTTTGCTGCCCAACGGCCACGATCAGATGCCGCTGCAGCAGAACATTTTCGCGGTGATGGATAAGCTTCGTGAAATCTATCCCCAGCGTCAATTTGTGATGAGTCGGTTCGAAGAGGTGTTTGATTATATCGACGCGCACCGCGATGAGCTGGCGACGCTAAAAGGGGAGTTTATCGACGGGAAATACATGCGCGTTCACCGGACCATCGGCTCCACGCGCATGGACATTAAAATCGCCCACGCGCGTATCGAGAACAAAATTGTCAATATCCTCGAGCCGCTGGCAGCGCTTGCCTGGACGCTGGGCTTCGACTACCACCACGGCCTGCTGGAGAAGATGTGGAAAGAGATCCTCAAGAACCACGCTCACGACAGCATCGGTTGCTGCTGCAGCGATAAGGTGCACCGCGAGATTGTCTCCCGCTTTGAGCTGGCGGAGGACATGGCTGACAACCTGGTGCGTTTCTACATGCGCAAGATTGTCGACAACATGCCGCAAAGCGACGCCGATAAGCTGGTGATGTTCAACCTGATGCCCTGGCCGCGCGAAGAGGTGATGAACACCACGATTCGGCTACGGGCCAGCCAGTTCAGACTGCGGGATGAAAAAGGCAACGAGATCCCCTATTTCATTCGCAGTGCGCGCGAACTCGACCCTGGTCTTATTGACCGGCAGATTGTCCATTACGGCAATTACGAGCCGTTTATGGAGTTTGATATTCAGCTCAGCCAGATACTGCCGTCGATGGGCTACCGTACGCTGTATATCGAACCGAACGTGGCCGGGAAGGTGCTCCCGGCGGTGAAAAACACCGAATCCCTGCTTGAAAATGCCTTCTGGCAGATTGATTTAAATGGCGACGGCACGCTGCGCCTGCGCGACAAAGAGACCGGGCTTATTTATGACCGCGTACTGGAAATCGAAGAGAGTTCGGACGATGGCGATGAGTACGACTATTCGCCTTCCCGGGAAGAGTGGAGACTCACTTCAGCTCAGGGCGAACATGAGGTTGAGGTCACGCACGAAGGCTGGCAGAGCAGGGCGGCTATCCGCCATCGGATCGCCGTTCCGGCAAATCTGGCCGAACGCGCGGCGCGCCAGCGAAACGGCTCACTCAACGTGGAGTTTGACGTCACGCTTAGCCATAACAGCAGGCGTATTGATGTGGCCGTGCGTCTGGATAACCAGGCTGACGACCACCGCGTGCGCGTGCTGATCCCTACGCCGTTTATGACAGAGGAAGTGTTAGCGGATACGCAGTTTGGCTCGCTCACTCGCCCGGTGCAGGACGCGGCGATGGCGACCTGGCATGAGGAGGGCTGGAAAGAAGCGCCGGTTCCCGTCTGGAATTTACTCAACTATGCCGTCCTGCAGGAAAAGCGCAACGGACTGGCGCTCTTCACCGAGGGACTGCGTGAGTTTGAAGTGGTGGGCGATGACAAAAAAGCATTCGCCTTAACCTTGCTGCGCGGCGTGGGGCTGCTCGGGAAAGAAGATTTGCTGTTGCGTCCAGGCAGGCCTTCGGGGATCAAAATGCCTGTTCCTGACTCTCAGGTGCGCGGGCCGTTAGCCTGTCGCTTTAGCCTCTTCAGCTTCAGCGGTACGCCAGAAAACGCGGGCGTCGCACAGCAGGCTAAATCGTGGTTAACGCCGGTGCAGTGCTACAACAAAATTCCCTGGGATGCGATGAAGCTGAATCGCGCGTCGTTTATCACGCCGGAAAGTTACAGTCTGTTAGCGCTTTCACCAACGGGATGCGTGCTCAGTACGCTCAAAAAGGCTGAAGATCGTGATGAGCTCATTCTCCGCCTGTTCAACCCTTCGGCGTCCAGCGCATGTGACACAACGGTGTCTATGAATCCGGCGGTGAAACGGTGGCGCGAAACGGACATGAATGAACGGATAATGGATCGGAGTGAAGAAGAGGGCATTGTCGGGGCATTCAGGCCGGGGCAGTCGCGCACCTTTAGCATTCTTATCGCCTGAGCACTGTGATACGAAAAAAGGCTGCAGTCAGGGCAGCCTTTTTTTCATTAAATAGTCACACAGCGGTGTTAACTTATGAGGCATTAAAAGTAAATTAAATGTAATTTCGAAGGGTTGCATAAATGCAATGGAAAAATAACCTGGCCCGACTACGCTTTATTGTTTGTCCCTCATTGAAATGTCGCTTTCTTCCGCGTTAATTAAAATCACTTCTGTTTATATTTTTTCCCGTCTTCGATAACCAATCTCATCTTTGCATGCACATATCATTAACATGGTTTTTACCATTCTCACCATGATTAAACATGGTTAACATCACTGATTGTTTTTGATTTAAATCAAAGTTTAATCCTTGGAAAAACCCATCAAAAGGCGCTAAATTGTCCCGGATCAAAATGGCCGAAAAGTGGTAATTTTGCTATAAATTGATCGTCGTCGAAAAACGTAAATGTGATTCAATAAAAACCTGTTTATTGTAAGGGTTTTGCAGCGTATTATATTTGCGGGATCAATTTGAGTTTTTTATTAACCTATTTGTAACCTGACGTCATCGTTTTTATCCTACTTCAGGGTAATAACGACGACAAGGATGCGAATAATTTGTATTGGGGCATGCGTGTGGATCTCTCTCTGACGGGGTTCACTCTCGGAGTCTTCATGCGATGAGCAAGGAGTCATAATGTTAGACGTAGTCGAACTGTCGCGCTTACAGTTTGCCTTGACCGCGATGTACCACTTCCTGTTTGTGCCACTGACGCTCGGTATGGCGTTCCTGCTGGCCATCATGGAAACGGTTTACGTCCTCTCCGGCAAACAGATTTATAAAGATATGACCAAGTTCTGGGGCAAGTTGTTTGGTATCAACTTTGCACTGGGCGTGGCAACCGGTCTGACCATGGAGTTCCAGTTCGGGACTAACTGGTCTTACTATTCCCACTATGTAGGGGATATCTTCGGTGCGCCGCTGGCCATTGAAGGTCTGATGGCCTTCTTCCTCGAATCCACCTTTGTAGGTCTGTTCTTCTTCGGTTGGGACCGTCTGGGTAAAGTCCAGCATATGGCGGTAACCTGGCTGGTGGCATTAGGCTCTAACCTGTCCGCGCTGTGGATCCTGGTGGCGAACGGCTGGATGCAGAACCCAATCGCGTCCGATTTCAACTTCGAAACCATGCGAATGGAGATGGTCAGCTTTGCTGAGCTGGTCCTGAACCCGGTTGCTCAGGTTAAATTCGTTCACACCGTGGCATCTGGCTATGTGTGCGGTGCGATGTTCGTACTGGGCATCAGCTCTTACTACATGCTCCGTGGTCGTGACTTCGCCTTCGCAAAACGCTCCTTTGCTATCGCAGCAAGCTTCGGTATGGCGGCAATTCTGTCTGTTATTGTTCTGGGTGATGAATCCGGTTACGAAATGGGCGACGTGCAGAAAACCAAGCTGGCCGCTATTGAAGCAGAATGGGAAACCCAACCGGCTCCGGCGGCATTTACCCTGTTCGGTGTTCCTGATCAGGAAGCGCAGGAAAACCGCTTCGCCATTCAGATTCCTTATGCTCTGGGCATCATCGCCACTCGCTCCGTCGACAAACAGGTGACTGGCCTGAAAGATCTGATGGTGCAGCACGAAGAGCGTATCCGTAACGGGATGAAAGCTTACTCGCTGCTGGAACAGCTGCGTGCCGGTTCAACCG
This sequence comes from Enterobacter sp. RIT637, assembly GCF_019718755.1. NCBI lineage: Bacteria > Pseudomonadati > Pseudomonadota > Gammaproteobacteria > Enterobacterales > Enterobacteriaceae > Enterobacter > Enterobacter sp. RIT637. The sequence goes on from NZ_JAIHAZ010000003.1 coordinate 204,372, forward strand.
ATCAGGCCGTTCGCGATCAGTTTAACGACGTGAAGAAAGACCTGGGTTACGGCCTCCTGCTGAAACGCTATACCCCGAACGTCTCCGACGCGACGGAAGCGCAGATTCAGATGGCAACCAAAGACTCGATTCCACGCGTTGCACCGCTGTACTTCGCGTTCCGTATCATGGTGGGCTGCGGCATCATCATGCTGCTGATTATCGCGGCGTCCTTCTGGTCCGTGATTCGCAACCGTATCGGTGAGAAAAAATGGCTGCTGCGCACCGCGCTGTACGGTATTCCACTGCCGTGGATCGCTATCGAGTCCGGCTGGTTTGTTGCGGAGTATGGCCGTCAGCCATGGGCAATCGGTGAGGTGCTGCCAACGGCAGTAGCGAACTCGTCCCTGACCGCGGGTGACCTGATCTTCTCCATGCTGCTGATTTGCGGTCTGTACACCCTGTTCCTGGTGGCTGAACTGTTCCTGATGTTCAAGTTCGCGCGCCTTGGCCCAAGCAGCCTGAAAACCGGTCGCTATCACTACGAGCAGTCCACCGCGACTACTCAGCCGGCACGCTAAGACAGGAGTCATCAAATGATCGATTATGAAGTATTGCGTTTTATCTGGTGGCTGTTGATCGGCGTTCTGCTGATCGGTTTTGCGGTCACTGATGGTTTCGACATGGGGGTGGGGATGCTCACCCGTTTCCTCGGTCGTAATGACACCGAGCGTCGAATCATGATCAACTCCATCGCCCCTCACTGGGACGGTAACCAGGTGTGGCTGATCACCGCAGGTGGCGCGCTGTTCGCTGCCTGGCCGATGGTCTACGCGGCTGCGTTCTCCGGCTTCTACGTGGCGATGATTCTGGTGTTGGCATCTTTATTCTTCCGTCCGGTAGGCTTCGACTACCGTTCCAAGATTGAAGACACCCGCTGGCGTAACATGTGGGACTGGGGCATCTTTATCGGTAGCTTCGTTCCACCGCTGGTGATTGGCGTGGCATTCGGTAACCTGCTGCAGGGCGTACCGTTCCACATTGATGAGTACATGCGTCTTTACTACACCGGTAACTTCTTCCAGCTGCTGAATCCGTTTGGTCTGCTGGCAGGCGTTGTGAGCGTGGCGATGATCATTACTCAGGGCGCGACCTATCTGCAGATGCGTACCGTGGGTGAACTGCACCTGCGTTCCCGTGCAACGGCTCAGGTCGCGGCGCTGGTCACGCTGGTTTGCTTCGCTCTGGCCGGTGTGTGGGTGGTGTACGGTATCGATGGTTACGTGGTGACGTCCGCGATCAACCATGTTGCGCCGTCTAACCCGCTGACGAAAGAAGTCGCGCGTCAGGCGGGTGCCTGGCTGGTGAACTTCAACAATATCCCTGCTCTGTGGGCTATCCCGGCGCTGGGCGTACTGTTGCCACTGTTGACCGTGCTGACCTCTCGTCTGGAAAAAGGCGCTCTGGCGTTTGTGTTCTCTTCACTGACCCTGGCGTGCATCATCCTGACGGCGGGTATTGCGATGTTCCCATTCGTCATGCCGTCCAGCACCATGCTGAATGCTAGCCTGACCATGTGGGATGCAACCTCCAGCCAGCTGACGCTGAACCTGATGACCTATGTTGCCTGTGTGTTCGTACCGATTATTCTGCTCTACACCGCCTGGTGTTACTGGAAAATGTTCGGTCGTATCACCAAAGAACATATCGAAAGCAACACCCAATCTATGTACTAAGTAAGGAGCTGAATATGTGGTATTTCGCATGGATTTTAGGGACGCTTCTTGCCTGTGCATTTGGTGTCATCACTGCCCTGGCGCTGGAGCACGTCGAAGCGACCAAAGCGGGTGAAGAAAAACACTAATGAATATTATCGCAACGTTATATGCGGTAATGGATAAGCGCCCGTTACGGGCGCTTTCTTTAGTGATGGCATTACTGCTGGCGGGCTGCATCTTCTGGGACCCGTCGCGCTTCGCGGCAAAGACCAGCGAACTCGAGATCTGGCACGGCTTCCTCATCATGTGGGCGGTGTGCGCAGGTGTGATCCACGGCGTGGGCTTTCGTCCGAAAGCCGTTCACTGGCAGGGCATTTTCTGCCCGCTGATTGCCGATTTGGTTCTCATCGCTGGTTTGATTTTCTTCTTCTTCTGAATAAGAAATGTCCTATAACGATATGGGCTTACCCGAGCCCATAAAAATTTACTCTCCGTTTACTTTCTCCCATTCCAAACCATCATTCCCGCGCGTATAGTAGCGAAGTTTAAAAGCTCTAACTTTTGTTGCATTACTGGGATGTAAAGTGAATACAACGCTGTTTCGATGGCCGGTTCGTGTCTACTACGAAGATACCGATGCCGGTGGTGTGGTCTACCACGCCAGCTACGTTGCTTTTTATGAACGGGCACGCACAGAGATGCTGCGCCATCATCACTTTAGTCAACAGGTGCTGTTGGCTGAGCGAGTTGCCTTCGTGGTACGCAAGATGACGCTTGAGTATTTTGCGCCTGCCAGACTCGACGATATGCTCGAAGTCCAAACTGAAATTACATCAATGCGCGGAACCTCACTGGTTTTCACGCAGCGGATAGTCAATGCAGAGAACACCGTACTGAACTCAGCTGAAGTACTGATTGTCTGTGTTGATCCAACCATAATGAAGCCTCGTGCGCTTCCTAAGTCTATTGTCGCGGAGTTTAAGCAGTGACTGACATGAATATCCTTGATTTGTTCCTGAAGGCTAGCCTTCTGGTTAAACTTATCATGTTGATTTTGATTGGTTTTTCAATCGCATCCTGGGCCATCATCATCCAGAGAACGCGTATTCTTAATGCCGCTGGCCGTGAAGCCGAAGCGTTTGAAGACAAGTTCTGGTCTGGTATCGAACTTTCTCGTCTGTACCAGGAAAGCCAGGGGCGCCGTGATAATCTTTCAGGCTCCGAACAAATTTTCTATAGCGGATTCAAAGAGTTTGCCCGCTTACATCGCGCAAACAATCATGCGCCGGAAGCGGTAGTGGAAGGTGCGTCGCGTGCGATGCGCATTTCCATGAACCGCGAACTGGAAACCCTTGAGACGCACATTCCGTTCCTCGGCACAGTAGGTTCCATCAGCCCGTATATCGGTCTGTTTGGTACCGTGTGGGGGATCATGCACGCCTTTATCGCGTTAGGCGCGGTGAAGCAGGCGACGTTGCAGATGGTTGCACCGGGGATCGCTGAAGCACTGATTGCGACCGCTATCGGTCTGTTTGCGGCGATCCCGGCGGTTATGGCTTACAACCGTCTGAACCAGCGCGTGAACAAACTGGAACTGAACTACGACAACTTTATGGAAGAGTTCACCGCGATTCTGCACCGTCAGGCGTTTACCAGTACCGAGAGCAACAAGGGGTAAACCATGGCCAGATCGCGTGGACGAGGTCGTCGCGAGCTCAAGTCCGAAATCAATATCGTTCCACTACTGGACGTACTGCTGGTACTGCTGCTGATCTTTATGGCGACAGCGCCCATTATTACCCAGAGCGTGGAAGTTGATCTGCCGGATGCGACAGAATCACAGGCGGTAAGCACCAATGACGATCCTCCGGTCATCATTGAGGTTTCCGGTGTAGGGCAGTACAGCGTCGTGGTAGAGAAAGATCGTATGGATCAACTGCCACCCGAGCAGGTTATTGCTGAAGCGCAACGACGCCTGGAGTCAAATCCGAAAACGGTCTTCTTAATCGGTGGCGCGAAAGACGTGCCTTACGATGAAATTATTAAAGCGCTGAACTTGCTACATAGTGCGGGCGTTAAGTCTGTTGGCTTAATGACTCAGCCTATTTGATCATCTGCGTAGTTTTTGGGAACCGATAGTGTCAAAGGCAACCGAACAGAACGACAAGCTTAAGCGAGCGATAATCGTCTCCGCAGTGCTGCACGTTATTCTTTTTGCAGCGCTGATCTGGAGTTCGTTCGACGAGCACATTGATGCATCAGCTGGCGGCGGTGGGGGATCTTCCATCGATGCCGTCATGGTGGATCCCGGTGCGGTAGTGCAGAACTATAATCGCCAGCAACAGCAGCAGGCGAGTGCAAAACGTGCTGAAGAGCAGCGTGAAAAACAGGCGCAACAGCAAGCGGAAGAACTGCGTGAAAAGCAGGCCGCGGAGCAGGAGCGTCTGAAACAGCTTGAGAAAGAGCGTTTGCAGGCTCAGGAAGCGGCGAAAGAGCAGGCTGAGCAGCAGAAACAGGCTGAAGCAGCAGCGAAGAAAGCGCAAGAACAGCAGAAACAGGCGGAGGAGGCTGCGGCCAAAGCCGCTGCGGATGCGAAAGCACAGGCAGATGCACAGGCTAAATTAGCTGCAGACGCCGCGAAGAAAGCCGCTGCTGACGCCCAGAAAAAAGCTGAAGCGGAAGCCGCGAAGAAAGCCGCTGCCGATGCTCAGAAGAAAGCTGAAGCGGAAGCCGCGAAGAAAGCCGCTGCTGATGCTCAGAAGAAAGCAGAAGCGGAAGCCGCGAAGAAAGCCGCTCAGGAAGCAGAGAAGAAAGCTGCTGCCGAGGCTGCGAAGAAAGCGGCGGCCGCCGAGAAAGCCGCAGCTGAAAAAGCGGCTGCTGCAGAAAAAGCCGCAGCTGATAAAAAAGCTGCAGCCGCGAAGGCCGCTGCCGATAAGAAAGCAGCCGCCGAAAAAGCCGCGGCGAAAAAGGCTGCTGCCGCTGAAAAAGCTGCCGCTGCTGCAGGCGTTGACGATCTGCTGGGCGATCTCAGTTCAGGTAAGAATGCACCGAAAACGGGTGGCGGAGCGAAAGGAAACAACGCAGCGCCGTCTGGAAGTGGTAACACTAAGAGTAACGGTGCATCAGGCGCTGAAATCAACGGCTATGCCGCGCAGATTAAATCCGCTATCGAAAGCCGATTTTATGATGCGTCTTCCTACACCGGTAAAACGTGTACGCTGCGTATAAAACTGGCGCCGGATGGGATGCTGCTCGATATTCAGTCTGAAGGTGGCGATCCAGCCTTATGTACTGCTGCACTGGCTGCAGCGCGTCAGGCGAAGATGCCAAAACCGCCTTCTCAGGCCGTGTATGAAGTCTTTAAAAATGCGCCACTGGACTTCAAACCTTAAGTTACAGTTTTCCCGTGCAAACGGGAGAAAATAGACCAGGTTTAGTCACAGGGTTCAGGTAGTTTTGTCTATTTGAGTTTGTTAACATTCTGCTAAATTATCGTGGGTAAGGTTACCCAGATAAGGGAGATATGATGAAGCAGGCATTACGTGTAGCATTTAGTTTTTTAATGCTGTGGGCAGCTGTGCTGCATGCAGAAGTACGTATCGAGATCACCCAGGGGGTGGACTCGGCGCGCCCAATCGGCGTTGTTCCGTTCCAGTGGGCTGGCCCGGGTGCGGCGCCTGAAGACATCGGCGGCATTGTAGCCGCTGACCTGCGTAACAGCGGCAAATTCAACCCATTAGATCGTTCTCGCCTGCCACAGCAGCCGGGCACAGCGCAGGAAGTACAGCCTGCGGCGTGGTCTGCGCTGGGTATTGATGCGGTCGTGGTTGGTCAGGTAACGCCTGCCCCGGACGGTGGCTATAACGTGGCTTATCAGCTGGTCGATACCGGCGGTGCGCCAGGTACCGTTCTGGCTCAGAACACCTATAAAGTGAACAAGCAGTGGCTGCGCTATGCGGGTCACACCGCAAGTGACGAAGTGTTTGAGAAGCTGACCGGTATTAAAGGTGCGTTCCGTACCCGTATCGCTTACGTGGTTCAGACCAACGGCGGTCAGTTCCCGTATGAGCTGCGCGTCTCTGACTACGACGGCTACAACCAGTTCACCGTTCACCGTTCTCCACAGCCGCTGATGTCTCCGGCGTGGTCTCCTGACGGTTCCAAACTGGCCTACGTAACCTTCGAAAGCGGTCGTTCTGCGCTGGTTATCCAGACGCTGTCTAACGGTGCCGTGCGTCAGGTTGCGTCGTTCCCGCGTCACAACGGTGCACCTGCGTTCTCTCCGGATGGCTCAAAACTGGCCTTTGCCCTGTCTAAAACCGGTAGCCTGAACCTGTACGTGATGGATATCGGCTCTGGTCAAATCCGCCAGGTGACGGATGGCCGTAGCAACAACACCGAACCAACCTGGTTCCCGGACAGCCAGAACCTGGCCTTCACGTCCGACCAGGCCGGTCGTCCACAAGTTTATAAAGTGAATATCAACGGCGGAGCGCCGCAGCGTATTACCTGGGAAGGTTCTCAGAACCAGGATGCTGACGTCAGTGCCGATGGTAAAACGATGGTAATGGTCAGCTCCAACGGTGGGCAGCAGCACATTGCCAAACAAGATCTGGTAACGGGTGGCGTGCAAGTTCTCTCGTCAACGTTCCTGGATGAAACGCCAAGTCTGGCACCTAACGGCACGATGGTAATCTACAGCTCTTCTCAGGGGATGGGATCTGTGCTGAATCTGGTTTCTACAGATGGGCGTTTCAAAGCGCGTATTCCGGCAACTGATGGACAGGTAAAATCACCTGCCTGGTCGCCGTATCTGTAAATAATAATTAATTGATTACTAAAGGAATCTTAGAAATGCAACTGAACAAAGTGCTGAAGGGGCTGATGATCGCTCTGCCTGTAATGGCAATCGCAGCGTGTTCTTCTAACAAGAACGCAAGCAATGACCAGAGCGGTGAAGGCATGATGGGTGCCGGCACCGGTATGGACGCTAACGGCAATGGCAACATGTCTTCTGAAGAGCAAGCGCGTCTTCAGATGCAGCAGCTGCAGCAGAACAACATCGTTTACTTCGATCTGGATAAATACGACATCCGTTCTGACTTCGCTGCGATGCTGGATGCTCACGCTAACTTCCTGCGTAGCAACCCGTCTTACAAAGTCACCGTAGAAGGTCACGCGGACGAACGTGGTACTCCAGAGTACAACATCTCCCTGGGTGAACGTCGTGCTAACGCTGTTAAAATGTACCTGCAGGGTAAAGGCGTTTCTGCTGACCAGATCTCCATCGTTTCTTACGGTAAAGAAAAACCTGCAGTACTGGGTCACGACGAAGCGGCTTACTCCAAAAACCGTCGTGCCGTACTGGTTTACTAAGAGAATGGCATGAGCAGTAACTTCAGACATCATCTCATGAGTCTGTCGTTACTGGTTGGAATAGCGGCCCCCTGGGCCGCTTTTGCTCAGGCACCAATCAGTAGTGTCGGCTCAGGCTCGGTAGAAGACCGGGTCACTCAACTCGAGCGTATTTCTAACGCTCACAGTCAGCTTTTAACCCAACTCCAGCAGCAGCTTTCCGATAACCAAAACGATATTGACTCCCTCCGCGGCCAGATCCAGGAAAGCCAGTATCAGTTGAACCAGGTTGTGGAACGCCAGAAGCAGATCTTGCTGCAGATGGATAGCCTGAGTAGCGGTGGTGCAGCAGCACAGCCTGCAGCGGGCGACCAAAGCGGTGCAGCAACAGCGACACCTGCTCCGACAGGAGATACGTCAGCCTCATCAGGCGCGCCTGTACAGAGCGGTGACGCGAATACTGACTACAACGCGGCTATCGCCCTGGTGCAGGACAAATCTCGCCAGGACGACGCTATCGTTGCGTTTCAGAACTTCGTGAAGAAGTACCCTGATTCCACTTACCAGCCAAATGCGAACTACTGGCTCGGTCAGCTGAATTACAACAAGGGTAAAAAGGACGATGCGGCGTTTTATTTTGCCTCAGTGGTGAAAAATTACCCGAAATCGCCAAAAGCGCCGGATGCGATGTATAAGGTCGGCGTAATCATGCAGGACAAAGGTGACACCGCGAAGGCCAAAGCGGTTTACCAGCAGGTTGTCACAAAATTCCCAGGTACCGAAGGTGCTAAACAGGCGCAAAAACGTCTGAGTTCGATGGGATGATTATCGCATGACCAGAAATCGTGTTATTTCTGGTCGTGCAGCATGATTCGTAAGCAGTTAAGTGATCTTCATCGAAATTTTTGTTGCGCAGAATTCTTAAATCAGTAATATATGCCGCCGTTGCCACGGGATATCAAACAACGTGAAAACAGCGTAAAAGTGGGTCGTTAGCTCAGTTGGTAGAGCAGTTGACTTTTAATCAATTGGTCGCAGGTTCGAATCCTGCACGACCCACCACTTAACGCAAAACCAGTAGTACAGAGTGGGTGATTAGCTCAGTTGGTAGAGCATCTCCTTTACACGGAGGGGGTCGGCGGTTCGAGCCCGTCATCACCCACCACTCGGGTCGTTAGCTCAGTTGGTAGAGCAGTTGACTTTTAATCAATTGGTCGCAGGTTCGAATCCTGCACGACCCACCA
>NZ_JAIHAZ010000003.1:212767-372039 GCF_019718755.1 Enterobacter sp. RIT637
TCCTTTACACGGAGGGGGTCGGCGGTTCGAGCCCGTCATCACCCACCACTCGGGTCGTTAGCTCAGTTGGTAGAGCAGTTGACTTTTAATCAATTGGTCGCAGGTTCGAATCCTGCACGACCCACCAATTTTATTGGTCCCGAGTGATAATTCAGGCAACACCCAGATGGGTCGTTAGCTCAGTTGGTAGAGCAGTTGACTTTTAATCAATTGGTCGCAGGTTCGAATCCTGCACGACCCACCAGCCTGAATAAATTTGAAGTACATCCCGCAAGGGGTCGTTAGCTCAGTTGGTAGAGCAGTTGACTTTTAATCAATTGGTCGCAGGTTCGAATCCTGCACGACCCACCAGTGTAGAAAGGCGCCCTAAAGGCGCCTTTTTGCTATCTGCCGACTGGGTAGGTCGAGTAAGGCGAAGCCGCCACCCGACAAATGCTACCCGCACCTATTTCCGGTGACTTTTCCTCTCATATTCGCTATCTTGTTTAGCATACAAAACACAATTGCCATGCGTTTTGCTATGTCATGCAAAAGAAAGGCAATATTGTTAAGCCAGTAAAACGAGAAGCCATAATGAGTGTGATGTTTGATCCCGAAGCCGCAATCTATCCGTTTCCGCCAAAGCCTGTCCCGCTGAGCCTGGATGAAAAGCAATTCTATCGCGAGAAGATCAAGCGTCTTCTCAAAGAACGCGATGCGGTAATGGTGGCCCATTACTACACCGACCCGGAAATCCAGCAGTTGGCGGAAGAGACCGGCGGGTGTATTTCTGACTCCCTGGAGATGGCACGATTCGGTGCAAGACATCCCGCTTCCACGCTGCTGGTTGCTGGCGTGCGCTTTATGGGTGAAACGGCAAAAATTCTCAGCCCTGAAAAAACCATTCTGATGCCGACGCTCAATGCAGAGTGTTCGCTCGATCTCGGCTGTCCAATTGAGGAATTCACCGCGTTCTGCGACGCCCATCCTGACCGCACCGTGGTGGTCTATGCCAATACGTCTGCGGCGGTAAAAGCGCGTGCAGACTGGGTGGTGACCTCGAGCATCGCCGTTGAACTGATTGAACATCTGGATAGCCTGGGCGAGAAAATTATCTGGGCGCCTGACCGTCACCTTGGTAATTACGTTCAGAAGCAAACAGGCGCGGATGTTCTCTGCTGGCAGGGTGCGTGTATCGTTCACGACGAATTTAAGACTCAGGCGCTGACGCGTATGAAGGCGCTGTACCCGGAAGCGGCCATTCTGGTGCATCCAGAGTCGCCTCAGTCGATTGTCGATATGGCCGATGCGGTTGGCTCAACCAGCCAGCTTATCAACGCGGCCAGGACATTGCCTAACAAGCAGCTTATCGTCGCAACCGATCGCGGTATCTTCTACAAAATGCAGCAGGCGGTGCCGGAAAAAGAGCTACTCGAAGCGCCAACCGCAGGCGAGGGAGCAACGTGCCGCAGCTGTGCGCACTGCCCGTGGATGGCGATGAACGGCCTGAAAGCGATTGCCGAAGGGCTCGAGACGGGCGGGGCAGCGCATGAAATTCATGTTGATGCGGCGTTGCGAGAAGGTGCGTTAATTCCGCTTAACCGCATGCTGGATTTTGCGGCTACACTACGTACTTAACTTGTTCAGAACCGGGGAAAAGATGGATTTTTTTAGCACGCAGAACATTTTGGTTCATATACCGATTGGTGCGGGTGGCTATGACCTGTCATGGATTGAAGCCGTTGGCACGCTGGCCGGGTTACTCTGTATCTGGCTGGCGAGCCTGGAGAAGATCAGTAATTACGCGTTCGGGCTGATTAACGTCACGCTGTTCGCCATTATCTTCTTCCAGATCCAGCTCTACGCCAGCCTGCTTTTGCAGCTGTTTTTCTTTGCCGCCAATATTTACGGCTGGTACGCGTGGTCGCGTCAAAACAGCCAGCAGGAAGCCGAGTTGCAGATCCGCTGGCTGCCGCTGCCGAAAGCCATCGCCTGGCTTGTCGCCTGCGTGGCGGCCATTGGTTTGATGACCGTTTATATCAACCCGGTGTTTGCGTTTCTGACGCGCGTTGCCGTTTCGGTCATGTCTGGACTCGGTTTGAATGTCACGATGCCTGAACTCCAGCCGGATGCCTTCCCGTTCTGGGATTCCTGCATGATGGTGCTGTCGATTGCGGCGATGATCCTGATGACCCGAAAATACGTTGAGAACTGGCTGCTGTGGGTCATCATCAACGTCATCAGCGTGGTGATTTTCGCGCTGCAGGGCGTCTATGCCATGTCGCTGGAATATCTGCTGCTGACCTTCATTGCCCTGAACGGCAGCCGTATGTGGATTAACAGCGCGCGTGAGCGAGGCTCTCGCGCGCTTTCCCACTAATGGTGATGATGATGTGAATGGCCGGGCTGCGCCTCGTTCAGGTGGCAGTCTGGCCCGCTACAGGGCTGATACTCCATCTGGATCGTCGAATGGGCAATCTCATAGTGATGCTCCAGAAAATGCTGGATACGTTCGAGCAGCGCGTCGTGATCGTGGGGTGGGATCACCTGAACGTGCAGCGTCATCACAGGCTTTTCGCCGACCAGCCACACGTGAACGTGGTGGACGTTTCGCACCTCCGGGATCGAGCGGCTCAGATTTCGTCTCAGCTCACCGATGTCCATTGACGAGGGGGCGCCTTCCAGCAACTCATTGACGCTCTCTTTCAACAGCCGCCAGGCGCTGCGTAGCACCAGACACGACACGAGTACCGAAAGAATCGGGTCGATGGGTGTCCAGCCCGTCCCCAGAATAATCAGCGCAGCCACAATTGCCCCCACGGAGCCGAGCAGATCCCCCAGAACATGCAATGCCGCGGCGCGCACATTGAGGTTCTTTTCCCCGCTGCCGCGATGCAAAATCCAGAACGCCAGAATGTTGGCAATCAGGCCCGCTATTGCGATGACCATCATGGTGGTTCCTGCGACGGGCTGCGGGTGTCTGAAGCGCTGAACGGCTTCCCAGACGATAAGGATGGTAATCACCACCAGCGCAATCGCGTTAACGAAAGCGGCAAGCGTAGTAAGCCTGAGCCAGCCAAACGTATGGCGGGCATTGGGTGGACGGCGGGAGAACTGGACGGCGAGCAGGGCAAACAGCAGGGCAGCCGCATCGGTAAGCATATGTCCCGCATCTGCCAGCAGGGCCAGAGAACCTGAGATTATCCCCCCAATGACCTCGATAACCATAAACGTTGCGGTGACGCCAAACGCCAACAGCAGCCGTTTGGCATTCTCATCGCCGGAGGCGGGGGAAGGGGAGTGTGTGTGCGCCATGTCATCTTTCCTGATTTGTTATTATTTTTAGTGTAGCGTTTTTAAGAGCTTAAATAAAAAAGGAGAGCACGCGCTCCCCTTTATTCAGATTACTCAGCGTTACTGCGTGGTACCGTCAGTTTTGGTATCCGCATCACTGCCAACTTTGTCATTTGGATCCGGACAGCGACCGTCTTTACACATAGAATTTTTGTGCACTTCATCTTTGGTCATGCCGTCGTGATTCATGGTGCCAGAATCCGTACCGTTGGGGTGCAGCATGGTGCCCCCGGTTTGGGTATTTCCGGAATTGATCTGGCTGTTATCGACATTATTGGGTGCGATGTTTTGTTTAGCATCAGGGGCGACCTGACCAGCGGCGGCGGCTGCATTGGCATCGCCGTTGCTGTCTGAGGTGCCCGTGTCCGCGGCCAGTGCGCTACCGCTTGCCAGTGTGAGTGTGGCGGTCAGAAAGAGAGTTGCCAGTTTCGTCATTTTCATCATGCTGCTCCTGTTCTTGTCGTTACGCTGGATAACATTCTCCAACAGTGCATCTTGTTCAAAGGCGAAAGATTCCAGCATACGGACTTACGTCAGTATGGAATCGTGTTTAATCACACATAAATGGTTGTTACAGTTAAAAAGCTTAGGTTAGATCTCATTTTTCGCTATTTTGTGGCGATTTTTAGGCGAATTCCAGGAATTATCTGCGCGAAGTGTAAAATCCCGTTTACACTTCCTGGCCGACAAGTTAGATTGAAAGCATTGCTTTCACTACTAAAGATATGGCAGAGCTGGAAAGAAGATGAATTATCAGAACGACGATTTACGCATTAAAGAGATCAATGAGTTATTACCTCCTGTAGCGCTCCTTGAAAAATTCCCCGCCACTGAAAATGCTGCCAATACGGTGTCTCATGCCCGCAAAGCGATCCACAAGATCCTGAAAGGCAGCGACGATCGTCTTCTGGTGGTGATTGGCCCGTGCTCTATTCACGACCCTGCTGCGGCGAAAGAGTATGCTGCCCGCCTGCTCACCCTGCGCGAAGAGCTGAAAGGCGAGCTGGAAATCGTGATGCGTGTGTATTTTGAAAAACCACGCACCACCGTGGGCTGGAAAGGGCTGATTAACGACCCGCACATGGACAACAGCTTCCAGATCAACGACGGTCTGCGCATTGCCCGCAAGCTGCTGCTGGAGATCAACGACAGCGGCCTGCCTGCCGCGGGTGAGTTCCTGGACATGATTACGCCACAGTACCTGGCAGACCTGATGAGCTGGGGCGCAATTGGTGCCCGCACCACGGAATCTCAGGTGCATCGCGAGCTGGCATCCGGCCTCTCTTGCCCGGTAGGCTTCAAAAACGGCACTGACGGCACCATTAAGGTGGCTATCGACGCCATCAACGCAGCGGGCGCGCCGCACTGCTTCCTGTCCGTGACCAAATGGGGTCACTCTGCGATTGTGAACACCAGCGGGAACGGCGACTGCCATATCATTCTGCGCGGCGGTAAAGAGCCGAACTACAGCGCAAAACACGTTGCAGAAGTGAAAGTGGGGCTGGAAAAAGCCGGACTTGCACCGCAGGTGATGATCGATTTCAGCCACGCTAACTCCAGCAAGCAGTTTAAAAAGCAGCTGGAAGTGGGTGCAGACGTTTGCCAGCAGATCGCCAGCGGTGAAAAAGCGGTGATCGGGGTGATGATTGAAAGCCATCTGGTTGAAGGTAACCAGAATCTGGAAGGCAGTGAACCGCTGGTTTACGGTAAGAGTGTCACCGATGCCTGCATTGGCTGGGACGATACCGATACCATCCTGCGTCAGCTGGCGAATGCGGTAAAAGCGCGTCGCGGCTGAGTCCTCAGGCACAAATAAAAAAGCGCAGAAGGCTCCGCGCTTTTTTTATGTCTGGCGAAAATTACTTCGCTTTACCCTGGTTCGCGACAGCCGCGGCTTTCGCTGCGATCTCGTCCGCGTTACCCAGATAGTAATGTTTGATTGGCTTGAAGTTTTCGTCGAACTCATACACCAGCGGCACGCCAGTTGGGATGTTCAGCTCGAGGATTTCATCTTCACCCATGTTGTCCAGGTATTTCACCAGCGCACGCAGGGAGTTACCGTGAGCGGCGATGATCACGCGCTCGCCGCTTTTCAGGCGTGGCAGAATGGTTTCATTCCAGTAAGGCACAACGCGGTCGATGGTCAGCGCCAGGCTCTCGGTGGTTGGCAGCTCAGCGTCGGTCAGCTTCGCGTAACGCGGGTCGTGGCCCGGGTAGCGCTCGTCATCTTTGGTCAGCTCTGGTGGGGTGATCGCGAAGCCGCGACGCCACTGTTTAACCTGCTCGTCGCCATATTTCTCAGCGGTTTCCGCTTTGTTCAGGCCCTGAAGCGCGCCGTAGTGACGTTCGTTCAGTTTCCAGGACTTCTCAACCGGCAACCAGGCCTGATCCAGTTCGTCCAGCACGTTCCACAGGGTGTGGATGGCACGTTTCAGCACAGAGGTGTAAGCAAAATCAAAGGTGAAGCCTTCATCCTTCAGCAGTTTACCTGCCGCTTTGGCTTCGCTTACGCCTTTCTCAGACAGATCAACGTCGTACCAACCGGTGAAGCGGTTTTCGTTGTTCCACTGGCTTTCGCCGTGGCGCACCAGAACCAGCTTAGTTACAGCCATATCGTACTCCTCATAAGCTTTATTGAATGATAACAATTCTCATTATATTGCCGTGGACATGCCAGCAGCAACGCTTAACCCTAACCATAGCGAAAATAGTCTCTGAGTGTAAGATGCTTGTGAATCCAGGGTTATGATTTTGTCTGCGATCGGCGGTATTTTCAGCAAGACGCGCAGAAAAAAGCCCTCCGAGGGAGGGCTGGAAATCAATGCGGAATGAAATGATACTCTGTGACGCTCACGTACTCTTCGCCGGGGCGCAGCACGCAGTCCGGCTGCGGCCATTCCGGATGGTTCGGGCTGTCCGGCAGGAACTCGCTTTCCAGCGCCAGTCCTTGCCAGTCACTGTACTCCTCATGCTCGCGCGCAGTCGTGCCGCCGAGGTAGTTGCCTGAATAGAACTGCAGGGCAGGGGCGGTGGTGTAGACCGTCATCTGCAACTTCTCATCCGCAGACCAGACCTGTGCGGCAGGGTGTTTCACATCACCTTGGGCCTGCAGCAGGAAAGCGTGGTCGTAGCCTTTCACCTTGCGCTGATCGTCATCGCTCAGGAAATCCTGGGCGATTGTTTTCACGCTGCGGAAGTCAAAGCTGGTGCCGCTCACGTCTTTGAGGCCCTGATACGGAATGCCCATCTCGTCAACCGGCAGCCAGGCATCTGCCAGGATTTGCAGCTTGTGGTTACGCACGTCGCACTGGTTACCGTCCAGGTTGAAGTACGCGTGATTGGTCAGGTTGACCGGGCACGGCTTGTCGACCGTCGCCCGGTATTCAATGGTGATACGGTTATCGTCGGTCAGCGTAAAGCGCGCAGTAGCGATAAGGTTCCCCGGGAAGCCCTGATCGCCATCAGGCGAATCCAGCGAGAACAGCACTTCGCCGTCGTTTTGACGAACAATCTTCCAGCGGCGTTTATCAAACCCGTCTGGTCCGCCGTGCAGCTGGTTTTCCCCCTGGCTTGGCAGCAGGGTGTACTGCACGCCGTCGAGTTCAAAACGGCTCTTCGCGATGCGGTTCGCATAGCGCCCAACGGACGCGCCCAGATAGGCAGATTGATTAATATACTGCTCAGGCGAGGCGCAGCCGAGCAGGGTTTCGCGTACGCTGCCGTCCGGCATCGGTACGCGGGCAGAAAGAAGGGTGGCACCCCAGTCCATCAGCGTAACGACCATCCCCGCGCTGTTGCGCAGGGTTAACAGGCGATACGGCAGACCATCCGGTGCAAGGGTAGGTGTTTCGTTTAGCACTGTCCGGCTCCTTGTGATGCTTTACAAACATAGAAGGTTTCTTTGATACCCGTTTTTGCTTCGTACTGCTTCGCCACGGCGTCCTGTACGGCAGGGACCAGCTCTTCAGGCACCAGCGCAACGATGCAGCCGCCAAAACCGCCGCCCGTCATGCGCACGCCGCCTTTGTCGACGATGGTGGCTTTAACGATATCCACCAGGGTGTCGATCTGCGGCACGGTGATTTCAAAATCATCGCGCATGGAGGCGTGAGATTCCGCCATCAGCTCACCCATGCGTTTCAGGTCGCCTTTCGCCAGCGCGGACGCGGCTTCAACGGTACGGGCATTTTCCGTCAGCACGTGACGAACGCGTTTGGCGACAACCGGATCCAGCTCGTGCGCCACTTTGTTAAATTCATTGAGCGTGACGTCGCGCAGGGCGGGCTGCTGGAAGAAGCGCGCGCCGGTTTCGCACTGTTCGCGGCGGGTGTTGTACTCGCTGCCCACCAGCGTGCGCTTGAAGTTGCTGTTGATAATCACCACGGCCGCGCCTTTTGGCAGGGGAACGGCTTTGGTGCCAAGCGAACGGCAGTCGATCAGCAGCGCGTGCTCTTTTTTGCCCAGCGCGGAGATCAGCTGGTCCATGATGCCGCAGTTACAGCCCACGAACTGGTTTTCCGCTTCCTGACCGTTCAGGGCGATTTGCGCCCCGTCCAGCGGCAGATGATAAAGCTGCTGGAACACGGTGCCAACGGCGACTTCCAGAGACGCAGAGGAGCTTAAGCCCGCCCCCTGCGGAACGTTGCCGCTGATCACTAAATCCGCACCGCCAACGTTCTTGTTACGCTTCTGCAGATGCTTCACCACGCCGCGCACGTAGTTAGACCACTGCTGGCTGTCGTGCGTCACAATCGGAGCATCGAGGGAAAACTCGTCCGTCTCATTACCGTAATCCGCCGCAATCACGCGGACCTTACGGTCGTCGCGCTTCGCGCAGCTGATGACCGTCTGGTAATCGATGGCGCACGGCAGCACGAAACCGTCGTTATAGTCGGTGTGTTCACCGATCAGGTTAACGCGGCCAGGTGCCTGGATAACGTGGGTGGCAGGGTAGCCAAATTTCTCAGCAAACAGGGATTGTGTTTTATCTTTCAGACTCATTTTTTAGACTCCTGATTCGCGATAGTGGACGTCGCTAACGGCACGCAGACGTTCTGCCGCCTGTTCCGCCGTCAGGTCACGCTGGGTTTCCGCCAGCATTTCATAGCCCACCATAAATTTACGCACCGTCGCAGAGCGCAGCAGCGGCGGATAGAAATGGGCGTGCAGCTGCCAGTGTTGATTCTCTTCGCCGTTAAACGGGGCGCCGTGCCAGCCCATGGAGTACGGGAAGGAGCACTGGAACAGGTTATCGTAACGGCTGGTCAGCTTTTTCAGCGCCAGGGCAAGGTCGTCGCGCTGCGCGTTGCTGAGATCGGTAATTCGCTTCACGTGCGCTTTCGGCAGCAGCAGCGTTTCAAACGGCCAGGCCGCCCAGTAAGGGACAACGGCCAGCCAGTGTTCGGTTTCCACCACGGTGCGGCTGCCGTCGGCCAGCTCGCGCTGCGTGTAATCCACCAGCATCGGGGAATCGTTTTCCGCGTAATATGCTTTCTGCAGTCGGTCTTCACGCTCGGCTTCGTTGGGCAGGAAGCTGTTCGCCCAGATTTGGCCATGCGGGTGCGGGTTAGAGCAGCCCATCGCCGCACCTTTGTTTTCGAACACCTGCACCCACGGATAGCTCTGCCCCAGCTCGGCGGTTTGCGCCTGCCATGTGCTGACCACCTCTTTCAGCGCGTCCACGCTCAGCTCCGGCAGCGTTTTACTGTGATCGGGCGAGAAGCAGATCACGCGGCTGGTGCCGCGCGCGCTTTCGCAGCGCATCAGCGGATCGTGGCTTTCCGGCGCGTCCGGGGTGTCGGTCATCAGGGCGGCGAAATCGTTGGTGAACACGAAGGTGCCTTTGTAGTCCGGGTTTTTATCCCCGGTGACGCGCGTGTTGCCCGGACAGAGGAAGCAGTCCGGGTCGTGCTGTGGCAGCGTCTGTTTTGCAGGCGTCTCCTGCGCCCCCTGCCAGGGGCGCTTGGCGCGATGCGGAGAGACCAAAATCCATTGCCCGCTTAGCGGGTTAAAACGACGATGCGGATGATCGACGGGATTAAATTGCGTCATGACGGATCCTTAGTCCGGATAGCCCTGCGGATGGCGTGACTGCCAGTGCCAGGTATCCTGTGCCATTTCATCAAGCGTGCGCGTTACACGCCAGTTAAGCTCTTTATCGGCTTTGGTTGCATCGGCCCAGTAAGCAGGCAGGTCGCCATCACGACGCGGTGCGAAGTGGTAGCTCACCGGCTTACCGCAGGCTTTGCTGAAGGCGTTAACCACGTCCAGCACGCTGCTGCCGACCCCGGCGCCGAGGTTGTAAATATGCACGCCGGGTTTGCCCGCCAGCTGCTGCATCGCCGCCACGTGGCCGTCGGCCAGATCCATCACGTGGATATAGTCACGCACGCCGGTGCCGTCCTCGGTAGGGTAGTCATTGCCAAAAATCGCCAGCGAGTCGCGGCGACCCACCGCAACCTGGGCGATGTACGGCATCAGGTTATTCGGGATGCCCTGCGGATCTTCACCCATATCGCCGGACGGATGCGCGCCGACCGGGTTGAAGTAGCGCAGCAGCGCGATGCTCCACTCCGGCTGTGCTTTTTGCAGATCGGTCAGGATCTGCTCAACCATCAGCTTGCTTTTGCCGTACGGGCTTTGCGGGGTGCCGGTCGGGAAGCTCTCAACGTAAGGGATTTTGGGCTGATCGCCGTAGACGGTAGCGGAGGAGCTAAAGATAAAGTTTTTGACGTTCGCCGCACGCATGGCGGAGATGAGACGCAGGGTACCGTTGACGTTGTTGTCGTAATACTCGAGCGGTTTCGCAACGGATTCACCGACGGCTTTCAGACCCGCGAAGTGGATCACCGCTTCGATGGCGTGGTCGTGAAGGATCTCGGTCATCAGTGCTTCGTTGCGGATGTCGCCTTCCACGAAGGTCGGCTGTTTTCCACCAAGACGTTCAATCACCGGCAGCACGCTGCGCTTACTATTGCACAGGTTGTCGAGGACGATCACATCGTGACCATTTTGCAGCAGTTGCACACAGGTATGACTTCCGATGTAACCGCTACCACCTGTTACCAGAACTCGCATAATTCGCTCCATTGGGCTTATGGTATGTAATAACCATAGCATAACAGAGACGCGAAAAGTGTGACATGGGATAAAATAGTGGAATCGTTTACACTCGTTTTCACACTCGCTTTTTCATTGACTGATAACATTCTAGATCAAAGGGATAGCGATGTATTGATGCAAGTTATCTGAAAAAGCGGAGGGCAGCGCCCTCCACGGTTAATCGATTTTGCTGAGAAGGTAGCGATAGCGCTCGCCGTCGGGGACAAACTCAAGGCGGTGCGTAATACAGGAAGGCGCATCTTCGGCATGGTGTGAAACGAACAGCAATTGCGTTTCACCCTCACTTATGAGGATATCGACAAAGCGACGGACCAGCTGGCGGTTTAGCGGATCCAGCCCCTGAAGCGGTTCGTCGAGAATCAACAGCGTCGGGTGTTTTACCAGCGCGCGAACAATCAGTGCCAGACGCTGCTGTCCCCACGACAGGCTGTGGAACGGCGCGTCAGCAATCCGGCTGTCCATGCCCAGAATATCCAGCCACCGCTGAACCAGCTTGTGTTGTCTGTCCGACACCGCCTGATAAATGCCGATGGAGTCAAAATACCCGGAGAGGATCGCGTTGCGCACCGTGGTACTGACGCGGTAATCCAGATGCAGGCTGCTACTGACGTAGCCAATATGCTTTTTGATGTCCCAGATGGTTTCACCGCTGCCGCGACGTCGGCCAAACAGCGTCAGATCGTTGCTGTAGCCCTGCGGGTGATCGCCGGTGATCAGGCTCAGCAGCGTCGATTTCCCCGCGCCGTTAGGGCCGACAATCTGCCAGTGTTCGCCTGGATTAACCGTCCAGCTAAGGTTGTTCAGGATCGGTCTGTCGTCATAGGAGACCACGCCGTCGCGCAGAACGATAAGTGGCTGATGGGGATCGAGACCGTGGCGTGCCGCCGGGGCGTCGGGCTCCGGAAGCGCGATGCCGTCCAGTTTTTCGCTATGCGCGAGCTGAGCAATCAGGGCCTGCCTGAGCAATGCGGTTTTTTCCCCGGTTTCGGTCAGATTACAGTCTGCCAGTACGCCCGCGTTCTGCACGAAATCCGGAATTTCATCGAAGCGGTTAAGCACCAGTACGATGGTGTAACCGTCCTGATTAAGCGTGCTTAACAGGGCGGCCAGCTGGGCACGGGAGTGCACATCCAGCCCGTCGAACGGCTCATCCAGAATCAGCAGTTCCGGCTGGCTCATCAATGCCTGACACAGCAACGTTTTGCGCGTCTCGCCGGTGGAAAGGTATTTGAAGCGCCGGTTCAGCAGGGCGGTGATGCCAAACTGCTCCGCCAGCTGCTGGCAGCGGGCTGGGTTTTTGACCTCGTCCTGAATAATTTCTGCTGTGGTGCGACCGGTATCCTCTTCACCCGGGCTGAGCAGGTCGGTGTTGTTGCGCTGCCACTCGTCGCTCACCAGCTTTTGCAGTTGTTCAAACGACAGGCGCGTCAGACGGGTGAAGGTGTTCTGGCGTTCGCCTTTAAGCTGGGTCAGCTCTCCGGCCAGGGCTCGCGCCAGCGCTGATTTGCCGCTGCCGTTGGTTCCCACAAACGCCCAGCTTTCGCCTGCGCGCAGCGTTAAATCAGGAAGGGTCAGCGTTCGGGTATCGCTAAGACGAAACGTGCCTTGCGAAATATGCAATGATGACATGATGTATCCCATTTTTTGCAGCGATAGACGTCAGGGATACTGGCTGTCGGCGAGATTGTCAATGCACTCAGCACAATGTGGCGATAATCACCCGGTCAGCGTTGAAATATGCGGTAACGACAGCACCTTCTTCTAAACCGGTCGCCTCCGCAGCGGGGAGGGTCGCGCAGAGAAGTTGCCCATCCGGCAGCGTCATCAGCACTTCGCACTGCTCTTCGCCGCGTTCGATATGGCTGATGGTGCCCTGCAGCTGATTATCTGCCCCGCTGGCCAGCTCCGGGTTGTGCGTAATGCTAACCCACGGCGCTTTGAGCAGCACCAGCACCTCTTTACCTTCGTCCAGACCAAGGCGCTGCCCACTCTGCGCGGTGATCGCGGCTTTCAGACGAGTAGTCCCATCTGCAAGCAGGATGTCGATATGCTGCTGCACCTGGGCGTCATCGCGAGCCGTGACCTTCCCAAACCACTGATTACGGGCGCTAGTCTGCAATGAAAAACGTGAAATGGCGGCCAGCAGGCTGTCCAGCGGGACGTTGTCATCATCGCTCAGCACATCAAAGGCTTTTTGCTGGATCTGCGCCAGCAGATCGTAAAGCTGGATCAGACGCTGACCGTAACGCGTCAGGACGGCACCACCGCCACCTTTGCCGCCTGTTGCACGGTCGACCAGCGTTTGCTCGCTCAGGGTGTTCATTTCGTTGATGGCATCCCAGGCGCTTTTATAGCTGATGCCCGCATTTTTGGCACCCTGGCTAATTGAGCCTGTTTGTTCTATTTGTTTAAGCAGGGCGATACGTCGCGGGTCGGCAAAAAGCTTCTGCTGTAGTCGTAAGGTGAGGAGAATCTCGGCCTGCATAACAGTGTCCTGGCAAAAAGAGTATTGTGACCCAAATGGCGCAGGGCGCAAAGTGCACCGCACAAAAGGGGATGTTTTTCTTACTTTTCAGGGTAGAATAAGCCGTTCACAGTATCTGGAGAAAACCATGTTAGAGTTGTTGAAAAGTCTGGTATTCGCGGTAATCATGGTACCAGTAGTGATGGCCATCATCCTCGGTGCCATCTACGGCCTGGGTGAAGTGTTCAACGTCTTTTCGAACATTGGTCACCGAGACCAGGCTAAAAAGCAGCATTGATTCCCTCCAAAACGCCCGGTTAACCGGGCGTTTTGCTCTCAAGTATTTCTTTTCATCGCCGATATCTTTTTTAGCGACAGGCCGTTTACTCATTAATCGGTACCATTAAACGCTGGGATCTCCCTGACGATACCGTTATATTAATATGTATATAACGATGATGACAGGAGCTACAGATGGCACGTACATGGGTACGCCTTTTTGCAGGGGCAACGCTAACGCTTTCTCTTACCGGACACGCGCTGGCTGAAGAGGGGAAAATTACGGTGTTTGCTGCCGCCTCGCTGACCAATGCGATGCAGGATATCGCCGCTGAGTATAAAAAAGAGAAGAACGTTGACGTGGTCTCGTCGTTTGCTTCCTCTTCTACGCTGGCGCGCCAGATTGAAGCGGGTGCTCCTGCCGATCTGTTCATCTCTGCCGACCAGAAATGGATGGACTACGCGGCTGAGAAAAAATCGATTGATACAGCAACCCGCGAAACGCTGCTGGGGAATAGCCTGGTGGTCGTGGCGCCAAAAGCCAGCGCGCAGGCGGGCATCACCATCACTAAAGAGACCAACTGGACGAGCCTGCTGAGCGGTGGTCGTCTGGCGGTGGGCGATCCGGAACACGTCCCTGCCGGGATTTACGCCAAAGAAGCGCTGCAAAAGCTGGGCGCGTGGGAGACATTGTCACCGAAGCTGGCCCCGGCGGAAGATGTACGCGGCGCGCTGGCGCTGGTAGAGCGTAACGAGGCCCCGCTGGGAATTGTTTATGGCTCTGATGCCGTTGCCAGTAAAGGGGTGAAAGTGGTTGGTACGTTCCCGGAAGACTCGCATAAGAAAGTGGAATATCCTGTTGCGATTGTTGATGGACATAAAAATGCGACCGTGACGGCCTTCTATGACTATCTGAAGGGGCCAGAAGCGTCTGCGATCTTTAAACGTTATGGATTTACGACTCACTGATGATATTGACCGATCCTGAATGGCAGGCCGTGCTGCTGAGCCTTAAAGTCTCTTCCCTGGCGGTTGCGCTGAGTTTGCCCTTTGGGATCTTCTTTGCCTGGTTACTGGTTCGTACCCAGTTTCCGGGCAAAGCCCTGCTTGATAGCGTTCTTCATCTTCCCCTTGTGTTACCGCCTGTGGTGGTCGGTTATCTTCTGCTCGTCTCAATGGGGCGACGCGGTTTTATCGGCGAGAAGCTCTACGACTGGTTTGGGCTGACGTTTGCTTTTAGCTGGCGCGGCGCGGTGCTGGCGGCGGCGGTGATGTCATTCCCGCTGATGGTGAGGGCGATCCGCCTCGCGCTGGAAGGCGTGGACATGAAGCTCGAACAGGCGGCACGCACGCTGGGAGCCGGACGTTTACGCGTCTTTTTCACCATCACGCTGCCGCTTACGCTGCCGGGAATTATTGTCGGAACGGTGCTCGCGTTTGCCCGCTCGCTCGGCGAGTTCGGCGCGACCATCACCTTTGTCTCGAACATTCCCGGCGAGACGCGAACCATCCCGTCCGCCATGTATACCCTGATTCAAACCCCGGGCGGTGAGGGGGCGGCGGCGCGTTTGTGCATCATCTCGATAGTTCTGGCGCTGGCCTCTCTGCTGGTATCTGAATGGCTGGCTCGGCTTAGCCGCGAGCGAATGGGGAAATAAGCATGCTTGTACTCAATTTCACCCAGACGCTGGGAAACCATACCCTGACGCTTAACGAGACGCTGCCTGCGAGCGGCATCACCGCCATCTTTGGCGTTTCCGGTGCGGGGAAAACGTCGCTGATTAATGCCATTAGCGGCCTGACGCGCCCGCAGTCCGGGCGTATTGCCCTGAATAATCGCATCTTAAATGACGTTGAAAATAAGATTTACCTCTCCCCGGACAAACGCCGCATTGGTTACGTTTTCCAGGACGCGCGGCTCTTCCCGCACTACAGCGTGCGCGGCAACCTGCGCTACGGCATGGCGAAAAGCATGGCTGCGCAGTTTGATAAGCTGGTGGCTCTGTTAGGCATTGAACCGCTGCTGGACAGGCTGCCTTCCTCGCTTTCGGGCGGCGAGAAGCAGCGCGTGGCGATTGGTCGCGCCATACTGACCGCGCCGGAGCTGCTGCTGCTCGACGAACCGCTGGCCTCGCTGGATATCCCGCGCAAGCGCGAGCTGCTGCCGTATCTGCAGCGCCTGGCGCGGGAAATCAATATTCCGATGCTTTACGTGAGCCATTCCCTGGATGAGATTTTGCATCTGGCAGACAAGGTGCTGGTGCTGGAAGAGGGCAGCGTGAAGGCCTTCGGCAGCCTGGAAGAGGTGTGGGGCAGCAGCGTGATGCACCCGTGGCTACCGAAAGAGCAGCAGAGCAGCATCCTGAAAGTCAGCGTTCTGGAACACCATCCCCACTACGCGATGACCGCCCTGGCGCTGGGCGACCAGCATCTTTGGGTCAATAAGATCGACAAACCGTTACAGTCCGCGCTACGGATCCGCATCCAGGCGTCGGACGTCTCGCTGGTGCTGCAGCCGCCGCTGCAAACCAGTATCCGAAATATCCTGCGCGCCAAAGTGGCCGAGTGTTTTGATGATAACGGGCAGGTGGAGGTGAAGCTTGAGGTCGGCAGCAGGACGCTCTGGGCGCGCATCAGCCCGTGGGCCAGGGATGAGTTAGGCATCAAGCCCGGCCTGTGGCTTTACGCGCAAATCAAGAGCGTCTCGATCACCGCCTGATTACAGCAGGTGGGTATAAATGTACTGCGCGATGCTGTCGGTGGTGTTATCGCCGATCACCACGTTAGCGCGCGCTTTGACCGCGTCGTCGGCGTTGCCCATCGCCACGCCCGTACCTGCGGCTTCCAGCATGCTGATGTCGTTGTAGTTATCGCCAAAGGCGATCACATCCTGCATCGACCAGCCCTGGGATTCCACAAACTGCGTCAGACGCTTGCCTTTGCTGTTGCCTTTACGGGCAATGTCCACCTGGTCATGCCAGGACCATTCGCACTCCAGACCCAGCGTCTCCTCGACGTGCTTCGCAAACGCATTCAGTTTGGTGGTGTCTTCATCCGTCAGGGCGAATTTCCAGATAGCCTCAACGTCCTGTGCCGCCTGACGCAGAGAGGAAACCTGCGTGAAGACGGGGCGCTGCGCTTCTGGCAGGGACAACGCCCAGTTACTGGTGCGCACCACATGGCCTGTCGGGCGCTCGTACACCATCGCGTTATCCACGTACATCAGGCCGTGAATGGCGTGCTCATCCAGCAGATCAATCAATTGCAGCGCCTGAGGAACCGGCAGCGGATCGGATGCCAAAACCTTTTTTGCCTGATAATCATACAAATAGGTGCCGTTACAACAAATTGCAGGTGTATCTAACGCCAGTGCCTGATAAAAAGGATGAATGGCAACGTGATGTCGACCCGTTACGATAAGGAGTTGATATCCCACTTCCTGCGCGCGCTTGAGCGCTTCAAGAGAAGAGGGGAGCAGGGTTTTCTGAGGGGTAAGTAATGTTCCGTCTAAATCCAGTGCAATCACACGCGAGGTCATTTGTTCTTCCGGGTTAATGTTGAATTTTAGGTCTCAGGGGATGTTACACCGAGAGTAAATCGCTGCAAAATTCCTGGCTAAAATTCAGCATTCACCGTTAAAAATAATCACTTTCACGTGCAGTGAGGAAAGGAGTATTCATGAAACAAACCGTTTATACCGCCAGTCCTGAAAGTCAGCAGATCCACGTCTGGCGTTTGAATGCAGAAGGTTCGCTCACGCTGGTTCAGGTTGTTGATGTTCCGGGGCAAGTACAGCCAATGGTCGTCAGCCCGGATAAACGTTTTCTCTACGTTGGCGTGCGTCCCGAGTTCCGCGTGCTGGCGTACCGTATCTCCCCCGATGATGGCGCACTGACCTACACCGCCGAAGCACCGCTGCCGGGTAGTCCTACCCATATCTCTACCGATCGCAAAGGACGCTTCATCTTCAGCGGTTCCTATAATGCGGGTTGCGTCAGCGTGACCCGTCTTGAGGACGGTATTCCGCTGGACACCGTTGAGGTGGTGGAAGGGCTGGAAGGCTGCCACTCGGCGAATATCTCCCCGGACAACCGTACGCTGTGGGTGCCTGCCCTGAAGCAGGATCGCATCTGCCTGTTTACCCTGAGCGATGACGGGCATCTGGTGGCACAAAACCCAGCTGAAGTGACGACCGTAGAAGGTGCGGGGCCGCGCCATATGGTCTTCCACCCGAACCAGCAATATGCGTATGTGGTAAACGAACTGAACAGCTCGGTAGACGTGTGGGAACTGAAAGATCCAAACGGTCAGATTGAGTGCGTGCAAACGCTGGATATGATGCCGTCTGACTTCTCCGACACCCGCTGGGCGGCCGATATCCACATTACGCCGGATGGTCGTCATCTGTATGCGTGCGATCGTACCTCCAGTCTGATTACCGTCTTTAGCGTCTCTGAGGATGGCAGCGTGCTGGCGATTGAGGGCTTCCAGCCAACGGAAACCCAGCCGCGCGGCTTTAATATCGATCACAGCGGCAAATACCTGATTGCGGCGGGGCAGAAATCCCACCATATCGCGCTGTATGAAATCAAAGGCGAGCAGGGGCTGCTGGAAGAGAAAGGGCGGTATGCCGTCGGCCAGGGGCCAATGTGGGTAGTGGTAAACGCTCACTAAGCGGCTAAAAACAAAAAACCTCGCGAATGCGAGGTTTTTTTATGCCCGGTGGTACCCGGGTGAGCACATCAAAACGTAACCAACCTGATCATCATAATATTGGCTTAAGGCGATGTAAATTCATCGTCAACAAAGAAAAGAGAACACGGAATGATCAGAAATCATTATTTATAGGATAATCATTTGCTTAGGTGATTTTGCTTTATAAATTCCTAAACTGATTTTATCTGTTTTTATGTACAGTGGTCATTTGATATCATTCTGTCCGTTGGTTTGATGTGCTGCAGTTCCGCAATTCAGGATCCTTTTTAAGTCCTGGCTGTCGGGTGGTGCCGACGGTGCCTAAACTGCGGAGCACATCAAAACATAACCAACACACCTCTGGTGACAGGCAGCGGAAAGGTAAATCAGAGGAGAAGTGCTCTATACCAAAGGAGTGGCGTATGAGCGGTGTGGAATGGGCAATTCTGTTCCTGCAACTCATGGTTGCGATTATGCAACTATTGGATGCGTATCTTAAGTTTGGTGCCTGACGTATCCAGTCGCAGTAAAAAGGGGGATTAAAACTCCCCCTTTTACTCTCATCTTACTGCTTCTGCTCGGCAACCACTTTGCTACCCACACCGCGGTTGTTGTATTCCCACATGCGGTTGAAGTTAGCGTCGTTCAGGTTGCGCTGCACGATGCCTTTATCGTCCACCGTCCCGGTGGTGCCGGAGAACGGACGTTTGGAGATGGCCGCGTCCGCCCACGGTTTGGCGATGTTGAAGCCTTCGTTGATCACGCTGTCACGGATAACAACCTGGCCGTTAGTGGCAGAGTCCACGTCCAGAGAGCGACCCAGCTGCGCAACGTTGTCACCTGCTGCAGTGAAACGGCTGTTCACCGCCAGGAAGCCGTAGAAGAGATTGGACTGTGTCGCTGGCGCAAACACATAACCTTCCTGCTGCGTACGCGAGTTCACCACGCGGAAGTCAGTGTTATCAAACACCACTGCGCCACGACCAGAGACCAGATCCACGTCGCCTTCAACGTAGCTGTTGGTCACCAGGGTACGGGTCAGGCGGTTATTTTGCAGGGTGTTCTGCACACCGCTATTGGTAACGAAGAAGGTGTTCTGGCGACCCAGAATGTTCACGTTGTTAATCTGTACCTTGTCGCCATCGCTGCGCAGAGCCACGGCCTGATGATTACCCGCGTCAACGCTGTCACCCAGGGTATTTTGAATGGTCAGGTTCTGCAATTGCAGACCGTTATTCTGCGACCAGACGACCGCTGAGCACATCACGCCAATGGTGGCGGCGCGCTTGCTCTGGCAGTTATCAAACATATACCACGCAGGTTTCCCCGGCATGTATTTACCGGCCGGGTTAACCAGGCGACGCCAGGTGGTGCTGTCGATCTCTGAATCAATCGCCAGACCAATTTTCACGTCGAGCGCTTTTTCGCCCAGACCGTAAATCGTAATGCTTCCCGGCGCCGCTGGCACGTAAACGGTACCTTCGTATTCACCTGGCAGGATCGCGATGTACTGACGCGATGCGCTGTGTTTAGTGATAGCCGCGTCAACAGCTGCCTGGATAGAGGTATGGGTCACGCCCTGCGCCCCAGCCGGGCCCACAACGAAGTTTGGCTGTTTTGGCAGGGTAATAGAAGACGGGGTCCACGGTGCCGCATTAGGATCCATCGCCGTGAAGTAACGCGCCTGGGTGAAGTTTTTCGCTTCATCAGCGGACAGGATCGGGCGAGATGAGGTACCCGGCGCAACCTGCTCAGAAGGTCGCTGATCCGGCGGGGTTGAGCTGCAAGCGGATAAAGTCACGCCAAAGGCAAGTGCTAACGCCAGACGGGAAATCCTGGAAATGTTCAAGGTGAAGCTCCTGGGTATGCAAGTCTTAACGGGATAGACGAAATAGCCTGCTTTTTTATACTAAGTTGAGCGAAACGGGAAGATAAAAAGGGTAAAAGTTGCGTTTTTACCCTCAGGGGGCGGGGAAGTCATCACAAATAAATAACATTTTCCATGAATGCGGTTGACACCAGACAGCAGATGAAAATAAATGTCTATACAACCCATGACAAGTGGAATCCCCATGCAGCAGCTTCATCCTGACGATGTGATATGGCGAAATGCGCGGCTGGCAACAATGGTTGCTGGCGAGCCGGAACCTTATGGCCTGAAAGAACAACACGCTCTGGTGGTCAGGGGCCAAACCCTTCTGGCCGTTGTTTCCGAGTCTGAACTGCCTTCCGGACACCGTCACAGCGTCGATCTTAAGGGACGTCTGGTCACGCCAGGCCTGATTGATTGCCATACCCATCTGGTGTTTGGCGGCGACCGCGCGGCGGAGTGGGAGCAGCGTCTGAACGGCGTCTCTTATCAAACCATCAGCGCCCAGGGGGGCGGGATAAACGCCACCGTTACGGCGACGCGCGGCAGCTCGCCCGAGACCCTGCTACAACTGGCGCAGCAGCGGCTCCAGCGTCTGATGAATGAAGGTGTGACGACGGTTGAAATCAAATCGGGATACGGGCTAAACGCCGAAGCCGAAGAGAAGATGCTGCAGGTCGCGCGCCAGCTGAGCCTCAATAATCCGATTGATATCAGCCCAACGCTGCTGGCGGCCCATGCGGTTCCGGCGGAATACCGGCAGGATCCGGATGCGTACCTCACGCTGGTCTGCGAGCAGATCCTCCCCACGCTGTGGCAAAAAGAGTTATATGAAGCAGTCGATGTGTTTTGCGAAAACGTCGGCTTTACCCCGTCGCAAACCGAGCGCCTCTTCCAGACTGCAACCGCGCTCGGTATCCCGGTGAAAGGGCACGTCGAGCAGTTGTCGAATCAGGGCGGCGCGGCGCTGGTCAGCCGGTATATGGGGCTGTCGGCCGATCATATCGAATATCTCGATGACGCAGGCGTTCAGGCGATGGCGCAAAGCGGCACGGTTGCCGTCCTGTTGCCGGGGGCGTTCTATTTTCTTCAGGAGCGCCAGCGTCCGCCGGTTGAACAGCTCAGAAAACAGGGTATCCCGATGGCCGTTGCCACCGACTACAACCCCGGCACCAGCCCGTTTGCCAGCCTGCACCTGGCGATGAACATGGCCTGCGTCCAGTTCGGCCTCACGCCGGAAGAGGCCTGGGCAGGCGTCACGCGACACGCGGCGCAGGCGCTGGGGCGCGGCGCTACGCACGGGCAATTAAAGGCCGGATACGTGGCGGATTTTATCGTCTGGGATGCAAAGCATCCGGTGGAAATGGTTTATGAACCGGGACGTAATCCTTTGTATCAACGCGTATTTCGGGGGGAAACGCTATGAAATTGTGGCGGGCTACATCACCGCAGGTCTGGCAGGGGCGCGACGACAGCGCCGAATCCACTCATGCAAAACGCATTTTCCAGACTCTTCAGCAACGTGAAGCGTTTTCACCTGCGTCTTCAGGCATTGCCCTGATTGGATTTGAATGTGATGAAGGGGTGAAGCGCAACCGCGGCAGACCCGGCGCGGTGCAGGCACCCGATATACTTCGCCAGGCGCTCGCGAACATGGCAAGCCATCAGGGACATGAGCGGCTTGTGGATATGGGCTCAGTTTACGTCGAGGGCACAGATCTTGAAGCCGCGCAGCGGGCATTAAGCGATGCAGTAGTGGAATGTCAGCAGGCCGGGATGCGCACGCTGGTGCTCGGCGGCGGGCATGAAACCGCGTGGGCGCACGGACGCGGCGTGCTGGACGCTTTCCCGTACGAGCGGGTTGCCATTATCAACCTTGATGCCCATCTCGATCTGCGCAAAGCCGACCAGGCCACGTCCGGCACCCCGTTTCGCCAGCTGGCGCATTACTGCGATGAGCGCGGGCGGGAATTTCAGTACGCCTGCCTGGGCGTGAGCCGGGCGGCGAACACGCTGGCTCTGTGGGATGAGGCGGAACGTCTGAACGTCACGCTGGTGGAGGATCTGCATTTCAGGCGTGACGCGCTCTCTTCGCTGGAAAGGGTGCTGGCGCAGGCCGATCGCGTTTATCTCACTATTGACCTGGACGTTCTCCCTGCGGGAGAAATGCCCGCCGTCTCGGCCCCTGCGGCATTAGGCATACCGGCGCTGGATCTTCTGCCGGTTATCGAACAAATCTGCCGTAGCGGTAAGCTCCAGGCCGCCGATCTGGTAGAGTTTAACCCGCAGTACGATCGGGACGGACAGGGCGCAAAGCTTGCCGCCCGTCTCGCCTGGCAAATTGCTCACTGGTGGGCATAACACTATTCAAGGAGTCACGATGTTTTCACGCTCACCTCTGCCGCAGTCGAGCCCTCCCGCGCCTTTCTACGAAAAGGTGAAGCAGGCGATCAGCGAAAAAATTGCCACCGGCGTCTGGCGGCCGCACGATCGCATTCCCTCGGAGGCCGAGCTGGTGGCGCAGTTTGGTTTTAGCCGGATGACCGTCAACCGGGCGCTGCGCGAGCTGACCGACGAAGGGCTTCTGGTACGTTTGCAGGGCGTGGGAACATTTGTGGCGGAGCCGAAAGGGCAGTCAGCGTTGTTTGAGATCCGCAGTATTGCCGATGAGATAACCTCGCGAAATCATCAGCATCGCTGTGAGGTGCTGGTGCTTGAAGAGACCCAGGCCAGCGCCGAGCAGGCCGTAGAGTTGAATGTGAAAGAAGGCAGCCGTATCTTCCATTCCGTGATGGTGCATTTTGAAAACGACATTCCGGTACAGATTGAAGATCGCTGCGTGAACGCTGAACGGATCCCGGACTATCTGAATCAGGATTACACCCACACTACGCCGCACGCCTATCTCTCGCTCGTCGCACCGCTCACGGAAGGGGAGCACATCGTGGAAGCGGTTCGCGCCACCCCGCAGGAGTGTGAGTTGTTGCGCATCAAAGAGCACGACCCTTGCCTGCTTATTCGCCGCCGCACCTGGTCATCCTCGCAGATTGTGTCGCATGCGCGACTGCTTTTCCCGGGTAACCGCTACCGGCTGCAGGGCCACTTTATGTCATAAGTTTTATAAGCGTGATCGCTAACGCAATATAACAAAATTGTATCTTTTTTGTTAAATCTGACCTTGTGTGTGCTTGTCTATACAAGTATATCTAAATGCATCATCTGTCCCCTATGAGGAGCACACAATGTCGTCAGGTAAATACCGCCAGCAGGATGTTCGCGCGCCGCGCGGCACCACGCTTACCGCCAAAAGCTGGCTCACCGAAGCACCGCTGCGCATGTTGATGAACAACCTTGATCCTGAGGTAGCGGAGAACCCCCACGAGCTGGTGGTCTACGGCGGCATAGGCCGCGCCGCGCGCAACTGGGAATGCTATGACGCAATTGTAAAATCCCTGACCGAACTCGAACACGACGAAACCCTGCTGGTGCAGTCCGGCAAGCCAGTGGGCGTATTCAAAACCCATAAGAACGCGCCGCGCGTGCTGATTGCCAACTCTAACCTCGTGCCGCACTGGGCAACCTGGGAACACTTCAACGAACTGGACGCGAAAGGGCTGGCGATGTATGGCCAGATGACCGCGGGTAGCTGGATCTACATTGGCAGCCAGGGGATTGTGCAGGGCACCTACGAAACCTTCGTTGAAGCTGGTCGCCAGCACTATAACGGCTCGCTGAAAGGCCGTTGGGTATTGACCGCCGGTCTCGGCGGCATGGGCGGCGCGCAGCCGCTGGCCGCTACGCTTGCCGGTGCCTGCTCGCTCAACATTGAGTGCCAGCAGAGCCGCATTGATTTCCGTCTGCGCACCCGCTACGTCGATGAGCAGGCAACCGATCTGGACGATGCGCTGGCGCGCATTAAAAAATACACCTCCGAAGGCAAAGCGGTGTCGATTGCCCTGTGCGGCAACGCGGCCGATATCGTTCCTGAACTCGTCGCCCGCGGCGTGCGACCGGATCTGGTCACCGACCAGACCAGCGCCCATGACCCGCTGCACGGTTACCTGCCAAAAGGCTGGACGTGGGAAGAATATCAGCAAAAAGCAGAGACCGACCCGGAAGGCACGGTACTCGCCGCGAAACGCGCCATGGCCGAACACGTCTCCGCCATGCTGGCCTTTAGCCAGATGGGCATTCCGACCTTTGACTACGGCAACAACATCCGCCAGATGGCGAAAGAGATGGGCGTAAATAACGCGTTCGACTTCCCGGGCTTCGTTCCTGCCTATATCCGCCCGCTGTTCTGCCGCGGCATCGGTCCGTTCCGCTGGGTTGCCCTGTCCGGCGACCCGGAGGACATCTACAAAACCGACGCCAAAGTGAAGGAGATCGTCGCCGATGACGAACACCTGCACCGCTGGCTGGACATGGCCCGCGAGCGTATTAACTTCCAGGGCCTGCCGGCGCGTATCTGCTGGGTAGGGCTGGAGTGGCGTCAAAAACTCGGCCTGGCCTTCAACGAAATGGTGCGCAGTGGTGAAGTCTCCGCGCCGATCGTCATTGGCCGCGACCACCTGGACTCCGGCTCCGTCGCCAGCCCGAACCGCGAAACCGAAGCCATGCGCGACGGTTCGGATGCAGTCTCCGACTGGCCATTGCTGAATGCTCTGCTGAATACCGCCAGCGGCGCGACCTGGGTATCGCTGCACCACGGCGGCGGCGTGGGGATGGGCTTCTCCCAGCATTCCGGGATGGTCATCGTCTGCGACGGAACCGATGAAGCCGCCGCGCGTATCGCTCGCGTGCTGCACAACGACCCGGCAACCGGCGTGATGCGTCACGCGGATGCGGGTTATGAGATTGCCATTGACTGTGCCAAAGAGCAGGGCCTTA
Organism: Enterobacter sp. RIT637; assembly: GCF_019718755.1. Taxonomy (NCBI): domain Bacteria; kingdom Pseudomonadati; phylum Pseudomonadota; class Gammaproteobacteria; order Enterobacterales; family Enterobacteriaceae; genus Enterobacter; species Enterobacter sp. RIT637. Next base: position 237,421 of record NZ_JAIHAZ010000003.1, read on the forward strand.
ACCTGCCGATGATCCCTGCCACACAAGGAAAGCATTAATGAACGCATTAACACTCACTCCCGGCTCGCTGACGCTCAAGCAGCTGCGTCACGTCTGGCGTCAATCGGTTACGCTTTCGCTGGATGACAGCGCGCACGCCGCCATTAACGAGAGCGTGGCCTGCGTGGAGGCGATTGTTGCCGAAGGGCGCACCGCCTACGGGATTAACACCGGCTTTGGGCTGCTGGCGCAGACCCGCATCGCGACGCACGATCTGGAAAACTTACAGCGTTCGCTGGTGCTGTCGCATGCGGCGGGCGTCGGTCAGCCACTGGACGATGAAATTGTCCGTCTGATGATGGTCCTCAAAATCAACAGCCTGGCGCGCGGTTTCTCCGGCATTCGCCTGAGCGTGATTCAGGCGCTGATGGCGCTTGTCAATGCGGAAGTCTATCCGTGGATCCCGGCGAAAGGCTCTGTTGGGGCATCCGGCGATCTCGCGCCGCTGGCCCACATGTCGCTGCTGCTGCTGGGCGAAGGCAAAGCACGCTGGCGGGGCGAGTGGCTTCCTGCGAAAGAGGCGCTGAAAAAAGCCGGGTTAAACCCGATCACGCTGGCGGCGAAAGAGGGGCTGGCGCTGCTGAACGGCACCCAGGCATCGACCGCTTTCGCGCTACGCGGCCTGTTTGAAGCGGAAGATCTGTTTGCCTCGGCGGTGGTGTGCGGTGCGCTGACCACCGAAGCCGTGCTGGGCTCGCGTCGCCCGTTCGATGCCCGCATCCACGAGGTGCGCGGTCAGCGCGGGCAGATTGATGCCGCCGCGATGTACCGTCACGTGCTTACCGACACCAGCGAAATTGCCGATTCACACCATAACTGCGAAAAGGTGCAGGATCCGTATTCCCTGCGCTGTCAGCCGCAGGTGATGGGCGCGTGCCTGACGCAGCTGCGCCAGGCGGCAGAGGTCCTGCTGGTGGAGGCCAACGCGGTGTCCGATAACCCGCTGGTGTTCGCCCAGGAAAACGAGGTGGTTTCCGGAGGTAACTTCCACGCCGAGCCGGTGGCGATGGCGGCGGATAATATCGCCCTGGCGATTGCCGAAGTCGGCGCGTTGTCCGAGCGCCGTATTGCACTGATGATGGATAAACATATGTCCCAGCTGCCACCATTCCTGGTGCGTAACGGCGGGGTCAACTCGGGCTTTATGATTGCTCAGGTAACAGCCGCAGCGCTGGCGAGCGAGAACAAAGCCCTGTCGCACCCGCACAGCGTGGACAGCCTGCCAACGTCAGCGAACCAGGAAGATCACGTTTCGATGGCACCGGCTGCCGGGCGTCGTCTGTGGGAAATGGCCTCGAACACCCGCGGCGTGCTGGCGGTAGAATGGCTGGCGGCAAGTCAGGGGATCGATCTGCGTGAAGGGCTAAAATCCAGCCCGCTGCTGGAGCAGGCGCGTCATGCGCTGCGCGAGCATGTCTCGCACTACGATGATGACCGCTTCTTTGCGCCGGATATTGATAAGGCGATGCAGCTTCTGGAAGAGGGGCGGCTGGTGGGGCTGTTGCCGCCGGTGCTGTGATTTTTGCCCGGTGGCGCTGCGCTTACCGGGCCTACGCGTGCGAAATGTAGGCCGGGTAAGGCGTAGCCGCCACCCGGCTTTTTTTATGAATACATCGCCGTAATCGACGCGCTCCCCAGCGAATGGAAATGCACGTTAAACCCGACCATCGCGCCGCTCGCCCCTTCATCGACCTCAATCTTCTCCACATCCAGCGCGTGCACCGTGAAGATATAGCGGTGGGTTTCCCCTTTTGGCGGCGCTGCGCCGCCGTAGCCCGCTTTACCAAAATCGGTGCGCGTCTGAATCGCGCCTTCAGGCAGGGCAACCAGGTCAGAGCCGGAACCCTGCGGCAGGACGCGCGTGTCGGCAGGCAGGTTCGCCACAATCCAGTGCCACCAGCCGGAGCCGGTCGGCGCATCCGGGTCGTAGCAGGTCACGACAAAGCTTTTGGTTCCGGCCGGAACCTCGTCCCACGCCAGGTGCGGGGAGATATTGTCTCCCTGATACCCCATGCCGTTGAATACGTGGCGTTCCGGGAGCTTTTCGCCGTCGCGCAGATCTTTACTGATGATTTTCATACGGTTTACCCTCGTTAATCACTCGTTCAGGAAGTGTAACGCATGGGGTTAAATCGTGAAATGCGCGGGAATGTTAACGGCTGTAACGACCGCGTCAGTTAATTTACGCAACTGCTCCTGCGTGATGCTGTACGGCGGCATCAGGTAGATAAGCTTGCCGAAAGGCCGCACCCAGACGCCCTGGTCAACGAAGAAGCGCTGCAGCGCCGCCATGTTCACCGGATAGGTGGTTTCGATCACGCCGATGGCGCCCAGCACGCGCACGTCCGCCACGAAATTCGCACCCGAGGCGGCGCTCAGGGCCTCTTTCAGTTGCGCCTCAATCGCCGTGACCTGCGTCTGCCATTCACCGCTTTCCAGAATGGCGAGGCTTTCGCTAGCGACGGCGCAGGCGAGAGGATTACCCATAAACGTCGGGCCGTGCATAAAGCATCCCGCCTCGCCGTCGCTGATGGTGTCGGCAACCTGACGGGTCGTGAGCGTGGCGGAGAGCGTCATGGTGCCGCCGGTCAGCGCTTTACCCAGACACAGAATATCCGGGGCGATACCCGCATGCTCGCAGGCAAACAGCTTGCCGGTGCGGCCAAAGCCGGTGGCGATCTCATCGGCAATCAGCAGAATGCCCTCGCGGTCGCACATCTTGCGAATACGCCTCAGCCATTCCGGATGGTACATCCGCATTCCGCCTGCGCCCTGCACAATCGGCTCAAGGATCACGGCGGCGATTTCATGGCGATGCGCCGCCATCTGCCGCGCGAAGCCGACCATGTCCATCTCGTTCCACTCGCCGTCGAAGCGGCTCTGGGGGGCCGGGGCAAACAGGTTTTCCGGCAGATATCCCTTCCACAGGCTGTGCATGGAGTTGTCCGGATCGCACACCGACATCGCCCCGAAGGTATCCCCGTGATAGCCGTTGCGGAAGGTGAGGAACCGCTGGCGCGTTTCGCCTTTCGCATGCCAGTACTGCAGCGCCATTTTCATCGCCACTTCCACCGCCACGGAGCCGGAATCGGCCAGGAACACGCACTCCAGCGATGCAGGCGTCATCGCCACCAGGCGACGGCATAAATCCACCGCAGGTTGATGGGTGATCCCGCCAAACATCACGTGCGACATCTGGTCAATCTGCGCCTTCATCGCCGCATTCAGGCGCGGGTGGTTGTACCCGTGAATGGCCGCCCACCAGGAGGACATCCCGTCAACGAGCCGCTCGCCGCTGGCGAGGTGCAGCTCGCAGCCGTGAGCCGAGGCCACCGGATAGACGGGAAGGGGGCGGGTGGTGGAGGTGTAAGGGTGCCAGATATGCTGCTTGTCGAAGGCGAGATCGTCCTGGGTCATAATCGACTTGTAAACCATTTTGAAAAGTTTTAGGTTTACGAGTATAAACCGAACCGAAAATTAACAAAACCCTTTGGAGAAGCCCAATGGCTCACCACGCACGCTGGACGATGTCGCAAGTCACTGAATTATTCAACAAACCTTTCCTTGAGCTGATGTTCGAAGCCCAACAGGTGCATCGTCAGCACTTCGATCCCCGCCATGTTCAGGTCAGCACGCTGCTGTCGATCAAAACCGGTGCCTGTCCTGAAGACTGCAAATATTGCCCGCAGAGCGCGCGCTACAAAACCGGCCTGGAGTCTGAACGGCTGATGGAAGTGGAGCAGGTGCTCGACTCGGCGCGCAAGGCGAAAAACGCCGGCTCGACCCGCTTCTGCATGGGCGCGGCGTGGAAGAACCCGCACGATCGCGACATGCCGTATCTGGAGCAGATGGTGAAGGGCGTGAAGGAGATGGGCCTCGAAGCCTGTATGACGCTCGGCACGCTGAACGACGAGCAGGCGCAGCGCCTCTCGGCGGCGGGGCTGGACTACTACAACCACAACCTCGACACCTCGCCGGAGTTTTACGGTAACGTCATCACCACCCGTACCTATCAGGAGCGTCTGGATACCCTGGATAAAGTGCGCGACGCGGGGATCAAGGTCTGCTCCGGCGGTATTGTCGGCTTAGGCGAAACGGTGAAAGACCGCGCGGGCCTGCTACTGCAGCTGGCGAACCTGCCGACCCCGCCGGAAAGCGTGCCGATCAACATGTTGGTGAAGGTCAAGGGTACGCCGATGGCGGACAACGACGACGTGGATGCGTTTGATTTTATCCGCACCATCGCGGTAGCGCGCATCATGATGCCGACCTCTTTCGTGCGCCTTTCTGCCGGTCGCGAGCAGATGAATGAGCAGACCCAGGCGATGTGCTTTATGGCCGGAGCCAACTCCATCTTCTACGGCTGCAAGCTGTTGACCACGCCGAATCCCGAAGAGGACAAAGACGTTCAGCTGTTCCGCAAGCTGGGGCTTAACCCGCATCAGACCGAGGTGCTGACGGGCGATAACGAGCAACAGCAGCAGCTGGAGCAGCAGATTTTCAACGCCGACACCGACCAGTTCTACAACGCGGCAGCCGTATGACCTGGCAGGCACGCATAAAAACCGCGCTGGACGAACGCCGGGCGGCAGAGGCGTTTCGCGTTCGCAGGGTGGTGGAAAACGGCGCGGGCCGTTTTCTTACCCGCGAGGGGCGGCAGTTTTGTAATTTCTCCAGCAATGACTATCTCGGGCTGAGCCAGCATCCGGCCATCATTCGCGCCTGGCATCAGGGCGCAGAGCGGTTTGGCGTGGGCAGCGGCGGCTCGGGGCACGTCAGCGGCTACACCACGGCGCATCAGGCGCTGGAAGAGGCGCTTGCCGACTGGCTCGGCTACCCGCGGGCGTTGCTCTTTATCTCCGGCTTTGCCGCCAATCAGGCGGTCATTACCGCCCTGATGGAAAAAGAGGACCGTATTGTCGCTGACCGCCTGAGCCACGCCTCGCTGCTGGAGGCGGCAAATTTAAGCCCGGCGCAGCTGCGCCGCTTTGCCCATAACGATGCGGGGCAGCTTGCTGCGCTGCTGGATAAACCTTGCGACGGACAGCAGTTGGCGGTCACGGAAGGGGTGTTCAGCATGGACGGCGACAGCGCGCCGCTTGCCGCGCTGCACGAGGCAGCAAAGCGGCAAAACGCCTGGCTGCTGGTGGACGATGCCCACGGCATTGGCGTAATGGGCGACGAAGGTCGCGGCAGCGCATACCAGCAAAACGTGAAACCGGAACTGCTGATTGTCACCTTCGGCAAGGGCTTTGGCGTCAGCGGCGCCGCCGTGCTGTGCAGCGAGTCCGTCGCCGACTATCTGCTGCAGTTTGCCCGACACCTCATTTACAGCACCAGCATGCCCCCGGCGCAGGCCGTGGCGCTGTCAGCGTCGCTGGCGGTGATCCGCAGCGCAGACGGGGATGAACGTCGCCAGCGGCTGGCGGAGCATATCTCCCGCTTCCGCCAGGGGCTAGCGGCGCTGCCCTTCCACAGTCCCGATTCGCAGAGCGCCATCCAGCCGGTGATTGTCGGCGAAAACGGCCTCGCGCTGGCGCTGGCACAGGCGCTGCGCGAGCGCGGCATGTGGGTGACCGCCATCCGCCCGCCAACGGTCCCTCCGGGTACCGCGCGGCTGCGCTTAACCCTGACGGCGGCGCATGAGGCGCAGGATATCCAGACGTTGCTGGAGGCGCTCCATGTTGCCGGTGAATAAACAGGCCGTTGCGGCGGCATTTGGTCGGGCCGCGCAGAGCTATTCGCAGCACGATGAGCTGCAGCGTCAGAGCGCGCAGGGGCTTCTGGCCGCGCTTGGCGAGAACCGCTTTCCGCAGGTGCTGGATGCCGGCTGTGGTCCCGGCAGCAACAGCCGCTACTGGCGCGGGGTGGGAAGCCAGGTCACGGCTATCGACCTCTCAGAGCAGATGCTCGACGAGGCGCGTCAGCGGCAGGCAGCGGATCGCTATCTGCTGGCGGATATCGAGGCGATCCCGCTGGCGGATGCGCAGTTCGATCTGGTCTGGAGTCATCTGGCGGTCCAGTGGTGCAGCAGCCTGCCGCAGGCCCTGCGCGAGCTTTATCGCGTGGCGCGACCGGGCGGGAAGGTGGCCTTTACCACCCTGCTGGAAAGCTCGCTACCGGAGCTGAATGAGGCGTGGAAAGCGGTGGATGAGCAGCCGCACGCTAACCGCTTTTTATCGCATGACCATGTGACGCAGGCGCTGGCAGGCTGGCGTTATCGCAGCACGGTGCAGACCATCACCCTCAATTTTAGCGATGCGCTCAGCGCCATGCGCTCGCTGAAGGGCATCGGGGCCACGCACCTGCACGCCGGGCGGGAGAGAAAACCGCTCACCCGGGGCCAGCTGCAGCGTCTGGAGCTGGCCTGGCCGCAGCAGCGGGGGCATTTCCCGCTCTCTTATCAACTTTTTCATGGGGTTATCGAACGTGACTGAACGTTATTTTGTCACCGGCACGGATACGGAAGTGGGCAAAACGGTGGCCAGCGCGGCGCTGCTGCAGGCGGCACGAAAGCTTGGGAAAAACACCGCCGGGTATAAGCCGGTTGCTTCCGGCAGCGAGATGACGGCGGAAGGGTTACGCAACACCGACGCGCTGGCGCTCCAGCGCAACAGCACGCTTGAACTTGCCTATTCAGCGGTCAATCCGTACACCTTTGCCGAGCCGACCTCGCCCCACATTATCAGCGCTGACGAAGGTCGTCCGATTGATTTCGCCGTGCTGTCTGCCGGGTTACGGACGCTGGAAGGCCAGGCCGACTGGGTGCTGGTGGAAGGTGCAGGGGGCTGGTTTACGCCGCTTTCGGACGCGCAGACGTTTGCTGACTGGGTGCAGGCCGAGAAGCTTCCGGTCATTCTGGTCGTCGGCGTCAAGCTGGGCTGTATCAATCACGCCATGTTGACCGCGCAGGCCGTCCAGCAGGCCGGGCTGCGTCTGGCGGGCTGGATAGCCAACGACGTGGTTGCACCGGGGAAACGACACCAGGAGTATCTGGCGACGCTCAGGCGCGTACTTCCCGCCCCGTGCCTTGGGGAAATTCCCTGGCTTGCTGACGGCGCGGAAAATGCCGAAACCGGGCGTTATCTCGACCTCAGCGTCTTGCTTCCCGCGACATCCAGTGGGCGATAAGCTCGTCATCCAGTTCGTTAACGTGGCCCTGCGCCACGTTACGTCCGCGATAGAGCATACAGAAACGCTCCGCAACCCGGCGGATAAACGACAGCTGTTGCTCCGCTAACAGCACCGTCATACCTAACTCCCGGTTTAAGCGCACCAGTAGCTGCCCCAGCTTCTGGGCGAAGCTGTGTCCTGCGCCGTGCAGGGGCTCATCAAGGATCAGCAGGCGCGGGCGGTTCACCAGCGCGTTGGCCAGGGCCAACTGGTACTGGTCGTCTGGCGAGAGCGTGTTGGCGCGGGCCTGCCGCAGCGAATAGAGTGCCGGAAACAGGTCGTAAACGTCTCTTTTCGCCTCAGGATCGGGTTTCCCCACGGCCTGCATCGCAATATGCAAATTCTCATCAATCGTCAGCTGGGAAAAGATCCGCCTGTCCTGCGGCACATAGCCTATGCCCGGCATGGAAAGGTGCTCTGATGCCTGGCGGAGCAAATCGCGCGGCGGCGCGCCGGCTTCATGCCAGATAATGGTGCCGCTTTCGACGGGCACTTTTCCGGTAATGCAGTTCATCAGGGTCGTTTTGCCCATTCCCGGCAGGCCAACGACGCCTGTACATATGCCTTGCGGAAAATCTAAATCCAGGTTCCATAGCGTATGTTGGCTTCCGTAAAACTGATTCACAGCACGCAGACTCAACATCTTTCTCTCCTTAAAAAGGGTTATTGATGACGCTCGTTGTCGACTCTGCAAAACGCCTGCCAGAAACGATAAAGTGATTAAAAAAGGGACTTTTTTAGGAATAAGTCTCTGTGGATCGTCTCGCGGTTCCTCAAATTGCACATCTACGGTGCCGGAAGCGGTGAATTGTGGTGCAGGGCGTGAAATGGTGGATTTGTGAGCGAGATCGCACGAGTGGGTTATGAATGACTCAACTGTTTAGCATCAAAAAATAGCTATAAAAATTTTTTGTTGCCGCCTCGTGGGAAAAACCGGGAATTTGCCGAGTGGCGGTCTGTACGGGCTGGACGCAGTTATCCACTATTCCTGTGGATAACCATGTGCATTAGAGTTAGAAAACACGCGATAAGCGAGAGAACACGCGGGTTACGCCCGAATTGATGCGAAACACGGCTTTAGAAAATATCGCTTTGTAATTAACTGGTTAGATAAAATCAATTGCCGTCATGAAACTGTCACCCGTTGCCACAAAACTATCATTACCTGGCTTGACAAATGTTAAAAAAGGAAAAGTTCTGGGGATAACCTGACTTGACTGGTGTTTTATATTGTCACAGTCCAAATTTTGGTCGTTATCGCACCAATCATTCAGGCGCTATGCTAAATATCCTGACATGCTACTGGTTTTTCATCCAGTGTTTTTTACTGGCATTCCTGGCAACAACGAGTAAAATTACTCACCTGCCGCTTATAACGTCATCAGGTTGTCGCCCATGAGTAAACCGTTCAAATTGAATTCTGCTTTCCGTCCTTCGGGGGATCAGCCCGAGGCCATCCGCCGTCTGGAAGAGGGGCTGGAAGATGGGCTGGCGCATCAGACGCTATTGGGGGTAACCGGCTCGGGTAAAACCTTCACCATCGCCAACGTGATTGCGGATCTCCAGCGCCCCACGATGGTGTTGGCACCCAATAAAACTTTGGCGGCGCAGCTCTACGGTGAGATGAAAGAGTTCTTCCCCGAAAACGCGGTGGAGTATTTCGTCTCCTACTACGATTACTACCAGCCAGAAGCCTATGTGCCGAGCTCTGACACCTTCATTGAGAAGGACGCCTCGGTGAACGAACACATCGAGCAGATGCGACTGTCGGCCACTAAGGCGCTTCTGGAGCGTCGCGACGTGGTCGTCGTCGCATCGGTTTCCGCGATCTACGGTCTGGGCGATCCGGATCTCTATCTCAAGATGATGCTGCACCTGACGCAGGGGATGATCATCGACCAGCGCGCCATCGTTCGCCGTCTGGCGGAGCTGCAGTATGCCCGTAACGATCAGGCGTTCCAGCGCGGGACGTTCCGCGTACGCGGTGAGGTGATCGACATCTTCCCGGCGGAATCAGACGATATGGCGCTTCGCGTCGAGCTGTTTGACGAAGAGGTTGAACGCCTGTCGCTGTTCGATCCGCTGACCGGACACATTGAATCGGTGATCCAGCGTTTTACCATCTATCCGAAAACGCACTACGTGACGCCGCGTGAGCGTATCGTGCAGGCGATGGAAGAGATCAAAGTAGAGCTGGCCGACCGCCGCAAGGTGCTGTTGGCGAACAATAAGCTGCTCGAAGAGCAGCGCCTGAGCCAGCGCACCCAGTTCGACCTTGAGATGATGAACGAGCTGGGCTACTGCTCCGGCATTGAAAACTACTCGCGCTTCCTCTCCGGGCGCGGGCCGGGCGAGCCGCCGCCGACGCTGTTTGACTACCTTCCGGCAGACGGTTTGCTGGTGATCGACGAATCCCACGTCACGATCCCGCAGATCGGCGGGATGTACCGCGGTGACCGGGCGCGTAAAGAGACGCTGGTGGAGTACGGCTTCCGCCTGCCGTCAGCGCTGGATAACCGCCCGATGAAGTTTGAAGAGTTTGAGGCGCTCGCGCCGCAAACCATTTACGTCTCGGCCACGCCGGGCAACTACGAGCTGGAGAAATCCGGTGAAGACGTTGTCGATCAGGTTGTGCGCCCAACGGGCCTGCTTGACCCGATTATTGAAGTTCGTCCGGTGGCCACTCAGGTGGACGATCTGCTCTCGGAAATTCGCGCCCGTTCGGCGATCAACGAGCGCGTGCTGGTGACCACGCTCACCAAACGCATGGCGGAAGACCTGACCGAGTATTTGGAAGAGCACGGCGAGAAGGTGCGTTATCTGCACTCGGATATCGACACCGTCGAGCGCATGGAGATTATTCGCGATCTGCGTCTGGGCGAGTTTGACGTGCTGGTGGGGATCAACCTGCTGCGAGAAGGCCTGGATATGCCGGAAGTCTCGCTGGTGGCGATTCTGGATGCGGACAAAGAGGGCTTCCTGCGTTCCGAGCGTTCGCTGATCCAGACCATCGGTCGCGCCGCGCGTAACGTTAACGGGAAAGCGATTCTGTACGGTGACAAAATCACCCCGTCGATGGCGAAAGCGATTGGCGAAACGGAGCGCCGCCGCGAGAAACAGCAGCGCTACAACGAAGAGCACGGCATTACGCCACAGGGGCTGAACAAGAAGGTGGTGGATATTCTGGCGCTGGGTCAGAACATTGCCAAAACCAAAGCGAAAGGCCGCGGCAAGGCGCGTTCAGTGGTGGAAGAAGATACCGTCGTGCTGACGCCGAAAGCGCTGCAGCAGAAAATCCACGAGCTGGAAGGGCAGATGATGCAGCACGCGCAGAACCTGGAGTTCGAAGAGGCGGCGCAGATCCGCGACCAGCTTCATCAACTGCGGGATCTTTTCATCGCGGCATCGTGAGTAAAGCGTTGTTTTCTCCCTCTCCCCGTGGGAGAGGGCCGGGGTGAGGGCATCAGGCCGCACAAAACGAACCTAACCCAGCGCCTGAATCGCCTTCTCCAGCGCCTCGCGCAGCAGGTGACGGTCATGACGATACTTAATATCACTCGCTTCCAGCGGCTCCTGCACCACCAGACGATCGCCAATCCCTGTTACATCCACTTTTGGGCCCACGACTACGCCGTCAATGATTTTCTTGCCGACGTAATGCTCCATTAATTCAAGCTTGTCTGCCAGCGACAGGCTCGCCGCCGCCGGACTCAGTTCACGGCCCAGGTTACCGATGTAAACCATCGGGGCAGGGGTGCGGCGCAGCGCCTGCGCCAGCTCTTTTACCAGTAGAATGGGCATCAGGCTGGTGTAAAAACTGCCTGGACCGATCAGGATAAGATCCGCTTCCCCGATGGCTTCCACCGCTTCGCGCGTGGCGGGTACGCTCGGATAGGTCATTAGCTCCGTTGGCGGCAGGAGGAGTTGGTCAATATTCACCTCGCCGTAAACTTCATGCCCTTCAGCGTCGATAGCCATCAAATCGACCGGTTGTTCAGACATGGGGATCAGGAATGCATCCACTTTTAGCAGATTACGGATCAGGTTGATGGCTTCGAGAGGCCGCACGCTCAGGTGATCTAAAGCCTTTAACATCAGATTTCCGAGGTTATGCCCGGAAAGTTCGCCATTACCGCCAAAACGGTACTCAAACATCGCCGACGCGACGCTCGGTTCGGTGATTAACTGGTTCAGACAGTTGCGCATATCTCCCCAGGCAATCCCGCCTTCGGCACGTCGGATCCGCCCCGTTGAGCCACCGTTATCGGTGGTGGTCACTATCCCTGTCAGCCTTGAGCCAAGTGACGACAATGAGGACATGACGCGGCCCAGGCCGTGGCCTCCGCCAAGAGCGACCACTCGGTCAAGATCCGCAAAAGTGCGATTGCGCATAGGTATTCCTTATCACGTTCGATCGCGTAACAGTAACCTAACTACCCCTAAAAGACGATGCCTCACCCGATGCAAAATGACGTATATCAATGTGAAAATGCGGTTTTTAGGTATTCTGTAGCGAAAATGCAGGATTGATTCGCTATATAGATGATTATATAGCGTAAAGCGATAATGGCGCCGTCAGAATTTCCGCGCTACTATCGCCCTAACCACGTTTTCATTTTTGAAAACATACACTCTAGCCCTGGCGCCTGTGTCGAACGATATGGCGCCCTGGCCGTGGCGAATTTGCCACCAGGGTACAGAAAGAAATGACTGTGCCTCCCGATCTGGAAAGGTGTACATGGCTTCACAACTTACTGATGCTTTCGCGCGTAAGTTTTTCTACTTGCGTCTGTCGATTACCGATGTGTGCAACTTCCGTTGCACCTACTGCCTGCCCGATGGCTACAAACCGGGCAGCGTCACCAATAACGGCTTTCTCTCCGTGGATGAAGTGCGCCGCGTCACGCGCGCCTTCTCTGAGCTCGGCACCGAAAAAGTGCGTCTGACCGGCGGCGAACCCTCTCTGCGCCGTGATTTTCCCGACATCATCGCCGCCGTGCGTGAAAACGAACGTATCCGCCAGATTGCCGTGACCACCAACGGTTACCGCATGGCGCGCGACGTGGCGAACTGGCGCGATGCGGGGCTGACGGCGATCAACGTCAGCGTCGATAGCCTCGATGCCCGTCAGTTCCACGCCATTACCGGCCAGGATAAATTCCAGCAGGTCATGGACGGCATCGACGCCGCATTCGCTGCGGGCTTCGACAAAGTCAAAGTCAACACAGTGCTGATGCGTGATGTAAACCATCATCAGTTGGACACCTTCCTGGCATGGATCAAACCACGCCGCATTCAACTGCGTTTTATTGAGCTGATGGAAACCGGCGAGGGCAGCGAGCTGTTCCGTCGCCATCACATCTCCGGCATGGTGTTGCGCGACGCGCTGCTGAGACGCGGCTGGATCCACCAGATCCGCCAGCGCAGCGACGGCCCGGCGCAGGTCTTCTGCCACCCGGATTATGAAGGTGAGATTGGGCTTATCATGCCCTATGAGAAAGACTTCTGCGCCAGCTGCAACCGCCTGCGCGTCTCCTCCGTTGGCAAGCTCCACCTTTGCCTGTTTGGCGACGGCGGCGTAGACCTTCGCGATCTGCTGGAAGACGATGCGCAGCAGGACGCGCTTGAAGCACGCATTTCTGAAGCGCTGACGCATAAAAAACAGACCCACTTCCTGCATCAGGGCAATACCGGTATTACTCAGAACCTGTCCTACATTGGCGGGTAATCAGGCTTAAGAAGGAATCAGAAGATGAGTCAGGTAAGCGCAGAATTTATCCCGACACGCATTGCTATCCTTACCGTTTCCGACCGCCGTGGCGAAGAGGATGATACCTCCGGCCACTGGTTGCGCGATGCGGCCCATGACGCGGGTCATCACATCGTCGATAAAGCGATCGTGAAGGAGAACCGCTACGCCATTCGCGCTCAGGTTTCGCAGTGGATTGCCAGCGATGAGGTGCAGGTGGTGCTGATTACCGGCGGCACCGGCTTTACCGCAGGCGATCAGGCCCCCGAAGCGCTTATCCCGCTGTTTGACCGCGAGGTGGAAGGCTTCGGCGAGGTGTTCCGCATGCTCTCCTTTGAAGAGATTGGTACCTCCACGCTCCAGTCGCGCGCCGTGGCGGGCGTGGCGAACAAAACCCTGATTTTCGCCATGCCGGGTTCGACCAAAGCCTGCCGCACCGCGTGGGAAAACATCATCGCCCCGCAGCTGGATGCCCGTACCCGTCCGTGTAATTTCCATCCCCATTTAAAGAAATAAGCTATGTCACAACTGACCCACATTAACGCCGCCGGTGAAGCGCATATGGTGGATGTTTCCGCCAAAGCCGAAACGGTGCGCGAGGCGCGCGCGGAAGCGTTCGTCACTATGCTGCCGGAGACCCTGGCGATGATTATCGACGGCAGCCACCATAAGGGCGACGTCTTTGCCACCGCGCGCATCGCGGGGATTCAGGCCGCCAAGCGCACCTGGGATCTCATTCCGCTGTGCCATCCGCTGATGCTAAGCAAGGTGGAAGTGAACCTGCAGGCGCAGCCGGAGCATAATCGCGTGCGCATTGAGTCACTCTGCCGCTTAACCGGCAAAACCGGCGTGGAGATGGAAGCGCTGACCGCGGCCTCCGTCGCCGCGCTGACCATCTACGACATGTGCAAAGCGGTGCAGAAAGATATGGTGATTGGCCCGGTGCGCCTGCTGGCAAAAAGCGGCGGCAAATCCGGTGATTTTAAGGTGGACAGCCATGATTAAGGTGCTCTTTTTTGCCCAGGTGCGTGAGCTGGTGAATACCGACAGCCTGACGCTGGATGCCTCCTTCGACAACGTCGCTGCCCTGCGCGCGCATCTGGCGGCACAAAGCGACCGCTGGGCGCTGGCGCTGGACGAAGGCAAGCTGCTGGCCGCCGTTAACCAGACGCTGGTGGAGTTCACTCATCCGCTGAAGGAAGGCGATGAAGTTGCCTTCTTCCCGCCGGTAACGGGGGGCTAAGATGGCTGAAACCCGAATTCTGGTCGGTCACGAGCGTTTTAATGTTGGCACTGAATATGACTGGCTGGCGGAACGCGATGAAGACGGCGCGGTCGTCACCTTCACAGGCAAAGTGCGCAACCACAACCTCGGTGACAGCGTGAAGGCGCTGACGCTGGAGCACTATCCGGGGATGACCGAGAAATCGTTGGCGGAGATTGTCGACGAGGCTCGGAGCCGCTGGCCGCTTGGCCGCGTCACGGTGATTCACCGCATCGGCGAGATGTGGCCTGGCGAAGAGATCGTCTTCGTCGGCGTCACCAGCGCGCACCGCGGGAGCGCCTTTGCGGCAGGCGAGTTCATTATGGATTATCTCAAAACCAAAGCCCCGTTCTGGAAGCGCGAAGCCACGCCGGAAGGCGACCGCTGGGTGGAATCGCGCGACAGCGATAAACACGCCGCCAGCCGCTGGTAGTCGGTTTACGTGGATGTGTTACTCTTAACGTGTGTGTCTACTTAATCTTAATCAGGAGTGAATCATGGACCGATTTCCGCGTTCCGATTCAATAGTACAGCAGACCCGTAGCGGCCTGCAGACGTATATGGCTCAGGTGTACGGCTGGATGACGGTCGGCCTGCTGCTTACCGCGTTTATCGCGTGGTATGCAGCAAACACGCCTGAACTGATGATGTTTATCTTCTCTAGCAAAATCACCTTCTTTGGGCTGATTATCGCGCAGCTGGCGCTGGTGTTTGTGCTTTCGGGTCTGGTGCAGAAACTCAGTGCCGGAATGGCGACCACGCTGTTTATGCTCTATTCGGCGCTGACCGGGCTGACGCTTTCCAGTATTTTCATCGTCTACACTTACTCCTCCATCGCCAGCACCTTTGTGGTGACAGGCGGAATGTTCGGCGTGATGAGTCTGTATGGTTACACGACGAAACGCGATCTGAGCGGCCTGGGCAACATGCTGTTTATGGGGCTGATTGGGATTGTGCTGGCGTCGCTGGTGAACCTGTGGCTGAAGAGCGACGCGCTGATGTGGGCCGTGACCTACATTGGGGTGGTGGTTTTCGTTGGGTTGACGGCGTATGACACCCAGAAGCTGAAAAACATCGGCGAGCAGATCGACGTGCGCGACAGTTCTAACCTGCGCAAATACGCGATTCTGGGCGCGCTGACGCTGTATCTGGACTTCATCAACCTGTTCCTGATGCTGCTGCGTATTTTCGGCAACCGTCGTTAAGGTTGTTTTGCCGGGTGGGGGTGCGGTCTGGTGCCCTCACCCTGACCCTCTCCCACGGGGAGAGGGAACAAACACTAAAAACGGCAATAAGGTTGCCGTTTTGCTTTTATTTCGCCATTACCTTCTCATTCTTCGCTCTCAGCTTCTTCGCCCGACTCTCCAGCACCAGATAGCAGACCGTTGCCAGCGCCAGCGGCAGGAAGTAATAGATCATGCGGTACGCCAGCAGGGCGGCGATAATCGCTCCCTGAGAGACATGTTCTCCGGCGAGCAGGGCGATAAACACTGCCTCCAGCACGCCGATCCCCGCCGGAATATGCACAATCACGCCTGCAATACTGCTCACCAGCAGCACGCCCAGCACGAAGAAGTAATTCACGTCTTCACCAATCAACAGCCAAATAATCGCCCCCATCGCCATCCAGTTGGCGCTGGAGACCACCATCTGAAGTACCGCGAACTTCCATGAGGGCAACACCAGCTTTTGCCCCTTGATGGTCATGTGGCGGCGTTTAGCAAAGGCGCAGGCCCACAGATACACGGCGATGATCAGCAGCAGCACGATGCCCAGAATGCGCAGCGTGGCCTCGTCGATATACCAGTGCGCGGGCAGCTGCACCACGCCGATGGTGAAGATCACGCCGCCGAGCAGAATATAGCCCAGCCAGTTCGTGGTGATGCTTAACGAGAAAATGCGCGTGATGGTCCCGCCCGGCAGGCCGAGCCGCGAATAAAGGCGATAGCGCATGCCAATGCCGCCGACCCAGGTGCTTAGCGTCAGGTTAAAGGCGTAGCAGATAAACGACACCAGCATTACCTGGCGCTTTGCCAGCTTGTGGCCGCAGTAAGCGCGGCCCAGCAGGTCATAGCAGCCGTACATCAGGTAGCTCACGATAACCAGCCCCACAGCGCCCAGCAGCACCATCCGGTTATAGTTGCGGATGACCTTCCACACCTCTTCCCAGTCGACCTTTTGCGCGTACACCACCAACAGTACCGCGACGGCGATAAAGAACAGCCAGGTGAGGATTTTCTTTGCCAGCTTCCAGCGAGGATGCGATTTCGACATCAGGTTTTCCCTCCGTCTTCCGCCTCAATGCGGTCCTGAGTTTCCATTTCGGGTTGAACCGGCGGGTCCACCTGCGCAAGCTTTGGCGTATGCGCGGGCAGCCAGCCGACCATCGCCGGGAAATGGCGCAGGAAGTGGAACACCACCACGCCGATGCCAAGGTTCCACCAGGTGCGTTTCGGCACCATGGACTCATCCACGCGCACGCAGTCATTGACGATCAGCCCCTGAAGGTTATCCCGCAGGGTTTGATTAAACTGCCGATCGTGAATGATCAGATTCGCTTCCAGATTCAGCGACAGACTCAGCGGATCGAGATTGCTGGAGCCGACGGTGGCCCAGTGATCGTCCATCAGCGCCACTTTGCCGTGCAGCGGCCGGCGGCGATATTCGTAGATCTGCACGCCGCCCTTCACCAGATAGTTATACAGCAGGCGTGCGCCCACTTTGACAATCGGCATATCCGGCTCGCCCTGCACAATCAGCTTCACCCGCACGCCGCGTCGGGCGGCATTGCGCATGGCATGCAGAATACGGTAGCCGGGGAAGAAGTAAGCGTTGGCGATAATCACCTCGCGCTTCGCGTTCGCCAGCATCTTCAGGTAATGACGTTCAATGTCGTCCCGGTGCTCGCCGTTATCCCGCCAGATAAACAGCGCCTGCGCTTCGCCTGGCTGTCGGTTTTCCTCCGGACGATGGCGGCGTCGCCACCAGTGGCGAACGGCCTCTTTACCGGGCAGGTTCTCCAGCTCAAACAGTAAAATGTCCTGAACCACCGGGCCTTCAATGCGGATCGCGTAATCCTGCTTGGCTTCGGGGCCGTAGTCAGACATATGTTCGGCGGAGTAGTTAATGCCGCCGACGAACGCCACCGTCTCATCGACCACCACAATTTTGCGGTGCATCCGACGAAAGAGGTTCGTGCGCATGCCAAATAAGCGGGGACCGGGATCGTAGTAGCGGAAGACCACGCCGGCGGCGGTCAGTTCGTTGACGAACTCATCGCTCAGATCCGGCGAGCCATAGCCGTCGAGCAGCGCTTCAATTTTGACCCCGCGCCGGGCGGCGCGCAGCAGCACGCTGTGCAACTGCTTGCCAACCTCATCTTCGAACCAGATAAAGGTTTCGAGGATCACTTTCTGCTGTGCGTTATCAATCGCTTTAAACACGGCCGGATAATATTGATCGCCATTCTCCAGCAGCGTAATGCGGTTTCCTTCCTGCCATGTACATTTCATAAATGGATCTCCGCGCTGAGTGGGGCATGGTCGGAGAGATGTCGCCAGTTGAGTAACGCCAGCGCGGTTGGGCTACTGGCGTGGGCGTTTTTCACGTAGATGCGGTCAAGGCGCAGCAGGGGGAAGCGCACCGGGAACGTGCGCGCGGGGCGTCCGTTGGCGCGGGTGAAAATCTCCTCCAGCCCGGCGTTCACCTTAAGCGGATGGTTGGCGCGCTGCCGCCAGTCGTTGAAATCACCGGCGATGACCACGGGCTCGCCTTCCGGCAGCGCATTGCTCCATTCGGCGAGCATCTGCAGCTGTGCCTGACGGTGGGCTTCACGCAGGCCAAGATGAACACAGCCAACGTGAACGGGAAATTCCAGATCGGGTGGCGTGATACGACAGTAAAGCAGGCCGCGCTTTTCACTTTCGCCCACCGACACGTCGCGGTTCTCATAGTGTTCAATCGGATAACGCGACAGCACCGCATTACCGTGATGCCCTTCGGGGTAAACCGCGTTGCGCCCGTAGGCGTAGTCGCTCCACATGGTATCGGCCAGAAACTCGTAGTGGGGAGTATCCGGCCAGTTTTCGACATGCATTGGATGCACTTCGTGCGCGCCCATCACCTCCTGCAGGCAAACAATGTCCGCGCTGACGGTGCGAACGGCGTCGCGCAGCTCCGGTAAAATGAAGCGGCGGTTAAATGCTGTGAAGCCCTTATGAATGTTTATCGTCAGCACCTTAAGCGAGAAATGCTGCGTTTTAATGGTCATAAACACCTTCCTGGGTGACTATCCCGATGAAAATAAAGTGTAGTCGGCGTCACAAAAAGATGCGGCGTTACGGAATTTTCCGTAAAGTGCGGTAGTCTGAACTAGCAGAGAAAAATCCTTCAGGAGAGAAGCCATGAAGTGGCAACAACGTGTTCGTGTCGCAACGGGTTTAAGTTGCTGGCAGATAATGTTGCATTTACTGGTCGTGGCCGTACTGGTAATGGGCTGGATGAGCGGCACCCTGGTGCATGTAGGCCTGGGGCTATGCATGCTTTACGGCGTCACCGTGCTGTCGATGCTGTTTTTACAGCGTCACCATGACGCGCGTTGGCGCGAAGTGGGTGATGTGCTCGAAGAACTCACCACCACCTGGTATTTTGGTGCCGCGATGATTGTGCTTTGGCTGCTGTCGCGCGTGCTGCAAAACAACCTGCTGCTGGCCCTGGCGGGTCTGGCCATCCTCGCAGGGCCTGCGGTTGTCTCGTTGCTCACCAAAGAGAAAAAGCTACGCAATGTTGCGTCTAAACATCGCGTACGCCACTGAGCCCGTCGTGGCCGCAATCACCAGTAGCGGCCACAAACTTCCCCAGACAATATCCAGACTCGCATCCTTCAGATAGATTTGCTTGGTGATATCCGTAAAGTGTCGAATCGGGTTTACCCACGTCAGATCCTGTAGCCACACCGGCATATTCTCGACGGGCGAAACATAGCCCGAAAGCAAAATCGCGGGCATCATAAAGACGAATACCCCGATAAACGCTTGCTGCTGTGTCGAGCAGAGCGCCGAGATCAGCAGTCCAAACCCCACCAGCGACAGCCCGTAAATCACCATCGTGAAGTAAAACAGCGCCAGCGAACCGGCGAATGGGATCTCGTAGGCCCAAATCCCCACCCCCAGCACGATGGTGGCCTGGAAGGTCGCAACAATCAGCGCCGGCACCGCTTTGCCGACGAAAATTTGCCAGGTGGCGAGCGGGGAGACCAGCAGCTGATCCAGCGTGCCCTGTTCGCGCTCGCGGGCGACGGAAAGAGAAGTCACGATCATCACCCCAATAGTGGTGATCATGGCGATCAGCGACGGTACCACGAACCACTTATAGTCCAGATTCGGGTTGTACCAGTTACGCACCACCAGCTCGCTGTTGTTGGGCTTCGGTTTGCCCTCCATCAGCTCCTGCTGATAATCCTTCACCACCTGCTGCAGATAGTTGGCCGCTATCTGGGCGCTGTTGGAGTTACGCCCGTCGAGGATCAGCTGCATCGGCGCGGTCTGGAAGGTATCCAGATTGCGGGAGAAATCCGCCGGGAACCGCACCAGCAGCAGCGCTTTTTGCGTGTCGATGGTGGGCTGGATCTCCTGCGGGCTTTTCAGCAGCAGGATGTGGGTAAAGGCTTTCGCGCGGGCAAAGCGCTGCGTTAGCTCGACGGAATGTTTGCCGTTGTCTTCGTTGTAAATGGCGATGGTGGCGTTGGTCACCTCAAGGGTGGCGGCAAACGGGAACAGCAGTACCTGGATCAGCACCGGCAAGACCAGAATGGCGCGGGTTTGCGGCTCGCGCAGCAGGGATTGCAGCTCTTTGCGGATCAGTGTCCATAAACGGTGAAACATGCGCGCTCCTTAATCTAACCGCCGTTTGGTTTTCATCCACGTCAACCCGATAAACATCACCGCCGACGCCATCAAGAACAGGGTGTTGATAATCAGCACCACCGGAATATTCCCCGCCAGGAACAGGCTTTGCAGCGTGCTCACGAAGTAGCGCGCCGGGATGATGTAGGTCACGGCGCGGATCACCGCAGGCATGCTGTCTATCTGGAAAATAAACCCGGAGAGCATTATCGACGGCAGAAAAGCGGCATTGAGCGCCACCTGCGCGGCGTTAAACTGGTTGCGGGTGATGGTGGAGATGAGTAGCCCCATACCCAGCGTGCTGAGTAAAAACAGGCTGGTGATAAAGAACAGCACCACCAGCGAGCCGCGATAGGGCACGCCGAGGATAAAGACTGACACCAGCATGCAGAGCAGCATCGCCAGCATGCCGAGGAAGTAGTAGGGGATGAGCTTGCACAGCAGCAGCTCGACGCGCGTCACTTCGGTGGAGAGCAGCGCCTCCATGGTGCCGCGCTCCCATTCGCGGGCGATGACCAGCGAGGTCAGTATCGCGCCGATTACCGTCATGATAATCGTCACCGCGCCCGGAATAATAAAGTGCTGGCTGATGGCGGCGGGGTTAAACCAGTAGCGCGTCTGCACGTCGATCAGCGGTTCGAACGTCTCGCCCCGGTCTTCGGCGCGCTGCATCTGCCAGAGCTGCCAGATCCCCTCCGCGTAGCCCTGCACGAAGTTGGCGGTGTTCGGCTCGCTGCCGTCGGTAATCACCTGGATCGGCGCATCGGTATTTGCCCGCGCCATATTGGCGGCGAAATCCACCGGAATGACGATCAGACCGCGAATTTTCCCGGCCTGCATTTTCTGGATCAACTCCTGTCGGTTGTCGCTGATGGTGGCGTCAATGTAGGACGATCCGGTCATGGCGTGAGTGAAGTCCAGCGCCTCTTCGCTCTGTTGCTCCAGCAAAATCCCGACCCGCAGCTTGCTGGAGTCCAGGTTAATGCCGTAGCCAAAGATAAACAGCAGCAGCAGGGGGATCACCACCGCAATCAGCCAGCTGCTGGGGTCACGCACGATCTGCCGCGTCTCTTTAACGCATAGCGCGCGCACCCGACGCCAGGAAAGGGCATTACTGCGCATGGGCATTCTCCTTATCCCAGTCGTGGATGAGGGTGATAAACGCCTGCTCCATGGTCGGGTCCGGGACCTCATCGTCGGCGGCCTGGTTTTTCAGGTCGTCCGGCGTGCCGTGGGCAATCAGCTTGCCGCGATAGACCAGCCCGATGCGGTCGCAGTACTCCGCCTCGTCCATGAAGTGGGTAGTCACCATCACGGTCACCCCTTTTTCCACCATGCTGTTGATATGCAGCCAGAACTCGCGGCGGGTAATGGGATCAACCCCCGAAGTGGGCTCATCCAGAAACAGAATATCCGGCTCGTGCATCAGCGAGCAGGCCAGCGCCAGCCGCTGCTTAAAGCCGAGCGGCAGCTCGTCGGTGGCGTGGGAGGCAATGTTGGTTAAGGCGAAGGCGTCGCTCATGCGGCGGATCTTCTCGTTCTGCGCGCGCCCGCGCAGGCCGTACACGCCGGAGAAAAAGCGCAGATTCTGCTCGACCGTCAGGTTGCCATACAGGGAAAACTTCTGCGCCATATACCCCAGATGCTGGCGCGCCTTGCCGGAGCTGACCTTCAGATCCATGTCCAGCACCAGCGCCTTGCCGGACGTCGGCACCAGCAGGCCGCACATCATCTTAAAGGTGGTTGATTTTCCCGCGCCGTTCGGCCCGAGCAGGCCAAAAATCTCGCCGCGTTTCACCGCAAAATTGACGTTATCGGTGGCGGCGAAATCCCCGAATTTCTTGGTGAGCGATTTCGCTTCAATGACCGTTTCGCCCGGCGTGCCTTCCACCGTATGCAGAATGGCGGCAAGCGGCGACTCTGACGTACCCGCGCCGCCCAGCAGGTCGATAAACGCGTCCTCAAAGCGCGGTGCAGTCTCTTCTATCTCGATCTCAGGCATCCCCTGCGCCTGGCGAACGTCGTCGGCGGAGGCCTCTTTTTTGAGAATAATGCGCACCGAGCGGCCCTGGATCATCCCGTCGCTGACCTGCGGCAGCCTGAGCACCCGCTGCAGCAGCCTGCGGTTGGACTCCTGCGGGCTGTGCAGCAGGAAGCTGCGTCCGGCCATGCTCTGCGTCAGCGTCGTCGGCTCGCCCTGATAAAGCAGTTCGCCTTCGTTCATCAGCAGCACGTCCCGACACTGTTCCGCTTCATCGAGGTAGGAGGTGCTCCAGAGGATCAGCATCCCGTCGCCCGCCAGCTCGTGCACCATCTGCCACAGTTCACGGCGCGAAATCGGGTCTACGCCAACGCCGGGCTCATCCAGCAGCAGCACTTTCGGCTCGCCGACCAGCGTGCAGGCCAGCCCCAGCTTCTGCTTCATCCCGCCGGAGAGCTTGCCCGCCAGCCGGTCGG
This sequence comes from Enterobacter sp. RIT637, assembly GCF_019718755.1. NCBI lineage: Bacteria > Pseudomonadati > Pseudomonadota > Gammaproteobacteria > Enterobacterales > Enterobacteriaceae > Enterobacter > Enterobacter sp. RIT637. Next base: position 260,006 of record NZ_JAIHAZ010000003.1, read on the forward strand.
TGAACGGGCCGAGGGAGGTAAACTCCAGCAGGCGGGCGAAGGTTTTCTGCCGCGTTTCGCCGGTGACGCTGCGCAGATCGGCGTACAGGTTCAGGTTTTCCATCACCGTCAGGTCTTCGTACAGGCCAAACTTCTGCGGCATATAGCCGAGCATGGCGTGGAGTGCGCCGTCGTCATTTATCGGGTCAAGACCGAGCACGCGGGCCGAGCCTTCATCCGGCTTCAGCAGCCCCGCCAGCATCCGCATCAGCGTGGTTTTCCCCGCGCCGTCCGGGCCGACCAGCCCGGTCACATAGCCTTTATGTATGGTGCAGTTCAGCGGCGCGACCGCAGGCTTGTCCATACCCTTAAATTGTTTAACCAGATTGTTGAGCTGAATAACCGCGTCATTCATGTCGTTCCCCGTTGTCTACTTTTACGGTGACAGGCATGCCCTGACGCAGCGCGTCGTCCGCATCGGTGACGATGATGCGCAGGCGATACACGAGGTCGGTACGCAGGTCCGGTGTTTCAACGGTTTTCGGTGTGAATTCGGCGGTAGGGGAGACAAAGCCCACTTTGCCATGATACGGCTTGTCGGGGCGGCCGTCGGTATAGAGCAGCAGCTCGCGGCCCGGCTGCATCTGCCCGAGGTTTGGCTCGTCAATGTAGGCGCGCACCCACACCGGGCGGGTCAGGGAGAGCGTTAAGACGGTGCTGCCCGCGCTGAGCATGCTGCCCGGCTCCACGGCGCGGGTCATCAGCGTGCCGTCGGACGGGGCGATTAAGGTGGTGTCGCGCAGATCCAGCTCCGCCTGGGCCAGCTGCGCCTGCGCCTGTTCAAGGCTGGCTTTCGCCTGGGCAATGTCCTGCGCGCGGTTACCGGTGCGGTACTGGCTTAATTTATCCTGCGCGGATTTTAGCGTCGCCTGCGCCTGGTCGCGGGACGAGCGCGCATTTTCCAGATCGTTAGCGGAAATGGTGCGGCTTTTCCACAGCCCCTGCTGGCGCGCGTAAAAGTTCTGCGCGTAGTCATAGGCTGCCTGCGCCTGCTTAACGGCGGCGGCGGCCTGAGCGATCTCCTCGTCGCGATAGCCTGCCAGCATCAGGTCATACTGCGCCTGAGCCACGGAAACCCCCGCTTTGGCCTGCATCAACGCGTTCTCGTAGGGGGCTTTATCCAGCATCCCCAGCGTCTGTCCGCTTTTAATGGCATCGCCTTCGTCAACGCTCAGCGAGGCGAGACGCCCGCCGACGCGGAAGCTCATGTTCACCGTGCGAATATCCACGTTACCGTACAGCGTCAGGCCTTTATCCTGCTGGCTCTGATACCACAGCCAGCCACCGACTCCGGCAGCAAGCAACACAACAACCACCAGAATGATGGCGACAGGTTTTTTCATGACTTCAGGCTCCTTTGCGTTAAGCCTTGCAGGATCAGATCGAGATGACAGGCGATGACCTGGCTAATCTGCGCGGCTTTATCCTCATCAAATTGTGTCCAGCCGGTGCGTAACAGGATAGTTTCCCTGCCCAGACGGAAGGCAAGGATTTCACCCAGCAGGGCGTGGGTATGCAAAATTGTCTCGGTATCGTTGGCATCCCGCCCGGTGTAGGCCGCGATAAGCCGGGTCAGATGGGTATGCATCGGGGCAATTACCCGATCGTGTACCCGCTGGTAGGCGACGGTCGGAGAGAGCTGCTCCCGGGAGATAAACTTGCTGAGGTTCAACGTATCGTCGTGCGTCAGCAGGCGGATCATATTATGGCAGGCGTTGAGAATAAGCTGGCGAACGGCGGCGCGATCGGGCGACGGCTGGCCGAGCAGCGCGGTGGCTTCCTCAACGTGCGGGTGAAACTGCGTGCCGATAAAATCGGCGATCCACTCGGCGCAGGCGAGGTATAAATCCTCTTTTGAGCCAAAATAGTAGGTAATCGCCGCAATGTTCTGCCCGGCCAGCGCGGCAATATCGCGCGTGGTCGCATGCAGCCCGTACTCGCCAAACTGCGCCAGCGCGGCGGCGATAAGCTGATTTTTGGCCTGTTCACCTTTGGTTGTTGTGGGTGTCGTATTCATGGCGGCATTAAGAATTAATCAATCGATTGATTAAGATTATGCCTGATTCTCGCTTACGTCGAGGGAATGCTGAGGGATATTTTATGCGCCACGTCACAAAAGCTGCTACACTCCGCCCCTTCGCGACATTGTGGTTTTTGTCCTCCCCTATTCGTTATATCTCCCTGAAAACTACACCTGTGATGGTCGGGGCGGTTCGGAGTTTTTATGTCTTTTGATTCCCTTGGCCTGAACCCGGAAATTCTGCGCGCGATCGCAGAGCAGGGCTACGTTGAGCCAACCCCAATCCAGCAGCAGGCTATTCCTGCCGTCCTGCAGGGCCGTGACCTGATGGCGAGCGCCCAGACCGGCACCGGTAAAACCGCGGGCTTTACGCTGCCGCTGTTAGAGCTGCTGGTAAAAAACCAGCCGCACGCCAAAAGCCGTCGTCCGGTTCGTGCCCTGATCCTGACTCCTACCCGCGAGCTGGCGGCGCAGATTGGTGAGAACGTGCGTGATTACAGCCGCTATCTCAACATTCGCTCGCTGGTGGTTTTCGGTGGCGTCAGCATCAACCCGCAGATGATGAAGCTGCGCGGCGGCGTGGACGTGCTGGTGGCAACGCCGGGCCGTCTGCTGGATCTGGAACACCAGAACGCGGTGAAGCTCGATAGCGTTGAAATTCTGGTACTGGACGAAGCCGACCGCATGCTCGACATGGGCTTCATCCACGATATTCGTCGCGTGCTGGCCAAGCTGCCTGCGCGTCGTCAGAACCTGCTCTTCTCCGCGACTTTCTCCGACGAGATCAAAGCGCTGGCGGAAAAGCTGCTGCATAACCCGCTGGAAGTGGAAGTGGCGCGTCGCAACACCGCCTCCGAGCAGGTGACGCAGCACGTTCACTTTGTTGATAAAAAGCGCAAGCGGGAACTGCTTTCCCAGATGATCGGTCAGGGCAACTGGCAGCAGGTGCTGGTCTTTACCCGCACCAAGCACGGCGCCAACCACCTGGCGGAGCAGCTGAATAAAGACGGCATTCGCAGCGCGGCGATCCACGGTAACAAGAGCCAGGGCGCGCGTACCCGTGCGCTGGCGGACTTCAAATCCGGCGACATCCGCGTGCTGGTGGCGACAGACATTGCCGCTCGTGGCCTCGACATTGAAGAGCTGCCGCACGTGGTGAACTACGAGCTGCCAAACGTGCCGGAAGATTACGTTCACCGTATCGGTCGTACCGGCCGCGCGGCGGCAACCGGTGAAGCGCTTTCTCTGGTCTGTGTGGACGAGCACAAGCTCTTGCGCGACATCGAGCGTCTGCTGAAGAAAGAGATCCCGCGCATCGAAACCCCAGGTTACGAAGTGGACCCGTCAATCAAAGCCGAGCCGATTCAGAACGGTCGTCAGGGCGGCGGTGGACGCGGTCAGGGCGGCGGCGGTCGCGGTCAGCAGCCGCGTCGTGCAGAAGGTGGCGCACCGAAATCCTCCGGCAAACCGCCGCGTCGCAACAACGACAGCAAACCGGCGGGTGAAAACCCGTGGCGCAGCGGCGAAGGGAAACCGGCAGGGGAAGGGCAGCGTCGACGCCGCCCGCGCAAGCCTGCTAACCCGCAGTAATCTGGAAGCCCGGTCGTAAAGCCGGGCTTTTCTTTTTGCGGCAGCGAAGAGAAAGTGCCACAATAGTGGCTGTTTATACAGTATTTCAGGTTTTCCAATGGCTTTAACCGCTGCGCTGAAGGCGCAAATTGGCGCATGGTATAAGGCGCTACAACAGCAGATCCCCGACTTTATCCCCCGAGCGCCGCAGCGGCAGATGATTGCCGACGTGGCTAAAACGCTCGCCGGGGACGACGGGCGACATCTGGCGATTGAAGCCCCAACCGGCGTCGGGAAAACCTTGTCGTATCTCATTCCCGGCATCGCGATTGCGCGGGAAGAGGACAAAACGCTGGTGGTCAGCACCGCCAACGTGGCGTTGCAGGATCAGATCTTCAGCAAAGATTTACCGCTGCTGCGCAAAATCATCCCCGACCTGCGCTTTACCGCTGCCTTTGGGCGCGGACGCTACGTGTGTCCGCGAAACCTGGCGGGGCTGGCCAGCAGCGAAGCGACGCAGCAGGATCTGCTGGCCTTCCTCGACGACGATCTCACGCCGAATAACAAGGCCGAGCAGGAGCTCTGCGCCACGCTCAAGGTCGATCTGGACGGCTATAAATGGGACGGCCTGCGCGATCATACCGATAAGGCCATCAGCGACGATTTATGGCGCAGGCTCAGCACCGATAAAGCGAGCTGCCTGAACCGCAACTGCCACTACTTCCGCGAGTGCCCGTTCTTCGTTGCCCGACGCGAAATTCAGGAAGCGGAGGTGGTTGTGGCTAACCACGCGCTGGTGATGGCCGCGCTGGAGAGCGAAGCGGTGCTGCCGGAGCCTAAAAACCTGCTGCTGGTGCTTGATGAAGGCCACCATCTGCCCGACGTGGCGCGGGACGCGCTGGAGATGAGCGCCGAAATTACCGCCCCGTGGTTCCGCCTGCAGCTGGATCTGTTCTGCAAGCTGATTGCCACCTGCATGGAGCAGTTCCGCCCGAAAACCACGCCGCCGCTGGCGGTGCCGGAGCGGCTGAGCGACCACTGTGAAGAGGTCTACGGCCTGATTGCCTCGCTCAACAACATCCTGAATCTTTATCTTCCGCAAACGCAGGAAGCCGAACACCGCTTTGCGATGGGTGAGCTACCGGAAGAGGTGATGGAGATCTGCCAGCAGCTGGCGAAGCATCTGGAAAAGCTGCGCGGGCTGGCGGAGATGTTCCTGAACGATCTCAGCGAGAAAACCGGCTCACACGACGTGGTGCGACTGCACCGCATTCTGCTGCAGATGAACCGCGCGTTGGGGATGTTCGAATCACAGAGCAAGCTCTGGCGGCTGGCCTCGATGGTGCAGGCGTCCGGCGCGCCGGTCACCAAATGGGCCACCCGAGAAGAGCGGGACGGGCAGGCTCACCTCTTTTTCCACTGCGTGGGCATCCGTGTGGCCGATCAGCTGGAAAAGCTGATCTGGCGCAGCGTGCCGCACGTGGTTGTCACCTCTGCCACGCTGCGCTCCCTGAACAGTTTTTCTCGGTTGCAGGAGATGAGCGGGCTAAAAGAGAAAGCGGGCGACCGCTTCGTGGCGCTGGACTCGCCGTTTAACCACTGCGAGCAGGGCAAGCTGGTCATTCCGCGCATGAAATTCGAGCCGCTTATCGACAACGAGGAGCAGCACATCGCGGAGATGGCGGCCTACTTCCGCGAACAGGTTGAGAGCAAAAAATACCCCGGCATGCTGGTGCTGTTTGCCAGCGGGCGGGCGATGCAGCGCTTCCTCGAACACGTCACCGATCTGCGTTTACTCCTGCTGGTGCAGGGCGATCAGCCGCGCTACCGGCTGGTGGAAACCCACCGCAAGCGCATCGATAACGGCGAGCGCAGCGTGCTGGTGGGGCTGCAGTCGTTTGCTGAAGGCCTGGATCTGAAAGGGGACTACCTGACGCAGGTGCACATCCATAAAATCGCTTTCCCGCCCATCGACAGCCCGGTGGTGATCACCGAAGGGGAGTGGCTGAAAAGCCTCAACCGCTATCCGTTTGAGGTGCAGAGTTTACCTGCGGCGTCGTTTAACCTGATTCAGCAGGTGGGGCGTCTGATTCGTAGCCACGGCTGCTGGGGGGAGGTGGTGATTTATGACAAACGTCTGCTCACCAAAAATTACGGCCAGCGGCTGCTCAACGCGCTGCCGATCTTCCCGATCGAACAGCCGGAGGTGCCGGAGGTAAAAAAACGCCCGGCAAAACTGACCGCCGGGCGTCGGAAAAGCATCCGTGCTAAGGGGCGCGGTCCTACTGGTATGTGAAGGTCACCTGAATCACGCTGCTGAACGTCCCGGCGCTGACGGGCATAGAGGTGGCGTAATAGCGCGCGGAGAGCGGAAACGTCGCCGTGTGGTCACTCGGGTTGATGGCGACGTTAAAGGCAGCCTGAGGGGCGATAAGTATCTTGTCCTGACGGTCAGCCAGCTCCAGCGCCAGCCCTTTCGCGCTGCCGGTGTTGGCGAATTTTGTCGGGTGCACGCTGTCTGCCTGGCCGTAGAAAAAGGCGGTGGCAAGCGCCAGCGTGGCCGGGCAGTGCGACACCGACAGGGAAAAGTCTTTCCACTCGCCGGTATCCCCCACGTCTTTAAAATTGCCCGACACCGCCTGGCCTAAATCCACCGTCAGGTTGCGGCTCGCGCTGTCGATGACGCAGGTATTGGCGTAAATATTCCCCGTCATCTGGATCTGAATATCGTCGGCATGTGCCTGGGCAATAAGCCCAAGCGCCAGAAGAGTAATGATTTTTTTCATGGCGGTCACTTATAGGCGAGAGTGATAGTGGCAACGGTATTGGCAGGACCCGGGGTGACAACGTCGCTGACCTGCTCGTAGCGAACTTCGAACGGTATGGTCAGCGTTTCGTTGGCGATGGCCTCGCTGCGGGTGCTAACGTAGGTATCAAACGCGGCGATATTGCCGTCGAACACCATCTGTACCCCGACGCCCGTTGCCGCACCGGTCTGCTTAGTCAGCTTCAGCACGCCTTCGAACGCCGTTTCATAGCCGTTTGAACTGGTGACTTTTACCTCTGGCTGCACGGTGCTGTTGCAGTTCACCGTGACATCGAAATTCTGCGCCGGAGAGGAGAGCATCCCCACGCTGACAAAATCGCTGACCGGGAAATCACCCAGGTTAACCGTCAGGTTTTTCGGCAGGACGGAGCAGGTGACATTCTGGAAATTGACGTTACCAGCGTAGGAGATAACGTTCGGGCTACCGATGCCGTCATTGCCATACACGCCAATGCCGAATTCGGTTTGCGCCTGCATCAGGGTACCGGACTGGACTGCCTCGCTGGTTTTCACCAGTTCAAGGGTGACGTTAAAATCAAATGACTGCATTCCATCATTTGAGACGTAACCGATGGGGGTGCTGCGTGAATCGCAGGCGGCCAACCCCCCACCGGTGATGCGCTGACCTTTGTCATTCATTAACGCCACGCCTACGCCGGGTACGCCCGAATCATAAACGCCGGTTAACCCAGGAATTTCCGAGCCGCTTCCGTAGTAGCAGGAGATGATTTCCATCCCGCTCTCATAGGTATGATCGCAATTCCCTGCAACATGCACCGTCTGTTCCGAGCCGGGGATAGTGGCGCCCACAGCCAGCGTTGTCGGGACCGAAATCGAGGCGACGTTAATCATTTTCGGCATATCAGGCGTGGTACAACTCGCCTTTGCGTGCGGCATAAACAACGCCGCGGTTCCCAGAACCAGTAAGAAAAAGCACTGTTTAATCATTTGCATAATGTTTCGCCTGAACGGTGGATCAGTGACACTGCGCGGCAGCGTTAATGATGCTGGTTTTCTCTTTCTCATCCGTTAGCGCATAGTCAGCGACGCAGTGCTCGCTCACATCCTGTCCCCAGGAAACGCTGAGATGCCCTTGCTGCGGCAGACCAGAGAGATAGGTTTGGCCGTCGTTACCGACAATAAATTCGCTGTCCTTATCGTCCGTGGTCACCGTTGCGCCGAAGGGCAACGGTTTGCCGTTCTGGGTGAGCGTCATCAGCACGCGACTGCCCACGCGGGTATTAAAGCTGGCGCGCACCACGGCGCCGCGCGTTGGGGTTACCACCTGCGCCGCGTGCGTCACGTCGGCGTTGTCCGGCAGCGTTTCGGTATCCAGCGCAATGGTGTTGTGGCGATATGCAGTCACAAACGGCACGACGGTATAGCCGCGGAAATCGGTCTCCACGCCCGTCTGGTTAGCGATATGCGTCCCGTGCGTCCCCGGCGCTTTTACCAGCGCGATGGTTTCACCCAGCGGCTGGCTCAGGGTGATACCGTTGGCATGGGCAATGACGCCGCCCTGCAAACCCACGTTGACGGTCTGCTGATATTTATCCTGACTGACGCCTGCGCTCACTTCACCATAGGTCGCTTTGTAATCGGCATTCAAACTGGTCGAGTTACCACTGCCGGTGCTGCTCAGCCCCTGCTGGATATTCCAGTTCAGGTTGTCTTCCTTCAGCGCCGTGCCGTTCAGGCCGATATTCTGCGTGGTGCCGTCTTTGGTGTTGTTCAGGTTGTAGGTGGCCCAGGTGTTATGCATCCAGTGGTCCAGCGGAACGGAGACGCTCAGCGAGAACTGGTTGTCGTTCGTCACCTCTTCACCGTTTTCATCGCTGTCGTTGGTGTTTTTGTTCATGCTGTAGCTCAGGCTGTAGCTCACGCCGCGCCAGCTGTTGTTGTAGCTGACGCCCATAGAGGTCATGTCCTGACTCTGACTCCAGTAGGTTTCTTTCACCAGGCTCAGGGTGACGGATCCCCAGCCTTCGGGCAGCGTCTGGTCGATGGTGGCTTCGGTACGGGCGCGGCGCTGTTGGGGAGCAGACCAGTCGTCAGAGCGGGTATAGGACTCCATGGTGTCTTCCAGGGTGTAAAACCCTTTGCTGTTGTAGCGATAGCCCGCGAGCGAGAAGTTGGTGCCTGAACAGGCAAAATCTTTGCTGTAGCGCACGCGCCAGGACTGGCCTTTGCTGGACTGCTGCTTCTTCAGCAGGGCTTTCGCGCGGGTCACGTCGATGGAGAACGCGCCTAAATCGCCCATGTTTTTCCCGGCACCGAGCGCCTGAGACTGATAATGGCTGCTCTGCTGAACGCCACCGTAAACGGTGACGCCGTAAGGTAAGCCATAGATCGCACTGCCCTGGGCGAACGGCGTCTTCTCGACGTCTTTGTCGTAAGAGCGGTACCGCCCGGCGGTGACGCTGTAGCGCAGGTTTTTTTCACGCTGCAGTACCGGTACGGAAGCATACGGCACCACGAAATGACTTTCGCTGCCGTCGGTCTCTTTCACGGTGACCTGCAGGTCGCCGCTGCTGCCGGTAGGGTAGAGATCGTTAATTTCAAACGCGCCGGGCGCGACCGTGTTCTGGTATATGACATAGCCGTTCTGGCGGACCATCACCAACGCGTTGCTGTGGGCGGTGCCGCGTATAATCGGCGCGAAGCCTTTTTCGCTGTCCGGCAGCATGTCGCTGTCGGAGTTAAGCTGCACGCCGGTAAAAGGCACGCTGTCAAAAACATCGGAAGGCGAAGAGCTTTGCCCGACGGTGAGATCGCTTTTCATCGCCACGATATCGCGCTGGGCATAGGTATAAACGGAGGATAATTTTTGCTGCTCTTCCGTGCCCGTCGTGCTGCGGTTCCATGTGGAATAGTTACGCACGCGCCAGGCGCCGATGTTAAAGCCAGGGCGCAGGTTGACGTACTGGCTGCTGTTATCCTGTTCACCCTGCTGGCGCGCATGGCTCTGGCTGGCGGTGGCGCTGTAATTGAGCAGCCCTGCGGTGATCCCTTCGTCGAACTCTTTTGGGTCAATATAGCCGCGCGGAACCTGGCTCAGGGCCAGCTGTGGAATACTGAGCAGCAGCTGCTGGTTACGAACATGAAACGTAGCGGATGCCGCAGGGATGGCGGTTAAATTGGCGCACTGGCCTTTTGCCATCAGCTGCGGGTATTTTTGGGTTTTAATGCCGAGGCTTTTTAAATCCTCAAGCGAGAAACAGGGCTGGAGTGAATTATCCCCGTGAGCGTCCTTTTCTAATGTAAAGGTGACATCGCGGGTATCAATTTTATTGTTATTAATAAAAATAGCGACCTGATATTTACCCGGTGCTTGCCCTGGCCCTTTTTCATATACAGAGAGATCCGTCTTACCCTGCTGCGGATTATCAATATCCAGCAGTGCGGGGTTGAAATAATCATCAGCCATAACCTGCTGCGCAAAAATCGCCATTGCCAGGCCACATAAAATGACCAGCAACGAAGACAATCGACAGGTGAACGGCTTTTTATGGCTGTACATGATTATTTCTTTTACCTGAACGGGTGATTAATTAACTGCTTTTGACACGGTCTGGCTGATGCTGCCGTAATCCGTAATAATGGAATATGCGACGGTAGAACCACTCACATTGCCGGGTAAAGCAAAGTGCGTTTCAGTGTTAGGGACGGCCCAGGTGGCTTTTTCAACTTTATGGCCGTTCAGCGTCACCTTCTGGAAATTCATATAAAAAGGCGTTGGGTTATTGACGACCAGATCGTTGCCTTCACGATGCCATTCAAGCTTATCAGCGAACTCTTCAGGTTTGCCTTTAACCCCTGACGGGCGATACAGCAATTTAATCCGAGTATTAATCGCAATTTGTAGCGTGTTGATTCCTTCAACGTGTTTTGAGGAAGGAATGGCTTTGATATTCAGCCAGTACAAAGATTCACGATCTTCCGGTAAATTACCGCCGGTGCGCACTACGCGCAGCACGTTATCTTCTTTTGCATCAAGGCGGAACAGCGGTGGGGTAATCAGGAACGGGGCTTTTGCCAGGTTTTTACCGCCGGAATCAACCCAGGACTGCACCAGATAATCCGTCGCATCTGGATTTGAAAGACCAAGAGAGGATTCCTTTTTATCTCCCTGGTAAACCAGTCGTGTGCCATTAATAATGACACCTGCATGTGCAGTGGCGGCTACCAGTAAAAGTGTGCTCAGTAAATAACCATGGCGCATAAAGATTTCTCAATAAATAGATGAGATATTAATGCTCGCAAAAGCATTAATATCTCAGGATTGATAAGATCAGTTATAAATAACGGTGAAGGTCGATACAGAGTTAGCCGGGCCTGCGGTGATCGCGGATCCTGTTTGAATATAGCGTGCACCAAACTCCAGATCGTTAACCGCCGTACCGGAGGTTAATGGATATTGCTGAGACGGGGTATACAAGCTGACCGGTTGTTCAGAAGAGTCAACCAGCTGAATAGCCACACCCGTTGCCGCATCGACATCAGGGGTTAATGCCAGCGCAGCATTGTTATTTGAATCCGGGGTACCGCCGAAGTTAATCGCTGCGGAGGTGACCGTTTCCGGGCAATTAGTTAACTGAATATCAAACTTGGTTAATGTGCTGGTGGAGCCTGTCCCGGTAAATACCGTTTTAGACACTTTGCCCAGCTGAACATTTAACGGGTTACTTAACCCATTAACGACCTGACAAGCCGAATCAATAATTTCACCGGTGAAGTTAATCTGCCCTTCACCATTTGTTGCCGCAAATGAGGATGCGGAACATCCCACCGCGGCGGCGATCAATAAACCTAAAGCAACCTTGTTCATAATGAATCCTGGTATGTTTCTGGTGCGAACGTTGCCTGGACGTTTTCACCGTTGACCTTTAATGACTTTCCGATGGATATTTAATCAAAAAATATATGGATAAGATTCTTCTATAGACATCACAAATAATTTAAAAAATGCTTGAGTTTATTTTTTCATCATAAAAACAGCAGGTTGATTGAACAGATAAAAGACTAACGGCAAGGCGTTCTTCAGGGCTATATTGTTAACAAGATGATGCTGTCAGGAGAGAAGTCGTGGATTATCGCAAAATTATCAAAGAGGTAGGGCGAGGAAAAAATCACGCCCGCGACCTTGACCAGGAAACGGCCCATGCGCTGTACACCCATATGCTGAATGGCGACGTGCCAGAACTTGAGCTGGGCGGCATCCTGATCGCGCTGCGTATCAAAGGTGAAGGTGAAGCCGAGATGCGCGGTTTTTATGACGCGATGCAGGCGAAAACGATGCGCTTAACGCCGCCCGTTACGAAGCCGATGCCGATTGTTATTCCCAGCTATAACGGGGCACGTAAGCAGGCTAACCTGACGCCACTGCTGGCTATTTTGCTTAACAAGCTTGGGTTCCCGGTTGTCGTACACGGCGTCAGCGACGATCCGACGCGCGTGCTGACGGAAACGATCTTTGCGCTGCTGGGTATTGAACCGACCCTGCATGCGGGTCAGGCGCAGGCGAAGCTGGACGGGCATCAGCCGGTCTATATTCCGGTACGCGCGCTCTGCCCGCCGCTGGAAAAACAGCTTGAAATGCGCTGGCGTATGGGGGTGCGCAACAGTGCCCACACGCTGGCGAAACTGGCTACGCCATTTAGTGAAGACGCCGCCCTGCGTCTTTCCAGCGTATCGCACCCGGAGTACGTGACGCGTGTTGGCAAGTTCTTCGAGGAGATTGGCGGACGGGCGTTATTGATGCACGGAACGGAAGGGGAGGTGTATGCCAACCCATTGCGCTGCCCGCAAATCATGTTGATTGATTCTGCTGGCTCGCGTGCAGTGCTTGAACGCGGGGAAGAGAACCGGGATGTGGCCCTGCCACAGGCAAAAGATCCGCATACCACCGCGCACTGGATCGTTCAGTGTCTGGCGGGCAATGTCCCCGTTCCGCACGCCATCAGGTTGCAAATGGCCTGTTGTTTGCTGGCGACAGGTGAGGTGGACTCAGTGGATGCCGGACTGCAGCGCGTCGCGCAGTCGTTTTAGGCAAAAAAAAGCCCGTCCAGTGGCGGACGGGCAAACAAAGGGTAACAACAGGGTCAATGAGGGTGGAGCATCTCACCAGAGGGTACGGGTGAGGGTGGAGCATAATTCGTTCGATTATTTGTAGATAACCGCAGTACCGCTCAGTTTGTTATTGCCGTTAGCGGAGGTGATGGTGTATCCGCTTGCGCCTGCAGCGGCTGCTTTCTCAGCCAGTTTGGCTTCAAGACCGTCCAGCGTGGTCGCGCCTTCAGCACTTACCACACCCACTTTATTCATGTTCTGTGCCTGGGTAGAAGACACTGGCTCAACAGCGAAAGCGCCGAAAGACAGAGCAGACAGGGCAACAGCAGCTACAGCATATTTGATGGTTTTCATAATTAATCTCTCGCAGGTTATTCTGATAAAGGGACGATATTCCGTCGATGTGATAAGTATCACGGTTTTTCTTAAGAGATAAAATCGAAGAGAATTGACGTGGTCAATCAAAAAAATTGAATGACAAATAAGTTATTGAATATTAATAAATTCAGAACGACGCTTTACAGTTCTTATCGATGCGCTTTACAGAGAGAAGATGAAGGGCACATTTTGCTACGCGGCACAGGAAAATTCGTGAGCGTAAACGTATTTGCTTGCTCCGTTGACTTAGGTAAAGGAAAGTCAACGTAACTGGCTATCTTTAGATCCTCTGCGATTATATCCCGAATGTGAAGTATTTTTTGAATCTTTCTCCTGCTGGCAGGTAATGCATAACCTTACCCCAGGGATGGCTTTTTGCCGCGCCTCGGGAATAGGGTCGCCGCACTCCTCACATTCCTGCAGGCTTTCACCGCGCGGTAATTCACCGCGAGCGCGGGCTACAGCATCTTCAATCGTACTGTTGATCTGTTCGTTTACGGCGTCGTCATTTGCCCAACCGGAAGCCATGGCGTTCTCCTGTTTGGTTTTATAAAACCCATAACGCTAATGTGGGGTTAAAAATCGTACAGTCAAGAGAGGAATAAAGAAACTGCATCTGTTGGGGCAGATGCAGTCGGGAGGAAGGTGAACGGTTATTTGTAGATGGTTGCTGTGCCATACATGTGGTTATCGCCGCCAGCGGAATTCACCACGAAGCCTTTGGCACCTTCCTGACGTGCTTTCTCAGCCAGCTTATCCTGGAGATCGTCAAGGTTACTCGCGCGACTGACGGAGACGGTACCGGCAGCCCGCAGCTGGCTGGTATCTGTGCTTTCATTCAGCGACTGAACGGACCAGGCGGAGAAAGAGGCGGCTGCCAGTGCACCCGCAACAACAAGGGTCATATATCTTTTCATAATCACATCCTCAGGGGGAAACAACAGGTGATTCCCTTTAAGTTTAGAAGCCCGACGAGTGTGATTTAGCGCAAAAATTTGATGATGATCTGCTTATTTTTTGAACGATATAAATTGACAATCAGCTGACAGATCATAGACATAAAGGTGACTGATTTCCGGTGTGTTTTTGCATCGGGCAGAGATTTATTTACCGTTGGGTCTGCAAAGGGTATCTTACGCCGCTGTTGAAAGGAGAATGCCATGACTGCCCAAAAGCCGGGATTGCACCCGCGTAACCGCCATAACAGCCGCTATGACATGAAAGCGCTGTGCCTGAGCTGCCCTCAGTTGCAGGACTTTATTGTACAGACGCCATCGGGTGAACCCTCGGTCAACTTTGCCGATCCTCAGGCGGTCAAAATGCTGAACAAAGCGTTGCTGGCCCATTTTTATGGCGTGACGCACTGGGATATTCCCGAAGGCTTTCTCTGCCCACCCGTGCCTGGCCGCGCAGATTACGTCCATCACCTCGCCGATCTTCTGGCGGAAGGGAATGATGGCGTCGTTCCGCAGCAGGCGACAATCCTGGATATTGGCACCGGGGCTAACCTGATTTACCCGCTCATTGGCGCGCATGAATATCAATGGCGTTTTACCGGCAGTGAAATTGGCACTGAGGCATTCGCCAGTGCGCAGGCGATTATTAACGCGAACCCAGGTTTAACCCGGGCAATCCGTTTACGTCGTCAGAAAGATGACAAGTGCATCTTCAACGGCATCATTCATAAGAACGAACAGTACGATGCCACGATGTGCAACCCACCGTTCCATGATTCTGCAGCGACAGCACGAGCGGGCAGCGAGCGTAAGCGCCGTAACCTGGGGCAGGCGGAAGATGCCGCACTGAACTTTGGCGGCCAGCAGCAGGAGCTCTGGTGCGAAGGGGGCGAAGTCGCGTTTATCCTGCGCATGATTGCAGAAAGCAAACCGTTCGGCCGTCAGGTGAAGTGGTTTACGACGCTGGTTTCGCGTGGCGATAACCTGCCGCCGCTCTACCGCGCCTTGACCGAAGCCGGTGCGGTGAAAGTGGTGAAGAAAGAGATGTCGCAAGGCCAGAAACAGAGCCGCTTTATTGCCTGGACGTTTATGGAAAATAACAAACGTCGCAAATAGTACCCCGTCATAGGCCGGGTAAGGCGAAGCCGCCACCCGGCAACCAGGTTACAGCGTCGGCTCCTGCGGTGGCAGCGGCGATGCGGGCGGCGGCAATACCTGATACGTCTGCACCGGCATCCGCACATCCGCCAGATCAAAGTGCTTTTTCACCATGCTGTCGAGCGCAAAACGCACCGTCCACTGCTTCAGCGGCTGGGTGGTGAACGACACGCGCAGGGTGAATGCGGTATTCGTCAGCCCGACAATCCCGGCAAACGACGGCTCGCCGATCACCAGCCCGCGAATATCTTCCATTTGCATCAGCTCTTCTACCGCATCCCGCAGCGCCTGCTTCGCTTTGTCCGCATCCTCGTGGCGATCCACATCGTAGTTCGCTACGACTGAACCAATCCCGCGCACGAAGTTGGCGAAGGTGGTAATCGATGACCACGGAATGATGTGATACGCGCCGGTGTCCTGACGCACGCCGACGGAGCGGATGGACATTCGCTCAACGGTGCCGGTTAGCGGCCCGATGGTCACCAGATCGCCCGTGTTCATCCCGTTCTCAAACTGAATAAAGATACCGGTAATAATATCCTTCACCAGCGTTTGTGAGCCGAAGGAGATCGCCAGCCCCAGCGCCCCGGCACCCGCCAGCAGCGGTGCGATATTCACGCCGATCTCCGAGAGCACAATCATGATGGTGATGGTGCTGATGATCACCGCCAGCGCGTTGCGGAACAACGTTAACAGCGTTCTTGCCCGCGCGCTGGGTAGGGGTCTGCCGTGAATATCGGACACCAGACGGTTTTCGATAAGGCTCGCCAGCAGCGTCCAGCCGACGGCGGAGAAGAACAGGATCAACGCGATACGAATCAGAATATCGACCGTTTTTTCACCCGCGCCGTTGTGCAGCCAGTTCCAGAAATCAAACAGTCCCCAGGCGTTCAGCAGCAGCATAATCGCCACGCAGACGGTCAAAATCCGCGCCACCTTCAGTGATACCGACATCCAGCCGTTCACGCGCTTTTGCAGTTCAGGATAGTTTCGCTGCACCTGCGGTGAGAGGGTGATGGTTTTCGAGATCCAGCGCGACAATAGCCCCGACACAAAGGCCGCAACGCCGATAATCGCCAGGCTTTTGAACGTCGCCCCCATCATAAATTTCAGGCTATTGCCCGGGTCAAACAGCGAGAAGAAACACAGCACAATAAAGTAGGCGCTCGCCAGCCAGTGCCACACCAGCGCGAAGGCGCGGATAAACAGGCTGAAGAAGGAGAGGGAGCGGTCGGCCAGATGCAGCAGGCTTTCGGTGATCGCCTTTTTATTGTGAAAGATCAGGTACAGCGACCAGACGGTAATACAGAGCATAATCAGCACGTTCGCCAGTGCACCAAACTGGACGTTGACCTGATTGGAGATAATCGGCACGGCCACCAGCAGGCCGTAGCCAATCAGGCCGCTGAGCACGCTTAACCGCACGGCCCAATATTTCGCGCTCTGATCCTTAATATTAAAAGGGCGAAGCTCAGGCACGCGCGGGCAGAAGATGACGCGCAGCACCGCTTTAAAAAATTCGATTAGCGCAAATGCATTGAGGAAGAGCGCCTGCTGGAAGGCAATGGTTTTGTTGCCCGTATTGAGGCGATCGGCCAGTACCTGACCGGCAAACAGCGTCAGTGCCAGCAGCAGTAAATCGATGATAAACGCCCCGGCGATCATCGCGGGAAGATGCAGCCAGCTGCTTTTATGCTGGTTCTTTTTTCGCCCCCAGTGGCCCATCTTGCGGTACAGCGGCCAGGCACACAGGCGCACCAGCCAGTAAAAAATAAACACACCGGCGGCCAGCATTAAAAACTGCGTTACGGCAGCAGAAAAGGTCTGGGGATTAAAGGCCTTATGCGGAGAGCCAATCAGGTTTCGGTAAAGCTGAGCAAAACGAGAGGAGAGGGCATCCCCATAGTGGCGGCTCACGTCGGTGACGTTTTCAAGCACTGTTTTTTGCTCCTCAACCTGGGGCGGCGTGATGGCCGGAACGGCCTCCTGGGATGGCGTGGCGGCAACTTTACGAAGCTCACCGATTAACTCTTGCCGGGCGGCGTCGTTTTCCAGCACATCGGCAAGGGCGCTGTAGGCGGCTTTTTTCTTTTCGACATCGGGCTCCGGTGGCGGCGCACTTTCCTTCGTCACGGTGGTTCCGGTGGTGACGCCGGGGATTGCGACGGCGAACGATGGCGCGCTAAACAGGCTAATCAACAGCAACAGGATCCACGGCACGGCGCCCTCCGGTGAAAATGTCGAACAAAATGATAAGTATAGAAGTCGAGGCGCGGAGGGGGATTTTTGGGAACAATCTGGCGTAAAAAAGCCGGGCAGGGCCCGGCTCGGTGTGACGCTAACGATTATGAGACGTGCTGGAGGAACTCCTGCAAACGCTGCCCTGGCGGGTTAGCGATAAGCTCCTGCGGGTTACCGTCCTGAGCAATACGGCCTTTATCAATAAAGATCAGGCGGGACGCTACTTTCTCAGCAAAGCCGATTTCGTGGGTCACGATCACCATCGTCATCCCTTCTTCGGCCAGATCCTGCATGACTTTCAGCACCTCGTGGCGCAGCTCCGGGTCGAGCGCGGAAGTCGGCTCATCAAAAAGCATCATCTTCGGTTTCACCGCCAGCGCGCGTGCAATCGCCACGCGCTGCTGCTGGCCGCCGGACAGCTCGGAAGGGTAGTGGTGCGCACGTTCGGCCAGGCCAACCTTCGCCAGCAGATCTTTTGCCTGCGCTTCCGCTGCCGCTTTGCTGGCCCCGCGCACGCGCAGCGGGCCAAACATCACGTTTTCCAGCGCCGTGAGATGCGGGAACAGGTAGAACTGCTGGAACACCATGCCCGCTTCCTGACGGATCAGACGCTCATCCACTTTCGGGTCGTTGACCTTCAGGCCGTCGACGATCAGATCGCCACTGGTGATCTCTTCCAGCTTGTTGATGCAGCGCAGCAGGGTCGATTTACCGGAGCCGGACGGCCCGATAATGACCACTACTTCACCCTGTTTGATGCTCAAATCGATATTGTGCAGCACCTGGGTTGGGCCAAAGTGCTTGGAAACATTTTTAAATTCAATCACAGGATTTTCATCCTTCTTTCAAGACGACGCAGAACGAAGCTCAGAACCAGAGTAATGATCAGATAGACAACGGCTACCGCACTCCAGATTTCCAGCGCGCGGAAGTTGCCCGCAATGATCTCCTGCCCCTGACGGGTCAGTTCAGCCACGCCGATGACAATGAACAGCGACGTATCTTTGATGCTGATAATCCACTGGTTACCCAGTGGCGGCAGCATACGGCGCAGCGCCAGCGGCAGAATCACGTGGCGGATCGTTTCGCGACGGGACAGTCCCAGTGCCAGACCCGCTTCACTGAAACCTTTATGAATCGACAGCACCGCGCCGCGGGTGATTTCCGCGATGTAGGCGCCTGAGTTGATCATAATGGTCACGACGGCGGCGCTGAACGGGTCAATGCGCAGATCGTTGAAAGCCATTGGCAGGGCGAAGTAAATAAACATGACCTGCACGACAATCGGGGTGCCGCGGATCACTTCGATGAAAACCAGTGCGATGTGGTTTGCAATCCAGCCGCCGTAGGTGCGGGCGAAACCGGCGACAAGACCGATAATCAACCCGCCAACCAGACCCAGGACCGAAATCCACAGGGTCATTTTAGCGCCTTCAAGCAAGAGAGGAATGGCAGGCCAGATGGCGCTCCAGTCAAACTGCATGATGTATTCCTGTATACCGTGGTAAAAAACGAAAAACGTAGGCCCGGTAAGCGTGAGCGCCACCGGGCGTTACAAACCTGAATTCAGGTAAATTATTTAGGCTCGGTACCGAACCATTTTTTGTAGATTTCGTTATAGGTGCCGTTCTCTTTCAGGGTTTTCAGCGCGCCGTTAACTTTCGTGCGCAGGTCGTCGCTGCCTTTCGGGAACGCGATACCGTACTGCTGTGCTTCCAGAGAATCGCCGACCGCTTTGAACTTGCCGTTGCCCGCGGTTTTGATGAAATACAGGATGTTAGGCGTGTCGTGCAGAACGGCGTCAGCACGGTTGGTACCCAGTTCCATGTAGGCATTGTCGATGTTCGGGAACTGACGCAGATCTTTGGTTTTGATATTCGCTTTCGCGTAATCAACGGAACCGGTACCGCTCTTCACTGCCACGACTTTACCGTCGAGATCTTTTACGCTTTTTACGTCGTTATTGTCGGCTTTCACCATCACCAGCAGGCCGCTTTTGTAGTAGCCGTCGGAGAAGTCGATCGCTTTTTTACGCTCTTCGGTAATCGTGATACCCGCTAGTGCCAGGTCGACGTTTTTGGTCTGCAGCGCAGGGATGATGCCGCTGAAGTCCATCGGTTTCAGGGTGTAGTCCAGTTTGAGTTCTTTTGCGACCGCAGCCCACAGATCCACGTCAAAACCAACGTATTTGTCACCCTGCTTGAATTCAAACGGAACGAACGCCGTGTCGGTCGCCACAACGAGTTTGTCGGCAGCCTGAGAGGACACTGCAAATGCCAGGGTAAGTGCAGCCAGTGAAACTTTTAATACAGACTTCATAGCATTTCCTTTTATAACCACGGGGCGATCCCCTGCGAGAACGACAGGCACTATGAAAAAATCGTGCCAACTTTACAAGTTCTTGTTTTGCAAAGGGGATGATGTCACGCATTGCACAAAAAATGGAGCAATGATGTCGTGTTGCACCAGCGTGAGGCACCGTTTTGGTGCGCCTCATTTGGCGTATCTGACGAGGTGATATTTAGCGCAGATTCTGACGGAAAAACAATCTTCCGTTAACGGTTGTGTGAGGTGATTATTACATTTCGTTCACTTTTGCAGGGATGCAGTGCAAAAGTGTGCACCATAAATGTGCAAAACCCCCGCCAGGGGCGAGGGTGTTATTGGTAATTCGTATGGCTTATTCGATGTTGGATTCGATAAACCACAGGAATTGATCCAGGTCGCGAGAGGCGGCGGTGAAGATATCGGCCGTGTCTTCGTCTTTCGCTTCGCCGATGGCTTTACGCACGTCGTTTGCGACGATGGCATAACGATCCGCAAGCTCTTTCAGGTGATCCTGAACGGTATGGATATCCAGCGGATAGCTTTTCAGTGGCGTTTTGCTGTTAATCACCTGCGTGGTCCCCAGCGCCACACCGCCTAACTGAACGGCACGTTCGGCCATCGTATCGAGGTGGGTAACCAGTGCTGTGCGGAAGCCATCCAGCATTTCATGAACGGCAATAAAGTTTGCACCGCGCATATTCCAGTGGGCTTGTTTGGTGATCAGCGAAAGATCGATGAACTGGATCACCTGGCGATTCAGCAACTCAATGGTCGCTTTTTTGTCGCTATCCGATACATCGTTACGGGTATAAAGCAGATTAGACGCTTTCGTTTTCACCAGTTTAGCGGTACTCATAATCTCATATCCTCTTGATGTGTGTGTCCCAGGTAATTACGGAACTAAGTATAGCACCGGATTTTTTCCCTGCGGTTTGGCTCTGCCTATCGGTTTAATAGCAAGAAGGATGTTGAGTTTGTATGGGTTTGAAAATTAAAGGTTTTTATGAGGGTGATAAGGATCAATCTTAATTCTGTGCGTAGGGTGCGCTACCCTGTGGATTATTTCGTGACGATGACAAACAGTGTAACGAAATATGTTGAGCGTGGAAGGAGCCTATATTCTGCATGGCGTGAAAGCCATGCAGAATATAGCGCATTAATTGATGTCGACTTTCTTCACTTTGGGTTCAGGGCGCATTGTCAGCGTTGATCCCATAGAGGCCGCGATAATGGAGCACAGCGCCAGCGTCTGGGTGAACGTCAGCGTTTCTCCGAGGAACACCATTCCCGAGATAGCCGCCAGCGCAGGCTCCATGCTCATCAACGTACCGAAAATGCGCGTTGGCAAACGCGTCAGGGCAATCATCTCCAGAGAATAGGGGAGTGCCGTAGAAAGAATAGCGACCGCCAGCCCCACGGGCAGAATGGACCATTGCCATATGGATTCGGTGGCTTGTGCCATACCGAGGGGGACAAAGATGATGGCGGCAATCAGCGAGCCCAGCGCAACCGTGGCCGGGCCGTGCTCCTCCCCGGCGCGTTGACCGGTGAGGATATAGACCGCCCAGCATGCACCCGCGCCCAGTGCCAGCGCGGCACCCGTTAGATCAATCTGCGCGACGCTCTGACCCAGCGGAAGCAGGAACCAGAGGCCCAGAACGGCTAACACGACCCAGATGAAGTCCACCGGGCGACGTGAAGAGAAGAGGGCAACCGCCAGCGGCCCCGTAAATTCAAGCGCGACGGCAATCCCCAGCGGGATGGTCTGAATAGAGAGGTAGAACATGTAGTTCATCGCACCCAGCGCCAGACCGTAAAAAAGAAGCGGCAGCCGCTGCTCTTTTTTGAAACGTAGACGCCAGGGTTTAAAGATGACCACGAGGATCAGCGTCCCTAATGCAATACGCAGAGCCGTGACGCCCGGCGCTCCCACCAGTGGAAAGAGTGATTTAGCAAGCGACGCGCCACTCTGAATCGACAACATGGCGATCAGTATCACAGCGACCGGCATCCAGACCGATGACGTGCGGGATAACCCTGGCATCCTTTCTCCTGTCAATTTATGTCAAAGAGGGTAAAAGCCGCAGTGTAATGGAAATATGCGCTCACGGTTGAGCTACTGTTGAAAAAAAACCAGGGAAAATCCGTAAAATAGATAAGCGTTGCTGGTTTTATCGCCTGTCAGATTAGGAATAATCTGGATGAATGTAACGGCGATGGCGCGCACTATGACTATTTTGCGGCGAAAATTTAACGTAATTTGAATGAGATAGCTGATTCCGGAAACGTTCTGTTACAGGAAAGACCTCGTTAGACATTACGAATCACAAAGAGTTTCGCAAAATTTTTTGATATATTTAAAACTTACGGACTTACTTGAACACATTTGAGGTGGTTATGAAAAAAATTGCATGTCTTTCAGCACTGGCCGCAGTTCTGGCTGTTTCCGCAGGTACTGCTGTAGCTGCTACTTCTACCGTTACCGGTGGTTACGCTCAGAGCGATATGCAGGGCGTGATGAACAAAACTAACGGTTTCAACCTGAAGTATCGTTACGAGCAAGACAACAACCCGCTGGGCGTGATCGGTTCTTTCACTTACACCGAGAAAGATCGCACTGAAAACGGCACCTATAACAAAGGTCAGTACTACGGTATCACCGCTGGTCCTGCTTACCGCCTGAACGACTGGGCTAGCATCTACGGTGTTGTAGGTGTTGGTTACGGTAAATTCCAGCAGACCGAAAACCAGGGTCTGAACCGCACTGCAAGCAACAGCGACTACGGCTTCTCCTATGGCGCGGGTATGCAGTTCAACCCAATCGAAAACGTTGCTCTGGACTTCTCCTATGAGCAGAGCCGTATCCGCAACGTTGACGTTGGCACCTGGATCGCGGGCGTAGGTTACCGCTTCTAATCACTTCGGTGAGCCAGTAAAAAATCCGCCCATTATGGCGGATTTTTTTTTGGGGTTTGTTCCCTCTCCCACTGAGGGTTCCCCACAAATAATGCCTGCACGGACGCCCCCCTCTCCCTTGAGGGAGAGGGCTGGGGTGAGGGGGAACATACGGCTCTGGTGGTCATTCCGTTCACTTTATGTTCCTTGCTACTCTGTAACGACATGACCGGTGAACGTGCCAGGGTGGCTCAGTCGCCACCACCCTGGCGACCCGGGCTCCCGGCGGTAAATCGCCGCTTCGCGGTGCCCTCGGCTTATTCCTTCCGGCTTATCGGGTACGGGCGGAGGTAACGTCCCTGTAAAGCCCGCCCTCTCGGCGCATCCCTGCGCCTCGCCCCGGCCTTACGGAAACGCCTCAGCGATTTACAGCCGGACCAGGGCGTCGCTGTAACTCTTCAATCTTTCTGAAACAACGTTATTGCTTCTGTTTAATCATTACTGGAGAACCCTCAGCCCGGTGGGAGAGGGCATCAGACCGCTACTTACTCTTAATATCAAAAATGTCTGTACCCAGATGGTTATAGTCAACTTTCTGTAACTTGAAGTTGGTAACGTACACTGGGGGACCCTTCTTGTTTGAGACAAACGGGTAAGAAATTTTTATCTGCTCTGCTGCAATCCCCGTCCATTGTGAAAAGAAAGCCAGGAAATCATTTGCCGAACGACGCGCTTTGATGATGCGATGCTTTTTGTCGTCACTCGACAGCACCATAAAGGGCACCTGGAAATTCTGCTGAAATGCATCGTCGTGCGCCAGATACTGCACCTCTTTACCGCGCTCTTTAAACGCCAGCCCGTGATCGGAGAAATAGACCATCGAGAAGCTGTCGCCCGTATTGCGCAGCTGGGCATAGAGCTTGCTCAGCAGGTCGTCGGTTTGCGTCATGGTGTAGAGATAACATGATGTCTCTTTGGACTGCACAAACTCGGTGTACTTCCCGTCTGTACGATCGCACGCCTGAGGATGTGACCCCATCAGGTGCAGAACAATCAGCTGTGGCTGGGTGCGCTGAGTGGCAAAGACCTGCGCGGTCATTTTCAGCAACGCTTCATCTTTCGTGTTTTTGTCGGCTTCAAAATCACCGTTTTTGAGGAACTGAACCTCATCGGCACGCTTCGCAATACTGGCGATGGCGGTATCGTATTCGCCAATTTGCCCCTGGTTGGAGAACCACCATGTCTGGAACCCCGCGCGGTTTGCCAGCGTGACAAAGTTATCCTGATACTGCGGTTTGCCGTCGACCACACGGTTCAGGGTCAGGCCGAGTGATTTCTGCGTCGAGCCGCTGGCCGCGACGTAATCGGTAAACAGGGCACCGTTGACCGAACTGGCAAACGGCGTGTTATCCCAGTGGCCGCCAAAAGCGCCGAGCGCATCGCGGCGCGCACTTTCGCCAATCACCACCACGTAGGTATGGTACTTAGGCTTCACGGCCAGCACGTTCCAGGTGTCTTTCATGGTGGAAAGTTCAGCCATGCGCGCCTGCTCGTCGAGAACCTCTTTATTATTTACCACGACGTCTTTCACGAAGCGGAAAACCGGATAGCCGATATTGGTGAGCCTTAGCTTACCGTCCCAGGGAATATTCTGGATGGGGGCGACAAACGCCACGGCAATGCTGAACACCAGACAGAGTATTTCGATCTTACCCCAGGATTTTTTCTCGCCTGACTGACGGCGGATGGCGATAACACCCAAAGCGAAGATAAAGAGCCCGACCACATAGCTGTACCACGGGAAGATCGTCAGGATCTCCGTCGACTCTTCCATATTGGTGGAATGCAGCGCCAGCAGGGTATTGAAGTTTGGCGATCCGTAGGCCTGGCCAAACGGGAAATACATCGCAGCAACCAGCGAACAGACCCCGACCAATGCTTTCTGCACGCGCGGCGCACTCCGCCACAACACGTGGAGTACGCAGGTAAACGCCACGGCGTAGAGCAGGCTAAACGGGTAGCCAAGCGCAAAGTTAATCAGCAGCGATTGCAGAAAGTAGAATCCCGTCCACGGGCTTAAGGCCCGGCTGCGGGTAACAAGTGTTTCTTTCAGGGTTAAGTTCATAGATCACTATCATGAAAACGCCATGTGCTCACCCTGGCGCCAAGGGTCAAAGCCTGCCTGACAGTGCGTGGAGAGGGAATGAGGGTCCGCTTCAGCGAGCCGCAAATAGTGCAGGGCTGCAAGAAGATAGTGCGAGCGTGAAATAAGGTCAACAGTTGCTAAACAGATGTTTTGCGAGGGAGACTGCAAATCCGCAAAAAAGATCGGGATTAAGGCGGCCAGAGGCCAGTTTACATGGGGTTTGTGACGGAAAAATGAAGCGGCGTACCGCGACGCCGCTTAGTGAGAAGATTTGTCATCCTGCTGCGGTTTGTTGTTAAACATATCGCACAGCATGTTCAACAGCATTAAGCGCACTTTAAAAGGAGAGTGGGTAAACACGTTCATACACCTCTTGAATTCATTCATGTGACCTCCTGATTTCTGATCCCTTCGATCCGTGAAGGGTGACTGCATTACATACAGATATAGCACAGGCTATATTGTATAGCTATGGCTAATTCGTTAAATTTTTGTGCTTGTAGAGCTATGGTTTACAATGTGCGCTCCGTTACAGGGCGCTGGAAGCGTCACCCCCATTGAGGAAGCACAATGAACCGTCGCGCAGGTAAGCCAACTACAAAAAAAACGACGCAACTGGTGAATGTTGAAGAGCACGTAGAAGGGTTCCGTCAGGTGCGTGAAGCGCATCGCCGGGAGCTGATTGATGACTATGTGGAGCTGATCTCCGATTTGATTCGTGAGGTAGGCGAAGCACGCCAGGTCGATATGGCCGCGCGGCTGGGGGTTTCCCAGCCAACGGTTGCCAAAATGTTAAAACGTCTGGCGTCGGTGGGCTTGATCGAGATGATCCCATGGCGCGGCGTCTTTCTGACGGCGGAAGGCGAAAAGCTGGCGCAGGAGAGCCGCGAGCGTCATCAGATCGTGGAGAACTTTTTACTGGTGCTGGGCGTCAGCCCGGAAATTGCCCGCCGGGATGCGGAAGGGATGGAGCACCACGTCAGTGAAGAAACGCTGGTGAAGTTCCGTGAATTTACACTCAAATATGGTTCTTCTGCTGAATGAACATCCCCGGACTGCATGCCCTGACGCGTGACCGTTTCTTTCATCTCTTACTGATTATTGGTGCAGGATTAAGCCTTTTTGTCCCTTTTACCCCTCACGCCTGGCCTGCGGCGATTGACTGGCGCACGATTATTACCCTGAGTGGCTTAATGATGCTCACCAAAGGGGTAGAGCTAAGCGGCTACTTTGATGTGCTGGGACGCAAAATGGTGCGCCGTTTTGCCACCGAGCGTCGGCTGTCTCTGTTCATGGTCTTTTCCGCCGCGGTGCTGTCGACGTTTCTGACCAACGATGTCGCGCTGTTTATCATCGTGCCGCTCACGCTCACGCTGCGTAAGCTCTGTGAAATTCCAGTCAGCCGTCTGATTATCTTTGAAGCGCTGGCCGTGAACGCTGGCTCGCTGTTAACGCCCATCGGCAACCCACAAAATATCCTGCTCTGGGGCCGTTCAGGACTGTCGTTTGCCGCCTTTACCTGGCAGATGGCCCCGCTGGCGCTGGTGATGATGCTGTCTCTGCTGGCGGTGTGCTGGTTTGCGTTTCCTGATAAAAAACTGCAGTACCACAGCGGCACGACGGGTCCGCAGTGGCAGCCGCGTCTGGTGTGGAGCTGTCTGGCGTTGTATATCGTCTTTTTGGTCGCGCTGGAGATGAAGGTTGAGCTGGCGGGCGTGCTGCTGGTTGCCGCCGGGTTTTTAGTGCTGGCGCGGCGGGTGCTGGTGAGCGTGGACTGGACGCTGCTGCTGGTGTTCATGGCGATGTTTATCGATGTGTATCTGCTCATCCAGCTTCCCGCACTGCAAAACGTGCTTCACGGCGTCAGCGGTCTGTCGCAGCCGGGCCTGTGGCTGACGGCGATTGGCCTGTCGCAGTTTATCAGCAACGTACCGTCGACCATTCTGCTGCTCAACTATGTTCCGCCTGATACCCTTCTGGCCTGGGCGGTAAACATCGGCGGGTTTGGGCTGCTGCCCGGTTCCCTTGCCAACCTGATTGCCCTGCGCATGGCCAACGACCGCCGTATCTGGTGGCGCTTCCATTTATGGTCAGTGCCGATGCTGGTGTGGGCTGCGACGATCGGTTTCGGAATATTCCTTCTCATATAGTGCGCAATTTGTCAGTTTTTCCTGGCAAACGTATAGCAACGTCCTAGCTTTAGTGAACGGCATAGTGTGATGCCGCTCACTGACAGGACCGTTGCTGAACTATGGCTGAAGATCAAAACCCGCCTGCTGACGAGCAGGAAAAAAACAATAATGCGCGCAAGCGCCCGGGCAAAAAACCGTTAATTATCCTCGGCGTTGTCGTGGTGGTAATGGTCGTCGTGGCGCTGGTCTGGTGGTTTTTAACCCGTAACGAAGAGACGACCGACGACGCCTTTACCGACGGCGACGTGGTGACCATTGCCCCCAAAACGGCGGGATACGTTACCGAGCTTCGCGTGCGCGATAACCAGCGCGTGAAGAAAGGGGATCTGCTGGTGGTCATCGATCCTCGCGATACCACGGCCCAGCGCGATCAGGCTCAGGCCCAGCTTGGGCTGGCGCTTGCTCAGCTCCATCAGGCGCAGGCACAGCTGGCGCTCTCGAAGGTGCAATATCCCGCCCAGCGTGACGAAGCCAAAGCGCAGGTGCTAAAAGCGCAGGCCGATCTGGCGAACGCCCAGGCAGAGTACCGCCGTCAGCGCGGCGTCGACCCGCGCGCGACCACCCAGCAAAGTATCGATTCTGCAAACGCACAGCTGCGCAGCGCACAGGCCGGACTGGCCAGCGCCCAGGCGCAGCTGGAAGTGGCGGAGCAGGTACAACTGCAAATCCGCCAGCAGGAGACCAACGTTGAAGCCCGCGAGCGTCAGGTCGATCAGGCCAAAGCGCAGCTGGAAACCGCGAACCTGAACCTCTCTTACACCGAAGTCCGCGCCCCGTTCGACGGCTTCGTCACCAAACGCAACGTACAGCCCGGCACGCTGGTGCAGGCGGGTACGGCGCTGTTCTCGCTGGTCTCCCCGAACGTGTGGGTGGTGGCGAACTTCAAAGAGTCGCAGCTGGAGCGCATGAAGCCCGGCGACAAGGTCAGCGTCTCCGTCGATGCCTGGCCGGATATGGAACTTGAAGGCCACATTGACAGCATCCAGCAGGGCAGCGGCTCGCGCTTCTCCGCGTTCCCGTCGGAAAACGCCACCGGTAACTTTGTCAAAATCGTCCAGCGCGTGCCGGTGAAAATCGTGATTGATAAAGGACTGGATCCGAACAGGCCGCTGCCGCTGGGGCTGTCGGTTGAACCGAAGGTGACGGTCGAATGACGGACCACAGCCACGATAGCTGGAAGCCCGCCAGCAACCCGTGGGCGGTGGCAATTGTTGTCACCCTCGCGGTGTTTATGGAAATACTGGATACCACCATCGTCAACGTGGCGCTGCCGCACGTGGCGGGGTCGCTCTCGGCCAGCTATGACGAATCCACCTGGGTACTGACCAGCTACCTGGTGGCGAACGGCATCGTGCTGCCTATCTCTGCCTTCCTCAGTCGCCTGTTTGGCCGCAAGCAGTTCTTCTTAATCTGCATCGTGATGTTCACCATCTGCTCGTTTCTGTGCGGCATTGCCACCGAGCTGTGGCAGATCATCCTGTTCCGCGTGATGCAGGGCTTCTTTGGCGGCGGGCTGCAGCCCACGCAGCAGTCGGTGCTGCTCGACTACTTCAAACCGGAGGACAGGGGTAAAGCCTTTGGCCTGTCCTCCATCGCCATCATCGTTGCGCCGGTGCTTGGCCCGACGCTGGGCGGCTGGATCACCGACAACTACTCCTGGCGCTGGGTGTTCTTTATCAATATTCCGGTGGGGATTGTCACGGTGCTGGCGATCTACCAGCTGCTGGAAGATCCGCCGTGGGAGAGTAAGTCAAAAGAGAAGCTGACCGTCGACTGGACGGGGATCGGCCTGATCGCCCTCGGCCTCGGTTGCCTGCAGGTGATGCTCGACCGGGGCGAGGATGACGACTGGTTCTACTCGAACTTTATCCGCACCTTCGCGGTGCTGACGCTTATCGGCATTATCGGCGCCATCTACTGGCTGCTGTATGTCAAAAAGCCGGTGGTGGATCTGCACTGCATGAAGGACCGCAACTTTGCCATCTCCAGCCTGCTGATGGCGGGAATGGCGATGATTTTGTACGGCAGCTCGGTGGTGATCCCGCAGCTGGCGCAGCAGGATCTGGGCTATACCGCCACCTGGTCCGGGCTGGTGCTGTCGCCCGGCGCGGTGCTGATTGTGTTAACCATCCCGCTGGTGCTGAAGCTGATGCCGGTGGTGCAGACGCGCTGGATCATCGCCTTTGGTTTTATCTGTCTCGCGGTGTCGTTCTTCTGGTCGCGCACCCTGACGCCGGATATCGACTTCGAAACGCTGGTGCTGTTCCGCAGCGCCCAGTCGATTGGGCTGGGGTTCCTGTTTGTGCCGCTGACCACCATCGCCTTTATCTCGATTCCGAGGCGGCTGAACGCCGATGCGGCGGCGCTGTTCACCATGTTCCGCAATGTGGCGGGTTCGATTGGGATATCGCTCTCGACGGCCGCCATCACCGAGCGCGCGCAGGCGCACAGCGCGCATCTGGCGTACCATGCTTCGCCGTTTAACGAGCAGTTCCAGCTGGCGATACGCGAGAGCGCACAGGCGATCCAGAACTTCACCACCCAGGTGGGCGACCCCACCGGCATCGCCACCGGGCGCATGTACCAGACGATGATTGAGCAGTCGCGCTTTTTAGCCTACATCGACGTCTTCACCATTCTGAGCGCGGTGGCCTTTTTACTGATTCCGTTTTGTTTGTTGCTCTCGCCGGTTAAGAGCGAGGGGAGTGCAGGAGCACATTGATGATACACAGACGTTTACACCCCCTGATGATAATGATGCTGCTGGCGGGCTGCGCCGTCGGGCCGGACTATCAGCAGCCCGCACCCCCTGCCGTTACGCACTGGAACGATAAGGGCGACAGCGCGGTGAAATCGCAAACCACCTCCGCCGCGACCAATCCACGCTGGTGGAAGACCTTCGGCTCGCCGCAGCTCGACAGTCTGGTTGAACGCGCCATCGCGGGAAACCTGACGCTGCAGCAAACGGTGCTGCGCATCGCCGGGGCGCGTGAACAGATTAACCAGGCGGGCGGCGCGTTTTATCCGTCGGTGAACGGTAATCTGCAGGCGACGCGCCAGCAGCTCGGGCTGGAAGGAGAGCTAAAATCCCACGGCGTCTACGACCAGCTGGATAACGTCGATCCTGAACTCCGAGGCGCGCTGGGGCCGCTGACGCAGCCGATTAACCTCTACCAGGGCAGCTTCGACGCCCAGTGGGAGATCGACCTGTGGGGCAAGGTACGTCGTCAGGTGGAGGCCGCCGAAGCGCAGCAGAAAGCGGCTATCGAGCAGCGTAACGACGCGCTGGTGTCGCTGGAGGCCGAAGTGGCCCGAGCGTGGCTCCAGCTGCGCGGGGCGCAGAGCATTATCGCCACGCTGAACACCCAGATTAAAAGCGCGCAGCAGACGCTGGATCTGACCGAAAGCCGCCAGCGCGGCGGGCTGTCTCCGCAGATGGATGTGGAAAACGCCCGGGCGCAGTTGGGGAATCTTGAAGCGCAGCTGCCGCAATATCAGGCGCAGGAGCGGCAGGCGATGAACGGCCTGGCGATCCTGCTCGGCAAGCCGCCGGGCGCGCTGGATGCGGAACTGCAAAGCGTGCAGCCGATGCCTGCCTTGCCGGATATTGTCCAAACGGGGATTGCGTCCACGCTGGCGCGACGCCGCCCGGACGTGCGCGAAGCGGAGGCGAACCTTCACGCCGCCACGGCGCAAATCGGCGTCTCGGTGGCGGAGCTGTTCCCGAGCTTTACGCTCTCCGGGCAGTTTGGCCTGCGCAACAGCGAAACTAACTGGCTGACCGACTGGAGCAGCCACTTCTACAGCTTCGGTCCGCAGGTCTCCATTCCCATATTTCAGGGCGGTCGACTGGTCTCCAGCGTCAAGGTGGCGCGAGCGCAGCAGGGCGCAGCGGTGCTGGACTATCGCCAGACGGTGCTGACCGCGCTCGGGGATGTGGAAAACGCGCTGGTGAGCTATCGCACCGACCAGCAGCGTGAAGCGGGCCTCGCGAAGACCATCGACGCGCTGCAAAACGCGTTCGACCTGGCAAGCGACAGCTACCGACAGGGGATCGCCAGCTTTATCGACGTGCTGGACGCCCAGCGTCAGTTGGCGCAGGCCCAGCAGCAGCGCGCACAGGCGCAGGTGCAGAGCGCGCTCGATCTTGTGGCGCTCTACAAAGCTCTGGGCGGCGGCTGGGAGCCGTATCAGCAGGTGCAATTACCGGACTACAGCGTCTTTGGCGACGCCCCGCGCGGATAAATTCAGAGGATTGGGCAAGAAACGGACAGGAACGCCACATTCGCGATGGCTGAGGGGCGGGTATAACTATCGGGTACCCAATCGACATGCGAGGAATAACTGATGCGTTATCAAAAACTGGGCAACACCGGACTGTTTGTTTCTGAACTGTGCCTCGGCACCATGACCTTCGGCGGTGAAGACGGCATGTGGGGCAAGATTGGCCAGCTTAAGCAAAACGAAGCCGAGCAACTGGTGGGCCGCGCGCTGGACGCGGGCATCAACTTCATCGATACCGCCGACGTCTATTCGGAAGGGCGCTCCGAGACGATCCTCGGGCAGGCGCTGAAAAACCTTAACGTCCCGCGCGAAAATGTGGTGGTTGCCACCAAGGTGTTTGGCGAAACGGGCACCGCCGGGGTGAACTCGCGCGGCAGCTCGCGCTATCACATCATCAGCAGCGTGAAGGAGAGCCTGCGCCGCCTGCAGCTCGATCATATCGATCTCTACCAGCTTCACGGCTTTGACCCCGCAACACCGATTGAAGAGACGCTCTACGCGCTGGATAACCTGGTGCAGCACGGCCACGTGCGTTACATCGGCGTTTCCAACTGGGCGGCGTGGCAGATTGCCAAAGCGTTGGGCATTTCGGAGCGTCTGGGGCTGGCGCGTTTTGCATCATTGCAGGCGTACTACACCATCGCCGGGCGCGATCTGGAGCGCGAACTGGTGCCGATGATGCAGAGCGAAGGCGTTGGGCTGATGGTCTGGAGCCCTCTGGCGGGCGGCCTGCTGAGCGGAAAATATGGCCGCGACGGGACGAGCGAAACCGGCGGCCGCCGTCTGGAGTTCGACTTCCCGCCGGTGGATAAAGATCGCGCTTTCGACTGCGTAGACGTGATGCGTGTGATTGCCGAAAGCAAGGGCGTCTCCGTCGCGCAAATCGCGCTGGCGTGGCTGCTGCACCAGAAAGCGGTAACCAGCGTAATTATTGGCGCGAAACGCGTCGATCAACTGGACGACAACATTGCCGCAACAGGGATCCGACTGAGCGAAGACGAGCTTAAACAGCTGGATGCGGTGAGCGCGCTGCCGCGCGAGTATCCGGGCTGGATGCTGGAGCGCCAGGGAGAATATCGCCGTAACCAGCTCGCACAGCAGTAACCTTCCTTTTCCCCGGCGGCGCTTCGCTTGCCGGGGCTTTTTTTTTCCGCATTGCTCACAAAAACCGATCCTCCTCTTTGATCCAAATTTAATCTTCGCCTATATGACTAGTCATGAAATTTTAAATGACTAGTCATATAGGGAGGGACCATGAACAAATCACTGCCAGCCAACTTTTTATGGGGCAACTCGGTGTCCAGCATGCAGACGGAAGGGGCCTGGAACGAGGGCGGGAAAGGGATGTCGGTGTATGACATTCGCGAAGCCGGGGAAAACATCTCCGACTGGAAAGTGGCGACCGACTCTTACCACCGCTACCGGGAAGATTTCGATCTGATGCAGGATCTGGGCATGAACTGCTACCGCTTCCAGATTTCATGGAGCCGCGTCTGCCCGCAGGGCGACGGCGATTTTAACGACGAGGGCATCGCGTTTTACGACCGTTTTATCGACGATCTGATAGCCCGCGGCATCGAGCCGATGGTCTGCCTGTACCACTTCGATATGCCGCTGGCGCTGGCGCAGGAGTACAACGGCTTCAACGACCGACGCGTAATGGACGCCTTTATCCGCTACGGTAAAAAGATGATCGACTGCTTTGGCGACCGCGTGAAATACTGGCTGACCTTCAACGAGCAGAACATTTTCCATATGCCGGAAGCGTTTCGTATTTCGGGCTATATGAAAGGCGAGCAAACCCTGCGCGAGCTGTACGAGCTGCAGCACCATACGATGGTGGCGCACATGGCGCTGACCGAGTATCTACACCAGACCAAACCGGGCCAGCTGATGGGCGGCATGCTGGCACACCAGCTCATCTACCCGGCCACCTGCAAACCGCGCGATATTTTCTGCGCTCAGCAGTACGACGAATTCCTCAACCAGAATCTGCTGCGCGTCTTCGCCGGGCAGGGCTACAGCCCGGCGGTGATGGCGGTGGTGGAGCAGGAGGGCTTTGGTGATATCTATCGCGCCGAGGATTTAGCGCTGCTGGCGCGCACCAGAAACGACTATATGGCCTTCAGCTACTATGCCAGCAAAACGCTGGACAGCGATGCGATCCCGGAAGGCACGCCGGTGAACTATTACCTGCTGCACGGCGAGAAAAACAACCCATTCCTGAAGGCCACCGAGTGGAACTGGCAGATCGATCCGCTGGGCTTTCGCACCATCATCACCCGCTACGCCAACGACTGGCGGATGCCGGTCTTCCCGATCGAGAACGGCATTGGGGTGATTGAGTCCTGGGACGGCGTGAACCCGATTGATGACACCTACCGCATCGACTACCACCGGGCGCATATCGAGGCCATGAAGGAGGCGATGTTCGAGGACGGAGCGGAGGTCATTGGCTACCTTGGCTGGGGCTTAATCGACATTCTGAGTTCCCAGGGCGACATGCGTAAGCGCTATGGCGTGGTCTATGTCAACCGGGAAAACCATGACCTGAAAGACCTGAAGCGCGTGCCGAAGAAAAGCTACGCGTGGTTAAAACAGGTTATCCATACCAACGGACGCGAGATGTAAGCCGTACGCTGCCGGGCCGTTTTTGTGACTGATTGATGGGAACTATCCGCTATGTCTGAAACAAAAATAACACCGCACATGCAGTCTTTTGTCGATAAATTTGTTGAGTTCTCGGCGCGCCTGGCAAACCAGGTACACCTGCGCTCCCTGCGCGACGCCTTCGCCACGGTGATGCCGATTTTCATCCTCGCCGGTCTGGCGGTGCTGGTGAACAACGTGGTGTTTCCGTGGATTTTACACGGCGACACGCTCGCGCAGTTTAAGGTGTGGGGCGAGGCGATTATCAACGGCACGCTGAACATCGCCGCGTTGCTGCTGGCCCCGATGATTGCCTGGTCGCTGGCGCGCAACAAAGATTTCGACAATCCGGTCTCGGCAGTGGTTATCGCCGTCAGCAGCTTCATCATCATGATGCCGATGCGCTTACAGATTACGCCCGTCGGCGGCGACGCCGCGGTGAACGTCACTCAGGTGCTGACGTTCGCCAATATTGGCTCAACCGGGATTTTCGCCGGGGTGCTGATCGGGCTGCTTTCAACGGAAGTGTTTATCGCCATCTCGCGGCTGAAGGCGCTGCACATTTCCCTCGGGGAAAACGTGCCTCCGGCAGTGAGCAAATCCTTTACCGCGCTGATCCCGACCATCCTCACGCTCTCCCTGTTTGCGGTGCTGGCGGCCGTGCTGGCAAACGTGCTGCACACGGATCTGATCCATCTTATTACGACCTTTATCCAGCAGCCGCTGAGGCTGATCAACACCAGCCTGCCGGGGACGATTTTCATCTACAGCTTCGGCAACTTCCTGTTCACACTCGGTATTCATCAGTCCGTCGTCAACAGCGTGGTGCTGGAGCCGTTCCTGCTGATCAACACCAACGAGAACATGCTGGCCTTCGCCAATGGCCAGCCCATCCCGCATATCATCAATAACATCTTCGTGCCGACGTTTGGCATGGTGGGCGGCACGGGCAGCACGATCTCGCTGCTGATCGCCATCTTTATCTTCTCGCGACAAAAATCGGCGAAGCAGGTGGCGCGTCTGTCGCTGGCGCCCGGTTTATTCAATATCAACGAGCCGGTGATCTTCGGCCTGCCGATTGTGTTTAACCTGCCGCTGATGATCCCGTTTGTGCTGCTGCCCGCCATCGGCATTTACTTCGCCTGGCTCTGTACCACGCTGGGGTTAATGTCGCGCTGCGTGGTGATGATCCCCTGGACCACGCCGCCAATTCTCAGCGCCTGGCTGGCGACGGCGGGGGACTGGCGGGCGGTGGTGGTGCAGTTGGCAATCATTGTATTTGGTGTATTCTTCTACCTGCCTTTCCTCAAGATTGCCGAGAGAGTGGCGTTGAAAAACAGCGGGATAGAAAACTAACTGAAAGGAAGGACGATGGCGGCGAAGTACATCACCATAGCGCGGGAAATTAAGAAACGCATTATCAGCCAGCAGTATGCCGCCAATGAACCGCTGCCGGACCAGTTTGCGCTGGCGGCGGAGTTCAGCACCAGTCGGATGACCATTCAGCAGGCCATGCGCCAGCTGATTGTCGAAGGGCTGGTCTATACCCGTCAGGGGCAGGGAACGTTCATCCGCAAGAATTTCCTCCAGCTCTCGCAGTGGGATCTCTCCGGCAGCGACTACTTTGGCGCGACCAAAACCTGGGAACATCTGGGGACGGTGACCAGTCAGGTGGTGCACTTCGAACTGCGCTTCCCGAACGAAAAAGAGCAGGCGTCGCTGATGATTAACGCCGATGCGCCGATCTATGACTTTATTCGTCTGCGCCTGTTGAACGGCGAGCCGATGTCGCTGGATTCCACGGTGATGCCGCTGAATCTGGTGCCCGGCCTGAACAAAAGCCATCTTGAAAGCTCGGTGTTCCGTTACGTGCAGGAGACGCTGGGGCTGAAGATAATGGGCTCGTATCGCGTCGTGCGCGCGTTAAAGCCAAATGCGCTGGATATGCAGCACTTAATTTGTGAACAGACGGACCCGGTGCTGGAGGTGGAGCAGGTAATTTATCTGGAGGATGGCACGCCGCTGGAGTACGCCCACTGCCACTATCGCTACGACCACGGCGGGATTGTGATCGTGAATAACGGATAAAAAAAAGCGGGCAACGAGGCCCGCTTTTTTATTCGCGTTGCGATCAGTTCAGACGCACTGGCATACCAGAACGGTTCTGGATCGCCTGGTCAACCACGGTCGTTTCCACGTCAGCCTGAGAGGTCACGGACTGCACCGCGCTGGTCAGGTTGATTGGTACGATTTCGTTGTTGTTGATCTGATCTTCGCTGGTGGACAGCGGGTTGTGCACTTCGATGTAACGGCTGCCATCTGGCTCAGAGGTCGCTTTCACCGGTTCGTTGATGAACTGCACGCGGGTACCGACCGGCACGTTTTCGAACAGGAACTTGATGTCGTCGTTACGCAGACGCACGCAGCCGTGGCTTACGCGCAGGCCGATGCCGAAGTTGGCGTTGGTACCGTGGATAGCGTACAGACGGCCAATGTACAGCGCGTACAGACCCATTGGGTTATCCGGGCCTGCCGGCACAACGGCTGGCAGCGGTTCGCCCGCAGCAATGTATTCCGCGTGCATTTTCGCCGTTGGGGTCCAGGTTGGACCCGCTTTCTTACGCTCAACTTTGGTGGTCCAGTTCAGCGGGGTATCTTTACCCAGCTGGCCGATACCGATTGGCAGAACGATAACGGTGTTAGTGCCTTTCGGGTAGTAATACAGACGCATTTCGGCGCTGTTGATTACGATACCTTCATGAACGGTATCCGGCAGGATCAGCTGCTGAGGAATGTTCAGCACGGTACCTGCTTTTGGCAGATACGGGTCAACGCCCGGGTTTGCTTCCAGCATGTTAGACAGACCGAGCTGGTATTCAGCGGCAAAATATTCCAGCGGCTGAGCGTTGCCTTCCGGCACAATCACCACCTGGTTTTGCCCAACCAGACGGCTACCGTCTGTCGGCAGGGGATACGTCACCGCAGAAGCGGTCTTGCAAAAACCTACTACGGCTAACGCTGCCGCAAAAAGCGTTGTCAATTTCATGTTCATGTTGTGCGAGGTATCTAAGCCATTCAGGCGATGAGTTGATAAGTCTGAATCTGTGATGGGAGCGCATTATATGTGCATTCCCGCTAACAGGGAATTCAGATGTGTACGAAATCACATTTTTTTCGATTTTGTTAAAGTTTAGTGGATTGCCGCAACACGGGATCTCAATTCGGAATTGTGGCATAATGCCGTGTTTATCACACTTTTCGCAGGAATCTCCCCGTGTTAGTTACCAGCAACGTCACTATGCAGTTTGGCAGTAAGCCGCTGTTCGAAAACATTTCCGTCAAATTTGGCGGCGGCAACCGTTACGGCCTGATTGGTGCCAACGGTAGCGGAAAATCCACCTTTATGAAGATCCTCGGCGGTGACCTGGAGCCGACGCTTGGCAACGTATCGCTCGACCCTAACGAGCGTATCGGTAAGCTGCGTCAGGATCAGTTCGCCTTCGAAGAGTTCACCGTGCTCGACACCGTGATCATGGGGCACGCGGAGCTGTGGGAAGTGAAGCAGGAGCGCGATCGCATTTACGCGCTGGCCGAAATGAGCGAAGAAGACGGCTATAAAGTGGCCGATCTGGAAACGCAGTACGGCGAGATGGACGGCTACTCTGCGGAAGCGCGCGCGGGCGAGTTGCTGCTGGGCGTAGGTATTCCTGTTGAACAGCATTACGGCCCGATGAGCGAAGTTGCGCCAGGCTGGAAGCTGCGTGTGCTGCTGGCACAGGCGCTGTTCTCTAACCCGGACATCCTGCTGCTCGACGAACCGACGAACAACCTGGACATCGACACCATCCGCTGGCTGGAGCAGACGCTGAACGATCGCGACAGCACCATGATCATCATCTCGCACGACCGTCACTTCCTGAACATGGTCTGTACGCATATGGCGGATCTGGACTACGGCGAGCTGCGCGTTTATCCGGGCAACTACGACGAATACATGACGGCGGCCACCCAGGCGCGCGAACGTCTGCTGGCGGATAACGCCAAGAAGAAAGCGCAGATTGCTGACCTGCAGTCCTTCGTCAGCCGCTTTAGCGCCAACGCCTCTAAGTCGCGTCAGGCGACCTCGCGTGCCCGTCAGATCGACAAAATCAAGCTGGACGAAGTCAAAGCCTCCAGCCGTCAGAACCCGTTCATCCGCTTCGAGCAGGACAAGAAGCTGTTCCGTAACGCGCTGGAAGTGGAAGCCCTGGCAAAAGGCTTTGAGAACGGTCCACTGTTTAAAAAATTCAACCTGCTGCTGGAAGTGGGCGAGAAGATTGCCATCCTCGGCGCCAACGGCGTGGGTAAATCCACCATGCTGAAAACCCTGGTGGGCGAACTGCAGCCGGACAACGGTACCGTGAAGTGGTCTGAAAACGCGCAGATTGGCTACTACGCGCAGGACCATGAATACGAATTCGAAAATGACCTCACCGTCTTCGAC
Organism: Enterobacter sp. RIT637; assembly: GCF_019718755.1. NCBI lineage: Bacteria > Pseudomonadati > Pseudomonadota > Gammaproteobacteria > Enterobacterales > Enterobacteriaceae > Enterobacter > Enterobacter sp. RIT637. The sequence continues at coordinate 298,240 of NZ_JAIHAZ010000003.1, forward strand.
TGGATGAGCCAGTGGAAGCAGGAAGGCGACGACGAGCAGGCGGTGCGCAGCATTCTGGGTCGTCTGCTGTTCAGCCAGGACGACATCAAAAAGCCGGCTAAAGTGCTCTCCGGTGGTGAAAAAGGCCGCATGCTGTTCGGCAAGCTGATGATGGAAAAACCGAATATCCTGGTGATGGACGAACCGACTAACCACCTGGACATGGAATCTATCGAATCCCTGAACATGGCGCTGGAGATGTATCAGGGTACCCTGATCTTCGTCTCTCACGACCGTGAGTTCGTCAGCTCGCTGGCGACCCGCGTAATCGAAATTACGCCAGAGCGCGTGGTGGACTTCACCGGTAATTACGAAGACTACCTGCGCAGTAAAGGTATCGACGGCTAATTTCCCGTCGCCTTTCACGCTGCAGGTGCGTTGGCTTCACCTGTTCACCCCGGTCACTTACTTATGTAAGCTCCCGGGGATTCACAGGTTTGCCGCCTTCCTGCAGCGCGAAATACTTAGGTAAAGACCTGGTGCCTTTATTCCCTCTCCCTGTGGGAGAGGGTTAGGGTGAGGGCATCAGGCCGCACTACACCACCCACTCACTCCCTTCAACCCCGTTCACCAGCAGCGTACGTTTTTCCCCTACCGGTAACGACACCTTCAGCGCTTTCCACGACGGACGATAATCCCCGCGCGCGTTGACCTTCAGGTTGATGGTTGCGCCATCGCACACCATTTCCCACTCCACCCACAGCGCATTGCCGTTCTGGTAGCCCCAGCTTTCGCCGTCATCTTCGAACAGCATGCCCGAGGTCGTCCCGACGCCCTTCACCGGGAACAGCTTCAGCTCGCGGGTGTCGTCTTTTTCAGCGGACACGTGAGTAATGCGTTCGCTCAGCGGCAGACCGGCACCGGCGCGCACCAGCAGCGGCAGTTTTTCCAGCGGCGCGTCGAGAACGATCGACTGGCCGCCCGCATACCATGCGTGGGTGTAAAAATCGTACCAGCCGGTGGCATTATCCGGCAGCCAGACGCGGCGCTCGCGCTGCCCGGCTTCGACGACGCTGGCGACCAGCAGATCGCGGCCCAGCAGGAAGTCATCGCACTCTTCAAACGTCTGCGCATCGTGCTCGTGATCGAGGAAGGTCGGGCGCAGCATCGGCTCGTCGTCGGCGTGCGCCTGCCAGAGCAGGGTGTAGAGGTACGGCAGCAGGCGGTAGCGCAGCTCAACCGCACCTCGAATGGCTGGCGTGACGCCCGGGTACATCCACGGCTCGTTCACGGTGTGGTCATCATTCCACGAGTGAATGGTAAAGCGCGGATGTATCACGCCGTTCTGCACCCAGCGCACGAACAGCTCGGCGTCCGGCTTATCGCCGGAGAAACCGCCGACGTCGTGACCGACGTTGAACAGCCCGGACAGGCTCATGCCCAGCCCCATGCGGATGTTATAGCGCAGGGTATCCCAGTTGGTGCGGTTGTCGCCGCTCCAGGTCTGGACGTAGCGCTGCATCCCGGCGCAGCCGGAGCGGGAGATGAGATACGGGCGCTTTTCCGGCGCGAAACGCTGCTGCGCTTCCAGCGAGGCGCGCATCATCAGCAGCGGCATCACCGGGCGAATGTGCTTGATGGCGATCTCCTTGCCGAAGCCAAAGCAGCGCGCTTCTCCGTCCCACACTTCATATTCGTTGTTATCGTTCCAGGTGGAGTCGATGCCCATCTCCAGCAGTTGCGTGGTGACGCCGTTCTGCCACCACTGCACCGTCTGCGGGTTGGTAAAGTCGAGGTGCGAGCCTTCGTCATCCCAGAAGCTGGAACGTTCCGGTGCATCGGTTTCTGAATCGCGAATGAACAGGCCGCTCTCCGCCACTTCGCTATAGCGCGGATGGTCCTGTAGCAGGCACGGCTTGATGTTGGCCGCAAGCTTGAGCCCTGCGTCGTGGAACGCCTGGCTCATCACCTTCGGCTGCGGCACCTTGTCGTAGTTCCAGTTAAAGACGTAGCGCTTGCCGTTGATGGAGGTATAGCCGGAGGAGAGCTGGAACGAGTCGCACGGAATGGCGTGCTCTTCGCAAAGGCGGATGAAGTTCATCAGCTGGTTTTGCGCGTCCGGCGCGTCGGTGTAGTGCATGGTCGAGCCGCTGTAGCCCAGGCTCCACTTCGGTCCGAACAGCGTTTTCCCGGTCAGGCGCACGAAGGCTTTGGTGACGTCCAGCACGCGCTTGCCGGTAAAAATGTAGTAATCGATATCGCCCGCTTCCGCCTGCCAGCGACGGTAGGCGGTGTGGTAATTGTCGATTTCGTTGCCCAGATCCAGCCAGCAGCTGCTCAGGTTGTCGTAGAACAGGCCGTAGCTGACATCGTCGCGGCGGGCGATAGTGAACGGGATGTGCTTGTAGAGCGGGTCGGTGCTGGCCGCGTTGTACCCCATTGCGTCGAGGTTGCGCATCTCATAGCGTTTGCCGTTGCGCTGCAGATCGCCCGCTTTCTCGCCCAGGCCGTAAAAACGTTCGTCCTTACGACGGCTCAGATAGTGCGCTACGCCGTCGCCGTGGGCGTTCAGCAGGTAGGCGCTGGTTGGACGGTCGTTGACCAGCGGCTGCCACTCGCCCGCCTCATTGCGGTAGTGCCACTCCAGCCACAGCGGCTGGTGGACCGTCACGCGCAGCTGTTCGGTTGCCACGGTGAGCGTCTCATCCTGCTGCGTCAGGGTCCAGGCCGGGCAGGAGAAGCCGCTTGTGTCGTCACGACGGCGGCCTTCCCAGGGCACGTCTTTTTCCGGCGCGATGCTCCAGGTGCGGTCCAGCGCCAGCTCGCCTTTGCGCTTAATCAGCACGCGGAACAGGTTCTCTTCCAGCACATACAGGCACAGGCGGTGCTGGTTATCGACCAGCAGTTCCAGATGGTTTGCCGACTGCTTATCTACGGTCCAGTTTTTCAGGGTTTTCATATGCAATACATCCACTATCAGGCGCGCTTGGCGCGGCGTTCAGCAATAAATGCTACCAGGAAGACAGCGCCAATCAGGTCAAAGAAGCCCATGGCAATAAAGAGTGGGTTAAAGCCGATTTTGTCGGCGGTCACGCCGATTAACAGCGAGAACAGGAAGCTGGCGATCCACGCCGCCGAGCCGCGCATGCCGTTGACGGTCGCCATCTGGCCTTTGTCGAACGACTCCACGACCAGGGCGCTCAGCATGCAGGAGATGATCTGATGCCCGAAGCCGCCGATGGAGATCAGCACGATGGTGATATACGGGTCGCGGGTAATGGCCACGATACCCAGCGAGATCATCAGGAACGCGCCCGTCACGGAGCTGGCAACGACCGAGTTAACGCGGGAGCAGCCGAACAGGCGGGTGTACAGACGCGTCAGGTAGCCGCTCGCCACGCTGCCGAGGTCGGCGGCGAGGAACGGCAGCCAGGCAAACATCGCAATCTGCTTCAGATCCATGCCGTGCTCTTTGGCGAGGTACAGCGGCACCCAGAAACTCAGCACCGCCCAGGCCGGTTCCGCCATAAAGGCCGGGATGGCGATACCGTAGAAGCGTTTGTTTTTCGAGACGGTTTTCAGCGCGGTCAGGAAGGGCAGTCTCACCGCAGGCGGTTCGTTGTCCTGCTTGATGAACGCCAGCTCGTCCTTGCTCAGATTCGGGTGCTGCTCCGGGTTGTGGTAGAACGCCCACCACAGGATCACCCACAGCAGTGCCAGCACGCCGGTAAACATAAACGCGCCCTGCCAGCCGAACGACGCGTGAGCAAAATAGATGATAGGCGGAGCCAGCATCGCGCCGATGGAGAAGCCCACGCCCGCCCAGCCAGCGGCAACGGGGCGCTCTGATTTCGGGAACCATTCGCCGATGGTTTTGGCGTTCGCCGGGGTGGCGGCGGCCTCAGAGGCACCCATGAAGAAGCGCAGAATCGCCAGGTGCAGCCAGCTTCCGGCGCCCGCGTGGAAAATACACATCAGCGCCCAGATCCCGGCGCAGACCATAAAGCCAATCTTCAGGCCAATGACGTCAATCAGCCAGCCGCACAGGGGCTGGAAAATGGTGTAGGCGATCTGGAAAGCGCCGACGATCCAGGAGTATTGCTCGGTGGTGATCCCGAGGCTCTCTTTCAGTTCCGGGGCGAGGATCCCGAGCGAGTTTCGGGTGATGTAGTTAACGGTGACGCCAAGTAAGAACAGCACCAGCACATACCAGCGCAGGTTCTTGATGACGCGACGGGTTTTGCTTGTCGCAACGGTGTTATTGATGTCCTGACTCATTTTACTCTCCACAAGACGGACGGTAAGGGGACGGAGGTTCAGGTGTCACACAGATTTTTATGCCTTTGATTTCTACCCGTTTAAAATGCTTAAGTTGGTATACAACTAGTATGGAAGTTGTGTGACAAGTTCACCTTAAGGGAGAAAATGAGCAGGCAATAGTGGATTTTGTGCAAAATTTCTCATAACTGACGAAAAGCCTCTGGCATGATGGTATTTATGTCAGTTATTGCCTGACGGATACGCTATGAAAATTTTTTCATTTCGCAAATGGAGCCAGATCACAAAATGGACAAAAGGCTAAAAATCACCGAAATCGCCGCCCGGACGCAGCTCTCGATCAGCACCGTGTCGCGGGTGCTGGCGGGAAAAGCGAATACCAGTGAAAAAGCGCGCGCGAAGGTGCTGGCGTGCGCGCGGGAGCTGGGGGTAATGGACGGCATGGCAGCGGGGCGGTTGCTGCTCAATAGCCTGGTGGTTTTTGCCCCCCAGCGCGCCTTCGACGAGCGGTCCGACATCTTTTACTACCGCGTGATCCAGAGCGTGAGTAAAGGCCTGGCATCCCACGACGTGCGCCTTCGCTACTGCGCGCTGGAAGAGAACGACAGCGACGCCCAGCTTTTTCTGGCGCGCATGAATGAAGCGGACACCCAGGCGGCAATCCTTCTTGGCATCGACGATCCCCACATTCACGATCTGGCGGTGGACGTGGGGAAGCCCTGCATGCTGATTAACTGCCGGGACCGCCACATGCGTCTGCCTGCTGTCGCGCCGGATCATCGCGCCATTGGCGAGCGGGCTGCGGAGTACCTGTTCGAGATGGGGCACCGCGAGGTGATGAACGTGCTGTGCCTGCGCCGCTACACCATGGAGCTGCGCCTGTCGGGGATCCGCAATGCGTGGCTGTCCCACAACCTGAAGTTCAACGATAAACGCGATCTGCTGGTGGTGCCCAGCTTCAGCGCGCGTGAAACGGAACAGATGGTCAGCGAGTGGCTTAACCAGCAGAAGGGCAAAGACCTGCCGACGGCGTTCCTGGTCGGCGGCGACTTTATGGCGGCGGGCACCATTAGCGCATTACAAAACCACGGCCTGCGCGTGCCGCAGGACGTCTCGGTGATGAGTATTGACGGCTTTAACCTGGCGGCGATTCAGGATGTTCCCTTAACGGCCGTGCACGTTCCGCGCGATGAGCTGGGAACTGAAGCGGTATATATGCTCCAGCAGCGGCTGATGCGCCCGGACGCGCCGGTGGGAACCTTGTTGCTTAACGGCACGCTGACCGTACGGGAATCGGTACGGCGGATACGTCAGGGGAAACGACGCACCGCCGTAGAGCGGGAAGGGCTGTACGACAGCTAGATCATGCCCAGGGCGCGCTTGCCGTGGATGTTGAGATCGTTCACGGTAAAGCGGTCCTGCCAGCTCTTTTCATAATCCTCGCGCGGGAAGTCTCCCGGCGACGCGCCGGTTTCCAGTGCTTCCTTGACCTTTTTCGCGTAGGCGAGGTTTTTCTCGCACATTGGCGCGGCAGGGATGTACATCACGTTGCCCCAGCCCTGCTGATTTTCCACCGGCGCGACGGAGTGGATCACATCGCAGTGCCACCACACGGAATCGCCCGCCTCGAGTGCCGGAATGCTGCTTAATGCCTCGATGAGCAGCGGGTGCCACTTCTCGGAAACCGGCAGCACGCGCCCCGGCGCCACGCCGCAAAGCTCGTCCTCCGGCACGTCGTCCAGCAGCGGGCGCAGCAGGATATAGGCCATCGCTTCTGGGATCGGCACCACGTGCAGCAAGCCCTGTCCGGGGATCATGTCCGACAGCGCCGTCCAGCCCTGGAAGGTGCGGAACACCGAGCATTTGGTGGTGTTATCGACGGTGTACTCTTCCACTTCGGTACGGTGTGCGGCGTTCCACGGATCGTACTTGTCGACGTTGCCGTCAAACACGCGGGCGAACACCTGCTGATAGGCCGGAAGCAGCCATCGCTCCAGCGCGCCGGAGTCGGTATGCGCGCCCAGTCCTTTCGAGGTGGTTCCCGGCGGACGGCGGCGGATGCGGTCCGGGTAAATCACGCTCACGTCCGGGTTGAACCACTGCTTGCCGTTGCTCTCGAAAGTCCATAAACGGTTCAGGAACGACTGCACTTGCGTCATCTCTTCGCTCTGGCGCGCCTGCATCTGCGCCTGCGACCAGTAAATCGGGTAAATCTCCGGGCGGGAGGCCGTTAAGGTGCCGAAGAAGTTATCGCCTGGCCCTTTGTATACGTCGTCAAATTTGTTCAGATCGAGATAGTCGAGCATCGACCGATCCCACGCCAGCGCCTGCTCGCGCGGGAAATGACCTTTAATCACCGCGCAGCCGCGGCGTTTTACCGCCTCGCGCTGTGCGTCGGTAATGGTGCCGTTTTTCACATCCGCAAACGGGATCTCCGGCCAGACGGATTCGCCTTTGTTCTTAAGGGCGTTGATCTCCGCCACGCGGGTGGCAATTTTGTCGCTGAGCTTATTAAACACCGCCTGCACGTCGCCGATCTGCGCGCGCAGCTCACGTTTCAACTGACGGATTGCCGCTTTGTGATCCGCTGGCAAAGTTTCACTGGTAAAGGTCATAACTGCCTCGCATCTTTCATTCGAAAGTAAAAATATCTACAAGTGATACTTTAAGTTAAAAATAAGTTAATGCAAGTTTAAAAACTTGACGCAAGCCACAGGACGGAAAAAGAGTGAGAGGCCGGAGCGAGGCTCCGGCGAGGAGAGGATCAGGCGTCGAACGGGGAATGGTTGTCGAGCACGGCCTGAATGACGTTCAGCGCGCCCTGATGGTTGTTGTCGTCGGTGCTGTAGCGGCTGATTTCTTTGATGCTCTGCGCCGCGTTGCCCATCGCAAAGGAATATTTCACCAGCTTCAGCATCTCGGCATCGTTGCCGCTGTCGCCAATGGCCACGCAATCCTGCGGGGAGATTTTCCAGCGTTTCAGCAGGCGGCTGATGCCGTTGGCTTTGTGCAGGCCGGGGATAATTAAATCCACAAAGCCAAAGCCGCTGGTGACCGGCTTCATGATGCCGTCCAGGGAGACGTGAAGTTTATCCACCAGATTAGGGATATCGCTGTCCGGCAGGTTCAGGGAGAACTTAAACAGCACGTCGTCGATTTCGCGGTAATCGCTGATGCGCTTTAAGCGATGATAGTGCTTTGACATCAGTGCGACGAATTCTTCAGGGGCCTGGTCGCTGACGTAGGCGCTCTCCAGCCCGCAGGCCACGAAGTTCAGCCCTTTGTCTTTCAGCAGTTCGCCAATCACGATCTGCGATTCATGACGCGTCAACTCGCCGTGGAAAATCTGTTCCCCGCGATCGAACACCAGCGCGCCGTTTTCCGCCACGAAGGAGATCCTGTCTTTCAGCTCCGGAAAGAAGGAGATGAGCTGGTAATACTGGTTGCCGCTGGCGACAACAAATTCAATGTCGCGGGCTTTAAGCTGTTCAAACTGTGCCTGGAAGCGGTCACGATCGTACTGCTTGGCATCATCAAGGAAAGTTCCGTCCATATCGGTGACGATAACTTTAACGGTCATACTGTGCTCCTGGGTCACTGCGTTTTGAAACATTCTAATAACAAGGTGACGGGGAGCACAAATTTAATTTCGAATGAAAGTCAGAAAGCCGGGTGGCGGCTTCGCCTTACCCGGCCTACGGGGGAGATAATGTAGGCCCGGTAAGCGAAGCGCCACCGGGCGTTTTTTTACAGCGTATGCTCAGTACGAGCGATAATATCGTCCTGCGCATCCGGCGACAGGGCAGTGAAGAACGCCGAGTAGCCCGCCACGCGCACCACGAGATCACGATACTGGTCAGGATGTTTCTTCGCTTCCAGCAGCGTTTCGCGCGAGACGATGTTGTACTGAATATGCCAGCCCTTATGCACCTCGAAGAAGGTGCGCAGCAGCACCATCAGCTTCTGGCGATCGCTGTCGTTTTCCAGCGTCGACGGGTTCAGCTTCTGGTTCAGCAGCACGCCGCCGAGAATCGCCTCGGTAGGCAGTTTACCGACTGAGCCAATTACCGCCGTCGGGCCGAGGTGGTCCGTACCGGAAGCCGGGCTTGCCCCTTCCGCCAGCGGGGTGTGCGCCTTACGTCCGTCCGGGGTGGCCATTGTCGCCGCGCCAAACGGCACGTTTGCGGAAATCGAGGAGGTGCCTGCGTAGTAGTTACCGCCAATCGGGCCGCGGCCGTAGCGCGGGTTGTGGTACTGCTTCAGCTCTTCAATGTAGGTCTGGTAGGCGCGCGTCAGCAGCATGTCCACGCTGTCGTCATCGTTGCCGTACTTCGGCGCGCCGTTGATCAGGCGCTGGCGCAGCTGCTCGTGGGTCAGCCCGTCGAAGTCATCCTCCAGGGCGGCCGCCAGCTGCTGCTGACCGATAGTGCCCTGCTCGAACACCAGCTTTTTCACCGCTGCCAGGCTGTTGCCGAGGTTGGCGATGCCCACCTGCAGGCCGGAGACCCAGTCATACTTCGCGCCGCCCTGCTTGATGCTTTTCGCGCGCTCGATGCAGTCGTCCACCAGCGCCGAGCAGAGAATATCGTGGACGTTCTCTTCCAGCATGGTGTCCACCACGTACTCAATTTCGATGGATTTGCGGGTGTAGTAGCGGATCTGGCTGTCCCATGCCGCCATCACTTCGTCGAAGTTGTCGAAGTTACCGGCAGAGAGCGCTTTCTCCTGCGGCAGGAACACCTTGCCGCTGGTGGCATCGCGCCCACCTTCCAGTGCGGCCAGCATGACGCGGGCGAAGTTGATAAAGCTCATGCCGGTGCAGCGATAGCCCCACTTGCCGCCCACCGCGGTTTCGATACAGCCGATGGCCGCGTAGTCGTAGGCATCATCTCGTTCAACGCCGAGCTTGATGAATTCCGGGATCACGATTTCATCGTTGTTGAATGCGGGCATGCCGAAGCCGCAGCGGATCACCTGCACGCAGGCGTCGAGGAAGTCGTTGCTCATGCCCGCGTGGTAGCGCACGCTCAGGTTCGGCTGGGTGGAGCGCAGGCGACCGCAGGATTCCAGAATCGCGTAGGAGAGCGGGTTCACCGCGTCCATCGGCTCACCGTTTACCAGCTTCTGGCCGCCGATGGTGACGTTCTGGTACAGCGGGCTACCGGCGGAAGCCTTGGAGTGAGAGCCGGAGCGGATCTTGTTTACTTCCAGCAGCTTCAGCCAGCAGCTGTGCAGCAGCTCGATGGCGTGTTCGCGATCCAGGCTCTGGTTCAGTTCCACGTCGCGACGGTAGTACGGATAGAGATACTGGTCCATACGCGCGAAGGAGACGGAGTGACCATTGGACTCAATCTGCAGGATCAGCTGAATGAAGTAGCACAGCTGCAGCGCCTGCCAGAAGGTTTTTGGCGGCTCGTGAGCAATCACGTCGCAGTTTTCCGCCATCGCCAGCAGCTCGTCGCGGCGGCTTTCGCGGGTTTCGGTAGACGCCATTTCACGCGCCAGATCGGCAAAGCGTTTAATGTGCAGGCTCACCGCTTCCAGCACGATATCAATCGCCTTCAGGAACTGGTCGCCGTGCAGGTCTTCCAGCACCGTCAGATTGATGCGCGAGCGGCGCTCGGCCACTTTGGCGCGCAGGCCGTCGAGGCCTTTCTCCAGCACCAGCGGGAAGTTAACGGCCAGGTGCGCGTCGCCGGAGGTCATGTTGCCTTCGGCTTTGATAATGCCGGTTTCCAGCAGGCCTTTCTGCTCGTCGGTGAACATGCCGTAGCAGCGATCCTGCACCGTCTGGCCGCGCCACCACGGGCAGATCTCATGCAGCACGCGCTTGTTCTCTTCGCTCACCGCAAAGCCCGCGCCCGGGCGGTCCGCCAGATCGTCGATCTCTTTCTCAATCCAGGAGACGGTATATTCCGGGAAAATCGGCGCGGCGCGCACTTCGCTTGCCTGGTTACCGATAATCAGCTCGTCGTGTTTGATCCAGATGGTGCGTTCCGCCAGATGATGCGCCAGCGCCAGGGCGCGACGCACCGGAATCGGCTTGTCCATGTGCTGCTGATACATTTCGGTGTAATGCTGCGCGCGCTCGGTACAGACCGGCGGCTTGACGATATGCACCAGCGCCATTTTGTGCGCTTTAATACGTTCGCTGAGGGTATTGAGATTCAGGGTTGTCATAGGTTTATCCTCGTAAGGTCGCGGTTAACCCTTTCTGGCAGGCGTACTGCTGCGCGAAGTCCAGCAGGGCAGGATTATCCAGCGGTTTGTCAGGGGCAGAGTAGGGTTGGCCGAGCAGGGTGTATTTGTTCATGCCCAGCGTGTGATACGGCAGAAAATGAATATCCTCGACGCCAAGCTCGTCGGCGGCGAAGTTGGTAATGGCGGTTATGGAGGCTTCATCGGCGTTAAAGCCCTGGATCAGCGGCACGCGGATGGTGATTTTTTTCCCGGCGGCGGCAAGGCGTTTCAGGTTATCCAGGATCCGCTTGGCCGAACCGTCCGTCCACTGTTTGAACACGTCACCGTCGACGTGCTTCAGGTCGGCGAGGAACAGATCGACATAGGGTAATGACGGCTCGATATAGTGCCAGGGCACGTGAAGGCAGGTTTCGACGGCGGTGTGGATCCCCTGTTCGTGGCTGGCTTTAAACAGGGCGTGCGCCAGTTCAGGGTTCATAAACGGCTCTCCGCCGGAGAGGGTGATCCCGCCGCCGCTGCGGTCGTAGAAGGGTTTGTCGCGCAGTACGGTCGCCATGATCTCCTCGACCTGCTGTTCTTCACCGCAGACGGTCAGCGCCTGCGTCGGGCAGCAGTCGGTAAGGGCGTTGAGCGTGGCGTCATCAAGCTTTTCGCGGTGGATGACCAGCCCGTTCAGCGCGCGTTCGATGCAGCCCGGCGCCGCCTGCTGGCACAGGTCGCAGCCGTCAAGGCACAGGCGCGCATCAAACAGCACGTCCCGGCTGCGGGAGCGGCTTTCCGGGTTCTGGCACCAGCGACAGCCCAGCGAGCAGCCTTTCAGGAACACCACGGTTCGAATACCGGGGCCGTCGTGGGTAGAGTAACGCTGAATATTGAAGATCATGATTTCGCCTCTCATCTTGCATATGAAGATTAAATGACTTTCGAATGAAAGTTATCTTGATGCAGGTCAACTACTGAGCAGGTTTTGTCGTGATAGGGTAAGTGCAGGCTAATTTTGAGGGTGACATCATGGAACTTTATCTCGACACATCTGACGTTGCGGCAGTCAAAAAGCTGGCGCGTATCTTCCCGCTGGCGGGCGTGACCACCAATCCAAGCATTGTGGCGGCAGGTAAAACGCCGCTGGACGTGTTGCTGCCAGAGCTGCACGACGCGCTGGGCGGCAAAGGCCGTCTGTTCGCCCAGGTGATGGCGACCACCGCCGAAGGGATGGTGGAGGACGCGCGTAAGCTGCGAGCCATCATTAACGATCTGGTGGTGAAAGTGCCGGTGACCGCGGAAGGGCTGGCGGCGATCAAGATGCTGAAAGCCGAAGGGATCCCGACGCTGGGCACGGCGGTGTACGGCGCCGCGCAGGGGATGCTCTCCGCGCTGGCGGGAGCGGAGTATGTGGCGCCTTACGTTAACCGCGTGGACGCGCAGGGCGGGGACGGGATCCAGACCGTGGTTGAACTGCAACAGCTGCTGACGCTGCACGCACCGCAGTCAAAGGTGCTGGCCGCGAGCTTTAAAACGCCGCGTCAGGCGCTGGACTGCCTGCTGGCAGGGTGCGAGTCCATCACGCTGCCGCTGGACGTGGCGCAGCAGTTTATTACCTCTCCGGCCGTGGATGCGGCGATTGTGAAGTTTGAGCAGGACTGGCAGGGGGCGTTTGGACGGACGTCTATCTAATGCTGTTGCCGGGTGGCGCTGGCGCTTACCCGGCCTACGTTCGAGCCGTTGTAGGTCGGGTAAGGCGGAGCCGCCACCCGACTTTTTTACTGACTACAAACCTCACACCCCGGGTTGCGCATCAGCTTCATCTCGCGGAACTGGCAGGTTATCGCGTCATACATTACGATTTTTCCCGCGGCAGGCGTGCCGTAGTGCGCCAGGACTTTGATCGCTTCCATCGCCTGCAGGGAGCCAATCACGCCGACCAGCGGGGCCATTACGCCCGCCTCAACGCAGGTCAGCGCGTTCTCGCCGAACAGGCGGCTCAGGCAGCGGTAGCAGGGTTCACCCTCAGCGTAGGTAAAGACAGTGATTTGCCCCTCCATGCGGATCGCCGCGCCGGAGACCAGCGGGATTTTGTGGGCAAAACAGCCTGCGTTTAACTGGTTACGGACGGCGACGTTGTCGGTGCAGTCCAGCACCAGGTCGTGTTGCGCAATCTGCGCGGACAAGGCGTCGTCATCCAGCATCGCGTCAATCAGGGTGAACTGAACGTTGGGGTTGATGCGCGCCAGCGCCGTGCGGGCAGAGTCCACTTTCGGCTGACCAACCGTCGCGTCGCTGTGCAGCGTCTGGCGCTGCAGGTTAGACACCGATACGGTATCGAAATCCAGCAGCGTCATCCTGCCCACGCCCGCCGCCGCAAGATACTGCGCGGCGGCGCAGCCCAGACCGCCCAGGCCGACAACCAGCACGCTTGCTGCCTTGAGCGCCTCCTGACCCTCGAAGTCAAACCCGCGCAGCACAATCTGGCGGTTGTAGCGCATCATCTCCTGGTCGCTCAGCTCCACCGTCATGTCAGCCTCCGAACAGGTGGTTGAAGCGCTCAACCTCAACCCACTCGCCCGGCTCCACGCTGCCGCGCTCGCGCTCCAGCACGATAAAGCAGTTGCCCTGGCTGAAGGAGCTGAAAATGTGTGAGCCCTGGTGCCCGGTGGTGCTCACTTCCAATTCTCCGTCCGCGTTGCGCGCCAGAATGCCGCGCTGGAAATCGAGGCGGCCCGGCGATTTTTTCAGGCGCGTGGCGGCGCGCACGCGCTGGCGTTCAGGCAGTGGGTTAGCCTTGTTGCCGGAAAGCTTCGCCAGCAGCGGGATCACCAGCTGGTAGAAGGTGAGTGCCGCCGAGACCGGATTACCCGGCAGGCCGCAGAACCAGCTGTGCGTGAGCTTGCCAAACGCGAAGGGTTTGCCCGGCTTGATCGCCAGCTTCCAGAAGGCGATTTCGCCCAGCTCTTCAAGGATGGTTTTGGTGTAATCCGCTTCGCCCACGGAGACGCCGCCGGAGCTGATGACCACGTCGGCAGCGTTATCTGCCTCGATAAACGCGGCGCGCAGTTTTTCCGGATCGTCAGGAATGATGCCGAGGTTAATCACCTCGCAGCCCAGCTGCTCCAGCATCAGGTGTACCGCCAGACGGTTGGTATCGTAAATCTGGCCGTCCTGCAGCGGCTGGCCTGGAAGCTGCAGCTCGTCTCCGGTGGAGAAAACGGCGACGCGCACTTTACGGATCACGTCGATTTCAGCAACGCCGAGCGAGGCCAGCACCGGCAGTTCACCTACCGTCAGCTTCTGTCCGGCGGCAAAGACCGTTGCGCCAAGCGTGATATCTTCGCCCGTGCGGCGGATGTTCTGGCCCGCTTTAACGTTCGCGGTAAAACGCACGCCGTCGTCGGTCTGTTCGGTCTCTTCCTGCATCACCACGGCGTCGGTGCCGGCCGGAATCGGCGCGCCGGTCATGATGCGCACGCAGGTGCCCGCAGGCCATTCACCGCTAAACGGCTGACCCGCAAAGGCTTTACCCGCCACCGGCAGGGCGTTACCCGTCTGGAGATCCGCCAGGCGTACCGCGTAACCGTCCATCGCGGAATTATCAAACCCCGGCACGTTAAGCGGAGAGACGATATCGCGCGCGGCAATACGGCCAAAACAGCGCACGAGCGGCAGCGTCTCAACGTCATGCAGCGGGGAAACTCGGTCAAGCATCTGCGTGAGTGCCGTCTCAAGCGGCATCAGTCCGGCGGTAAAATCCATGGTGGGCTCCTGCGGAGTAACAACGAAAGCGCTCATTATGGCAGAAAAGTGCGGCTAACTGTATGACCCGATAGGTGTACGCTTTACATCACAGTTGCGTCTTTCTATATTCAAAAATCATCTGAAGTTTCATCGACGATAATGATATTTATAGAAAAAGCCGCAAATCAGGCTAACGGGTGATGCGAAATGGTTAATGCGGTAATCGCAATTCATGGTGGCGCCGGGGCAATCACCCGTGCACAGCTCAGTCCCGAGCAGGAAAAGCGCTACATTGACGCGCTGTACGCCATTGTGGAAACAGGCCAGCGGATGCTGGAGGCGGGCGAGAGCGCGCTGGATGTGGTCACCGAGGCGGTGCGTCTGCTGGAAGAGTGCCCGTTGTTTAACGCGGGGATCGGCTCGGTCTTTACCCGGGATGAAACCCACGAGCTGGATGCCTGCGTGATGGACGGTATTACCCTGAAAGCGGGCGCCGTGGCAAGCGTCAGCCGTCTGCGCAACCCTGTGCTGGCAGCGCGACTGGTGATGGAAGAGAGTCCGCACGTCCTGCTGACGGGCGAAGGCGCGGAGAAGTTTGCCTTCGAACACGGGATGGAGCCGGTATCGCCGGATCTGTTTTCCACGGAGGAGCGCTATCAGCAGCTGCTGGAAGCCCGTTCGGCGGGCATGACGCAGCTTGACCACAGTGCGCCGCTGGATGAAACCACCAAAATGGGCACGGTCGGCGCGGTGGCGCTCGATAAGGCCGGAAACCTCGCGGCGGCGACGTCAACGGGCGGGATGACCAACAAGCTGCCTGGACGCGTCGGCGATAGCCCGCTGCCGGGCGCAGGGTGCTATGCCAACAACGCCACGGCGGCGGTGTCGTGTACCGGAACCGGGGAAGTGTTTATCCGCGCACTCGCGGCGTATGACATTACCGCGCTGATGGATTACGGCGGTTTAAGCCTCAGCGAAGCCTGCGAGCGCGTGGTGATGGAAAAACTCCCGGCGCTTGGCGGCGTCGGCGGGTTGATTGCGGTGGATCGTGAGGGCAACGTGGCCCTGCCGTTTAACAGCGAAGGGATGTACCGCGCCTGGGGCTATGCCGGTGATGAGCCCAGTACGGGGATCTATCGTGAATAAGGGGGCAAAACGTGCCGCACAGTGAAGAGCTGGACAACCGCCAGGTACTGGCTGTCCATCAGCTGAATATTGCGTTTCAGGAGGAGCGGCAGTTCATCCCCGCAGTACAGAATTTATCGTTTTCGCTGCATCGCGGCGAAACGCTGGCCATCGTCGGTGAGTCTGGTTCCGGTAAGTCGGTTACCGCACTGGCATTGATGCGCCTGCTGGAGCAAACGGGCGGGCAGATCGGCAGCGAGAAAATGCTCCTGCGCCGCCGTAACCGTCAGGTCATTGATTTAAATGAACTGAGTGGCTCCCAGATGCAGGGCGTGCGCGGGGCGGATATCGCCATGATTTTCCAGGAGCCGATGACCTCGCTGAACCCGGTTTTTCCGGTGGGCGAGCAGATTGCCGAGTCCATCCGCCTGCATCAGGGGTTAAGCGGCGATGAAGCGCTGCTTGAAGCGAAGCGGATGCTGGAGAGGGTGCGCATTCCTGAAGCGCAGGCCATTCTCGGGCGCTACCCGCATCAGCTTTCCGGGGGGATGCGTCAGCGCGTCATGATTGCGATGGCGCTCTCGTGCCGTCCGGCGGTGCTGATCGCCGACGAGCCGACGACGGCGCTGGACGTGACGATTCAGGCGCAGATCCTGCAGCTGATCAAAGTGCTGCAGCAGGAGATGGAGATGGGGGTGATTTTTATCACCCACGACATGGGCGTGGTGGCGGATATCGCCGATCGCGTACTGGTGATGCACCAGGGGCACGCCGTGGAGACGGGCACGGTTGAGCAGATCTTTCATGCGCCTGTTCATCCTTACACCAAAGCGCTGCTGGCGGCGGTGCCGCGTCTTGGGGCGATGAACGGCAGCGATTTACCGCGCCGTTTTCCTTTGATGGCTCAGGGCGAGGCGGGCGTGCAGACAGCCGAAACCGAGCAAGATACGGTGGTGCCGGGCAGGCCCATTCTCGAAGTTCGCGATCTGGTCACGCGTTTTCCGCTGCGCAGCGGGGTGTTCAATCGCGTGAAGCGCGAAGTCCATGCGGTGGAAAACGTCAGTTTTGATCTTTGGCCGGGCGAAACGCTGGCGTTGGTGGGAGAGTCGGGCTGCGGTAAATCCACGACCGGACGCGCGCTGCTCAGGCTGGTGGAGACCCAGGCCGGGACCATTACCTTTAACGGCGAACGTATCGACACCCTGCCAGACAGCAGGCTGCAGGCCGTGCGTCGGGATATTCAGTTTATTTTCCAGGATCCGTATGCCTCTCTCGATCCGCGTCATACGGTGGGGTATTCGATCATGGAGCCGCTGCGGGTGCATAACCTGCTCGACGGGGACGCGGCGCAGCGTCGCGTGGCCTGGCTGCTGGAGCGCGTCGGGCTGAAGCCTGAACATGCCTGGCGTTATCCCCACGAGTTTTCCGGCGGACAGCGGCAGCGTATATGCATCGCCCGCGCGCTGGCGCTGAATCCAAAAGTGGTGATTGCGGATGAGTCCGTTTCGGCGCTGGATGTCTCTATCCGCGCGCAAATCATCAATTTACTGCTCGATTTACAGCGGGATATGGGCATTGCCTTCCTGTTTATCTCGCATGATATGGCGGTGGTGGAGCGTATCAGCCATCGTGTTGCGGTGATGTACATGGGGCAAATTGTTGAGATTGGCCCGCGGCGGGCGGTATTTGAAAACCCGCAGCATCCCTACACCCGCAAGCTGATGGCCGCTGTGCCGGTTGCCGATCCTGCACATCACCACGCACAGCGCGTGCTGCTGCAGGATGAAATGCCGAGCAATATTCGTAAACGGGGCGAAACTCTGGAGCGCGTTACGCTTCGGGAAGTCGGCCCCGGTCATTTTGTCGCACCACCGCGTCAGGACAATGCATTCTCGCGGTTATAACGTACACCAGGCAGGAGAACACAATGGTTAAATTTGTTGCTCGGACATGGCTGTTAGCCGCGAGCGTGACGGCGGCGCTGGCCGTCGCCCCCGCGTTCGCTGCCAAAGACGTGGTCGTGGCGGTCGGCTCTAATTTTACGACGCTCGATCCGTATGATGCTAACGACACGCTGTCGCAGGCGGTGGCGAAATCGTTCTACCAGGGGCTGTTTGGCCTGGATAAAGAGATGAAGCTCAAAAACGTGCTGGCGGAGAGCTACACCGTTTCGGACGACGGGCTGGTGTATACCATCAAGCTGCGTTCCGGCGTGAAGTTCCAGGACGGTACGGATTTCAACGCGGAGGCGGTGAAGGTTAACCTCGATCGCGCCAGCAATCCGGAAAATAGCCTCAAGCGCTATAACCTGTATAAAAATATCGCCAGTACCGAGGCGGTCGACCCGGCAACCGTGAAGATCACCCTGAAAGAGCCGTTCTCCGCGTTTATCAACATTCTTGCGCATCCGGCGACGGTGATGATTTCTCCCGCCGCGCTGAAAAAATACGGTAAGGAGATCGGCTTCCACCCTGTTGGCACCGGCCCTTACGAACTGCTCACCTGGAACCAGACCGATTTTGTGAAGGTGAAGAAATTCGCCGGATACTGGCAGCAGGGGCTGCCGAAGCTGGACACCATTACCTGGCGTCCGGTGGTGGACAACAACACCCGCGCGGCGATGCTGCAAACCGGCGAGGCGCAGTTTGCCTTCCCGATCCCCTACGAGCAGGCAGCGCTGCTGGCTAAAAACAGCAAGCTTGAGCTGGTTGCCAGCCCGTCGATCATGCAGCGCTACATCAGCATGAACGTCACGCAAAAGCCGTTCGATAACCCGAAGGTGCGTGAGGCCATCAACTACGCCATTAATCGTCAGGCGCTGGTGAAGGTCGCCTTTGCGGGCTATGCCACCCCGGCGACCGGCGTGCTGCCGCCGGCTATCGCCTATGCGCAAAGTTACCAGCCGTGGCCTTACGATCCGGCCAAAGCGCGCGCGCTGCTGAAAGAGGCGGGCTTCCCGAACGGTTTCAGCACCACGCTGTGGTCGTCGCATAATCACAGTACCGCCCAGAAGGTGCTGCAGTTTACCCAGCAGCAGCTGGCGCAGGTCGGCATCAAGGCGCAGGTGACCGCGATGGATGCCGGACAGCGTGCGGCTGAGGTTGAGGGGAAAGGGCAAAAAGAGAGCGGGGTGCGGATGTTCTATACCGGCTGGACGGCCTCGACCGGTGAAGCCGACTGGGCGCTGTCGCCGCTGTTTGCCTCGCAGAACTGGCCGCCAACCCTGTTCAATACCGCGTTCTACAGCAATCCGCAGGTGGATAAAGACCTCTCTGACGCGCTGAAAACCACCAAACCGGAAGAGAAAGCGCGCCTCTACAAAGACGCGCAGGATATCATCTGGAAAGAGTCGCCATGGGTGCCGCTGGTGGTGGAAAAACTGGTCTCCGCCCATAACAAAGCGCTGACCGGGTTCTATATCATGCCGGATACGGGCTTTAGCTTTGACGACGCGGATTTAAAATAACACTCATGCTGAATTATGTTTGTAAACGCCTGCTGGGGCTTATCCCGACGCTGCTGATTGTGGCGGTGCTGGTGTTTCTGTTTGTCCATATGCTGCCGGGGGATCCGGCGCGGCTGATTGCCGGGCCCGAGGCGGATGCGACCGTTATTGAACTGGTGCGCAAGCAGCTTGGCCTCGACAGGCCGTTGTATGTGCAGTTCCTGCACTATATTGGCAACGTTCTGCAGGGCGATTTTGGCACCTCCATGGTGTCGCGTCGCCCTGTGTCGGAAGAGATTGCCAGCCGCTTTATGCCGACCTTTTGGTTAACCCTTGCCAGCATGGGCTGGGCGGTGGTGTTTGGTCTCGGTGCGGGGATTGTCGCCGCCGTCTGGCGCAACCGGTGGCCGGATAAACTGGGTATGGCGCTGGCCGTGACCGGCATCTCCTTCCCGGCATTCGCCCTCGGGATGCTGCTGATGCAGATCTTCTCCGTGGAGTTGGGCTGGCTGCCGACCGTGGGCGCAGATACCTGGAAGCACTACATTCTCCCATCGATGACCCTTGGTGCAGCCGTGGCGGCTGTGATGGCGCGCTTTACCCGCGCCTCATTTGTCGACGTGCTGAGCGAAGACTACATCCGCACCGCGCGGGCGAAAGGGGTCAGCGAGAAGTGGGTCATCCTCAAGCACGGTTTTCGCAACGCGATGATCCCGGTGGTCACGATGATGGGGCTGCAGTTTGGCTTCCTGCTGGGCGGCTCCATTGTGGTGGAGAAGGTCTTCAACTGGCCGGGGCTGGGGCGCCTGCTGGTCGATTCGGTCGACATGCGCGATTACCCGGTCATTCAGGCGGAAGTCCTGCTTTTCTCGCTGGAGTTTATTCTTATCAACTTAGTGGTTGACGTGCTTTACGCCGCCATTAACCCGGCCATCAGGTACAAGTAAGATGCGATTGTTGAACTGGCGTCGTCAGGCCGTATTAAACGCTATGCCGGGGCTAAAGCCGGAGCACATCCGCACCCCGTGGTCTGAATTCTGGCGGCGTTTTCGTCGTCAGCCGGTCGCGATGACGGCGGGGCTGTTTGTCCTGCTGCTGATTGTGGTGGCGATCGTTGCGCCGTGGGTCGCGCCGTTTGATGCGGAAAACTATTTTGACTATGACCGTCTGAACGACGGGCCGTCGATGATGCACTGGTTTGGCGTGGATTCGCTCGGGCGCGATATCTTCAGCCGCGTGCTGGTGGGGGCGCAGATCTCGCTCGCCGCCGGGGTCTTTGCGGTGCTGATCGGCGCGGCGATAGGCACGGTGCTGGGTCTCGTCGCCGGGTATTACGAAGGCTGGTGGGACCGCATCATCATGCGTATCTGCGATGTGCTGTTTGCCTTCCCCGGCATTCTGCTGGCGATTGCCGTGGTGGCGATCATGGGCAGCGGCATGGCGAACGTCATCATTGCGGTCGCGGTCTTTTCGATTCCGGCCTTTGCCCGTCTGGTGCGCGGCAACACGCTGGTGCTGAAGCAGCAGACCTTTATCGAATCCGCCCGCAGCATGGGGGCCAGTGACGCCACGATCCTGTTCAGCCATATTCTGCCGGGTACGGTGTCGTCCATCGTGGTCTATTTCACCATGCGCATCGGCGTGTCGATTATCTCGGCGGCCAGCCTGTCGTTTCTGGGGTTAGGGGCGCAGCCTCCAACGCCGGAGTGGGGCGCGATGCTGAACGAGGCGAGGGCGGATATGGTGATTGCGCCGCACGTGGCGATCTTCCCGAGTCTGGCGATTTTCCTGACCGTGCTGGCGTTTAACCTGCTGGGGGACGGGCTGCGCGACGCGCTGGATCCGAGGATTAAGGGGTAGTGCAGTGAAATGTGCCGGGTGGCGGCTACGCCTTACCCGGCCTACAACAGAGGGGTGAGATTAAACCCGGCTACCCCACAGGTCATATTCATCCGCGTTTTCAACCTTCACGCGAATAATATCACCCGGCTTAACGCTGGTTTCGCCGTTCAGGTACACCGCGCCGTCGATTTCAGGGGCATCCGCCATGCTACGGCCAATCGCGCCCTCTTCGTCCACTTCGTCAACGATCACCATGATCTCGCGGCCCACTTTCTCCTGCAGACGCTCGGCAGAGATCTGCTGCTGCAGCTGCATGAAGCGGTTCCAGCGCTCTTCTTTCACTTCTTCCGGTACCTGGTCCGCCAGCTCGTTGGCGGTTGCGCCTTCAACCGGGCTGTATTTGAAGCAGCCTACGCGGTCCAGACGTGCTTCTTTCAGGAAGTCGAGCAGCATCTGGAAATCTTCTTCGGTTTCACCCGGGAAGCCGACGATAAAGGTCGAGCGCAGGGTTAGATCCGGACAGATTTCACGCCACTGCTTGATGCGCGCCAGCTGGCGGTCAACGGAGCCAGGACGTTTCATCAGCTTCAGGATGCGCGGGCTGGCGTGCTGCAGCGGGATATCCAGGTACGGCAGAATTTTGCCTTCCGCCATCAGCGGGATCACATCGTCAACGTGCGGGTACGGGTAGACGTAGTGCAGACGCGTCCAGATACCGAGCTTAGCAAGCTGCTCGCACAGGCCGACCATGCTGGTTTTCACCGGCTCGCCGTTGTGGAAACCGGAGCGGTGTTTCACATCCACGCCGTAGGCCGAGGTGTCCTGGGAAATCACCAGCAGCTCCTTCACGCCCGCGTCGGCCAGACGTTTGGCTTCCGCCAGCACTTCACCGATCGGACGGCTCACCAGATCGCCACGCATGGACGGGATGATGCAGAAGGTGCAGCGATGGTTGCAGCCTTCGGAAATTTTCAGGTACGCATAGTGGCGCGGCGTTAGCTTCACGCCCTGTTCCGGCACTAGGCTCAGGAACGGGTTGTGCTTTGGTTTTGGCACGTAGTGATGAACATGTTCCAGCACCTGCTCGTAGCTGTGCGGACCGGTGATCTCCAGCACCTTCGGGTGCACTTCGCGGATCTGATCCACTTTCGCGCCCAGACAGCCGGTGACAATCACTTTGCCGTTTTCGGTCAGGGCTTCCCCGATGGCTTCCAGAGACTCCTGAACCGCACTGTCGATAAAGCCGCAGGTGTTGACGATCACCATGTCGGCATTATCGTAGCTTGGCACCACGTCATAGCCTTCGGTACGAAGTTCGGTCAGGATGCGTTCGGAATCCACCAGGTTTTTCGGGCAGCCGAGGGAGACGAAGCCGATTTTCGGCTGGTGCGTAACATTGCTCATAGGTTAAAAATTCATCAATTATGGAGTTATCAGGGCGGGATTTTACAGCGTATCGCGGGGGATTTATACACTCTTTGCATGGCGGATGCGGTGAGGAGAGGTTGTAACATTGTAAAGAATGTTAATCAGTTAAGAATTATTGATCTCAGGCATTAAATTGTACAAAAAATGACCTTATTCTGAATGTGCAACATGACTGACAGAGGAGGAAATAGCATGTCCGTTGACAGACTGAAACGCGATCTGCTTAACAAGCTGATCAACGCCCGAATCGACCTGGCCGCCTATCTGCAGCTCAGGAAGGCAAAAGGCTATATGTCAGTCAGCGAAAGCGAACATCTGCGTGATAATCTGTTTGAACTTTGCAATTTCATGCGTGAAAAAGCACCGACCCTGAAAGCGGAATACGACGAAAGCGAGCTGATGGCGCTGCGCCGCGCCGCTGAGGTGCTCTCCATTGCAGGGGTATGTTTGATGAACGGACGCCACGACTGCCCGAATTTTATCGCTGTTAACGCGGAGAAGCTTGAAAACTGCCTGACAACGCTCTCTCTTTGCATCATGTGTCTGAACGAGCATGCGAAGCTTGCCCAGCACTGAGCCAGGGGGAGGCGACTCCCCCTTCTGATTAAGCTTTTGTAAAAGTGGTAACGCGCCCGAACGTTGTGGCTAATCTTTATGCCATATGCCGATAAAGGAGCGTGTTATGCATCGATCCTCGCTGATTTTACTGCCTGCGTTATTTTTCCCTTTTTCTCTTCTCGCTGCCCCTGACGCGGTAAAGGTCGAGGTGTTGCAAAACCGACTCGATCACCCCTGGTCACTGGCCTTTTTGCCGGACAATAAAGGTGTGCTCATCACGCTCAGAGGCGGCCAGCTGAAACGCTGGCAGGCCGGGAAGGGGTTGTCTGACCCGATTGTCGGCGTGCCCAAAGTGTGGGCGAACGGCCAGGGCGGTTTGCTGGACGTGGTGCTGGCACCCGATTTTGAACAATCGCGACGCATCTGGCTGAGCTATGCCGAAGTGGGTAATGACGGGAAAGCGGGAACGGCGGTGGGCTACGGTCGGCTGAGCGACGATCTGTCGCGCATTGAAGCCTTCCAGGTGGTGTTCCGCCAGATGCCGAAACTCTCCACCGGGAACCATTTTGGCGGTCGGCTGGCGTTCGACGGCAAAGGCTATCTGTTTATTGCCCTTGGCGAGAATAACCAGCGCCCGACGGCGCAGGATCTGGACAAGCTTCAGGGCAAAGTGGTGCGCCTGACGGAGGACGGGAAGGTGCCGCCGGATAACCCGTTTGTGAACACCTCCGGCGCGCGGCCTGAAATCTGGTCTTACGGCATTCGTAACCCACAGGGGATGGCGATGAACCCGTGGAGCGACACGCTGTGGCTTAACGAGCACGGCCCGCGCGGCGGGGATGAAATCAACATTCCGGAAAAAGGGAAGAATTACGGTTGGCCGCTGGCGACCCACGGCATCAACTACAGCGGCCTGAAAATCCCGGAAGCCAAAGGCGAGCACGCGGAGGGAACGGAAAAACCGCTGTTTGTCTGGAAGGTTTCCCCCGCGGTGAGCGGCATGGCGTTTTATAACAGCGACGTCTTCCCGCAGTGGAAAAACAAACTGTTTATCGGTGCGCTGAAGGAGAAAGACGTCATCATGCTGAGCGTCGACTGCAATAAGGTGACGGAAGACGGGCGTATTCTGGGTGATAAAGATCGGCGTATTCGCGATGTGCGGGTTGGGCCTGACGGCTATTTATATGTCCTGACCGACGAGACGGACGGGCAACTGTTGAAAGTCAGCCCGTCCGGCACGTAATCAGGTTACCGGGATCATCACCGCGTTACGGTACGCCGGGCGCTCGCTGAGCTGCTGAAGCCAGCGGTCGAGGTGAGGGCGCGGCGTCCATTTCAGACCCATATTGGTCAGATTCCAGACGAATGGCGCAACCGCAATATCGCCCACGCCGAACGAGTCACCTGAGAACCATTTGTGCTTCGCCAGCTCGTCGTCCATCATCGCAAACAGGGATTCGCAGGCGTCCTGAGCGGCATGAATGGCAGGATAGTCGCGTTCGGCTTCCGGCGTGCGGATGAGCCCCATCAGGATCACGCGGTGAGTGGGAGAGAGCGTCTGGTTAGCCCAGTCCATCCACTTTTCACCCTGAGCACGCTTGGCCGGGCTCTCCACCCACAGACGGCCCTGACCGTACTGCGCGGCAAGGTAACGGACAATGGTGTTGGACTCCCACAGCGTGGCATCGGTCTCATCGTCGCGCAGCAGCGGCACCAGCCCGTTCGGGTTCATCGCCAGATAGTCGGCCTCTTTGTTCACGCCGAACGACATGCCCGCCATGATTTGATTAAAGGGTAAATCCAGTTCCTCCAGCGTCCAGAGCACTTTCTTCACGTTGGTTGAGTTGTTCCTGCCCCACAGCGTAATCATATTTACTCCCGATGAGATGTGAATCCGAGTCAGCTTTTCGCCATGGTGAGATAAACCTAACAATTACGCAACAGAAGACAAAAAAATCGCCTGAATCAAAGCGTAAATGAATGTTATTGCATAAACTTTAATAACTTTACCCTGGTTGGGTTTCTTTAACCGTTTTAGTGCGCTATTACTCATCGCTTCTTGCGACACGGTGATGTGACGTAATTTTTTGAATGGACACTCGGGTGGCATTTATGACGCGAAAAATGACTTCTCTGCGCAGCCTGGCGGCAGGCTCTGCGCTCCTCTTCCTTTTTGCCCCAACGCTCTACGCGGCGGAACAGGCGGCGCCCGAAGCGCCCCCGGTGGATGCCCGCGCCTGGATCTTAATGGACTATGCCAGCGGTAAAGTGCTGGCGGAAGGGAATGCGGACGAAAAACTCGATCCGGCCAGCCTGACCAAAATCATGACCAGCTACGTGGTGGGTCAGGCACTGAAAGCAGGCAAAATTAAGCTTGATGATATGGTCACCGTCGGGAAAGACGCCTGGGCAACCGGTAACCCGGCGCTGCGTGGCTCGTCGGTGATGTTCCTGAAGCCCGGGGATCAGGTCTCCGTTTCCGACCTGAATAAAGGTGTGATCATTCAGTCGGGAAATGATGCATGTATCGCGCTGGCCGATTACGTCGCGGGCAGCCAGGATTCGTTCATTGGTTTGATGAATGGCTATGCGCAAAAATTGGGTCTGACCAACACCACCTTTAAAACGGTCCACGGTCTGGATGCACCGGGTCAGTTCAGTACCGCGCGCGACATGGCGCTGTTGGGCAAAGCGCTGATCCACGACGTGCCGGACGAATACGCGATCCACAAAGAGAAAGAGTTTACCTTCAATAAGATCCGTCAGCAGAACCGCAACCGTCTGTTGTGGAGCAGCAACGTCAACGTGGACGGAATGAAGACCGGCACCACGGCGGGCGCGGGATACAATCTGGTTGCTTCCGCCACCCAGGGCGATATGCGCCTGATTTCGGTGGTACTGGGCACCAAAACCGATCGAATTCGCTTTAATGAATCAGAAAAACTGCTGACCTGGGGCTTCCGCTTCTTTGAAACCGTGACGCCGATTAAACCTGACGCCACGTTCGTCACCCAGCGCGTCTGGTTTGGCGATAAGAGCGAGGTGAATCTGGGCGCGGGTGAGGCCGGTTCAGTGACCATTCCGCGCGGTCAGCTGAAAAACCTGAAAGCCAGTTTCACCCTGACCGACCCGCAGCTTACGGCTCCGCTGAAAAAAGGCCAGGTCGTCGGGACGATTGATTTCCAGCTTAACGGCAAGTCGATTGAACAGCGTCCGCTGATTGTGATGGAAGCGGTAGAAGAGGGTGGGTTCTTCAGCCGGATGTGGGATTTCGTACTGATGAAGTTCCACGGGTGGTTTGGTAGCTGGTTTAGCTAAACCTTATGGGTTTTCTCCCTCTCCCTGTGGGAGAGGGCCGGGGTGAGGGCACCAGACCGCACCCCTCTCAATACATCAACTTCACCTGCTGCGCCTTTGCATGGGCCACGATCTCGTCGTCCGGGCGGCAGTCACTGACGATGGCATCAAACTGCGCCAGCTCGCCCATTCTCGCCGGACGCACCTTACCAAACTTGCTGTGGTCAACCACCAGCACATGGTACTGCGCGGCATTTAACGCCCAGTGCTTCACCGGTAACTCTTCCAGGTTAAAGCAGGTCGCGCCCTGACGCACGTTCACGCCCGCCGCAGAATAAAACGCGATATCCGGGCATAAGTTACTCAGCGTATCCTGCAGGTTCAGCGGCTTAAAGATGGCGTTGCTGGCGTGGAACTCTCCTCCGCAGAGGATCACCCGGCACTCGGGTTTCTCCTGCAGCGCCAGAAAGGTGTTCAATGAGTAACAGACGGCGGTAAACGGGAGGCTGCTGTCGATGGCTTCGATGATCCACGGCGTGGTGGTCCCGCAGTCAAAAAACAGTGTTTGATGCGGCTGCACCAGGGAGGCGGCGAGCCGTGCCGCTTTGCGCTTCTCTTCCACCAGACGTGTTTTTTGATCGCTGATCAGATAGTGGCTGGCGCTACGCGGCTCGAGGACGATGTATCCGCCCAGCAGCACAACGGGGGCGCTGTCGCTGTTCAGATCCCGACGAATGGTCATCTCAGAGACGCCGAGGAGGTTGGCGGCTTCCTTAAGATGCAGCTTATCGCTGCGCTTCAGCGCCTGGAGCAGCTGAGCAATGCGGTCATCGCGTCGTGTTTCCATAGATCCTCAGGATAAAAAAGTGAACCCCCGCAGGGCGGGGGCTCAAGTGTAACCTGTCGGAACGGGATTAGTCACGTATCCAGCCTTTGCGGATCGGGAGGGCAAACAGCACGCGATACAGCTGAGACAGCCCGCGGTAAAGTGCCGGGCCAAAGAGGCTCCACAGGATCGCCGCGCTCACGCATCCGATCAGCCCCACCAGGAACCCGCCCACCATATCCAGCGGCCAGTGAACGCCAAGATAAACGCGGGACCAGGCGATGGCCAGCGCGATACCCATCAGCACTGCGCCAGACCACAGGCGATGCCAGAACAGGAACGCCAGGGCGAAGGTGAAAATCACGGTGCCATGATCGCTTGGGAAAGAGTCGTCAGGCGCGTGGTGCAGGAAATTATAGCCAACGTGATCGACGAACGGACGGTCGTGGGGGAAGGCATGTCCCAGCAGATAGCTGGTCACTACGCTGACGCCGATGGCCATCGCCACTTTGATCACCAGCTGACGCTGTGCAGTGACCTCTTTACGCGGACCCCACAGCCAGAGAACAACGGCCAGTACAGGGACAATCGAGATCAGATCTCTGGCAATAAAGGTGGCGAAATCAATCATCCATTCCGGCGAGGCTGGCGTGGCGTTGATGAAATAAAACAGTCCGTAGTTCAGATTCTCTAACATAATGTCGTCACTCTTTCGCAAACCAGGCGGAAACAAGGCCATAAACCACCACCTGGGAAAACCAGACCCACCACCCAGCCCACAGGTTGTGAGAGAAAAAATGCGCTCCGCGCATGACCTGGCCGTAGCCCATCACCAGACCCAATACCGCGCCCAGCGCAACAAAACTCCAGGCCAAACGTGGACGTTCGCGCCAGAAGGCAAAAAACAGTCCCATCACCATAAAGCCGCTTGAGGAGTGGCCGCCCGGGAAGCAACGACCCGGTCCGCTGTCTGCCGGTACCGCGCTAAACAGGGGGTAAGAAACCGCCTTTCCGCCATACTCCACCAGATCCCACGGACAGCTATGGTGGCTCATGCTTTTCAGCACGCCGACAACCAGTGCTCCCAATCCCATCAGCAGCGCGGCCGTGACCAGTCGGGCATTGCGCTTGACCACACCGTAAATCAGCGCAACCGCAGCCAGGGCGACAGAGACGTACTTCGCCAGCCGATGGTTGAGCAGGTCCAGCATCGGGTTCTGCTGCAACGGAAAATGGCGCGTCGCTGCGTCGTACCAGAAACCGGTGATCCATCTGTCGAGCGTTTCGTCGCGTGAAAGCCAGGTAAACAGGACGGCGAGGACAATCAGCACGAAAAGCTGATAACCATAAAAGCGTGCGGGTAAACGGTAAAGTTGTTTTGTCTTATTTGTCGGTAACTTAGACAATTCTGAAGCGCTGGAGGTGTATGGCATAATTTGGGTCAGTGACGTGAAATAGGGCTATCATAAATCTGTCAACTTAAGGAAACCTTAAACAACGACGATAAGTGCTTTATTTCTGTTTATTATCGATAATTTGCTATCTCAGGCTGCGGCAATTCATTACACTCATCGCGATTTTTTCATCATAAAGAGATTGCATGTTAAACCGTTCTTCTTCCGGTAATCGTCTGGGACGTCAGGCGTTACTTTTCCCTCTGTGTCTGGTGCTCTACGAATTCTCTACCTATATCGGCAACGATATGATCCAGCCCGGCATGCTGGCCGTGGTAGAACAGTACAACGCGGGTATCGAGTGGGTGCCGACCTCCATGACCGCCTATCTGGCGGGCGGCATGTTTTTACAGTGGCTGTTAGGGCCGCTGTCGGACCGTATTGGCCGCCGTCCGGTGATGCTCACCGGCGTGGTGTGGTTTATCGTCACCTGTCTTGCCACGCTGCTGGCGCAAAACATTGAGCAATTTACCCTGCTGCGCTTCCTGCAGGGGGTGAGCCTGTGCTTCATCGGTGCCGTGGGGTATGCCGCTATTCAGGAGTCGTTTGAAGAGGCGGTGTGTATCAAAATTACCGCGCTGATGGCGAACGTGGCGCTGATTGCGCCGCTGCTGGGACCGCTGGTGGGCGCCGCCTGGGTGCACGTTGCGCCGTGGGAGGGGATGTTCGTCCTCTTCGCCGCCCTTGCTGCCATCTCCTTCTTTGGTCTGCACCGCGCGATGCCGGAAACGGCTACGCGTCTGGGTGAAAAGCTCTCACTGAAAGAGCTGGGACGCGACTACAAAGACGTACTGAAAAATGGCCGCTTTGTCGCGGGCGCGCTGGCGACGGGCTTTGTCAGCCTGCCGCTGCTGGCGTGGATTGCGCAGTCGCCGGTCATTATCATCAGCGGTGAGAAGCTCAGCAGCTACGAGTACGGTTTGTTACAGGTGCCGATCTTTGGCGCGCTGATCGCCGGTAACCTCGTGCTGGCACGTCTGACGTCGCGGCGCACCGTTCGCTCGCTGATTATTATGGGTGGCTGGCCGATTGCGGCAGGGTTGATCATGGCGGCCGTTGCGACGGTGGCCTCTTCCCACGCCTACCTGTGGATGACCGCGGGGCTGAGCGTCTATGCCTTCGGTATTGGCGTGGCGAATGCCGGACTGGTGCGCCTGACGCTGTTTGCCAGCGAAATGAGTAAAGGCACGGTGTCCGCGGCGATGGGCATGCTGCAGATGCTGATTTTTACCGTGGGTATTGAGGTGAGCAAGCACGCTTACGCGTTTGGCGGCAACGGGCTGTTCAGCCTGTTTAACCTCGCCAACGGCGTGCTGTGGGTGGGATTAATGGTAGTGTTCCTGAAAGACAAACGCGTCGGCAGCGCCCTGCAACCTTAATCTGTTTATCCCCTCTCCCCTTTGGGGAGAGGGCCAGGGTGAGGGGTGAGGGCACCAGACCGCACGCGGTCAATTAAACGGTGCTTCCCCGTTCAACACCTTCTCAATCACGTTTAAAACGCCTTCATCGTTATTGTGTGGTGCTTCAAAACGCGCCACCGCTTTAATATGCGGTTTGGCATTGGCCATCGCAAAGCTAAACCCGGACTGACGCAGCATCTCCACGTCGTTGCCGCTGTCGCCAAAGGCCACCACTTCATGGTTCTCGATGCCCCAGCGCTCTTGCAAAATGCGCAGTCCATTGGCTTTATGTACGCCGGGAATAATCAGATCGATGCTGCCGTGACCGGTGGTGACGGGCACCATAATATCGCCCAGACTTTCATGCAGCAGCGCCTGAATACGCGGAATTTCATCATCAGAAACGTTGAGCCCGAACTTGAAGAAAATATCGTTCAGGTTGTCGAAATCACTGACCCTTTCGAGGCGATGATAATATTTTGAGGCTATATCGATGAAGGCATCGTCATAGGCTTTTAGGGTGTAGGCGCTGCCTTTGCCGCAGGCGATAATCTCAATGCCCGGAACGTCGTTTAAGACGTTCGCGACGGTCTCAAAATGGGCTTTCGACAGTTCGCCGTTAAAGACATCTTCACCTTCGCTCACGACCCAGCCGCCGTTTTCGGCGACAAACGCAATTTCATGCGCTATCTCCGGGAAAAAGGAGATCAGCTGGTAGTACTGGTTGCCGCTGGCGACCACAAAACGAATGCCTTGCGCCTTCATGCGCGCGTACTGCGCCAGAAAGCGTGCGCGGTTGTACGTCTTCGCATCGCTCAGGAAGGTGCCATCCATGTCAACTGCAATCAGTTTAACGCTCATATCCCTTCTCCAGTGTCGTTTGATTCGTTTCCGGCTTTGCCACCGCGCGCGCCACCAGCGCCGCGATGATGACCAACCCTAATACCACCAGCATGGCGCTGCGCAGCCCGTAGTGCTCCCCGAGGAAACCGAGCAGCGGAGGCCCCACCAGGAAGGCGAGATAGCCCGTGGTCGCCACCACGCTGACGCGCGTTGGTGCATCCGGTCCGGTATCGCTGGCGGCGGAAATGGTCAGCGGGAAGCCGAGCGAAGCCCCCAGTCCCCACAGGATCACGGAAACGCCTGCAATCCAGTCCACGTCCACAAAGATGATCATCGCGATGCCTAATCCGCCGAGCAGGGCGCTGGCGCGCACCACCGCCACGCGGCTGTAGCGGTCGATAAACCAGCCGCCGGTGAAGCGCCCGACGGTCATCCCCAGCGTAAACCCGGCGTAAATCAGCGAGCCGGAGGTTGGGCTGAAGCCATGACCGTCCACCATCAGCAGCGGCAGCCAGTCGTTGGCGGAACCCTCAGCAAATGCCATCGCCAACACCACCACGCCGATCAGCATCAGCTGAAAATCGCGGTAGAAGGGCAGCCCTTTTTCGGCCGAGTGCTGTTCGTCAGCGGAATTCTTACCGGTGCCGTCAGGAATTGCGCGGATGCCCGTCAGGATCGGAATGATGCACACCAGCGCCGCCAGCAGGATATGCAGATTGGCGCTCACGCCGGTGGCCGTCAGCGCCATCCCCACGCCCGCACCCGCCAGCGTACCCAGACTGTAAAAACCATGCATCATCGGCAGTACGGTTTTATTCATTTCGCGCTCGACCGCCGCCCCTTCAACGTTGATGGCAACTTCAGCCGAACCGAAGCTGCCGCCAAACACCGTCAGCCCCAGAGCGAAGAGAACCGGCGAGGCAAACCACAGCGCCACGCTTAATATTCCCATCCCGAACACGGCAAAGCACATAGTGGTGCGGATCACCGCCCGCGTGCCAAAGCGTTTAACCAGCCACGCGGAGCAGAGAATACCGCTCATGGAGCCTATCGACAGGCCAAACAGCACGATACCCATCTCAGCGGTAGAAACGGACAAAATATCGCGAATGGCGGGGGTGCGCGTGGCCCAGGAGGCCATCAGCAGGCCGGGAATGAAGAAGAACATAAACAGCGCCCACAGGCGTAGCTGCAGGGCTTTACGGGGAGAGGTCAGCGTCATTGGGGTAGCACCAGAAGTACAACAATAGCGACAACACTAACAAGTTTGTGTACATTTGTACACAAACCGGATGAGGAATTTATGAGCAGACCACCCAACGATCCGCACCGCCGGGAAAAAATACTCCAGGCGGCTTTGGACACCATCGCCGAGCACGGTATTCACGCCGTCACGCACCGTAAAATCGCCTCCTGTGCGGGCGTACCGCTGGGGTCGATGACATACTATTTTGACGGTATGGAATCGCTGCTTGAAGAGGCCTTCACGTGGTTCACCCGGCAGATGTCTCAGCAGTACCGGGATTTCTTCACCGGTGTAACCGGGCCGGAAATGGCGTGTGAGTCCATCACTACGCTGATCCACAGCTCGCAGGTGACCACGCCGCACAACATGGCGCTGATGTATCAACTGTACGCTTTTATGCACCGCAGCCCGGTGCTTAAAACGGTGATGCAGGACTGGATGAAGATGAGCCAGACCACGCTGGAGCAGTGGTTCGACCCGGTCACCACCCGCGCGCTGGACGCGTTTATCGAAGGGATGACGCTGCATTTTGTTACCGACCGCAAGCCGTTAAGCCGGGAGGAGATCCGCGCGATGGTCGGGCGGATAGCGGGCGAGGGCGGCCGTTAGGCACCGCTCGCCCCAGTGACACCTACTTGTGGTCGATTTTTTTCCCGCTGGCGTCCACGACGGCTTCGCCATCCTCTTTCGTAAACGCCCCTTTCTGCGCATCAGGCAGGATGTCGAGGACGACTTCAGACGGGCGGCACAGGCGAGTGCCCAGCGGCGTCACCACGATCGGACGGTTAATGAGGATCGGGTGTTGCAGCATAAAATCGATAAGCTGGTCGTCGGTGAAGTTATCTTCGGCAAGGCTGAGCTGCTCATAGGGCTCCACGTTTTTACGCAGTAGATCCCGCACTGAAATGCCCATATCGGCAATCAGGGTGGTCAGTTCATCTCGCGAAGGTGGGGTTTCCAGATAAAGAATGATCTCTGGCTCCGTGCCGCTGTTGCGGATCATCTCCAGCGTATTGCGCGAGGTGCCGCAGGCAGGGTTGTGATAAATGGTGATGTGGCTCATATCAGTGGCTCATTACAGTGTGAAGGAGAGACGTAGCGCCAGCGCGGCGAGCGTCACAAGCAGGACCGGCAGCGTCATAATGATGCCCGTCCGGAAATAGTAGCCCCAGGTGATCGTCATGTTTTTCTGCGCCAGCACGTGGAGCCAGAGCAGGGTGGCGAGGCTGCCGATAGGTGTGATTTTCGGCCCCAGATCGCAGCCAATCACGTTGGCGTAAATCATCGCTTCCTTGATCAGTCCTGTTGCCGTACTGCCATCAATCGAGAGCGCGCCAATCAGCACCGTGGGCATATTATTCATTATGGATGACAGGAACGCGGTGATGAACCCGGTTCCCAGCGTGGTCGCCCACAGACCGTGTCCGGCCAGGCTATTCAGTACGCCTGTGAGAGAGTCCGTCAGCCCGGCATTGCGCAGGCCATACACCACCAGATACATCCCCAGCGAGAAGATAACGATCTGCCACGGTGCGCCGCGCAGCACTTTCCCGGTGTTTATCGCATGTCCGCGTTTTGCGACAGCAAATAAAATCAGCGCGCCGACGGTTGCAATCGCGCTGACCGGAATGCCGAGAGGTTCAAGCACAAAGAAGCCCACGAGCAGAAGCAGCAGCACGATCCAGCCCGTTCTGAACGTCGGGAGGTCGTGAATGGCCCGCGCGGGCTCGCGGAGTTTTGTCAGGTCATATTCCGGAGGAATTTCCTTGCGGAAGAAGAGATGCAGCATCACCAGCGTTGCGGCAATGGCGGCGATATCTACCGGGATCATCACCGAGGCGTATTCGCTGAACCCCAGCTTAAAGAAGTCTGCCGACACGATGTTGACCAGGTTGGACACAATCAGCGGCAGGCTGGCGGTATCGGCGATAAAACCTGCCGCCATCACAAACGCCAGCGTGGCCTGCTTGCTGAACCCCAGTGCCAGCAGCATGGCGATAACGATAGGCGTCAGGATCAGCGCCGCACCGTCATTGGCAAACAGCGCCGCCACGGCTGCGCCCAGCAGCACGATATACGTAAACAGCAATCGCCCGCGACCGTTTCCCCAGCGGGCAACGTGCAGCGCCGCCCACTCGAAAAAGCCGGACTCATCCAGCAGCAGGCTGATGATGATGACGGCAATGAACGTTGCCGTGGCGTTCCAGACGATATTCCACACGACTGGGATATCGTTTATGTGAATCACGCCGCTAATCAGCGCCAGCGCGGCGCCAATGGTGGCGCTCCAGCCAATACTGAGCCCTTTGGGCTGCCAGATGACCAGTACCAGCGTGAATAAAAAAATTGCTCCTGCCAGAAACATCTTTTACTCCGTTATATGTGATTTTGTGAATGTGTTGTAATCAACACGCGCCCGGAAGTCGGTTTTTCAGCTTCATGCGCGTCTCTTCCCGCAGGCAGTTCCAGCTGTTATCGATAATGGTTGCCGCCCACGCAGGCATGTTGGGAGAGAGACGGTAATGGACCCATTTCCCCTCGCGACGGTCGATAACCAGCCCTGACTCGCGCAGCAAGGCCATGTGGCGGGAGACCTTCGGCTGCGGCTCGTTGGTTGCAGAGCAGAGATCGCAGACGCAAAGCTCGCCGGCTTCACGTAGCAGCATGACGATGGAGAGCCGCGTTTCGTCGGAGAGGGTTTTGAAGAGCTGGAGCGGGTGGAGCATGGGTGTTCCTGCAGGTGTGATTTTTATATGCGTTTAATCATATATGTTTTGGTGGCGAGAGAAAAGATAAGATGAGAGGAAGGGGAATTTCAGGCAACAAAAAACCCATCAACCTTGAACCAAAACGGCGGGGTTGATGGGCTCCACAAATTGGGGACATCAAAGAAAAGCAGTGGCACTAGTTATGACTGCCCCCTGATAAAAAAGTTCTGCGCGTAACGAAAATATTTTCGCTACGCGCAAACTTAGGACTTATCCGAGTCCTGGCCAGATGATGATGATCAGCGTACCCGCCAGTGTCAGCAGTACGTTAGCGATAGCGTACGTGCCCGCATAGCCCAGCGCCGGGATGTTGCTGCGTGCGGTGTCGCTGATGATTTCCATAGCAGGCGCACAGGTACGCGCGCCCATCATGGCCCCGAAGAGCAGGGCGCGGTTCATGCGCAGCACGTAGGCGCCGAACAGGAAGCAGATCACCACCGGCACCAGGCTGACGATAAGTCCGGAAACCAGCATCTGCCAGCCGACGGCGCCCAGGCTGTGGCCAATGCCGCTACCCGCGCTTAAGCCCACACCCGCCATAAATACCATCAGACCGAACTCTTTCACCATGTTCAGTGCGCCCTGCGGAATGTAGCCGAAGGTCGGGTGGTTCGCTCGCAGGAAGCCCAGCATGATCCCGGCGAACAGCAGCCCGGCGGCGTTACCGATGCCGAAGCTAAAGTTGCTGAACTGGAAGGTGATCATCCCGATCATCAGGCCAACAATAAAGAAGGCGCAGAAGGCCAGCAGGTCGGTGACCTGGCTGTGGATGGAGATAAAGCCGATGCGGTCAGCAACGGTTTTCACGCGTCGCGCGTCGCCGCTCACCTGCAAAACGTCACCTTTGTTGAGAACGACGTTGTCGTCGATAGGCATCTCAATCTGGCTGCGGATCACGCGGTTGAGGAAGCAGCCGTGATCGGTCAGCTTCAGCTGCGCCAGACGGCGGCCCACGGCGTTATGGTTTTTCACCACGATCTCTTCGGTGACGATGCGCATGTCGAGCAGGTCGCGGTCGAACACCTCTTTGCCGTTGCGGAAGCTCGGGTCGAGGCGTGCGTGGGCGTCCGGGTAACCTACCAGCGCGATGTCGTCGCCCATCTGCAGTACCGCGTCGCCGTCCGGGTTTGCCAGAATGCCGTTGCGTCGAATACGTTCGATGTAACAGCCCGTCTGACGATAAATGCCCAGCTCGCGCAGGTTTTTGCCGTCGGTCCAGGCCACCAGCTCCGGCCCGACGCGATAGGCGCGGATCACCGGCAGATAGACTTTACGCTTGGTGTCCGTGTCCAGACCGCGCTCGCGAGCAATTGTCTGTGCGCTGGTCTGCAGATCCTGATGCTGCAGTTTTGGCAGGTAGCGTGCGCCTACGATCAGGCTCACCAGACCAATAAGGTAAGTCAGTGCATAGCCCAGACTCAGGTGATCGAGCGCGGTGGAGAGCTGTGCGCCCTGCATGCCGGAATGACGCAGGGTATCACCCGCACCCACCAGCACCGGGGTGGATGTCATCGAGCCTGCCAGCATACCGGCCGTTAACCCGATATCCCAGCCAAACAGTTTGCCCAG
This sequence comes from Enterobacter sp. RIT637, assembly GCF_019718755.1. Lineage (NCBI taxonomy): Bacteria > Pseudomonadati > Pseudomonadota > Gammaproteobacteria > Enterobacterales > Enterobacteriaceae > Enterobacter > Enterobacter sp. RIT637. The sequence goes on from NZ_JAIHAZ010000003.1 coordinate 334,228, forward strand.
TCCTAACGCAATCAGCAGCGCGCTGCCGACCATCACCAGCGCCAGCATCAGGTAATTTTTGCCGTCGCGGAAGAAAATTGAAAAAAAGTTCGGTCCCGCTTCCACGCCAACACAAAAAATAAACAGCATGAAGCCTAAGTTGAGCGCATCCGTGTTAATACTGAAATGCTGCTGACCTAATAATAAAGAGACGACTAAAACGCCAATGGAATTACCCAGTTGAACAGAACCCAGGCGCAATTTACCCAGGCAAAGGCCCAACGCCAGTACCACAAATAATAACAGGATGTAATTCCCATTTAACAAGTCTGCGACGTTTATATTCACGGAGGCTAACTTCTTGTTTACCAGTAAGTTGTTGAATGAAAGGACTATTTGGGCTACTGTTTTCAGGGTCAGGGAAAGACTTCACGACTCCCTGCTTCCTAATAAATTCCCTAAAACATGCGCTGGCGGTTAGTTTAATCGTATTAGCTACTGACAGCCACCTATTATCGCATCAGCCTGTGCGTGCTTTGGCAAGGATTGCCGTACTGCTTTATCTGACTGGGCGTCCACTGGACGAAGTTGTATTTGATAGAGATAAGTCAGGAGGATAGTTTGAACATTAAACGAAACTGGGCGGGCGTGGTCAGCTGTTTTTTGCTGTTTACGGTCGTTTGCATGTCGCTCGCTTATAATGTGAAGGGGGCATTCAGGGCGTCCGGTCATCCGGAACTGGGTTTGCTCTTTTTTATCCTGCCGGGTGCCGCAGCCAGTTTTCTCTCGCGTAAAGGAGAGGTGATCAAGCCTCTGCTCGGGGCCATGCTGGCAGCACCGCTGTGCCTGCTGATGATGCGTCTGATGTATGTCCCGACAAGAAGCCTCTGGCAGGAGCTGGCGTGGTTACTGAGCGGGGTGTTCTGGTGTGCGCTGGGGGCGCTTTGCTATCTGTTTGTGCGCAGCCTGCTGCACCGGCGCAAACATCCGCAATAAAAACGCCCTCGCGGTGAGGGCGTCTTCGCATTACTGAGCGGCAAACAGGCCCAGGTTTTCTTTGGCGTAGGCTTCAAAGTCAGTGCAGCCGCCGATGTGTTTCTGATCGAGGAAGATCTGCGGTACGGTTTCAACCGGCTTGCCGACGGTTTTTTCCAGATCCGCTTTGGTGATGCCTTCCGCGTGGATATCCACGTAGCGGAAGTTGAAATCATCGCGCTCTTCAGTCAGTTTCTCGGCCAGTTCTTTTGCGCGAACACAGTAAGGGCACCCTGGACGACCAAAAATTACTGCAAACATTTCTCTCTCCTCAAAAAACAAGCCTGACGGCGAATAACACGTATAGTGCCCGATAACCTGCCGTCATTAAAGAAGGTTTCGCCTGTCGCTTTGATACAGTAAGGCTATGTTTCGCCAATTACACCGCGCAAATCATTGCCTATACTGGCTGCCATACGGTTTAAGCAAGACAAAGAGAGACAAGATGACGCCAACCATAGACCTGCTAACATCCCACCGTTCCATTCGCCACTTCACAGATGAGCCGATTACCGAGGCGCAGCGTGCCGCGATTATTGACAGCGCAAGGGCGACCTCCAGTTCCAGCTTTCTGCAGTGCAGTTCCATTATCCGCATCACCGACCCGGCCATGCGCGAGCAGCTGGTGACGCTGACCGGCGGGCAGAAACATGTGGCGCAGGCGGCAGAGTTCTGGGTGTTCTGCGCCGACTTTAACCGCCACCTGCAGATCTGCCCTGAGGCAGAACTGGGGCTGGCCGAACAGCTGCTGCTGGGCGTGGTGGATACCGCGCTGATGGCGCAAAACGCCTTTACGGCGGCGGAGTCGCTGGGGTTAGGCGGTGTCTACATCGGCGGCCTGCGTAATAATATCGAAAGCGTGACCGAGCTGCTGAAGCTGCCAAAACATGTTCTGCCACTCTTTGGTCTGTGCCTCGGCTGGCCTGCGGATAACCCGGATCTCAAGCCGCGCATTCCTGCCGCGATGCTGGTGCACGAAAACCTCTACCAGCCGGTCGATCAGAACGTCCTGAATCAATATGATGAAGAGCTGGCGAACTACTACATGACGCGCGGCAGCAATAACCGTCGCGATACCTGGACCGACCATATTCGCCGCACCATCATCAAAGAAAACCGCCCGTTTATTCTTGATTACCTGCACAAACAGGGATGGGCGACGCGATAGTCCATTCCTCCTGCGCCTGCCTGCGTATATGATATGCAGGCTTTTCCCATGTCTTTAGAGAGGTGCAGGGTGAAAATTGCCATATTGTCCCGGGATGGAACGCTCTATTCATGTAAACGCCTGCGTGAGGCGGCGGCAAAACGCGGGCATCAGGTTGAGATCCTCGACCCGATGTCCTGCTATATGAACATCGACCCCGCTGCGTCGTCGATTCACTACAAAGGCCGCAAGCTGCCGCATTTCGATGCGGTGATCCCCCGCATCGGCTCCCAGATCACCTATTACGGCACCGCCGCGCTGCGCCAGTTTGAAATGCTGGGCAGCTATCCGCTCAATGAATCCGTCGCCATTTCCCGCGCCCGCGACAAGCTGCGCTCGCTGCAACTGCTCGCCCGTCAGGGGATCGATCTTCCTGTCACCGGGATTGCCCATTCGCCGGACGACACCAGCGATCTTATCGATATGGTGGGCGGCGCGCCTTTGGTGATCAAGCTGGTGGAAGGTACGCAGGGCATTGGGGTGGTGCTGGCGGAGACGCGTCAGGCGGCGGAAAGCGTGATTGACGCCTTTCGCGGTCTGAATGCCCACATTCTTGTGCAGGAGTACATCGAAGAGGCCAAAGGGCGCGATATCCGCTGCTTCGTGGTGGGCAATGAAGTGGTAGCGGCCATTGAGCGTCAGGCGAAAGAGGGCGATTTCCGCTCTAACCTTCACCGGGGCGGCATTGCCAGAATCGCTGATATCAGCGATCGGGAGCGGGAAATTGCCGTCAAAGCGGCGCAAACCCTCGGGCTGGACGTGGCCGGTGTGGATCTTCTGCGGGCGACGCGCGGGCCGCTGGTGATGGAGGTGAATGCCTCCCCGGGGCTGGAAGGCGTGGAAAAAACCACCGGGGTCGATATTGCGGGTAAAATGATCGCATGGATCGAGCGTCATGCCACGCCAGGTTACTGTCTGAAAACGGGCGGTTAAATGGATTACTGCGCACTTTTTGCGTACTCTATGCGAAGTTTTTATTAAAGAGGCTGCACAGCGATGGATTTACAGGTCGTTCCTACACTGGATACGTTACGTCAATGGCTCGATGATGCCGGTATCACCTTCTTTGAATGCGATTCCTGCCAGGCGCTGCATCTGCCTCATATGCAAAATTTCGACGGCATTTTTGATGCTAAAGTCGATCTGATTAACGACGTGATCCTTTTTTCCGCGCTGGCCGAAGTGAAGCCCTCCGCGCTGCTGGCGCTGGCCTCCGATCTCTCGGCCATCAACGCCAGTTCTTTGACGGTGAAAGCGTTTCTCGACATACAGGATGATAATCTGCCAAAACTGGTCGTTTGCCAGTCTTTATTCTCCGGTGCCGGGCTGTCGTTCAAGCAGTTCGCCTGGTTTATGCGCTTGAGTGAAGAGCAAATTTCCATGGTTATGATGGAAGCCAATGCACATCATTTGCTGTATAGCGCGGAAGATGATGCAGAGAATAATGATGCATCTCCCAATTTTCTCCACTAAGCCTGTCTGACTTTTGCGCAGTCGCTGCCAGAGCGGCTGCATAACGCCATTTTTTCTGCTGCTTTTAACCTTTCCGTAAAGAATTTTTCACCTCCCTGAAGGCCGTTTCGGCTTATCACGTAGACATAACCTGCATAAAAAATTGATAAAAGGCGTTTTTTCGTCTGGGCTATAGCCGGAGACACGGGCTACAGTTATTCTTGCGATGCTTACAAAGAAGCGAGCGGAACCTGCCAGGAAAGGGGTTTATTTTTATTTCGGGCAGAACGACAAACTATGCATGGTTTTTGCATATATCCGGATTGCACAGTTTTGGTTCGTTTGTTAACGAGCTTTCAGAAGGAATAACGATATGATCGCCTTGAATAAAAAATGGTTATCGGGTCTGGTTGCGGGTGCTCTGATGGCCGTCTCTGCCGGCACGCTCGCTGCGGAACAAAAAACGCTGCACGTTTACAACTGGTCTGACTATATCGCACCGGACACAGTCGCTAATTTTGAAAAAGAGACCGGCATTAAAGTGGTCTACGACGTTTTCGATTCCAACGAAGTGCTGGAAGGCAAACTGATGGCAGGCAGCACCGGGTTTGATCTCGTGGTGCCTTCTGCAAGCTTCCTGGAGCGTCAGCTGACCGCAGGCGTTTTCCAGCCGTTGGATAAGAGCAAGTTATCGAACTGGAAAAACCTCGACCCGGAAGTGCTGAAGCTGGTGGCGAAGCACGATCCGGACAACAAATACGCGATGCCTTATCTGTGGGCGACCACCGGTATCGGCTACAACGTCGATAAAGTAAAAGCGGCGCTCGGTCCGGACGTCAAGCTGGACAGCTGGGACGTGGTGCTGAAGCCGGAAAACCTTGAGAAGCTGAAAAGCTGCGGCATTTCCTTCCTCGATGCGCCGGAAGAGATTTTCGCCACCGTGCTCAACTACCTGGGCAAAGACCCGAACAGCAACAAGGCCAATGACTACACCGGTCCGGCGACCGATCTGCTGCTCAAGCTGCGTCCAAACATTCGTTACTTCCATTCGTCTCAGTACATCAACGACCTGGCGAACGGCGACATCTGCGTCGCGATCGGCTGGGCAGGGGACGTGTGGCAGGCGGCTAACCGCGCGAAAGAGGCGAAAAACGGTGTGAATGTCTCTTACTTCATTCCAAAAGAAGGGGCGCTGGCGTTCTTCGACGTCTTCGCGATGCCTGCTGATGCGAAGAACAAAGACGAAGCCTATCAGTTCCTCAACTATCTGATGCGTCCTGAGGTGATTGCCCACATCAGCGACCACGTTTACTACGCGAACGGTAACAAGGCCTCGGTGCCGCTGGTCAGCGAAGAGATCCGCAATAACCCGGCGATTTATCCACCGGCAGACGTGTTCGCCAAGCTCTTCACCCTGAAAGTTCAGGATCCAAAAATTGACCGCGTGCGTACCCGCGCGTGGACCAAGGTGAAGAGCGGTAAATAAGTTACCGTGAGTCGTAGGCCGGGCAAGCGTTAGCGCCCCCGGCAACAGGCGCACCGTTCTGGTGCGCCTGCACCATGATTTGATCTCTACCGGAGAACACCCCGTGAATGACGCGATCCCCCGCCCGCAGGCGAAAGTCCGTAAAGCGCTGACCCCGCTGCTTGAAATTCGTAACCTCACCAAATCTTTCGACGGCCAGCATGCCGTGGACGACGTCAGCCTGACGATCTACAAAGGCGAAATCTTCGCGCTGCTGGGCGCATCCGGCTGTGGTAAATCCACCCTGCTGCGTATGCTGGCGGGTTTTGAACAGCCCACCGCCGGGCAAATCATGCTCGATGGCGTGGATCTCTCCAGCGTGCCGCCGTATCAGCGGCCGATTAACATGATGTTCCAGTCCTACGCGCTGTTTCCGCACATGACGGTGGAGCAAAACATCGCTTTTGGCCTGAAGCAGGACAAGCTGCCGAAGGCGGAAATCACCGCGCGCGTGGCCGAGATGCTCAGCCTCGTTCACATGCAGGAGTTCGCGAAGCGTAAGCCGCACCAGCTCTCCGGCGGCCAGCGTCAGCGCGTGGCGCTGGCACGCAGTCTGGCAAAACGCCCGAAATTATTGCTGCTCGACGAACCGATGGGCGCGCTGGATAAAAAACTGCGCGACCGCATGCAGCTCGAAGTGGTGGACATTCTCGAGCGCGTGGGGGTGACCTGCGTGATGGTTACGCACGATCAGGAAGAGGCGATGACCATGGCCGGGCGTATTGCGATCATGAACCGCGGGAAGTTCGTGCAGATTGGCGAGCCGGAAGAGATTTATGAGCACCCAACCACCCGCTACAGCGCGGAGTTCATCGGCTCGGTTAACGTCTTCGAAGGGCTGCTGAAAGATCGTCAGGAAGATGGTCTGGTCATCGAATCGCCGGGGCTGCAGCATCCGCTTAAGGTCGATCCTGATAACTCCGTGGTGGACAACGTGCCGGTCTACGTCGCGCTGCGTCCGGAGAAGATCATGCTCTGTGAGGATCCGCCTGCCGATGGCTATAACTTTGCCGTGGGCGAAGTGGTGCACATTGCCTATCTGGGCGACCTGTCTATTTACCACGTGCGTCTGAAAAGCGGACAAATGCTCAGCGCCCAGCTGCAGAACGAACACCGTTATCGCAAGGGGCAGCCGACCTGGGGCGACGAAGTGCGCCTGTGCTGGGACGCGGACAGCTGCGTCGTGCTGACGGTATAAGGAGCGATCATGAGTACACTTGAACCTCCAGCCCGCGTCAAAACACCGGGCGGTTTTTCCCCCTGGCTGGCGCGCCTTAAGATGAACCACGGCCGCAAGCTGGTGATCGCCATGCCGTACGTGTGGCTGATCCTGCTGTTCCTGCTGCCGTTCCTGATTGTTTTCAAGATCAGCCTGGCGGAAATGGCGCGGGCGATCCCGCCGTATACCAACCTGCTGGACTGGGCCGACGGGCAGCTGACGCTGACCTTAAACCTGGGCAATTTCCTGCAGCTCACCGACGACCCGCTCTATTTCGAAGCCTATTTGCAGTCGCTGCAGGTGGCGGCAATCTCGACGATCTGCTGCCTTCTCATGGGCTATCCGCTGGCCTGGGCGGTCGCGCACAGCAAGCCGTCGACGCGGAATATTTTGCTGCTGCTGGTGATTTTGCCGTCGTGGACCTCGTTCCTGATCCGCGTTTACGCGTGGATGGGGATCCTGAAAAACAACGGCATACTGAATAACTTTCTGATGTGGCTTGGGGTTATCGATCAGCCGTTGACGATCCTGCACACCAACCTCGCGGTCTATATCGGCATTGTGTACGCCTATCTGCCGTTTATGGTGCTGCCGATCTATACGGCGCTGACGCGCATTGATTACTCGCTGGTGGAAGCGTCGCTCGATCTCGGCGCGCGCCCGTTGAAAACGTTCTTTAGCGTGATTGTCCCGCTGACCAAAGGCGGCATTATCGCCGGGTCAATGCTGGTCTTTATCCCGGCGGTAGGGGAGTTCGTGATCCCGGAACTGCTCGGCGGCCCGGACAGCATCATGATTGGCCGCGTGCTGTGGCAGGAGTTCTTCAATAACCGCGACTGGCCGGTGGCCTCGGCGGTGGCGATCGTGATGCTGTTGCTGCTGATCGTGCCGATCATGTGGTTCCACAAGCATCAGCAGAAACAGATGGGAGACCACGGATGAACAACTTACCGGTAGTGCGCTCTCCGTGGCGAATTCTGATCCTGGTGATTGGCTTTACCTTCCTGTATGCGCCGATGCTGATGCTGGTGATCTACTCGTTCAACAGCTCTAAGCTGGTGACGGTCTGGGCGGGCTGGTCGACGCGCTGGTACAGCGAGCTGTTCCACGACGATGCGATGATGAGCGCGGTGGGGCTGAGCCTGACCATCGCCGCACTGGCGGCCACGATGGCCTGTGTTCTGGGCACCATCGCCGCGCTGGTGATGGTGCGCTTCGGGCGTTTTCGCGGTTCGAACGGCTTTGCCTTTATGATCACCGCCCCGCTGGTGATGCCGGATGTGATCACCGGCCTGTCCCTACTGCTGCTGTTCGTTGCCCTGGCGCACGCCATCGGCTGGCCGGCGGATCGCGGCATGCTCACCATCTGGCTGGCCCACGTCACCTTCTGTACCGCCTACGTGGCGGTGGTGATCTCCTCGCGCCTGCGCGAGCTGGATCGCTCCATTGAAGAGGCGGCAATGGATCTCGGCGCCACGCCGCTGAAGGTCTTTTTCATCATCACGCTGCCGATGATTATGCCTGCGGTGATCTCCGGCTGGCTGCTGGCGTTTACGCTCTCGCTCGACGATCTGGTCATCGCCAGCTTTGTTTCCGGGCCGGGCGCGACGACGCTGCCAATGCTGGTCTTCTCCAGCGTGCGTATGGGGGTAAATCCGGAGATCAACGCCCTGGCCTCTATCATCCTCGGCGTGGTCGGAATTGTCGGATTTATCGCCTGGTATTTGATGGCGCGCGCGGAAAAGCAGCGGGTGCGTGATATCCAGCGTGCAAGACGCGGCTGAAGCATTTAAAATTTCCAGTGAAGTGCCGCGCATGACGCGGCACTGTTTTTCAGGGAAGTAAAACATTGGGATTCTTTCAAAAAACACGTCATACGCATGCTCGTCCGAACGTTCCTGCGCTGGTGCAGGTGGCGGCGCTCGCCATTATTATGATCCGCTGTCTGGACGTGCTGATGATTCTGAACACCCTGGGCGTGCGCGGCATCGGTGAATTCATTCACCGCAGCGTGCAGACGTGGAATCTGACGCTGGTCTTTTTGAGCAGCCTGGTGCTGGTGTTTATTGAAATCTACTGTGCATTCTCGCTGGTCAAAGGGCGCAACTGGGCGCGCTGGGTCTATTTGCTGACGCAAATCATTGCTGCGGGCTATTTGTGGGCAGCTTCGCTGGGTTATGGCTATCCTGAACTGTTTAGCATTCCCGGCGGCTCCCGACGGGAGATTTTCCAGTCGCTGGTGATGCAAAAGCTTCCGGACATGTTGGTGCTCTGCCTGCTTTATATTCCTGCCTCCAGTCGGCGGTTCTTCCGCCTGCAATAATGTGTATAATCGCAGCCCTCGTGATTCTTAAGGTTTTCATATGCAGTGCGCACTCTATGACGCCGGACGCTGCCGCTCCTGTCAGTGGATAGAACAGCCGGTCTCTCAACAACTCACCGCCAAAATGGCCGACCTGCAACAGCTGCTGGCAGCACACGCGGTGGGCGAGTGGTGCGCACCCGTCAGCGGCCCGGAGCAGGGCTTTCGCAATAAAGCCAAAATGGTCGTCAGCGGCAGTGTTGAAAAACCGCTGCTGGGAATGCTGCACCGCGACGGCACGCCGGAAGACTTAACCGACTGTCCGCTGTATCCCGCTTCCTTTGAGCCCGTCTTTGCCGCGCTGAAACCCTTTATTGCGCGTGCAGGGTTAACGCCTTACAACGTCGCCCGCAGACGCGGCGAGCTGAAATACCTTCTGCTGACCGAAAGCCAGAAAGACGGCGGCATGATGCTGCGCTTCGTGCTGCGCTCGGAGGCCAAGCTGGAGCAGCTGCGCGCGGCGCTGCCGTGGCTGCAGGAACAGCTTCCGCAGCTTAAGGTCATTACGGCGAATATTCAGCCGGTGCATATGGCGATCATGGAAGGGGAAAAAGAGATTTTCTTCACCGAACAGCACGCGCTGGCCGAAAGCTTCAACGGCGTGCCGCTGTGGATCCGCCCGCAAAGCTTCTTCCAGACTAACCCGACAGTGGCTAGCAGCCTGTACGCCACCGCCCGCGACTGGGTGCGCGCGTTAAACATCCAGCATATGTGGGATCTGTTCTGCGGCGTGGGCGGCTTTGGCCTGCACTGCGCCACGCCAGAGATGCAGCTGACCGGCATTGAGATCTCTGCCGAGGCGATTGCCTGCGCGAAACAGTCCGCCGCCGGGCTGGGGTTAACGAATCTGCGCTTTCAGGCGCTGGACTCCACGCAGTTTGCGACCGGCCAGGGCAACGTGCCGGAGCTGGTGCTGGTGAACCCGCCGCGTCGTGGCATCGGAAAAGCGCTGTGCGACTATCTGAGCCAGATGGCACCGGACTACATTGTCTATTCCAGCTGTAACGCGCAGACTATGGCGAAAGACATCGCCGGCCTGCCGGGCTACCGCATTGAACGCGTTCAGCTTTTCGATATGTTCCCGCATACCGCGCATTACGAAGTGTTGACGTTGTTAACCCGTAGGCCGGGTAAGGCGTAGCCGCCACCCGGCATGAACCCCGCACAATGTTCAACAAAATGTGAACTCTTCCCCCGCTCGAAATCAGGTAAGCTTACGTCATAAGACATGAATAAAGGCTTACCCATGAAGCAGATCCTGCTGGTGGAAGACGACCACGATATCGCGGCGCTTCTGCGACTCAATTTAGAAGACGAAGGCTACGCCATCACCCACGAGCCCGACGGGGGCAATGCCTTACTGCGCCTTGAAAAACAGCCGTGGGATGCGGTGATCCTCGACCTGATGCTGCCCAACGTTGACGGTCTGGAGATTTGCCGTCGCATCCGTCAGATGACGCGCTACCTGCCGGTGATCATCATCAGCGCCCGCAGCAGCGAAACCGACCGAATCACCGGGCTGGAAACCGGTGCCGATGATTATCTGGCTAAGCCGTTCTCGGTGCAGGAATTAATTGCGCGCATCAAAGCGCTGTTCCGCCGCCAGCAGGCGATGGGCCAGGCGCAAACCGACGGTCAAATTCAGGCCCAGGGTCTGACCATCGATCCGCTGGCGCGCAGCGTGCTGCTTCACGGCCAGGTGGTGGATCTCACCCCTCGCGAGTTCGAATTGCTGTACTTCTTTGCTCGTCATCCTGGCGAGGTGTTTTCCCGCTTAGCGCTGCTGGAGCAGGTCTGGGGTTACCAGCACGAAGGCTATGAGCACACCGTTAACACCCATATCAACCGCCTGCGCATCAAGATTGAGAAGGACGCCGCCGAGCCGGAGATTATTCGCACCGTCTGGGGCAAGGGCTACAAGTTTGCGGAGCAAAACCATGATGCGCCGCTTTAGCCTGAGCCAGCGGCTGACGCTGCTGTTCATCCTGCTGATGATGCTCTGCGCCACCGTCGCCTGCGCGGTACAACTCTACAGCAGCACGCAGTACGGTAACGCGATGGTGCAGCGGCTGTCGGGCGGGCTGGCGCAGCAGATCGTTCAGCGCGAACCGATTCTGGACGCACAGGGCAGGGTCGACCGAACGGCACTCAAGCCGCTGTTTGACCGGCTGATGACCTTTAATCCGAGCGTTGAGCTGTATGTCGTCTCCCCGGACGGCGATATCCTGGCCGATGCCGCACCGCCGGGGCATATTCAGCGGCAAAAAATCGACCTGGCGCCGGTTCAGACCTTCCTGAGCGGTACCGCCATACCGATCCTGGGCGACGATCCGCGCAGTCAAAATAAAAAGGTGTTTAGCGCCACGCCGCTGCGGCAGGACGGCGAGCTAAAAGGCTACCTCTACATCATTTTGCAGGGAGAGGAGTCCAACGCGCTGGCGGAGATGGCCTGGCATAAGGCGCTGTGGAGCACGGTGCTGTGGTCATTGCTGTGGGTCGCGCTGTTTGGCCTGCTGGCGGGGTTGCTCATCTGGTACTGGGTCACGCGCCCGGTAAAACAGCTGACGGTCGAAGTCGCCGGGCTGGAGCAGGACAGCATCAGCGCTATCAGGCAGCTGGCGGCGCAGCCGTCGGACGCGGCGGCAAAGGATGAAGTGGCTATCCTGCGCAACAGCTTTATCGAGCTGGCGCGCAAAATCACCCGCCAGTGGGACCAGTTGGCCGACAGCGATCGCCAGCGCCGGGAGTTTATTGCCAACATTTCGCACGATCTCCGTACGCCGCTGACCTCACTGCTGGGCTATCTGGAAACCCTTTCGCTAAAATCCGCCACGCTGACGCCGCAGGAGCACCAGCAGTATCTCGCCACCGCGCTGCGTCAGGGGCAAAAAGTCCGTCATCTGTCACAGCAGCTGTTTGAGCTGGCGCGCCTTGAGCACGGCGGCATTAAGCCGCAGCGAGAGCGTTTCGCGATGGGGGAGTTGATCTCCGACGTGGCGCAGAAGTTTGAGCTCACCGCCCGCACGCGGGAAGTGAATCTGCATATTGACGTGCCGGGACCGCTGCCGCTGATTAACGCCGATGTGTCGATGATCGAACGCGTGGTGACCAACCTGCTCGATAACGCGATGCGCCATACGCCAACCGGCGGGGAAATTCGTCTGGCGGTCTGGCAGGAGAATGAACGGCTTCAGGTCGAAGTGGCTGACAGCGGAACGGGCGTGGATGCCTCGCTGCGCGACGATCTGTTCCAGCGGCCATCGGCGCTTAATACCCAGGCATCGCGGGAGAATCGCGGCGGGTTGGGGCTGTTAATCGTTAAGAGAATGCTGGAGCTGCACGGCGGTGGGATCAGGCTGATGGAGTCGGTGAGCGGGGCGCGGTTCAGGTTCTTTGTGCCGCTTTAAGAAATTGCCGGGTGGCGCTGCGCTTACCCGGCCTACAACTCCCCCCGTAGGCCGGGTAAGGCGCAGCCGTCACCCGGCAAAAAACGTTACTGCGGGAACCACTGCTCGCTGATTTTCTGATACGTACCGTCCGCTTTAATCGCTTTCAGCGCGCCGTTCAGTTTTTCCAGCAGGGCTTTGTTATCCGGACGTACCGCGATGCCGAGGCCTGTACCAAAGTACTGTGGATCGGTCACTTTCTCGGTTGCGGTGCCCAGCTGAGGGTTGGTTTTCAGCCATTCGTTCACCACGGCGGTATCGCCGAACACGCCGTCGATGCGGCCATTTTTCAGGTCGATAATCGCGTTCTGGTAGCTGTCATAAGCCACGGTTTTCACTTCAGGATGCTTGTCCTGGAGGTATTTCTGGTGCGTGGTGCCGTTTTCCATCCCGATGCGTTTGCCTTTCAGCTGATCGAAAGAGGTATAAGCGCCTTTCTTCGCAATCACTACCGCAGAGTTGGCGTAGTACGGGTCGGTGAAGGAGACCTGCTTGCTGCGCTCTGGCGTGATGTCCATTCCGGAGATCACCGCGTCGTATTTCTTGAATTTCAGCGACGGGATCAGGCTGTCGAAGGCATGGTTGGTAAAGGTGCAGTCGGCTTGCATTTGTTTGCACAGCGCTTTCGCCAGGTCGATGTCGAAACCGACGATCTGGTTGCTGGCATCCAGCGATTCAAACGGTGGATAGGTGGCGGAAACGCCAAAATTGATTTTATCTGCAGCGGATGCGCCAGCGGCGAAGGTTGCCAGTAATGCGGCCAGAACTAACTTTTTCATTGTAATGCTCCCGTCTGTCTATCTTGTCATTATGCGCCGTGTCTGCGGCATGGATGTACAATGCCATTGAATGAATTTATATGCAATAAATATGATTAAATATTATTTTATGCATAAAAAAATGCGGATAACCCATCAGGTTACCCGCATTCGAAACACAAATTTATGCATTAAGCCGATTAATTTCTGCGCTCAAACGCTAACGCTTTACGCTCGATCAGGCGCATCATCAGCGTCAACAGACCGTTGACCACCAGATACACCAGACCCGCCGCGCCGAACACCATGACGTCGTAGGTGCGTCCGTAAAGCAGCTGTCCGTGGCCCATCACCTCCATCAGCGTGATGGTGTAGGCCAGAGAGGTACTCTTGAACACCAGCACCACTTCGTTGGAATAGGAGGAGAGCGCGCGCTTGAAGGCGTACGGCAGCAGGATCGCCAGCGTGTCTTTCTTGCTCATGCCCAGCGCCCCGCAGGACTGCCATTGTCCTTCAGGAATGGCGCGGATCGCCCCGTAGAACAGTTGGGTGGTATAGGCCGCACTGTTCAATGAGAGCGCAATCAGGGCGCACAGCCACGGCTCAGAGAGCAGATGCCAGATAACCGGATACTCCTGCAGCGACGGGAACTGGCCCGGGCCATAGTAAATCAGGAAGATCTGCACCAGCAGCGGCGTGCCGGTAAACAGGGTGATGTAGGCACGCACAATCCACACCAGCACCGGCGTTTTCAGCGTCAGGATGATGGTGAATATCAGCGCCAGGATCAGCGCCACGACGATGGACGCGACGGTCAGCGTCAGGCTGGTGTGCAGCCCCTTCATCAGCTCGGGTAAGTAGTCAAGCATCAGCCCGGTCTCCGTTCAAAACGCGTTGCACGCAGGTCGATGCGTTTGAGGATGTACTGACTCAGCAACGTGATCACCAGGTAGATTGCCGCCGCCACGATGTACCAGGTAAACGGCTCCTGGGTACGGGTGGCGATACTTTTGGTCTGCAGCATTAAATCGTTCACGCTGATGAGGCTCACCAGCGCGGTATCTTTCAGCAACACCAGCCACTGGTTACCCAGCCCCGGCAGGGCATGACGCCACATCTGCGGCATTACCAGGCGGAAAAAGATCGCCGCTTTCGACATGCCGAGCGCCTGACCGGATTCCCACTGTCCTTGCGGAACCGCCTTCAGCGCCCCGCGCAGCGTTTGTGACGCGTAGGCAGAGTAGAGCAGGGAGAGGGCAATCACGCCGCACAGGAACGGGCTGACGTCGAAGTTTTCAATCTGCATCTGCACAGGGATATGCGCAAAGCCGAGATTGATCGTGAAGCCGTCCGACAGCGTCAGCAGCAGCTGTGAGGAGCCGAAATAGATAAACAGGACCACCAGAATTTCCGGCAGCCCACGCAGTACGGTCACCAGCGCGGAGCCCGTCCATGCAACGGGGAACCATTTTGCTGATTCCCACACCGCAAAGAACATCGCCAGCACAAGGCCGATAATCAGTGCACAAACGGCAAGGCCGACGGTCATCCCGGCGGCGCTTGCTAATGGAAGAATTTCATTCATCAGGAATTACTTCTGGAACCATTTTTTGTAGATGGTTTCGTAGGTGCCGTCTTTCTTCACTTTTTCCAGCGCAGCGTTGAATTTCTGCTGCAGCTCAGTGTTGCCCTGACGAACGGCAATCCCCAGACCGGTACCGAAGTAATCCTTATCGGTCACTTTGTCGCCCACTGGCGCCAGCTTGTCGTTGGCTTTCAGCCACTCGGTCACGACCGCGGTATCACCAAATACGCCGTCGATACGGCCATTTTGCAGATCCAGCTTGGCGTTCTGGTAGCTGTCATACGGAACGGTGGTGATTTCCGGATGTTTATCCATGATGAATTTCTGGTGCGTGGTGCCGTTCTGCACGCCCACTTTCTTGCCTTTCAGCTGATCGACAGAGGTGAACTTGCCTTTCTGACCAATGAACAGGGCGGAGTTGTCGTAGTAAGGAGTGGTGAACAGCACCTGCTTTTCACGCTCAGGGGTAATGTCCATCCCGGCCATCACGGCGTCGATACGGCGGAACTTCAGGCTTGGGATCAGGCTGTCGAACGCCTGGTTGCTGAAGGTACAGGTCGCGTCGATCTCTTTACACAGGGCGTTAGCCAGGTCCACGTCGAAGCCAACAATTTTGTTGTTCGCATCGATGGATTCAAACGGAGGATAAGACGCTTCGGTGGCGAAACGAATGGTCTGGGCTGCGGTAGCGGAAAGGCTGACGCTAGCAAGCAGCGCGGCAATCAATACTTTTTTCATTATCATTTTCCCTAACACATCAGTGAGATAAGTAATTTTTGAAGGCATCGGTTTGCGGGTTCGTGAAGCAGCTCGCGTCACCTTGCTCAACGATATACCCGTTTTCCATGTAAACCACGCGGCTGGCGGTTTTGCGCGCCACTTCCACTTCATGGGTCACGATGACCTGGGTAATGTTGGTTTCCGCCAGCTCGCGAATAATGCTCACGATCTGGGCGGTGATTTCCGGGTCCAGCGCTGCGGTCGGTTCATCAAACAGCAGAACCGCAGGCTCCATCATCAGCGCGCGGGCAATCGCCACGCGCTGCTGCTGACCGCCGGAGAGGTGTAAAGGATAGCGATCGCTGTACGGCTTAAGACGCAGACGTTCCAGCAGCTTTTCGGCACGCGCCATCGCCTGGTCTTTGCTTAAACCGAGCACGCGGCACGGCGCTTCAATCAGGTTTTGCAGAACGGTCAGGTGCGGCCAGAGATTGTATTGCTGAAAGACCATGCCGACATTTTGACGCAGTTCACGAATCGCTTTATCAGACGGCGTTTTCGCAAAATCAAAATGGTTACCGGCAATCGCCAGCGTACCCGAGCGGGGCATTTCAAGCAGATTAAGGACACGCAGAAGGGAACTTTTACCTGCGCCGCTTGGGCCGAGCAAAACCAGCGTTTCGCCCTCCGGGCAGTTCAGCGTGATGTCGAACAGCGCCTGGTGTGCGCCGTAGAAGCAGTTAATGCCGTTTAGTTTAATACTCATCGGGGCAGTCTTTACTCATCCAGGCAATCTATAGCAATTGAGGCCGCAGATAGTACCGTTGACAGAATAGTTATGCAATATTTCTGCGTTAAAAGTTAAATATAACCCGTGTTTCCTCTTAAACATAGCACAAAATAGCGAAGGGCAAGGGGGGCGAGTATAAATGTCGGCATTCCGCGAGAAATGCCGGACATTTTACGGGGTTAACAATTATTTTACTGATGAATTAGCGGTTCTCAATCGACTGGCGCAGCGTGCCTGCCGGGGCATGAACGCTGCCGCCGATGTAGCGTACGTCGTCGACGGCCCAGCACTGCCCTTCGCGGATCATCAGCACTTCATCCTGCCAGGACTGGGTGCCCTGCGTCAGCTTCACGCGCAGCGGGATATTTCGCGCATCGGTATTTGGGATGGTGGAAGCACTCGCGACCTCGGCGCTGTCGGGCAGCGTGGTGCGGCTGGAGAACGGGTCCGATTGAAGCAGCGCGTTATGCTGCGGATCGCGGGTCGCATCGTTCAGCAGTTTGGCCAGACCGTCGCTCAAATACGGACGAAGGGCAGTAAGATCGTTACCGCGATGCTGAATACGATAATCATAAAACTGTTGCGCCACGGTATCCGGGCCACCGTCAATGCAGGGGCCGCTGCGGGTACCGATATCCTTAAAGGCTGGCGTGACCGGGGTGGTGCACGCGCTGAGCACCAGCGCGCAAGGCACTAAAAGCGTTAAAGCAGAGTAGCGCATGTTGATTTCCTTATTTATTAACTATCCTTTCAATCATAGCGTAACGAACCGATAATGCTGGTGGTAAGGCATTGAACGCTAAAGAAGGAGAGAAAGTATGCAGTTTTCAACCACCCCAACCCTGGAAGGGCAGCCGATTACCGAGTATTGCGGCGTCGTGACGGGCGAAGCGATTCTGGGCGCCAATATCTTCCGCGACTTTTTTGCCGGGATTCGCGACATCGTCGGCGGACGCTCGGGTGCTTACGAGAAAGAGCTGCGTAAGGCCCGCGAGATTGCCTTTAAAGAGCTGGGCGAGCAGGCAAAAGCGCTGGGCGCCGATGCCGTTGTGGGTATTGATATCGACTACGAAACGGTCGGTAAAGATGCCAGTATGCTGATGGTGAGCGTGAGCGGTACGGCGGTGAAAACCCGTCGATGAAGCGTTCGCTTTCAACGCTCCTGCTGGCGCTGCTGCTGGCAGGGTGCGCCACGGAAAAGGGCATTATTGATAAAGGTGCCTACGAGCTGGATACCCGCCATCAGGCGCAGGCGGCCTACCCGCGTATCAAGGTGCTGGTGATCCACTATACCGCGGATGATTTTGACAGCTCGCTGGCGACCTTAACGGACAAAAATGTCAGCTCCCACTATCTCATTCCGGCTATTCCTCCTGCACCTGATGGCAAACCGCGTATCTGGCAGCTGGTGCCTGAAAGCGAACTGGCGTGGCATGCCGGGATCAGCTTCTGGCGCGGCACCAACCGTATCAATGATACGTCCGTGGGGATTGAGCTGGAGAACCGTGGCTGGCAAAAAAACGCTGGCGTTAAGCACTTTACCCCTTTTGAGCCTGCGCAAATTGCGGCGCTGGTGCCGCTCGCCAAAGACATTATTAGCCGCTACAACATCAGGCCTGAAAATGTGGTGGCCCATTCGGACATCGCCCCGCAACGTAAGGACGATCCCGGTCCGCTGTTCCCGTGGCGACAGCTTGCTCAGCAGGGCATTGGCGCATGGCCCGATCCGGCACGGGTCGCGTTCTATATAAACGGTCGTCCGCGCTATCAGCAGGTGGATACCGGAGCATTACTCGATCTCCTCGCGCGGTATGGCTATGAGGTGCCGGTTGACGGCACCCCGGCGCAGCAAAAGCGCATCATCACGGCGTTCCAGATGCATTTCCGGCCTGACCTGTGGAACGGCGTCGCGGATGTAGAAACCCTGGCGATTGCAGAAGCACTGTTAGAAAAATATGGGCAGGGGTAATCCTTCGGTTACCCCCGAATGAGTATTTTTAGACTGTTTTCGTTAAGATTAATCTTAAGTACAAACTCAATTCATTTTTAGTTAATTGACTTAAAATTATCCGGATTTAAGATGGACACATAGCTTGCTAAGTAATGCAGCAAATAAATATATCGCATTTACTCTTTATTTTTCTCCTTGAGAACATCATCAGGAAAATATTCGAAGGTTAAGGCTTTTTTTTGCCTTGTGCCTGAACTTGTAAATTTCACATCTTAAATCGGGTATAACAATGTTAAGCATCTATGCAAAAAAATTACGTCCGCAACAAGAAATGGAAGCCATTATTTCTGCAACGTCAGGTTTTGAAGAGAAAACCTTAAAAAAATGGCAGAAAATATCCACGTCTGATTCGCAATATATTCATATCATCGTCAGCGGTGAAGTTGAATTCCGCCGCGAATCTGACGAACTGTGCATGTTCTCGGTCACGGGCCAGTGCATTTTTGGTCTCTCTGCTATGTACTATAACGCAACCCATATGTACGGCCTCGTTCGCGCCAACACCGTAGTGCGCTCGATCAGGAAAGAGGTCTTCGCGCAGCTGATGACCGATAACAACTTATGGCCTGAACTGACCAAAGTGCTCTCCTGGTACATCTGTATGCTGAGCAAACGTGACGATGTGCTGGTTGCCCGCAGCGCTTACTCTGTGGTGCGTGAATTCTTGTACGAGATTAATGAGCTTATTGTTCATCATCAGCGCGATATCAATATTTATGATTACATCCAGGAATATACCAACCTGGCACGCAGCACCATCATTAAAATTCTCTCCGACCTGAAGAAAGGTCAATATATCGTGGTGGAAAAAGGTCGACTGCTTAATCTCACCGCTCTGCCAGAAAAATATTAATTACTCCAGCCGGTCTCCTTTAATACTTAAGGGAGATCGCGCCTTATCTTCGTGTAGCACACTGCTTTGAGGATTATCCTGCGTTTCGTCTACCGGCGGCGCGGGAATTTTGCCTTGAGAATAATCCTGCTCTTGTTCTTTTAACGCCTGCTTAAATAACGCCGTTAATGATGAATCATCGCTGCCTGCGCTGGCGGGGGCAACGTCGTGCGCTTCGGTTCCCGGTAAGGTATCCCGCGAGGTATCGTGCGGAACGGTGCCATCGGGCGCCTGCTGCCAGTCGGCATCATCGCTGTTAATCGGCAAATCCTGCATGGCCGGGACATCGGTATGCACGGGAACGGGTTTCGGCTGCGGATGCGGGAACGGCTTGCTCACATACACATAATGCATATCCGAAAGCTGCGTTTCCGGTTTGGCGACGCTCACTTTTACCGGTTCCGGCGCAGGGTGGCGCAGGTTCCAGTAAATATGCGCGTACAGTCCCGCCGTCAGCATGGCGCAAAGGCCAAGCATCCAGAGAAAGGCGTTGCCAAACGTTTTTTTCAGGCTGGGGAGGCGGTACGAAAACCAGACCGCCTCCCCGGTAGAGTAGCTGCGCTGGGCCGCAAGACAGATGGTAGACATTAGGAATGCTTCTCCTGCGTTTTCGCGTCCGGTGTGGAACGAGAGGCCTGAATCAATACGCTCGGCGCGGTATCGG
Organism: Enterobacter sp. RIT637; assembly: GCF_019718755.1. Taxonomy (NCBI): domain Bacteria; kingdom Pseudomonadati; phylum Pseudomonadota; class Gammaproteobacteria; order Enterobacterales; family Enterobacteriaceae; genus Enterobacter; species Enterobacter sp. RIT637. Next base: position 353,873 of record NZ_JAIHAZ010000003.1, read on the forward strand.
TTTCTCGCATTAACTGCATCAGCGTATCTTCCCCAGGAATGCCATCCACGTGCAGATGCATTTTTTGCTGGAACTCGCGGGTGCGTTTCATCAGCTCTGCCGTCCAGGTCTGGGCATGGGTTTCCGGCTGGTTAAGGGCTACGCTCAACTGCTGGTCAAGCCAGCCCATGTCTTTTGCATCGCTGGCGGCGCTAATGGCGTCTTTGCCTTCCGGCGTCAGACGGTGCAGTTGGGTATAGTTACCGGTCGCATGCTGATTAAACCAACTGCGGCTCACCTGCCAGGTACGGTTGTTCATCAGCAGGTCGAGAGAGGTATCCCCAACGCGGGCGACCACGGCGTAGTTAAGGTGGTTGCCGGTTTTGAGTTCACTGACCCACGGATAGCCTTCTTTCGCCAGTACATCCGGCGAGGCATTTCCCTGTTTACACATCAGGTTCACCTTCGCGGCGTTTTGACACAGGGCATCTTCCGCCGAGGCGTCATAGCCCCACATCTGATAAAGCTGATGCATGGCGTCCGGCTGATTAACAACTTCGTTGTCGATGGCCGGCACCACGGGCGCCTGTACTTTTGGTGTCTGGTGTTGCCAGCTGACGGGAACGGGCAGTTGAACCGGCAGTCTTGCACTAATCGAGGACGTTAAATACCAGCCGCAGGCGGCAAACAGCACGGACGCGAATAAGCCCACGGTTGCCAGGCGCTTACCGTGTTTTTTCGCGGGCAGGATCTCACCAGCCGCCAGGCGTAAATGACGCGGGCTGACCTGTCGTGCACGTTCGGTCCAGGCGGCCAGCAGCGACAGGTGCGCCAGCTCGTTAAGCTTGCTGATATTTCCTTTGGTCAGGGCATGCATCTTGCGCACGCGCGCCGGCGTTAACGGCGAAGTCTCGCACCCGTGCTCTTCACACTGCGCCTGAACATAGCTCAGGAATTCCCGGCAGGTCAGGGGACGCAAGGCATGATGTGTGTGCGTGTATTCGCGCAGCTCAGTCTGCTGCATCAGAACGGCTTCCTGATCCGCTGCGCCCATCAACACCACGGATAACCGGAAATCCAGCTCGTGAGCGCGGGTGAGCAGCATCGCCAGAACTTCCCGGCAGTTGTCTTTCATCGCTTCGGTATGGGCGATGACCAGCACTTTGGCTTTCGTTTTCCCTTCCTGCCACTGACGCAGCACGGCATCCACCGCCTGAATACGGTTCTTGCTCTCTTTCGTCCCCGGACTGAGCTTGTACAGCAGGCTACTGGCACTCAGTTTGGGAAACGCATTGATGGCAAGCACGCCGGGGGTCGTGAATTTCAGCGCATTGCTGAACTGGCTCAACAGCTGGGCGTCGTCTGAAAAGAGGCCGCTAATTCCCGCCTGCTGGGCTTTCTCTTTCAGAAGGTTGAACACGTCCTGATGATAAGGCACCAGAAAATCACCGGATAACCGGACGATCTTCCGAAAGGGCGGATTTTTAAAATTGAAGTGGCTCTGATACATAACGACTTACCGTCTCTGATTAGGAATAGCAACAGGACGAGAAAGTAAAGCAACGCTATAGGGTGGTCAATTTGCGCACAGGGTAAAAATATCCTGCCGGTGAGGCCTAACATCTGGATTTTATACGGTCAATATTTTTCTTTATGAAAGTTAGTGGCGAAGCCGGTGGTCGTATTAGCAACAGATAATTACTATTTTCCCACATATTGGCGCAGTACGACGCTGCTTATTTTCGCTTTGCTAAAGGCCAGATGAAAAATGAGGTTCTCATTTCTGTCACGGTGGATAACGCCTTGCATTATGTTTGTGCTGTTAATTTTTTGCGGCCAACAAGGTTATCTCACGTTTAAAGAGTATAAAAAAGTTACGAATAAGTTGGCTAATTTAGATGAACAGCCGCTTAAAAACCGCCGTGATGAAAAGACATTCACGCTTTTTACCGCAGCAGTTCGCCAGGATAACGTTCCGACGGCGGTAAAAGCCCCGCTGGCGGCGGAAATCGAAGGGATCGTGAGCAGCGATGACGCCTGGCTCTCCTTCGCGGTCATCAAAACGCCGGGAGGACAAAAGAGCTATCGTGAGGGTGAGGCGCTGACTGGTTTCAACGATGCCTTTATACAGGAAATTAATAAAGACAATGTGGTGGTTAATTACGAAGGTGCTACGCAGGTACTGGCGTTAAATAAGCCTGATTATTTTAAGGGCGGCGTTGACAGCGGCCCGGCAAGCAAATCGACGAAAGATGCAGGCGCGGACAGCGTGCATCTGGATGATTATCTGGTGTTAAAGCCGTTAATCGATAAGGGCCAGCTGGAAGGCTACAACATTAATCCAAGGAATGCCTCCTCCTTCTACAGCCATTCAGGGCTGAAAAAGGGTGATGTGGCAGTAAAAGTCAATTCTGTCGATATGACCGATGAAGCAAAGGCAAAAAGTATTATTGCCAGCTGGTCGAAAATGAAAGAAGCGGAGGTCGTCGTCAGACGTCACGCTCACCTTGAAAATATTCGGGTTAATGTTCTAAACAATTAACAAGTGTACAGACATGAAGAAATTTCCTTGGGCGTGCGTGGCGCTGACCGCATTGTCGTTATATTCGAGTTCGCTGCTTGCAGCCAACTTTAGCGCGAGCTTTAAAAATACCGATATCCGCGAGTTTATCGATACGGTAGGCCGCAATCTGAATAAAACCATTCTCGTCGACCCGTCCGTTCAGGGCTCGGTGTCGGTAAGAACCTACAACGTGCTGACGGAAGATGAGTATTACCAGTTCTTCCTGAGCGTGCTGGACCTGTACGGCCTGTCGGTGATCCCGATGGACAACGGCATGGTGAAAGTGGTGCGCTCAAGCGTCGCCCGCACCGCCGGCGCGCCGCTGGCCGACAGCAAAAATCCCGGCAAGGGCGATGAGATCATCACCCGCGTGGTGCGCATGGAAAACGTGCCGGTGCGCGAACTGGCTCCGCTGCTGCGCCAGCTCAACGACGCCACCGGCATCGGCAACGTGGTGCATTTTGAGCCGTCCAACGTGCTGCTGTTGACCGGTAAAGCCTCGGTGGTAAACCGCCTGGTGGATCTGGTGCAGCGCGTCGATAAAGACGGTATTCAGCGCCGCGAGATCGTGCCGCTGCGCTTTGCCTCCGCCAAAGATCTCTCCGACATGTTGAACAACCTCAACAACGAAGAGCAGAAGGGGCAGAACGCGCCGCAGCTGGCGACCAAAGTGGTGGCGGATGACGAAACCAACAGCCTGGTGATCAGCGGCTCGGAAGATGCGCGCATGCGCACCCGTTCCCTGATCCATCAGCTGGATCGCGAGCAGAACAACGAGGGGAATACCCGCGTCTTCTACCTCAAATATGCCAACGCCACGAAGGTGGTGCCGGTGCTTACCGGAATTGGCGAACAGCTGAAGGACAAGCCGGGTACCGCAAAAGCGAAAACCGCGAGCGCCTCGACGGATCTGAACATTACCGCCGACGAATCAACCAACTCGCTGGTGATCACCGCCCAGCCTAACGTGATGAACTCGCTTGAGAAGGTGATCGACAAGCTCGACATCCGCCGTCCGCAGGTGCTGGTGGAAGCGATCATTGCTGAAGTGCAGGACGGTAACGGCCTGGATCTCGGCGTGCAGTGGACCAGCAAGCACGGCGGCGTGCAGTTCGGATCTACCGGCCTGCCAATCAGCCAGATTAAGAACGGCACCATGAAGGGGGCGAGCTTTACCGGCCTGGCGACCGGCTTCTTTAACGGCGATTTCGGTGCCCTGATGACCGCGCTCTCCACCGACGGCAAAAACGACATTCTCTCCACGCCAAGCGTCGTGACGCTGGATAACAAAGAGGCGTCGTTCAACGTCGGTCAGGATGTGCCGGTGCTCTCCGGCTCGCAGACCACCAGCGGCGACAACGTCTTTAACTCCGTCGAGCGTAAGACGGTCGGTACCAAGCTGAAAATTGTGCCGCAAATCAACGACGGCGACATGATCCACCTGAAGATTGAGCAGGAAGTCTCCAGCGTTGACAACAGCGCGACGGAAGACGCCAGCCTCGGCCCAACCTTCAACACCCGCACCATCAATAACGAAGTGATGGTTCACAGCGGGCAGACGGTGGTGCTCGGCGGCCTGATGGAAAACGTCACCAAGCAGTCGGTCTCCAAAGTGCCGCTGCTGGGCGATATCCCGCTGGTCGGCCAGCTGTTCCGCTACACCTCGCAGGATACGTCGAAGCGCAACCTGATGGTGTTTATCCATACCACCGTCCTGCGCGACGACGACAATTACAGCGCGGCGTCGAAAGAGAAATATGACCAGATCCGCGCCCGTCAGCAGCAGCGCGTTGAAGAGAAAAAGCTCGGCATTATCGAACCGGTGGATAACGCCATTCTGCCAGCCTTTCCCTCAACCCCTGCCGCACCGGTAAAAACCAGTACGACACGCAATCCGTTTAAAGATTAAGGCGGGGGCACCGTGGACGAACTGACTAAAACCCTGTGTAGCAGCAGCTACGCGAAAGATAACGGCGTTCTGTTTTACAACAATGACGTCTTTATCCGTGATGACACCCCGGCGTTTGCACTGCTGGAGGTGCGCCGGGTGCTGGGACGCGCGTTCGTCCCGGTGACCCTGACGCCGGAAGCCTTTGACGAGATGCTGGCCAAAATCTGGCAGCAGAGCAGCGGCGTGTCGCAGCAGCTTGTGGACGACATGGACGCGGATATCGATCTGATGGCATTAACCGAGGAGATCCCGGACAACGAGGATCTGCTTGATAACGACGAAAACTCCCCGGTGATCCGCCTGATCAACGCCATTCTCGGCGAGGCGGTCAAAGACGGCGCGTCGGATATTCATATCGAAACCTTCGAGCGCACGCTGAGCATCCGTTTTCGCGTCGACGGCGTGCTGCGCCCGGTGCTGCAGCCGGCGCGTAAGCTCGCGCCGCTGCTGGTGTCGCGCATCAAGGTCATGTCAAAACTCGACATCGCCGAGAAGCGCCTGCCGCAGGATGGCCGTATCTCCCTGCGCATTGGCCGCAAGGCCATCGACGTGCGCGTGTCGACCATTCCGTCCCAGTACGGCGAGCGCGTGGTCATGCGTCTGCTCGACAAAAGTAACCTCAAGCCCGACATCAACAAGCTGGGGCTGATTGATGAAGAGCTGGAGAAGTTAAAAGGGCTGATTGACCGCCCGCACGGCATCATCCTGGTCACCGGGCCGACAGGTTCCGGTAAAAGTACCACCCTGTACGCCATTCTCTCGGCGCTGAACGGCCATGAACGCAACATCCTGACCGTTGAAGACCCGATTGAATACGAGCTGGAAGGGGTGGGGCAGACGCAGGTGAACCCGCGCGTGGACATGACCTTTGCCCGCGGGCTGCGCGCCATTCTGCGTCAGGACCCGGACGTGGTGATGATCGGGGAAATTCGTGACGGCGAAACCGCGCAAATTGCGGTGCAGGCGTCGCTCACCGGTCACCTGGTCATGTCTACGCTGCACACCAACAGCGCCGCAGGGGCGATTACCCGCCTGCGGGATATGGGGCTGGAGTCCTTTTTAATCTGTTCATCGTTGCTCGGTGTCATTGCCCAGCGTCTGGTGCGTCGGCTGTGTACCCACTGCCGGACCACCAGTCCGCTGGACGCCAATGAAAAAGCGCTGTTCAGCTTTATGGACACGCCGCCTAAAGCGATTTACCGCGCGGTGGGCTGCGAGCACTGCCGCCAGAGCGGCTACCAGGGCCGCGCCGGCATTCATGAGTTCCTGGTAGTGGACAGCACCATGCGCCGCGCCATTCATGAAGATAAAGACGAGATGTCCATCGAAACGCAGCTCTTTAAGCAGGCCTACAGCCTGCGCGAAAACGGGCTGCTGAAGGTGATTAGCGGCGTGACCTCGCTGGAAGAAGTCATGCGCGTCACCGCCGAGCGTGGGGGGGATGAATAATGGCCTTCTACGCCTGGACGGCAACGGATGCGGCGGGGAAAACCCGGCGCGGTACGCTGCAGGCCGAAGGGCAAAAGCAGGTTCGTCAGATGCTTCGCGAGCAAAAGCTGATGCCCGTCACCATCACCGAAACCCGCGAGGCGGCGGCGTCCGGTAAGGCAAAGACCGGGGTAAAGCTCTCCACGCCGGTGCTGTCGATGTTTACCCGCCAGCTCTCCACGCTGGTCAACGCCGCGCTGCCGCTGGAGAGCGCGCTGAAGGCCATCTCTAAGCAGACGGAAGACAAAAAGCTGGCGGCGATGGTGGTGGAAATTCGTGAAAAAGTGGTGGAAGGGCACACGCTGTTTGACGCCTTCAGCCAGTTTCCGCGCACCTTCGACAAGCTCTACTGCACGCTGGTGATGGCCGGTGAAAAGACCGGCCACCTGGGTGACGTGCTGGAGAAGCTGGCGGAGTACAACGAGCAGCGCCAGAAGATGAAAAGCAAGCTGACGCAGGCGATGGTCTACCCGATCACCCTGACGGTGGTGGCCATCGCGGTCATCAGCATTCTGCTGGTGGCGGTGGTGCCGCAGGTGATCGAGCAGTTCACCCACATGAAGCAGCAGCTGCCGATTACCACCCGTACGCTGATTGCGGTGAGCGATTTCCTGCAGGCCTACGGCATCTATATTGTCGGGATCCTGGGCGGTGGCTTTATCGGCTTCAAAACCTGGCTCAGGAATGCCAAAAACCGTTTTCGCTGGAACAGCTGGCTGGTAAACGGTTCGCCGATTAAAAAGCTGGTTTGCGCCATCAACAGCGCCCGCTATATCCGCACCCTGAGCATTCTGCAGGCCAGCAGCGTGCCGCTGCTGGAGGGGATGTATATCGCGATGGACGGTATCGAAAACCTCTACGCCCGGCAGGTGCTGGAGCAGGCGGCGGATACCGTGCGCCAGGGGGCATCGCTTTATGCGGCGCTGGAGCAGGCGAAGCTATTCCCGCCAACCATGCTTTACATGATTGCCTCCGGCGAAGAGAGCGGGGAATTAGGCAATTTAATGGACCGCGCGGCGGAAAACCAGGAATCGGCATTACAGCATCGAATTACGTTAACGCTGTCGGTATTTGAACCGGCGCTGGTGGTATCCATGGCGACGATTGTTTTATTCATCGTGCTGTCAATATTACAACCGCTTCTGCAACTTAATAATATGGTAGGTTAAATCATGGCTTTAAAACGTAAAAACCTGGCTCGCCAGGCGGGCTTCACGTTGCTCGAATTAATGGTGGTGATCGTTATTCTCGGTGTTTTAGCGAGTATGGTGGTGCCAAACTTAATGGGGAATAAAGAAAAAGCGGATACGCAAAAAGCGACCAGCGATATTGTCGCGCTCGAAGGCTCGCTGGATATGTACAAGCTGGATAACCACCGCTACCCGACGACCGAGCAGGGTTTACAGGCGCTGGTGACCAAGCCTGAAATCGCACCTATCCCGAACGGCTACCGCGCGGACGGCTATATCCGCCGCCTGCCGCAGGATCCGTGGGGCGGGGATTATATCCTGGTGAGCCCGGGCGAACACGGCGCGGTTGACGTCTTCTCGGCCGGTCCGGACGGTGAAGCCAATACCGCTGACGATATTACGAACTGGTCTCTGGATAAGAAAGAGAAATAATGAAACGTCAACGCGGCTTTACGTTGCTGGAAATTATTCTGGCGCTGGTGATATTTGCCAGCTGCGCCATGATGGTGGTGTCAACAATACCCTCGCGCAGCGGTGCGGATATATTTGGCCAGCAATTAAAAGCCCTCGTTGATTATGGTTCTGACCGCGCGGTGATGGACGGAAATATTGTGGGGCTGGTGATGACCACGGATAGCTATCAGCTGGTGACGCTCGAAGATAAAAACGGCGAGCGCCGCTGGGTGCCGTTATCCGCGGGCCGTATTACCACCAAAGGCGATTTCCCGGAGGAGATGCACGTTTCGCTCTCTCCCCAGCGTCTGGCCGCCACGGTCACGTCCGACCCGCAGGTGCTCTTTTTGCCGGACGGCGAAATCAGCCGCTTCACGCTGACGCTGCAAAGCTACGACAAACAGCACCATTTCCGCGTGGTGTCGCAGGGCGCGGCCCCGGTATCGGTGGAAAACGATGGCTAACGGCAAGAACAAGCAAACGGGGATGACCCTGCTGGAGGTGATGGTCGCGCTGGTGATCTTTTCCACCGCCGCGCTGGCGCTGATGAACTCCGTTTCCCTGAACGTGCGCTTCACCCACGGGCTGGCCGACACCCTGCAGGCGAGCTGGGTGGCGGAAAATCAGCTGGCAGAAGCGCAGCTCGCGAAAACCGACTTCCCGGATGCTGAGCAGCAGGGAACGGAAATCATGGGCGGGCGCAGCTGGAACTGGCGCAAGCAGCGGGTCAAAACCGCCGACAGCGGCTGGGCTAACGCGATCCGCGTGTATGCGGAAGGCGACGACAGCCAGCCGGTTATCGCGCTGCAGATCGCTCCGCCGGGAGAGAGCAAGTGAAGAACACCCGACGCCAGCGCGGTTTTACCCTGCTGGAGATCATGATTGCGCTGACCATCTTTGCGGTGATCAGCACCCTGGCCTGGCAAATTCTGGACGGGGCGATGCGCACCAGTTCGGCCACCGATGCCAGCGCGGCGAAGCTCAATCAGCTCCAGCGGGCCTGGAGCCTGATGGAGCGCGATTTCTACCAGCTGCAGGCGCGCGCGCCGCGCAACGAGCCGGATCTGTTCCGCCAGGCGGACGATGCGCTTGAACTGACCACGCTGAACGGCGTGAGCGGAACGGTCCAGCTGGAGCGCGTGCGCTGGCGGCTGGAAGCGGGGCGGTTGTATCGCGACGTCTGGCCGGTGATTGACGGCCCGGCGGACGTTAAACCCGATGAAGTACCGATTGTCAGCGAGGTGAAATCGCTGGAGTGGCGTTTTTACCGTCAGAGCTGGCTGAAAAGCTGGAGCGACCCGGCCCACCTGCCGGACGGCGTGGAGCTGACGCTGACCATGGAAAACGGCGATACCTGGCGCTGGGTCTTTACGACGCCGGGCGATCTGCCTGAAGCGGCTACGCCAGCGCCTGCCGCAGCGCCAGAGGCCGCGCCTGCGCCGCAGCCGGCACCGGAAACAAAATCATGAGTGCATTACGCAAACAGAAAGGCGTTGCCCTGCTGGTGGTGCTGATCCTGCTGGTGATTATGTCGGCGCTGGCCGCCAAAATCAGCCAGCAGTTCTGCCGCAATCTGCAAAAAACGCATTACCAGGTGAGCCAGCAGCAGCTGCGCTGGGCGATGCAGGCCCAGGAAAAGGTGGTGAAAGACCGGCTGCAGGCCGACGCCAGCGGGGAAAGCAAAGCGCTCACCCTCGACGGCGACTGGCATCAGCCGCTGGAAACCCGGGGCGAAGACTACACGGTGGTCAGCCAGGTAGAAGACGCGCAGGACTGCTTTAACGTCAACAACCTGCTGGCGGTGGAAAAAATTGCGCAGGGGCAGAACGCCCCGGCGGTGCCTGAAAAGCCGCGCAGAGAGCAGATTGTTGAACAGCTTCTGACGCAGAGTGGCCTGAGCCAGACCAACGCGGAAGAGGTGTATCAGCAACTGGTGGACTATCTCGATGGCGACACGACGACGGCAAAAGAGGGCGCAGAGACCGATGCCTGGGCAGGCGTGGTGCCTGCTCGCCAACCGGCGAATCAGATGATGCGCACCATTGCCGAGATCAAGCTGCTGCCCGCATTCCCGGCTGCCGCTTACCCGAAGGTGAGCAAGCTGCTGTGCGCGCTGCCTGACTCCGCCAGCAAGGTGGATGTGAATACCCTGAAACCGGAGCAGGCCGCCTTGCTGGCCGCGCTGTTCCCGGGAAAACTCAATGAAGATGATGCCGTTCGCCTGATTGAATCGCGTCCTGAAACCGGCTGGGAAAATATGGAAACCTTCAGCAAAGCGCTGGAGCAGACCTTCCCGCAGTTAAAAGACGACCTCCCGCAGGTGGCCGACTATCTCTCCATTAATAGCCGGTATTTCCGCGTGAACTATACCGGCAATACCGATGAATTAACGCTTCGCGTGGTGAGCCAGCTTCAGGTGAATAACGAAGCCGGTGAGATCGTGACGTGGCAACGTCGTTACCGAATGATTGAATAAGAAAAGTTGAACGCTATGAAACAGGTCCTTTTTGTTCGTCCCGACAGCCGCGAGGGCGGGAAAATAATGTGGTGTCTCTCCGGCAGCCAGCAGGTTGAGGAGCTTGAAAGCCTGGACGCGCTGGCAGACCACCCGCTTGCGGCACGCGTTTGTTTACTCCTGCCCGCCAGCACGATGATCTTCCGCCACTTTACGCTGCCGAAGAAAGTTGCCTCTCAGGCGACCGCGTTCTCCTGGATGGCGGAAGAGACGCTGATTGGCGACGTGGACAACCTGCACTGGACGGTGCTTCACAAAAAGGGCGCCGAAGTTGATGCGGTGGCCATCGATGCCGATTGCCTGCGCGGGTGGTTAAGCCGCTGTCAGGAGGCCGGTTTGAAGGTGATTCAGGCGCTGCCGGATGCCTGGCTGCTGCCGGTGACGGCGGGCGGAAGCACGCTTGTCGCCCAGGACGACGGCTACTGGCTGCGTTTATCGCCGCATGTCGCGGGTGAAATGGAGGCGAGCCTGCTGCCGCTGCTGATGCAGAAAGCCGGAGAGGGCGATGTGTGCTGCTACGGTGACGCGCCCGCTGGCGTCGACGTTGACGTCGGGCACCCCTGGCAGCATCCGCTGGTGCTGATCCAGCCGCAGTGGCAAGCCTGCCGCGTCACGCTTCTGCACGGTGAGTTTAGCCCCAAAGCGGGAAACGGCCGGGCAGCGAAAGGCATGAAAGTGGCGATGGCCACCGCGGGTCTGTTGTCTCTCGGCCTGTTGCTGGGCCCGCGCGTCGCCATGGCCTGGATGCTTGTACAGCAGGAAAACCAGGTTCAGCAGGAGATCCTGCAGGTATACCAGCACCATTTCCCCAGCATGCGCCAGCAGACCAACATCAAATATCACTTTGGTCAAAACATGAAGAAGCAGACCAAAGGGGTCTTTTTGCAGCTTGAAGAGCTGGAGAAAGCCAGGCAGGCGGTGCCTGCGATGGAAATCGATCTGCTGGAATACGATGCCCAACAGAACACGCTGACGCTGAGCGTCAGTTCGCAAAACCAAACCGCGTTGCAGACGTTTGTGAATCAGGCCGGTGAGAATTTCGATTTTACCCTACAGCCTGTTTCCGCCACTGCACCTTATACCGCCATGATCGCAGGGAAATATAAATGAAAGAGCGAATCGCGCAGCTTAAGTCTCGCTATCAGAATTACAGCGCCCGGGAAAAAGTCATTTTAAAAATATGTGCCGTGTCGCTGTTAGGTGCAGCCATTTATTACGCAGGGGTGATCCCATTGGATAATATGATTCAAAACAGTAGAGCAACGCTGACCAGACAAAAAGAGACCCTGAACTGGATGCGCAGTGAAATAGATAAAAACCATCTCCAGGTGCAGATTATCAAAACGGATAATCCGCGCACGGTGGTGGAGAGCAGCGCGCATGAAATTAATCTTTCACTGACGGATGTACGTCAGGATGGGCAAACATTATCGTTCATCGTGAACCGCGTAAACGTGTATGAATTAAAGAACTGGCTGCGGGAAATTAACCAGACCTCCGGCGTCAGGCTGCAAAAAATGAACCTTACGCCAGTCGATCACCTTAGCGATGTGAAGGCCGAGGTGCAGCTTACCTGGAGCAAAACCGCATGAACACCTTCGCGCTGATACGGGAGGTTTACCCGGTGGGGTTCCCGGTGATGAGTGCGATATTGGGCGGTATTGTGGGAAGCTTTCTGGGCGTCGTCGCCGAGCGCGTACCGGGCATGGTGATGGAAGAGGAAGGGGGCGGCAATTTGCTGTTCCCGGCGTCGCACTGCCCGGTATGCCAGCACGCGCTGGCCGCCTGGGAGAATATCCCGCTCATTAGCTGGCTTGTTTTACGCGGGCGCTGCAGCCGCTGTGGCACCGCCATCCCGCTGCGGATATTTTTAATCGAACTTTTTTCCTCCCTGTTTTTTGGCATCACCGCCTGGTGTATGCCCGACGTCCAGGCATTGTTCTCCCTGTGGCTGCTGGCGGCGTTTTTATTGCCCCTGGCGATGATCGACTGGCGGCACCAGCTGCTGCCGGACTGCCTGACGCAACCCCTGCTGTGGGCGGGTTTACTGCTTCACGCGGTTGACCACCGGCTGGCGCTGTGCGATGCGCTGTTCGGCGCGGTCGCGGGCTATCTCTCGCTCTGGCTGCTCTACTGGGCATTCCGCCTGATCACAGGGCGGGAAGGGCTGGGATATGGCGATTTTAAGCTGCTGGCGGCCCTGGGCGCGTGGTGCGGCTGGCAGGCGTTACCCACGATTGAATTAGCCGCCGCACTAAGCGGTATTATCGGCTATTTCGCGCTAAATAATTTAAATAAAAATAACCTCACGATTTCTTTCGGACCCTACCTCTCATTTGCTGGAATAGTGGTGTTTATTGGGCAGCAGTTTGCTTTCATATTTTAAATATTCAGGTCAAGGTTTTTTATAAATTTTTTCGACGGTGGAAGAGAAGGACGTCTCTTTGCGCTCAGTGTATCGTAAAGGATATAAGCTACACGGAATTTAGGCTTGTATCTTTTTATGGAGGAATACAACGCAGCAATACGTTTCTTGTCACGGTTTTCAGGTTGGTTAAATACGCATTACGCGAAACGCATCCATGTGCTCACGGAAGACATGGATTATTAACGTTACGAATAAATTTATCAGGATATAAAAATGAAATTTATGAAGCCTAAATATCTGGCGCTTTTTGTTGCAGCTGCAACAAGCTCAGTATTTGCAGCGGCACCGGGTACGCCTTCTATTACGTCAGGCAATGATAAATTTGCGCTGGTAGAAGTAGATCAGGCGGCACAAGATTATAACAACCTTATCAAAGTGCACAAAGATGGCGTGGATGTGAAGGTTGAGTGGAACGTCTGGAGCGGCGACGCACCAACGTCTGCAAAAGTGCTGCTGGACGGCCAGACCGTCTGGACCGGCGCGGGCAGCGCCGCAGGCTCAGCGACCTTTAAAGTGAAAAAAGGTGGCCGTTATCAGGAGCAGGTTGAGCTCTGTAACGACAGCGGCTGCACCAAGAGCGCCAGCAAGTTGATCATCGTTGCGGATACCGACGGTAGCCACCTGCTGCCGCTGAATACCCCTCTGCTGGAAAACAACAAAGCCTTCGCGCAGCACACCGATAAAGTGGTTGGTGCGTATTTCCCTGAGTGGGGCGTGTATGACCGTAACTTCTCAGCGGACAAAATCCCGGTGGCGAACATTAACCACCTGCTGTACGGCTTCATCCCAATCTGCGGCGGTGACGGCATTAACGACAGCGCTAAATCTTCCGGCGCGCTGGAATCCCTGAAGCGCGCCTGCCAGGGCCGTCCGGACTACACCGTGGCGATCCACGACCCGTGGGCTGCGCTGCAGAAGCCGCAGCAGGGCGTAAGCAACTGGGACGACCCGTACAAAGGCAACTACGGCCAGCTGATGGCGATGAAAAAAGCCCATCCTGACCTGAAGATTCTGCCATCCGTAGGCGGCTGGACCCTGTCTGACCCGTTCTATCAGATGGATAACAAAGTCCTGCGTGACCGCTTCGTGGCCTCCGTGAAAGACTTCCTGACCACCTGGAAAGTGTTCGACGGCGTGGATATCGACTGGGAATTCCCGGGCGGCGGCGGTGAGAACGCCAAATTGGGCAACCCTCAGACCGATAAAGCGACCTATACCGCGCTGATGCACGACCTGCGTCAGATGCTGAACGAACTCTCTGCAGAAACGGGCCGTACCTACGAGCTGACCACCGCAATCGGTGCGGGCAAAGATAAGATCGAAGACGTGGATTACAACACCGCGCAGCAGTACATCGACCATATCTTCCTGATGAGCTATGACTTCTACGGCGCGTGGAGCAATACCGATCTCGGCCACCAGACCGCGCTGTACGGTGCGTCCTGGAAACCGGATACCAACTACACCACCGATAACGCCGTGAAAGCGATGCTGGAGCAGGGCGTTAAGCCTGGCAAGATCGTAGTGGGTGCAGGCATGTACGGCCGCGGCTGGACGGGCGTTCACGGCTATACCGGCGATAATCCGTTTACCGGTACGGCAACGGGCCCAATCAAAGGCACATGGGAAAACGGCATTGTTGACTATCGTCAGATTGTGAACCAGATGCTGGGCAAACCAGGCTGGGAATACAAATACGATGAAGCGGCAGAAGCGCCGTACGTGTTCAACAAGTCTACCGGCGAGCTGGTGACTTACGACAACGCCCGTTCCGTGATGGCGAAAGGCAAATACGTGCTGAACAAAAACCTGGGTGGTCTGTTCGCATGGTCTATCGAATCCGATAACGGCGATATCCTGAATGCCATGAATGAAGGCCTGCTGGGCGGCAGCTCAACGCCTGTTGAGCCGGTTGTGACCAACCATGCGCCTGTGGCTTCCGCTACCGATATGACGGTAACCGGCCCGGCAACCGTCACCCTGGACGGCTCTGCATCCAGCGACCAGGACGGCGACGCGCTGACCTACAAATGGACTCAGGTGTCCGGCGCGACCGTGACGCTGGCAAACAGCACCAGTGCGAAAGCCAGCTTCAGCTTACCGGCCGTCACCAGCGACCAGAATCTGCTCTTCCGTCTGACCGTGACTGACGCGAAGGGTCTGAGCAACGCGATTGATGTTCAGGTTGTGAACAAAGCGCCGAAAGCGAACCAGGCGCCAGTGATCAATGCCATGGAAGCCGTCACCGTTGAATCCGGTGAAGCGATTTCCCTGCATGCACAGGCAACCGATCCAGACGGCGACGCGCTGACCTATAGCTGGAGCGTACCGGCGGATATGAACGCAACGGGTACCGATACCGCTAACGTTCGCATCACTGCACCAGAGGTCAACAACACCTCATCCTACACCCTGAGCGTTGTCGTGACCGACGGCAAAACCAGCGTGCAGTCAAACGTGCAGGTAACGGTCAATCCGAAACCAGCAGACGTCACGCCGCCTGCTGATGACGTGACGCCTCCATCGGACGACGTTACCCCTCCGGCTGATGACGTGACTCCGCCATCTGACGAAGGCACGGCAACCGGTAGCTGCGACGCGCCTGTCGATGCTAACGCCAGCAAATATGCCGCGTGGGATGCCAGCAAAATCTACAACAGTGGCGACACCGTAAGTGCCGATCATCTGGTGTGGAAAGCGAAGTACTGGACGCAGGGCAACAAGCCTGGCTTCGGTGTGGATGCATGGGAACTGGTGAGTGACGTGCAGATGAACTGGCGTTCTGACCTGGTTTACAACGGCGGCGAAACCACCACTTACCAGGGCAACGTTTACCGTGCCAAATGGTGGACCCGCGGTGATAACCCGGCTAATAGCGACGTATGGGTGAAAGAGGGCGCAGCAACAGACTGCAAATAATCTAACCCAATAAACGCTCACCGCTCTCTTGTGAGGGTGGTGAGCGATTCAAAAATTCATTTTACAGGATGTGGGCAAGGAGAAATAACCGAAACTGTCAGCAGGTAAAAATGAAAAAGTTAATATTATTGTTACTGATAATAAGCCAAAGCGCACTGGCAAACTGTTGGGATAAAGCGGCGCATTATTATCATGTCGATCCCTATTTATTGTATGCCATTGCTAACGTTGAATCCGGAATGAACCCGTATGCGGTTGGGCAAAACCACGACGGCACCCGCGATGTCGGGCTGATGCAGATAAACAGCTCGCATTTTACGGAGCTGGAGAGCAGGGGGATTGATGAGTACCAGCTGATGACCGAGCCCTGTACCTCCATTATGGTGGGCGCGTCCATCCTGTCCGGAATGATTAAAGTCTATGGCTATAACTGGGAGGCGGTAGGCGCCTATAACGCCGGATTAAAAAAAGAGAATTATCCTCAGCGAATGCTATATGCACATAAGGTCTGGAAAAAATATCAGCAGTTGAAATTAGCGGCACGTTATTAAGGTTTTTTATTTTTGAAGAATTCCCCAGGGGTGTTCTTCGAAAAATGAAAACAGCTGTCTGTGGTTTATTTATTAATGGATTAATACATAAGCCGGGATTTAACTTTAACTTCAATTAACAGGAATACTGAAATGAACAAAAGGACGTTACTGAGTGTACTCGTTGCCGGCGCGTGCGTAGCCCCCTTTATGGCACAGGCTGCGTCGCTGCAAGCGACCACCAGTGAGCCGTACACCATGAAAGCCAGCGATCTGGCGAAGAAGGAAAAAGAGCTGACCAGCTTCCCGCTGATGGCCTCCGTAAAAGAGACCATCCAGACGCTGGACAATGCTCAGGTAGAAATGATTGAGCCAGGCCGTGCGGCGAACCCGGAAAACGTGAAGCGCGTAGAAGGGATCGTGAAGGCCAGCGACTGGGAATACCTGTTCCCGATGCGCGCGCAGGCCTACACCTACAGCAACTTCCTGAAAGCGGTGGGTAAATTCCCGGCGCTGTGTAAGACCTACAATGACGGTCGCGACAGCGACGCCATCTGCCGTAAAGAGCTGGCAACCATGTTTGCCCACTTTGCCCAGGAAACCGGCGGCCACGAAAGCTGGCGTCCGGAAGCCGAGTGGCGTCAGGCGCTGGTTCACGTGCGTGAAATGGGCTGGACCGAAGGCCAGAAGGGCGGCTACAACGGCGAATGTAACCCGGACGTCTGGCAGGGGCAGACCTGGCCGTGCGGTAAAGATAAAGACGGTGACTTCCTGAGCTACTTCGGCCGCGGTGCGAAGCAGTTGTCCTACAACTACAACTACGGTCCGTTCTCTGAAGCGATGTACGGCGACGTGCGTACCCTGCTCGACAAACCTGAGCTGGTGGCAGACACCTGGCTGAACCTGGCGAGCGCGATCTTCTTCTTCGCCTACCCGCAGCCGCCAAAACCAAGCATGCTGCAGGTTATCGACGGCACGTGGCAGCCGAACGATCACGATAAGGCCAACGGTCTGGTACCGGGCTTTGGCGTGACCACCCAGATCATCAACGGCGGCGTAGAGTGCGGCGGCCCGACTGAAATTGCTCAGTCGCAGAACCGTATCAAGTACTACAAAGAGTTTGCGAACTACCTGAAAGTGCCTGTTCCGGCAAATGAAGTGCTGGGCTGCGCCAACATGAAGCAGTTCGACGAAGGCGGTGCCGGTGCCCTGAAGATTTACTGGGAACAGGACTGGGGGTGGAGCGCGGATACCCCAAGTGGTCAAACCTACGCTTGTCAGCTGGTGGGCTACCAGACGCCGTTCAGCGCCTTTAAAGACGGTGACTACACCAAGTGTGTGCAGAAGTTCTATAACGTTAACATCGTGAACGACGACGGCTCTGCCACCACGCCGGATGAAACTCCGGTAACGCCAGCGCCGACACCAGAGCCAACGCCAGCGCCAACGCCGGATGAAACCCCGGCTGAGCCAGTGGCGGTGAACCACGCCCCGGTCGCGCATATTGCGGGTCCAATCGGTGCGGTTGAAGCGGGCGCGCAGGTCTCTCTGAGCGCGGAAGGGTCTACCGATGCGGATGGCAACAAGCTGACCTACACCTGGCGTTCGCAGGATGGTCAGACCGTCACTGGTCAGGATAAAGCGGTGGTGACCTTCAAGGCGCCAGAAGCGGCAACGGCTCAGCAGATTGAAGTCAGCCTGACCGTCAGCGATGGCGAGCTGAGCAGCACCACGTCCTACCTGCTGAACGTGCAAGCGAAAGCGGCGCCGTCTCAGGACGAAGGCACTTCCGGCTCTTACGCCGCGTGGAGCGCGAACAGCAAGTACAACGCAGGTGATATCGTGAACAACCACGGTAAACTGTTCCAGTGCAAACCATTCCCGTACAGCGGCTGGTGTAACAGCGCCCCGACATACTATGAACCAGGCGCAGGTCTGGCATGGGCTGATGCCTGGACGGCTCTGTAAAAGCAAACGGCAACCGAAAGGTTGCCGTTTTAGTGTTTGCACCCTCTCCCCGTGGGTGTACGGTCCGGGGACATAGTGAACACTTGTTCGGGGACATGGTAGACACTTACAACTAAGGCATAAGAACCCGTTTATGGAGTCGCTTATGCCCTGGGATGCGAGAGATACCATGTCATTACGTAC
>NZ_JAIHAZ010000040.1:0-1019 GCF_019718755.1 Enterobacter sp. RIT637
GCATCAGTATCGATGGTCACGGTCCAGCTGCTGCTGCTCGACTCGTTGCCCATCGGATCTTTCGCCGTGGCGGTAAAGATGTGCTCGCCGCGACCCAGATCCACGCTCGGCGTGAAGCTCCAGGTACCGTCCGCGCCCGCGGTGGTGGTGCCCAGCACGTTGCTGCCGTCCATGATGGTCACGGTGCTGCCCGCCTTCGCCGTGCCGCTGATCTGCGGACGGGTGTCGTCGGTAACCGCGTTCTGGGACAGGCTGCCCGTCACGCTGCCGGCATCGTCGGTCACGCCGGTGATTTCCACCTTGCCCGGGACCACGTCAACGGTGATGACCACGTGCGACCCTTCCGGTCCGGTGTTGCCTGACGGATCGGTCACGGTGGTGGTCAGGTCGTGCTCGCCGTTGGAGAGCGCCTGATCCGGGGTGAAGCTCCAGGTACCGTCCGGGTTCACCTTCGTGGAGCCGATAACCTGGCCGTTGTCGATGATGTTCACCGTGCTGCCCGGCTCGGCCTTGCCGCTCAGGGTCGGGGTGTTGTCATCGGTGGTGTCGCCGCTCACGACCGGGCCCTGGTAGGCGCCGACGTTGTCGGTGACCAGCAGGTCAGAGGCCGCGTCCGGGGCTTTTGTATCCACCACGATACCGAAGCCGCCGGTTGGCTCACTGGTGCGTCCCACGCCGTCGGTGACGGTGGCGGTGAAGCTGTGGTTGCCGTCAGCCAGCGCCGTATCCGGCGTGAAGCTCCAGCTGCCGTTGCTGCCCACGGTGGCGGTGCCGATCAGGCGGCCGTTATCGTAGATGCTGATGGTGCCGCCAATCACGCCGCTGCTGCCGCTCAGGGTCGGGGTGGTGTCGTTGGTGACGTCGCCCTTCTGCAGGTAGTCAGCGTGCGGTGCCACGTCGTCATACACGGTGTCCAGCGTCGGCGCCTGCGGCGGCACGGTGGCCACGTTGATGACGTATTCCGCGGACGGACCGGAGACGTTGCCCACGCCGTCGGTCTCTTTCGCCGTCAGGGTGTA
>NZ_JAIHAZ010000041.1:0-981 GCF_019718755.1 Enterobacter sp. RIT637
ATGCTATAGAGGTCGTTTCCAAAAGTGCGAAAAAATACCTATGCCATGCGCTATATTGCCGGACAACCTGCGGAGAGAATTTTGCCTCCGGGGTCGTTTGCGAGTCTTGGCCAGGCATTGCCCGCTGGCGCCCCCTTAAGCAGCGATGACAAAATTCGCGTACTGGTGTGGAATATCTTCAAACAGCAGCGTGCAGAGTGGTTATCCGTGCTGAAGAATTTCGGTAAGGATGCGCATCTGGTGCTGTTGCAGGAGGCGCAAACCACGCCTGAACTGGTTCGATTTGCAACTACCAACTACCTCGCCGCAGACCAGGTTCCCGCATTTGTCTTGCCCCAACACCCCTCGGGCGTTATGACGCTCTCTGCTGCGCACCCGGTTTACTGCTGCCCACTGCGTGAGCGCGAGCCTATTCTGCGTCTGGCAAAATCGGCATTAGTCACCGTCTATCCTCTGCCCGATACTCGTCTGCTGATGGTGGTAAACATTCACGCCGTGAATTTTAGCCTGGGTGTCGATGTGTATAGTAAGCAGTTACTTCCCATTGGAGATCAGATCGCGCATCACAGTGGGCCGATTATTATGGCGGGGGATTTCAATGCCTGGAGTCGTCCGCGCATGAATGCGCTGTATCGCTTTGCGCGCGAAATGTCCTTGCGCGAAGTGCGTTTCACCGACGATCAGCGGCGCAAAGCGTTTGGTCGTCCGCTTGATTTTGTCTTCTATCGTGGTCTGAATGTGCACGAAGCCTCTGTACTGGTGACGCGCGCCTCCGATCACAATCCACTACTTGATGAATTCAGTCCCGGCAAACCTGAGTAGTAATGGTGCGTCAGGTCTACCGTCGGGCAGGCCTACGCAGGTACTGCCCTTTATTTTTCTCACAACCAAAGGACAGTACGATGACAACACAATCCCATCATGACAACGTAGAAAAACAGTTCGGTTCCCAGGCAAGCGCCTATCTGACCAGTGCGGTAC
>NZ_JAIHAZ010000042.1:0-974 GCF_019718755.1 Enterobacter sp. RIT637
TGAGTTTTATGTTGGCACTTCCCAAAATCATCCTGCACGGCGCGGGCGCGATCGGCGACATGGTTAATCTGGTGGCGAGCAAACAGTGGGGCAAAGCACTTATCGTCACTGACGGACAGCTGGTTAAAATGGGGCTGCTCGACAGCCTGTATACCGCCCTGGACGCCCATCAGATGTCGTATCACCTCTTTGATGACGTGTTCCCGAATCCGACGGAAGCGCTGGTCCAGAAAGGGTTTGCGGCCTATCAGAGCGCCAGCTGCGATTACGTTATCGCCTTCGGCGGTGGCAGCCCAATTGATACGGCGAAAGCGATTAAAATCCTCACCGCCAACCCTGGCCCGTCGACCGCCTATTCCGGCGTCGGCAAAGTCAAAAACGCCGGTGTGCCGCTGGTGGCCATTAACACCACAGCAGGCACCGCAGCGGAGATGACCAGCAATGCGGTGATCATCGACAGCGAGCGTCAGGTAAAAGAGGTGATTATCGACCCCAATATTATCCCGGATATCGCCGTGGATGATGCCAGCGTGATGCTCGATATCCCCGCCTCCGTCACCGCCGCAACGGGGATGGACGCCCTGACGCACGCCATCGAAGCCTATGTTTCCGTCGGCGCTCACCCGCTCACCGATGCTAACGCCCTCGAAGCGATTCGCCTGATCAGCCTCTGGCTGCCGAAAGCCGTCGACGACGGACACAACCTCGAAGCACGCGAACAGATGGCATTCGGCCAGTATCTGGCAGGCATGGCGTTTAACAGCGCCGGGTTAGGGCTGGTTCACGCACTGGCGCATCAGCCGGGGGCGACGCACAATCTGCCGCACGGCGTCTGCAACGCCATCCTGCTGCCGATCATCGAAAACTTTAACCGCCCGAACGCGGTGGCGCGTTTCGCCCGCGTGGCGCAGGCGATGGGCGTGGAGACGCGCGGGATGAGCGATGAAGCGGCCAGCATGGAGGCGATCAACGCG
>NZ_JAIHAZ010000043.1:0-969 GCF_019718755.1 Enterobacter sp. RIT637
GGCACGGCTGTTCGAAGCTAAACAGAAATTCCACAAACCACAGGCGCGCTTGCCGGTTGACGATCGGGCCTAAACAGATCCATTAACAAGAGGACAGGAACAATGCCATTGACCCATGGTGTACAACATGTTGGTTTAGCCGTATCAAATCTTGAAGAGAGCGCAGCGTTCTTTACTGATTTACTGGGCTGGCAGGAAGTCAAACGACGCGACGATTACCCGGCCATCTTCGTGAAAGACGGTGCTGTGATGCTCACACTCTGGAAAACGCAAACAGAACAACCCATTCAGTTCAATCGTAAAAACAATGTCGGACTCCATCACCTGGCTTTGCAGGTGGAGACTAAAGAGGGCCTTTACCAGATCCTTGAAGTGTTGAAGGCAAATCAGGTTGAAATTGAATTTGAGCCCACCCTGCTCCGCGAGGGGCCGTCTATGCACATGATGTGCTACGAACCAAGCGGCATACGGGTTGAATTCTATTACCCGGGTTAAGTAGTTTCTGATGCCCTGTGCCAGGGACATTACCGTGATGCTATATCAGGGTAATGCCCTTGGCGGCTGTTGCCTGTGCGATTGCCGTCCTGTTAGCCGGATTGCTCACCGCAGGACGGGGGGGGCCGGGCTGCTCCTCTGCATAAGCCATACATTTAGAATTATGTGGCATGGGATCCGTGGGGCATTTGACAGGCTTTTTACGCCTACAGTGAAGGCAATTTTCTCGCTTCAGGTGCCAGTGATTATTTCGCGTCGTCGAAGCGGGTTCTGGCCTTACAGCAACGGTAAACGATCCCAAGGAGTGCCCCATGCAGCAGACACGCAGTGTCTTTCATGACGGTGAACGTGCAGTACAGGCACGTGCCGAAGTGCCAGAGGAATGGCTTAAGCAGGTGGAAGGTTTTGTACGCACCGAGATGCCTCTGCAACATCGTAACTTCTTTGAAAATCTCCCGATGCTGATTCTGGGAC
>NZ_JAIHAZ010000044.1:0-960 GCF_019718755.1 Enterobacter sp. RIT637
TTACCACTTTGTGATTCATGACTGGGGTGAAGTCGTAACAAGGTAACCGTAGGGGAACCTGCGGTTGGATCACCTCCTTACCTTAAAGAACCTGCCTTTGTAGTGCTCACACAGATTGTCTGATGAATGATGAACTTCTGAATGTACTTTTGAGTGCATTAAGAAGTTTT
The DNA here is from genome assembly GCF_019718755.1 of Enterobacter sp. RIT637. Lineage (NCBI taxonomy): Bacteria > Pseudomonadati > Pseudomonadota > Gammaproteobacteria > Enterobacterales > Enterobacteriaceae > Enterobacter > Enterobacter sp. RIT637. The sequence continues at coordinate 171 of NZ_JAIHAZ010000044.1, forward strand.
GCTCTTTAAAAATCTGGATCAAGCTGAAAATTGAAACGACACACATGTTATGTGTGTTCGAGTCTCTCAAATTTTCGCAAGTCGATGATGAATCGAAAGAAACATCTTCGGGTTGTGAGGTTAAGCGACTAAGCGTACACGGTGGATGCCCTGGCAGTCAGAGGCGATGAAGGACGTGCTAATCTGCGAAAAGCGCCGGCGAGGTGATATGAACCTTTGACCCGGCGATGTCCGAATGGGGAAACCCAGTGTGTTCCGACACACTATCGTTAACTGAATACATAGGTTAACGAGGCGAACCGGGGGAACTGAAACATCTAAGTACCCCGAGGAAAAGAAATCAACCGAGATTCCCCCAGTAGCGGCGAGCGAACGGGGAGCAGCCCAGAGTCTGAATCAGCTTGTGTGTTAGTGGAAGCGTCTGGAAAGTCGCACGGTACAGGGTGACAGTCCCGTACACGAAAGCACACTTGCTGTGAACTCGAAGAGTAGGGCGGGACACGTGGTATCCTGTCTGAATATGGGGGGACCATCCTCCAAGGCTAAATACTCCTGACTGACCGATAGTGAACCAGTACCGTGAGGGAAAGGCGAAAAGAACCCCGGCGAGGGGAGTGAAATAGAACCTGAAACCGTGTACGTACAAGCAGTGGGAGCACCTTCGTGGTGTGACTGCGTACCTTTTGTATAATGGGTCAGCGACTTATATTCTGTAGCAAGGTTAACCGTATAGGGGAGCCGAAGGGAAACCGAGTCTTAACTGGGCGTTAAGTTGCAGGGTATAGACCCG
>NZ_JAIHAZ010000045.1:0-926 GCF_019718755.1 Enterobacter sp. RIT637
CGGTAAAGGGAACGGAAATGCTAAAGCGGCGGATCACAATCCCGCTTGCGGCATAGTCCAGCGCCGTGAGCGGATTCACCACCGCAATTCCCACGCCCGCCCGCACCATCGCGCAAATGGACGCCGCGCTGTGGGTCTCCACCACCATCCGTCGTTTCACCTGATGTTCCTGGAACAGCGTATCTAGCAGCTGTCGGTAGCTGTCGGTCTGTGACAGGCTGATATAGTTTTCGCCGTGGAAATCTGCCGGTGTCAGCACGCTTTTGCTGGCAAGGCGATGGCCCTCAGGCAGCACGCAGACTTCATCCAGAGACAGCAGTTCAGTGCGCTCCGTTCCCGCAGGTGTGACCAGGGTTTCGGTCAGGCCTAAATCGTGGCGCTGTGCCGAGAGCCACTCTTCAAGCAGCGGCGACTCCTGCGGCACAATAGTGAGGTTCACGTCGGGATAGCGGGCGAGAAACGGCTGAATCAGCGGCGGCAGCAACGACTGGGAAAAGACCGGCAGGCAGACAATCGACAGCTCGCCCTGGCGGAATTCCCGCAGACTCTCCGCTGCACTGATGATGCGGTCCAGGCCGTACCACGAGCGCTGAACTTCTTCGAACAAGCGCAAACCCTGCACCGTCGGATGCAGCCTGCCGCGCGTACGCTCAAACAGCGTCAGCCCTAACACTTTTTCAAACCGCGCCAGCTCGCGGCTTACCGTGGGCTGCGAGGTGTGCAGCATCTGCGCGGCTTCGGTCAGATTACCGGTGGTCATCACCGCGTGAAAAATTTCGATATGGCGTAGGTTAACGGCGGGCATAGGGCACCTGTTTTGATCGGTAAGCCATATCATTTTTGCATAGACTCGCGATAAAACGATATTTTTTATTCTCTTCGCGCTGTGGCGTAATGTTAAACAAATGACGTTACCCGGAGAACAC
>NZ_JAIHAZ010000046.1:0-911 GCF_019718755.1 Enterobacter sp. RIT637
GACGGAGGGCACCGCCTGTTTAACGAGGCGGATATCGATCGCATTCGCGAAATCAAAAGCTGGATCGACAACGGTGTGCAGGTCAGTAAGGTCAAATCGCTCTTATGCGAACACGATCCCGACAGCCTGGCCGAGTGGCGCGAACATCAGGAAACCCTGCTTCGGCTGTTGCAGGCCGGTAACTTTCAACGTCTGCGAACCTGGATCAAGGAGCAGGGTCGGGATTATCCCGCCCAGACGTTAATCGCTCATCTGTTTATACCGCTTCGCCGCCGTCTGCAGTCTCAGCAGCCGGCATTACAGACGCTGCTAAGCATGCTGGATGGCGCGTTAATCAATTACATTTCCGTGTGCCTGTCGACGGCACGCAAGAAGAGCGGAAAGGACGCGCTGGTGGTCGGCTGGAATATTCACGACACCACCCGCTTATGGCTCGAAGCCTGGATCGCCACGCAGCAAGGCTGGCGAGTAGACGTGCTGGCACATTCATTAGCGCAGTTTCGCCCGGAGCTTTTCGAAGGGCAAACCCTGCTGGTCTGGTGCGGAGAAATCCCCACTGCCGCCCAACAGCAGCTTCTGAGCGAATGGCGCGAACACGGCTACCCCGTCATTACCCTTGGTCCGTAAATGTCTTAACGGCATTTAATGGTTCATTAACAGGTGTGCTTCACCGTATAATTGGGCGGTTAACAAAAGGAGCACATTATGAAGGCAACCAAAGTGGCCGTAATTACCCTCTTCGCTTTAATGGCCATCAGCGGCATTGGCGGCGTAATGCTGGCTGGCTACTCATTTATCGTACGTGGCGGTGTCGGCTGAGATACTGCGCCAGCCGTTCAAATCCGCGATCAACCACGATCGCCGCCAGCGCAACCAGCACCGCACCCTGCACAATATAAGCCGAGTTAAAC
>NZ_JAIHAZ010000047.1:0-862 GCF_019718755.1 Enterobacter sp. RIT637
TTCCCGACCATGCCGTTAATCAGCCCGCTCGCTTTTTCCACCAGGTTCATCCCGTCCTGGGTCTGACTGGTTGAGCTTTCGATCAGCTGGCGGATCTCGCTGGCAGACGAAGCGCTTTTCTGCGCCAGCTGGCGCACTTCACCGGCCACCACCGCAAAACCGCGCCCGTGCTCAGCGGCACGCGCCGCCTCAACCCCCGCGTTCAGCGCCAGAATATTCGTCTGGAAGGCAATCGCATCGATCAGGTTGATGATATCCGACATTCGGTTAGAGGTTTCGTTTATCAGGCGCATTTTCTGCGTCACCTGCTTCATCATCTCGCCGTTGTTTTTCACCACGCTCGCTGCATCATCGGAGAGGTTCGTCGCCTCACCCGTATGGGCCGCAGTATTTTTCACCGTAGCGGTGATCTGCTCCATCGAGGCCGCAGTTTGTTCTACGGAACTGGCCTGCTCTTCGGTACGCGCCGCCAGATCCTGGTTCCCTGCCACAATTTGCGCCGCCGCGCTGGAGATATTTTCCGAGCCAGATTGCACCTGCTGCACAATTTCCAGTAAACGGGTTTTCATCTCCATCAGGGCATGCAGCAACAAGCCTGTTTCGTCTTTCGTGCGGGTGGTGATGTTGCGGGTTAAATCGCCTTCAGCAATGGCTTCAGCAAACGCCACCGCCTCGCCCAGCGGACGGGTAATGGATCGCACGATAAACCAGCTAATCGCACTGCCGATCAGCACGCTAAACGCGGTGAGGATCACCAGCAGCAAGCGGTTGGTGTTGAAATCGCCGTCCACCTGCTGTCCGGCGCTTTTCATTTCGCTGTTTTGCACCGCGAACAGCTCCTGCACTTTGGCCTTGTAAGCCT
>NZ_JAIHAZ010000048.1:0-848 GCF_019718755.1 Enterobacter sp. RIT637
GCTTGTGGAGTGGTTAAAAGAGGCCTGGCTGCTGGCTTCAACGGAAATGCAGATGAGCGAATTACGGGGCGGCGTGCTGCTGCTGGCGCTTCTGCACTCGCCGCTACGTTACGTCCCTCCCGCGGCTGCCCGGCAACTGACCGGTATTAACCGCGATCGCTTGCAGCAGGATTTTTCGCAGTGGACGCGAGAGTCTGCTGAAACCGTGATACAGGATGACGACGGAAAAAACGTCAGCGTGGCGACGGATGCCAGCGATAGCCTGCTTGCGCGTTATGCCAGGAACATGACCGAGGACGCCCGTCAGGGGCGGCTTGATCCGGTGCTGTGCCGCGACCACGAAATCGATCTGATGATCGATATTCTTAGCCGTCGCCGCAAGAACAACCCTGTCGTGGTGGGTGAGGCCGGTGTGGGTAAAAGCGCGTTAATCGAAGGGCTTGCTCTGCGCATTGTTGCAGGCCAGGTACCGGATAAACTCAAAAACACCCGCATCATGAACCTGGATCTTGGGGCATTGCAGGCTGGAGCATCCGTCAAAGGTGAGTTTGAAAAACGCTTCAAAGGGTTGATGGCTGAAGTCATTTCATCCCCCATTCCAGTCATTCTGTTTATTGATGAAGCGCATACGCTGATAGGTGCCGGCAACCAGCAGGGCGGGCTGGATATTTCTAACCTTCTCAAACCGGCACTGGCGCGTGGTGAGCTGAAAACTATCGCCGCAACGACCTGGGGCGAATACAAAAAGTATTTTGAGAAGGACGCTGCACTGTCGCGTCGTTTCCAGTTGGTGAAGGTCAGTGAGCCGAATGCGGCCGAAGCCACGATCATTCTGCGCGGTCTGTCGG
>NZ_JAIHAZ010000049.1:0-847 GCF_019718755.1 Enterobacter sp. RIT637
GGTCAACGCCGCTTGAGCCAGCGCGCCTAAGCCACTGAGGGAAAAGCCAGGCTGGAGATTCGCCCCGGCAAGGCCAATACGCTCTGCTTCGGCTTCATCCGTCACACCGCGACGCAACGCCGCCGCGACACAGATGTGCAGCTCGACGCCCTGTAGCTCATTAAGTTTCTGCCAGCCGCGCACCAGATCAAACTCATCCGACGCAGGCGAGGTCAGCTGGTTAGCGTTGTAGACCCCTTCCCGGTAGAAAAAGACACTGCTCAGCTGATGCCCGGCAGCCAACAACGCCTCGGAAAATTGAAAAGCGCTACTGGCCTGCTGAGTGCCGTAAGCCGGGCCTGTCACCATGATGGCAAAACGCATTACTTCTCTTGTCCCAGGAAATCACCGCTTTTGAACTGGCGGATGTAAAGATAAACCGTGTGCTTGGAAATGTTCAGGCGATCTGCCACCTGGTTAATCGCATCTTTAATATCGAAAATGCCTTTTTCATAGAGGTTCAGCACGATCTGGCGGTTCTTAGCGTTGTTCGATACGTTGCGATCGGCATTGACCTCTTCGATGGTGAACTCCAGCGTCTGGGTGACGAGGTCTTCAACGGAAGACGCAAAGTTCACCGACGAGTTCACTTCCGGCGTTTCAGGCGGAATAAAGGTGCTCATGATTTGAGAGAACGGCACATCAAGGTTCATGTTGATACACAGCAGTCCGATTACGCGGTGCTCGCGGTTACGGATGGCGATCGTTTCTGATTTCATCAGAACGCCGCTTTTGGCACGAGTGAAATAACATTTGGAGACGCTGCTGTCCGCGCCGGTCATGTCGTGCAGCATACGCAGTGCAAGGT
>NZ_JAIHAZ010000004.1:0-80687 GCF_019718755.1 Enterobacter sp. RIT637
GTACAGCACGAAAGTGGGGGTGATCGACCTGAAGAAAAAGTCGATCACCATGGGTAAAGGATGTTAAAAAGTGTTCACCATGTCCCCGAACACCTGTCTACCATGTCCCCGGACTGTACACTCCCACGGGAGAGGGCGCAAACATTAAAAAAGGCAACTTTCGTTGCCTTTTTGCTTTTACCTTACATCAGCGGTATCGCACGCTGCACGATATCAATCAGCGGCTGCGGATAGATACCGAAGATCAGCACCAGCAGCGCAGAGATAAGCACCACAATACCACCGGCGCTGTACTGCCAGTTGGTCGGTGCATCGCGGTTGAGCTGCTGAGGTGCGCTCAGGTACAGGCTCACCGCCACGCGCAGGTAGTAGTAGAGACCAATCGCGGAGCCGATAACGACACCCGCCGTCAGCCACCACAGACCCGCATGAACACCGACTGCCAGCACGTAGAACTTACCGATAAAGCCCAGCGTCATCGGGATACCCGCCAGCGAGAGCATCATCACGGTCATCACCGCAGACAGAATCGGACGGTGCCAGAACAGACCACGGTAGGAGAACAGTGAATCCGCATCCGGGCCGCGGTATGGGCTGGACATCAGGCTCACCACGCCGAACGCGCCGAGGCTGCTGAACAGGTAACCCGCCAGATACACGCCCACGGCTTCCATCGACATCTCGCCGCTCTGCAGCGCAATCAGCGCCACCAGCAGGTAGCCCAGGTGGGAGATAGACGAGTAGCCCAGCAGACGCTTGATGTTGGTCTGGCTCAGCGCCATCAGGTTACCGAAGATGATGGAGACGAACGCGATAATGCCCAGCACCACGCGAACCGCTTCGCTGTCACCTACCGGTGCGTACAGGAACAGACGCATGACCACACCGAAGATAGCGATTTTGCTCGCCGTCGCCAGGAAGGTCGACACCGGAGCAGGCGCGCCCTGGTATACGTCTGGCGTCCACAGGTGGAACGGCACCAGAGAGAGCTTGAAGCCGAGGCCAACAATCATCATGCCCAGACCCGCCAGCAGCAGCGGCTCGTGCAGCATGCCGTCGCCGAGGCTCTTGCCGATGGCCAGGAAGGAGAGATTACCCGTCTGTGCGTACAGCAGCGCGATACCGAACAGCAGGAACGACGAGGCAGCAGCGGACAAGATGGTGTACTTGATCGCCGCTTCCAGAGAGCGTTTCTGGCGGAAGGCGTAACCAATCAGGCCGAACAGCGGCAGTGAGATCAGCTCAATACCGAGGAACAGCGCGGCCAGGTGGTTCGCGTTCGCCAGCAGAATGCCGCCCAGTGCGGCAATCAGTACCAGCAGGTAAAACTCTTCTTTGTTGTCGTTGTAGCCTTCAAGCCACGGGTACGCAAAGGTGCAGGTTGCCAGGCTCGCCAGCAGCACCAGACCGGTGTACAGCATGGCGTAACCGTCAACGCGCATCAGCGGCGTGACGTCCATCGCGCCCGCCTGGCCAACAAACCAGAGGGAGACTAACGCAGCGTTCAGACCCAAAACGGACAGGGTCGCATTCAGGAAGTGATTGCGTCGCCACGCAATGGAGAGCATCACAACCACCACCGTCAATCCGACGATCAGCAGCGGTAGCAGCGCGATCAGTTGTTGTGGAGTTATTGTCATGGCGAATTACGGCCTTGTAGTAGAAGCAGAATTAACAAACCACTGCTGGATGTTGCCCATCGCGCTATGCGAGGTATCCAGAATCGGCTGCGGATAGAAGCCCAACAGCACCAGCAGTACGACCAGCAGCAGGATGATGAACAGCTCGCGCAGCGACATCCCCGGCAGTTCTTGTGCAGCAATTTCGCTCTTCGCTTTACCGAAGTAAGCGCGGTGCAGCATCGCCAGCGAGTACACGGAAGCGAACACCAGGCCAAAGGTGGAGATGACGGTAATCATCGGAACCACTTTGAAGCTGCCGAACAGAATCATAAATTCGCCGACGAAATTACCGGTGCCCGGCATACCCAGGGTGGCAACCGCGAAGAACATGGAAAGCGCTGGCAGCCATTTCATTTTGCCCCACAGGCCGCCCATCATACGCATGTCGCGGGTGTGCAGACGTTCGTACAGCTGACCGCACAGGATGAAGAGACCCGCGGCGGACAGGCCGTGCGCAATCATCTGAATGACCGCGCCCTGGTACGCCAGCTGGCTGCCGGTGTAGATCGCAATCAGCACGAAGCCCATGTGGGAAACGGAGGTGTAGGCAATCAGACGCTTGATGTCGTACTGCGTGAAGGCCATCCACGCGCCGTAGAAGATACCGATCACGCCGAGCCACATGGCAATCGGTGCGAACTCTGCGGAGGCATTCGGGAACAGCGGCAGCGCGAAACGCAGCAGACCGTAGGCCGCCGTTTTCAGCAAGATGCCCGCCAGGTCAACGGAACCTGCCGTTGGTGCCTGAGAGTGCGCGTCTGGCAGCCAGCCGTGCAGCGGAACTACCGGCATTTTCACCGCAAACGCGATGAAGAAGCCCAGCATCAGCAGGTATTCAACGCCGTGAGACATCGGGGTCTTCAGCAGCTCTTCATAGTTGAAGGTCCAGACACCGGTCGCGTTGTAATGCACGAACACCAGCGCCAGAATCGCAATCAACATCACCAGACCGCTCGCCTGGGTGTAGATGAAGAACTTGGTTGCCGCCGTGATGCGCGTTTTACCGTCGGACGCCTTATGGCCCCACAGCGCGATCAGGAAGTACATCGGCACCAGCATCATCTCCCAGAAGAAGAAGAACAGGAACATGTCGATGGCAAGGAACACGCCGATCACGCCGCCCAGGATCCACATCAGGTTCAGGTGGAAAAAGCCCTGGTATTTTTCGATTTCTCGCCAGGAGCAGAGTACCGCCAGAACGCCGAGCAGGCCGGTCAGCACCACCATCAGCAGCGACAGACCGTCAATCGCGAGGTGGATCGTAATGCCGAAACGCGGGATCCACGGCAGGATGAACTCAGACTGCCACTGCGGAATGCCCGCAGACTGGGTCAGTGAGTAACCGCCCTGCAACCAGAGTTGCAGGCCAAGCGCGAGCGTCAATCCCATGGTAATCAGCGCGATCCAGCGCGGCATCTTCACGCCAAAGCGTTCAGTCTGCCAGCACAGGAAGCCGCCGATGAAGGGAATTAATATTAGCCAGGGTAGTAACATGGCGATTTACATTCCTTTTTAAGGCCCCCTACAGGGGCCTGATTTTCAACGAATTCGAATAAAATTCACTTAACGATCAACGCAATACCATCAGCAGCGCCAGCACGACAACCGCACCGATGCTCATGGATGCCACATACCAGCGCAGATAACCGTTCTCGCTGTACAGCAGGCCTTTACCTGCAAAGCGGGAGAGGATCGCCGGGATGTTCATCAGGCTGTTCAGTGGGTCGCGCTTAACCAGCCACGCAATGCCCAGGAACGGCTTAACGAAGATCATGTCGTACAGCCAGTCGAAGCCCCACGCGTTGTACCACCAGGTGCCCAGCAGACGGCCTGGCGCACTGTTGGCAACGGCAGTCACCAGCGTACGTTTACCCAGCCACAGCCATGCAGCGATGAGGATGCCCGCAATAGCGACCACACCGGAGGTGATTTCAAGCGTCAGAACGCGACCGTGCTCAAGCTCGGTTGTCGCCGGGAGTACGCCCTGCAGCGGTGGCACAATCATTGCGCCAACGAAGGTGGAGAGTACCAGCAGCACAATCAGCGGCAGGTGGTGGGTGATCCCCTTCCCTGCGTGAGCGTGAATTTGTTCTTTACCGTGGAATACGATGAAAATCATACGGAAGGTATACAGGGAGGTCATGAACGCACCGACCAGACCCGCAACCATCAGATTGATATGACCATTCGCCATGGCACCCGCAAGGATTTCGTCCTTACTGAAGAAGCCCGCGGTGATCAGCGGCAGTGCCGCCAGCGCCGCGCCGCCCACCAGGAAGCAGACATACACCAGCGGGATGGACTTACGCAGTCCGCCCATTTTGAAGATGTTCTGCTCATGGTGGCAGGCCAGGATCACCGAACCGGATGAGAGGAACAGCAGCGCTTTAAAGAACGCGTGCGTCATCAGGTGGAAAATGGCTGCGTCCCATGCCTGAACGCCCAGCGCCAGGAACATATAGCCAATCTGGCTCATGGTGGAGTACGCGAGAACGCGTTTGATGTCGGTCTGCACCAGCGCGGCAAAGCCTGCCAGCACCAGCGTGACCGCACCGACGATACCCACCAGATGCAGAATTTCCGGGGTCATCAGGAACAGGCCATGGGTACGCGCAATCAGGTAGACACCGGCGGTTACCATGGTCGCGGCGTGGATCAGCGCGGAGACCGGGGTTGGACCCGCCATCGCGTCGGCCAGCCACGTCTGCAGCGGCAGCTGCGCGGATTTACCCACGGCGCCACCCAGCAGCATCAGCGTTGCCCACCACAGCATGTTGTTGCCTGCTGCGAAGTGCGCCGGCGCCAGTTCCACCATTTCGCGGAAGTTCAGCGTGCCCAGTTCGTTGTAAAGAATGAACAGCGCGAAAGCGAGGAACACGTCACCCACGCGGGTCACGACGAACGCTTTCATGGCCGCTGCGCCATTCTTCGGATCGGTGTAGTAGAAACCGATCAGCAGGTAAGAACACAGACCCACGCCTTCCCAGCCCAGGTACATCAACAGCAGGTTATCGGCCAGCACCAGAACAACCATGCTGGCGATAAACAGGTTGGTGTAGGCGAAGAAGCGGGAGAAACCTTCTTCACCGCGCATATACCAGGAGGCGAACATGTGGATCAGGAAGCCCACGCCGGTGACCACGGAGAGCATGGTCAGCGAGAGGCCGTCCAGCACCAGGTTGAAACCGATGTTGAAATCACCGACCGACATCCAGGTCCACAGCGGCACGCTAAAAGGCTGGCGGCCGTTGTTAAAGAAGTCGATACCCGCATACGCTGTGACCAGCGCAGCCAGACCGATTGAGCCGATACCCACGGTCGCAGACAGATTCTCAGACCAGCGGCCGCGAGAAAACGCCAGCAGCACGAAGCCAATCAGCGGAAAAATAATGGTTAAGGCAAGCATGTTCATCCACGCAACTCACTTACTGAATCGATGTTCAGGTTCTGGCGGCGACGATGGAGCTGCAGCAACAGCGCCAGGCCAATACTCGCTTCGGCAGCCGCGAGGCTGATGGCGAGAATGTACATCACCTGACCGTCGGCCTGGCCCCAGTAGCTCCCGGCGACCACGAAGGCCAGCGCGGAGGCGTTAATCATGATTTCCAGACCAATCAGCATAAACAGCAGATTGCGGCGGATAACCAGACCGGTTAAGCCCAGAACGAACAAAATCGCAGCGAGGATCAGTCCATGTGTTAAGGGGATCATGCGCGCTCCTCCGTTTTTCTTTTCGCGCGGTCATCAGTGCGGTTGCTCAGCACCTCGCCAGCACGCTCTTCGCGGCCAACGTGGAAGGCAACAACCAGACCTGCCAGCAGCAGCATTGACGCCAGTTCAACCGCCAGAACGTAAGGGCCAAACAGAGCAATACCCACTGTCTTAGCGCTGATAGGCGTACCGTCGATGCCCTGATCGTTCACGCCCAGAATGGCGTAAACAATCACCACCAGCATGATGGCCGACAGAATTGCCGGACCAATCCACACCTGCGGTTTTAACCACTGACGTTCCTGCTCAATTTCAGAGCCGCCCAGGTTCAGCATCATCACCACGAACACGAACAGCACCATGATGGCACCCGCGTAGACGATGATTTCCAGCGCACCGGCGAAGTGCGCGCCCAGCGCAAAGAACACCCCGGAAATGGCCAGCAGCGAGATGATTAAGTACAGCAGCGCATGCACCGGATTGGTGTGCGTGATCACTCGCAGCGTAGCCAGGATGGCGATAAGGCCACAGATATAAAAAGCGAATTCCATTGCCCTCTCCTTACGGTAACAGGCTCTTGACGTCGATAGGCTTAGCTTCGTTCTCTGCTTCGCCCTTATCTTTGCCGTCGATTGCCATACCCGCCATCCGGTAGAAGTTATATTCCGGGTATTTGCCCGGACCGGAAATCAGCAGATCCTCTTTCTCGTACACCAGGTCCTGACGCTTGTACTCACCCAGCTCGAAGTCTGGAGTCAGCTGAATCGCCGTGGTTGGGCACGCTTCTTCACACAGACCGCAGAAGATGCAGCGTGAGAAGTTGATGCGGAAGAACTCAGGGTACCAGCGGCCGTCTACCGTCTCGGCTTTCTGCAGAGAGATACAGCCTACCGGACACGCTACCGCACACAGGTTACAGGCAACGCAGCGCTCGGAACCGTCCGGGTCGCGCGTCAGCACGATACGGCCACGGTAGCGCGGCGGCAGATATACCGGCTCTTCCGGGTACATCTGGGTTTCGCGTTTGGCAAACGCGTGCAGGCCGATCATCCAGATACTGCGTACCTGGGTGCCGAAACCTACTAATAATTCTTTTAAGGTCATGGTCTAAAGCCCCTTATGGCTGCTGCCAGAGAATGACAGCCGCCGTTACCAACAAGTTGACGAGCGTCAGCGGCAGGCACACTTTCCAGCCGAAGGACATTACCTGGTCATAACGCGGACGCGGTAAGGACGCACGAATCAAAATGAACATCATCATGAAGAACGCGGTTTTCAGCGCGAACCAGATGAACGGCGGTAAGAACGGGCCATGCCAGCCACCAAAGAACAGCGTTACCATCAACGCGGAAATGGTGACGATACCGATGTACTCGCCCACGAAGAACAGACCGAATTTCATACCGGAATATTCAATGTGGTAACCGTCGGCCAGTTCCTGTTCGGCTTCTGGCTGGTCAAACGGGTGACGGTGACACACCGCCACGCCCGCGATAGCAAAGGTAATAAACCCAAAGAACTGCGGGATAACGTTCCAGATGTCGGCCTGGTTGTTGACGATGTCGGTCATGTTAAATGAACCGGCCTGCGCCACCACGCCCATCAGGGAGAGACCCAGGAACACTTCGTAGCTCAGCGTCTGCGCGGAAGCACGCATCGCACCCAGCAGCGAGTATTTGTTGTTACTGGACCAGCCTGCGAACAGCACCGCGTAAACCGCGAGGCCTGCCATCATCAGGAAGAACAGAATGCCGATGTTCAGGTCAGCAACCACCCAGGTCGGGCTGACCGGAACGATAGCAAACGCCAGCAGCAGCGAGGTGAAGGCGATCATGGGTGCCAGAGTAAAGATCACGCGGTCCGAGAAGCGTGGGATCCAGTCCTCTTTAAAGAACATCTTGATCATGTCCGCGACCAGCTGGAGTGAACCACCCCAGCCCACGCGGTTCGGTCCGTAACGGTTCTGGAACAGACCGAGCAGACGACGTTCACCAAAGCTCATGAACGCGCCGCAGGTGACCACCACCAGCAGAATCACAACCGCTTTCAGAATGCTCAGCAGGATGTCGATAAGATCCGGCGTTAACCAACTCATGCTTTTGCCTCCTGCAGGTTATCAAGACGCGCACCCGCCAGTACCGGCGCGATGCCAGGCATACCCATTGGCAGACCCACCTGCCCTGCTGTCAGACCTTCGGAGATGATCAGCGGCAGGCTGATTGTCTGGCCGTCATAGCTAAAGGCAATGATTGCGCCCGCGTTAACGCCAAGCTTCGCGGCATCCGCCGGGTTGAGCTTGATGTACGGCTGCGGCATACGGGTCTGGAAGACCGGTGAACGCTGGGACAGCTCGTCGCTACCGAACAGATGGTAGTACGGCGCGATACGCCAGTTGCCATCCTGCGCCTGGAAGCTCGCCGGTACGGTGGTGAAGAAGTCCAGACCGGTTTCGGAGGCTTCAATCAAACGCACGCCCGGATCGCCGTGGCGCAGGGACCCACCCACTTCAGCCTGGAACTTGTTCCATGCCTGCGGGGAGTTCCAGCCCGGTGCCCATGCGAATGGGATTTGCGAACGCGGCGCAGACGGCTGGTTGTTCCCTTCCATGGAGAAGGCGAACATGGTGTCTTTATCCTGCGGCTGGCGCGGTTCGTGCACGCTGATGTTAGCGCGCATCGCGGTACGGCCGCTGTAACGGTGCGGTTCACGCGCCAGTTTCTGGCCGCGAATGCGGAAGCTTGCTTCAGGCGCGGCATCTTTAATGCCGGCCAGCTGAGGCAGTTTTTCGACTACCGCGTCGATAACGTGGTCGAGCTGCGTCCAGTCCACTTCACGGCTCTGCACGGTGCTGTGCAGGGAGTGAAGCCAGCGCCAGCTTTCCAGCATCACGGTGTTGCTGTCGTAGTACGCCGGGTCATAAACCTGGAAGAAACGCTGCGCGCGGCCTTCGTTGTTGATAACCGTACCGTCGCTTTCTGCGAAGCTTGCCGCAGAGAGCACCAGGTGCGCTTTGTCCATGATCGCGGTGCGCTGATGGTCAATCACCATCACCAGCGGCGCTTTCGAGAGCGCGGCGTCAACGCGAGCAGCGGAGGCGTGGCGATGCAGGTCGTTTTCCAGCACCACAACGGCATCAGCTGAACCGGATTCCAGTTCGCTTAACGCTTCTTCCAGCGAGCCGCCACCGATCATGCCCAGACCGATGCTGTTCACCGCACGGGCAATCATGGTCACACCGACGTCCGCACCGCGGCCTTTCAGGGCTTTGGCAACGTTGGCTGCCGCCTGTATGATCTCGGCGCTACCGGCGTTGGTCCCGGAAATAATCAGCGGTTTTTTCGCACCCGCCAGGGCCTGAACAATCACGTCGACCTTGTTCTGCAGGTCGCGATCCAGCTCAACAGCCGGTGAGCTGCTGTCCAGCGCGTGGGCAATCGCAAAGCCAAGGCGCGCCTGATCTTCAACCGGTGCGCAGTAGGTCCACGCCGCGATGTCGTCCAGACGGGTATTGTCAACGTTGGTTACAAACAGAGGATGCTTCGCGCGCTGGCCGATGTTCAGGATCGCCGCAATCTGCCAGTCGGCCACTTTCTGCGCCGCTGCCATTTCACGTGCTTTACCCTTCACCGCCTGACGAACCGCCAGAGCCGCGCGTGCGCCGGTCTGCGTCAGGTCTTCACCCAGCACCAGGACCGCATCATAAGATTCAATTTCGCGCAGCGCAGGGGTATGAATACCGCCTTCACGCAGCACTTTCAGTACCAGCTGCAGACGTTCCTGCTCGCCCTGGGCGATACCGGTATAGAAGTTTTCCGCCCCAACCAGCTCGCGCAACGCGAAGTTGCTTTCGATGCTGGCGCGCGGGGAGCCGATACCGATCACTTTCTTCGACTGGCGCAGAATATCTGCCGCGCCCTGCATCGCCTGTTCAGCGTTCAGGGTAATGAAGTCGTCGCCACGGCGCTGAACCGGCTGACGCGGACGGTCTTTCAGGTTCACATAGCCATAGCCGAAACGACCGCGGTCGCACAGGAAGTAGTGGTTAACGGTACCGTTGTAACGGTTTTCGATACGGCGCAGTTCGCCGTAACGCTCACCCGGGCTGGTGTTACAGCCGAGGGAACACTGCTGGCAGATGCTTGGCGCAAACTGCATGTCCCATTTACGGTTGTAACGCTCGGAGTGGGTTTTATCCGTGAATACGCCGGTCGGGCAGATTTCTACCAGGTTACCGGAGAATTCGCTTTCAAGCGTACCGTCTTCCGGACGACCGAAGTAGACGTTGTCATGTGCGCCATACACGCCCAGATCCTGACCGTCTGCGTAGTCTTTGTAGTAACGCACGCAGCGGTAGCAGGCGATGCAACGGTTCATTTCGTGAGAGATGAACGGCCCCAGGTCCTGGTTACGGTGGGTACGCTTGGTAAAGCGATAGCGACGGAAGCTGTGGCCGGTCATCACGGTCATATCCTGAAGGTGGCAGTTACCGCCCTCTTCACAGACCGGACAGTCGTGCGGGTGGTTGGTCATCAACCACTCCACTACGCTTTCGCGGAACTGTTTCGCTTCTTCGTCATCAATCGAAATAAAGGTGCCTTCGGTGGCTGGCGTCATACAGGACATCACCAGGCGACCACGCGTGTCTTCCGCGTTTTGATATTGCTTCACCGCACACTGGCGGCAAGCACCGACGCTGCCCAGCGCCGGATGCCAGCAAAAGTACGGAATATCGAGGCCAAGAGACAGACAAGCTTCCAGCAGGTTGTCCGCCCCGTTGACTTCGTATTCTTTGCCGTCTACATGAATCGTAGCCATTAGCATGCTTCCAGTTGTCTCGGTCGAAACCGAGCGTTAATCAAAATTCTGTTTTTACCAGCGCGCTTTCAGCAGGTTCGGCTGAATCCCATTGATTGAATGGGTATTGCTGAACGGCTGCTTGATGCCTGCTTCGAATTCGTCGCGGAAATATTTAATCGCGCTCTGCAGCGGCTCGACGGCACCCGGTGCGTGGGCGCAGAAGGTTTTACCCGGACCTAAGAATCGACACAGTTGCTCAAGCGTCTCGATATCGCCAGGCTGACCTTCGCCACGCTCGATGGCGCGCAGGATCTTCACGCTCCACGGCAGACCGTCACGGCACGGTGTACACCAGCCGCAGGACTCACGGGCGAAGAACTCTTCCAGGTTACGCACCAGCGAAACCATGCCGATCTCGTGGTCGACGGCCATCGCCAGCGCCGTACCCAGACGGCTGCCTGCTTTACCAATGCTTTCGAACTCCATTGGCAGGTCAAGGTGGGCTTCGGTCAGGAAGTCTGTCCCTGCCCCACCCGGCTGCCAGGCTTTGAATTTCAGGCCATCGCGCATGCCGCCCGCGTAGTCTTCAAGAATTTCGCGTGCGGTCGTACCGAACGGCAGTTCCCAGACGCCAGGATTTTTAACGCGACCAGAGAAGCCCATCAGCTTGGTACCGGCATCTTTGCTTGAAGAGATGCCCTGATACCACTCCACGCCGTTGGCGAGGATAGCCGGAACGTTACACAGGGTTTCAACGTTGTTTACGCAGGTCGGTTTACCCCATACGCCGGAGCTTGCCGGGAACGGTGGCTTGGAACGCGGGTTCGCGCGGCGGCCTTCCAGAGAGTTAATCAGCGCGGTTTCTTCACCGCAGATATAACGCCCTGCACCGGTGTGCACGAACAGTTCGAAGTCAAACCCGGTGCCCAGGATGTTTTTGCCCAGCAGACCCGCTTCGGTGGCTTCGTCAATCGCGCGACGCAGGTTTTCTGCCGCTTCGATGTACTCACCGCGCAGGAAGATGTAGCCACGGTACGCTTTCAGCGCAAACGCGGAAATCAGCATGCCTTCCACCAGCAGGTGCGGCAGCTGTTCCATCAGCAGGCGGTCTTTATAGGTGCCCGGCTCCATTTCATCGGCGTTACACAGCAGGTAACGGATGTTCATGGATTCGTCTTTCGGCATCAGGCTCCACTTCAGACCGGTGGAGAAGCCCGCACCGCCGCGCCCTTTCAGGCCGGAGTCTTTTACCGCGTTAACGATGTCATCCGGCGCCATGCCGCCGAGGGCTTTACGCGCACCGGCATAGCCGTTTTTGCTTTCGTATTCTTCAAGCCATACCGGCTGTTTGTCATCGCGCAGACGCCAGGTCAGCGGATGCGTCTCAGCAGTACGAATTACAGTTTTCATTTGTACTGCTCCAGCAGGTCAGGAATCGCTTCCGGCGTCAGATGGCTGTGAGTGTCCTCATCAATCATCATGGTCGGCCCCTTGTCGCAGTTACCCAGGCAGCAGGTTGGCAGCAGAGTAAAGCGTCCATCGAACGTGGTCTGGCCCGGCTTGATATTGAGCTTCTGCTCAATCGCAGCCTGAATGCCCTGATAGCCGGTAATGTGGCAGACAACGCTGTCACAGTAGCGGATCACATGGCGGCCAACCGGCTGACGGAAGATCTGGCTGTAGAACGTGGCTACGCCTTCTACGTCACTTGCCGGAATACCCAGCACTTTTGCGATCTCGTAGATCGCCCCATCCGGCACCCAGCCACGCTGTTTCTGTACGATTTTCAGCGCTTCAATGGACGCCGCACGCGGGTCTTCGTAGTGGTGCATCTCGTGCTCAATGGCGGCACGTTCTGCTTCACTCAGCTCAAAAGCCTCGGTCTGTGGTTGTTGATTCTCGTGCATAATTAGCGGTCCACATCTGACATAACAAAATCGATACTACCCAGATACACAATCAGGTCGGAGACCAGACTGCCGCGAATGGCCGCCGGGATCTGCTGCAGGTGCGCGAAGCTTGGCGTACGCACGCGGGTACGGTAGCTCATGGTGCTGCCGTCGCTGGTCAGGTAGTAACTGTTGATACCCTTGGTCGCTTCAATCATCTGGAAGGATTCTTGCGCCGGCATGACCGGACCCCAGGAAACCTGCAGGAAGTGGGTGATCAGGGTTTCGATATGTTGCAGCGTGCGCTCTTTCGGCGGCGGCGTCGTCAGCGGGTGATCCGCCTTGAACGGGCCTTCCGGCATGTTGTTGAGGCACTGCTCGAGGATGCGCAGACTCTGGCGCAGCTCTTCTACTTTCAGCATCACGCGGGTGTAGCAGTCGGAAACACCGCCGCCCACCGGGACTTCAAAGTCGAAGTTCTCGTAGCCAGAGTAAGGACGGGCTTTACGCACGTCGAAATCAATACCGGTCGCACGCAGACCTGCACCTGTCGTACCCCACTCCAGCGCTTCTTTCGCGCCGTAGGCGGCAACGCCCTGGGAACGGCCTTTCAGGATGGTGTTACGCAGCGCGGCTTTCTCGTAAGACGCCAGACGTTTTGGCATCCAGTCGAGGAACTCACGCAGCAGGCGGTCCCAGCCGCGCGGCAGATCGTGTGCCACACCGCCGATACGGAACCAGGCCGGGTGCATACGGAAACCGGTAATCGCTTCCACCAGATCGTAGATTTTCTGACGGTCGGTAAAGGCAAAGAAGACCGGGGTCATCGCGCCGACGTCCTGAATGAACGTGGAGATGTACAACAGGTGGCTGTTGATACGGAACAGCTCTGACAGCATGACACGAATCACGTTAACGCGATCCGGCGTGGTGATACCCGCCAGTTTCTCAACGGCCAGCACGTATGGCATTTCGTTTACGCAGCCGCCGAGGTACTCGATACGGTCGGTATACGGAATGTAGCTGTGCCAGGACTGACGCTCGCCCATCTTCTCAGCACCACGGTGGTGGTAGCCGATGTCAGGCACGCAGTCGACAATCTCTTCGCCATCAAGCTGAAGAATAATACGGAATGCACCGTGCGCAGACGGGTGGTTTGGACCGAGGTTGAGGAACATGAAGTCCTCGTTTTCGGTACCGCGCTTCATGCCCCAGTCTTCCGGCTTGAAGGTCAGCGCTTCCATCTCCAGATCCTGCTTGGCTTTGGTCAGCTCAAACGGATCGAATTCAGTTGCACGTGCCGGGTAGTCTTTACGCAGCGGGTGGCCGGTCCAGGTCTGCGGCATCATGATGCGCGTCAGGTGTGGGTGGCCGTCGAAGGTCATGCCGAACATTTCCCAGGTTTCACGCTCGTACCAGTTGGCGTTCGGGAAAAGTTTGGTGATCGTCGGCAGATGCATGTCGTTTTCAGACAATGCCACCTTGAGCATGATATCCGTGTTGCGGTCTATTGAGATCAGGTGGTAGAAAACGGAAAAATCCGCAGCAGGGAGGCCCTGGCGGTGGGTACGCAAACGTTCATCCATGCCGTGTAAGTCAAACAGCATGACGTAAGGTTTTGGCAATTTCTTGAGGAAATCGACCACTTCCAGTAATTGTTCACGCTTCACCCAAACAACGGGTACCCCGGTGCGGGTGGCCTGAACAGTAAAGGCATCCGGCCCAAAACGGTTGCGCAGTTCGCCAACGACTGGGTCATCCAGGTGATCCCGTGTCTGCCAGGCGGCTTCTTGCGCGGTTAAGTCGGTCATATTGTTCACCATTGCAAATGGTCCGTGGTGACTGTTAAGCCTGGCTTCGCGCTATTTGAGTAGTGATATGCGAAGGTATTCTCCAGACCCACAGGCGCAAATTAAATTTCGTCAGGCGTACGCAGGTTGGTGACGGCAATACGTTCACCACGTTTACGCTCGCGCTCAGACTGCATGTTCGCGCGATACACACCCTGATCGCCAACAACCCACGACAGTGGGCGACGTTCTTTACCGATAGACTCCTGCAGCAGCATCAGCGCCTGCATGTAAGCTTCCGGACGCGGCGGGCAGCCCGGGATGTAGACATCCACCGGGATAAACTTATCTACGCCCTGCACGACGGAATAAATGTCGTACATACCGCCGGAGTTTGCACATGCGCCCATGGAGATAACCCATTTTGGCTCCAGCATCTGATCATAAAGACGCTGGATAACCGGGGCCATTTTGGTAAAGCACGTACCGGCAACCACCATCAGGTCAGCCTGACGCGGGGAAGCACGCAGTACCTCTGCCCCAAAACGCGCAACGTCATGCACCGCAGTGAATGACGTCACCATTTCAACGTAGCAGCAAGAAAGGCCAAAGTTGTAAGGCCAGATGGAGTTCTTACGACCCCAGTTGACCATATCGTGCATGGCATGTTCGAGCTTGCCCATATACACGCTTTTATTGACTTCTTGCTCCAGGGGGTCGGTTACGATCTCCTGTTTTTGCAGGGGGTAACGGTCATTCTCACCGTTAGGATCTATGCGGGTGAGCGTATAATCCATCTTATTGCCTCGCTGTTACTGCTGACGATTAGAGATACTGTTTTCCGGGTTGATCTGCTCACGGCGTGAACGCGCAGGCGTCCAGTCCAGCGCGCCAATACGCACCAGATAAACCAGACCGGCCAGTAACACTAAAATGAAAATTGCGGCCTCGACAAAGCCCACCCAACCACTTTCGCGAATGGAGGTCGACCATGCGAAAAGGTAAAGCGCTTCCACGTCGAAGATGACGAAGAACATGGCTACCAGGTAGAACTTGGCAGACAGGCGTAAGCGAGCGGTACCTACTGAATCAATACCTGATTCGAAAGGTGTGTTTTTGTGCCTTGCGCGGGCGCGACCGCCCAGGAACCAGCCGCCGACTAACATCAGGCAGCACAGGCCAATGGCTACAATAAGAAAGATTGCGAATGCCCAGTGATGAGCGATGACTTCTGTGGATGTTGACATACTCATTGCTTACTCATCAAAAGTGATACCGACGACACTGCTCTTGCTGGCAGATGGGCATCACATCGATTCATGGGGAGGAACAAATAACCTTACACTAACTGTCAGAAATGAGACATAGACAGCAAAATGATGGGGTTTTTTACTCCTTTCTATAACCTTTTGTCAACTTTAACAAAGGTTTCTTCACATTAAATGACATCAAGCGATTCTCATTAACATTTCATGCCCTTTTAACCCTGGTGGGTACCTGACTTTACGTCAAATGCATGTTGTTGAATCGTGTCCGTTTTGGAAGTAAAAAAAATAACCCTCCTATTTTGACAGGATTTGCCAACGATTCCTCCCCCCAAATAGGAGTATTTTCTTGATCTGAGACACGCTTTTGTTAATTCAATCAAGAAACCAGCAACATATTTCCTGTTTTTTTAACATTGAACGGAGAAGCGGCAAGATAGAACGGAAAACGAACGCGATTTAACCAAAAGCATTTAGCTCATTGATATCTAGAGTTTATCTGATGAAACCCTTTATTCGGAAAGGGTATTTTTACCAAAAAAAAACCACTTCACGCGAAAATCGCGCGAGTGGCTCTTTTTTACACTTACAATTTGTTACGAGAATTTTGAGTGTTTGATCACTCAAAGTCCCCTTCAACGATCAGGGAGTCATCCCCCCCTTCCGGAGTAACGTGCTCGTATTGCCAGGGATTATGGTAGTTTTCCATCGCCTCAAATACGACTTTCGCCAGCTCGTTATTGCTGGATGCGTTGTGGCACAACAGATACTCCGTATCCGGCAGCGCAGGAAGACCATCACTTTTACCCAACACGCGGAGATCCGGGCTCATCATTTCCACCGGTCGCGCTGTTACGCCGAGCCCCGCTTTCACAGCAGCCCGAACAGCGGGTAGCGTTGAGGCCACATAGGCCAAACGCCACGGAATATTGGCCTCATTGAGCGCCGACAGCACCATATCCCGGAACGGGCTTGGATCATCCAGTAAGACCAATGGAATGGGCTCACCTTGTTGCAGTACATATTCAGCCGCGCAATACCAATGCGTTGGAGAAGTTCGCAGCGTCAGGCAATCAAATTGCCCGGGACGATGCGTTGTGACCACAAGATCCACTTCATTCTCTTTAAGCATCTCAATCATAAAGGCATTACGCTTTACGCTTACATCCAGCGCAAGCTTCGGATAAACCGAACTGATACGATTGAGAAGAAACGGCAATATCGTATCGGCTGACTCATCAGATGCGCCTAATGTTAACACCCCCTGGAGGTTGCTAAACATTAAAGACATACATGCTTCATCATTAAAGCGAAGTATTTTCCTGGCATAACCCAGTAGCTGGATACCGTGTTCCGTTAAAAGCTTATTACGTCCATGACGCGCAAAAAGCTCTTTACCGACCAGTTGCTCAAGCCGCTGCATTTGCTGGCTAACGGCAGACTGGGTTCGGCAAACTGCGGCAGCAGCTGCTGCAAAAGTGTTGAGATCGGCGACCGCAACAAACGTTCTCAGCAGATCGAGGTCGAGATTCATTATCGGACGATTTGCATTTATCATATCTATTCACTTTCAGGTTGCTCGTGCGGAGCTGCCCGGGTTGAAGCTGTGTGTAACAGTTAAGCAATTCCCTCTGAAGGTTTCCCTCGCATCCCGGCCCGGCAGACTGCCTGACAGATAGTTATTGTGCTGCTGTATATCAACAGTCAGAAAGCACGTTTCATGACGTTATTTTTATTCTCTTAAACGTTCAGAATATTTAGATGTTCGCAGGTTTCTGTAAATTACATTAAAGGTATGACACCTTTACGGCCATCTTTATCGCAGCGCGGTTAACGTAGCAGGATGTGTTCGGCACACACCAGCCAGAGATAAATCCAACAATAACAATCAATTAATTTAGAAGAGCAGATCCAGATATACAAAACATAGGGCTCTGGCCCCTGCTTTCCTGAAAGACATCTTAACCCAAATCCACTTTATTTATAAGTCTTATTGCAATATTAAGGATTAAGAGGGACTGTTAAGCCTCTCAACTAATTTTATTAAAATTAACTAAAGTTGCATTTTGTTGGTTAATAATAAATAAATTTTAATTTAGATTAAGACCATTCATTAATAACACTTAACATTAATTTTACATGAGTAACTTTTAACCTAAGCATACTATTCCAACAGTCTATCTCGAAGCCTCTGATTTTACGAAAAGTCACCCAGGGGAACTTCTTACTGCGTATTGGGCATGCTTTTTATTTTTAGCAGCAGAATATGAAATTTAAATCAAAATATACAGCACAATCAACTTAAGAACATACTCATTACATTACTTTAGCACAAGAGAACCCACCAAAAGCAGTGAAATAGATTCCACAGGAATTGACGCATTGTACAAAATCTTCTCCTGTACACCCTTCAAAACGAAGCGAGGGGGGAGTACATTGTTCCGTGCTGACTTCCACGGCAGGGAGTGGCAATAATAGCGAAAAGGTTAAAGGTTCATGTCCCCTATCGAAAAATCCAGCAAATTAGATAACGTCTGTTACGACATCCGCGGCCCGGTTCTGAAAGAGGCCAAACGCCTTGAAGAAGAAGGCAATAAGGTTCTGAAACTCAACATTGGTAATCCTGCGCCATTTGGTTTTGAAGCGCCAGACGAGATCCTGGTGGATGTGATCCGTAACCTGCCCACGGCACAAGGCTACTGCGATTCAAAAGGACTCTATTCCGCACGTAAAGCCATCATGCAGCACTATCAGGCGCGCGGCATGCGTGACGTTACCGTTGAAGATATTTATATCGGCAACGGCGTCTCTGAACTGATCGTGCAGGCGATGCAGGCGCTGCTGAACAGCGGTGACGAAATGCTGGTACCTGCGCCAGACTACCCGCTGTGGACGGCGGCTGTGTCGCTGTCGAGCGGCAAAGCCGTTCATTATCTCTGCGACGAGTCCTCTGACTGGTTCCCGGACCTCGATGATATTCGCGCGAAAATTACGCCTCGCACGCGCGGCATCGTGATCATTAACCCGAACAACCCGACGGGCGCGGTCTATTCGAAAGAGCTGCTGATGGAGATCGTCGAGCTCGCCCGCCAGCACAACCTGATCATTTTTGCCGACGAAATCTACGACAAGATCCTGTACGACGCGGCGCAGCACCACTCGATCGCCGCGCTGGCCCCGGATCTGCTGACCGTCACCTTTAACGGCCTGTCTAAAACCTACCGCGTGGCCGGTTTCCGTCAGGGCTGGATGGTACTGAACGGTCCGAAAAAGCACGCTAAAGGCTACATTGAAGGGCTGGAAATGTTGGCTTCCATGCGTTTATGCGCCAACGTGCCTGCACAGCACGCGATCCAGACGGCGCTCGGCGGCTATCAGAGCATTAGCGAGTTCATCGTTCCCGGCGGTCGTCTGTACGAACAACGCAACCGCGCGTGGGAATTGATCAACGATATTCCGGGCGTCTCCTGCGTGAAGCCTAACGGCGCGCTCTATATGTTCCCGAAAATTGACGCGAAGCGCTTCAATATTCACGACGACCAGAAGATGGTGCTCGACTTCCTGCTTCAGGAAAAAGTGCTGCTGGTTCAGGGGACGGCGTTTAACTGGCCGTGGCCTGACCACGTGCGCATTGTGACCCTGCCGCGCGAAGATGACCTGGAAATGGCCATCAGCCGCTTCGGGCGCTTCCTCTCTGGATACCATCAGTAACGTTGCCTTTCTGCCGGGTGGCGCTGCGCTTACCCGGCCTACAAAATCCGCAAATTTGCATCTTGCCTCCCCTCCCCGCACAATGAACGCCTGTCGCAGTAAAGACAAAAGGTAACCTATGAGTCAGAGTCATTTCTTTGCCCACCTCTCACGCCTGAAGCTGATCAACCGCTGGCCGCTGATGCGCAACGTCCGCACGGAAAATGTGTCAGAGCACAGTCTACAGGTTGCCATGGTTGCTCACGCGCTGGCCGCCATTAAAAACCGCAAATTCAACGGTCAGGTCAATCCAGAGCGCATTGCTCTGCTGGCAATGTACCACGATGCTTCGGAAGTGCTGACCGGCGATCTGCCGACACCGGTGAAATATTTCAACTCGCAGATTGCGCAGGAATATAAGGCGATCGAGAAGATTGCCCAGCAGAAGCTGATCGACATGGTGCCGGACGAATTACGCGATATCTTTGAGCCGCTCATCGATGAGCATCAGTACACGGAAGATGAAAAGTCGCTGGTGAAGCAGGCCGACGCGCTGTGCGCCTACCTTAAGTGTCTGGAAGAGCTGTCTGCGGGGAATAACGAGTTTTTACTGGCGAAAACGCGTCTGGAAAAAACGCTGGAGTCCCGCCGCAGCGAAGAGATGGATTATTTTATGCAGGTGTTTGTGCCGAGCTTCCATCTGTCGCTGGATGAGATTAGCCAGGATTCTCCCCTCTGACTGTCGCCCAGCGGCACTGCGCTTGCAGGGCCTACGGTTTGTAGGCCGGGTAAGGCGCAGCCGCCACCCGGCAATATTCTCAGAACGGGAACAGGACCGGAATTAACACAACGCATACCATCATCACCAGCACGGTGAACGGCACGCCAATCTTTACGAAATCGCTGAATCTATAATTCCCGGGCCCCAGCACCAGCGTGTTCACCGGTGAAGATACCGGCGTCATAAATGCCGCGGAGGCCGCCATCGCCACCATCATCGCGAACGGATACGGCGACACGCCCATGGATTTCGCCATCGCCAGCGCAATCGGCGCCATCAGTACTGCCGTCGCGGTATTGGAGATAAACAGCCCGATGGAGGCACACATGATAAACAGACAGACCATCATCATGTACGGCCCATACCCGCCGCCAGCGTCCATTAAGCCTTTAACGATCAAATCCACCCCACCAGTTTTTTGCAGGGCCAGCGCAAAGGGCATCATCCCGACGATGAGAATAATGCTCGGCCAGTGAATGGCTTTATAGGCGCTTTCAGCGTCAATGCAGCGGAATTTCCCCATCAGCAGGCAGGCGATAATGGCCGCAACAGGGTTGGGGATTTCATCGGTCAGCATGAGTGCGACCATCAGCACCAGACAAAAAATCGCGTGGGGCGCCTGGCTGTGCGCCGGGGAGGCATCGCTCTCTTCAACCGGCATATTGAGCACCACAAAATCACGCCCTTTTTGCCCGAGCTGGCTAATCAGCTTCCAGTTACCGACGACGAGAAAGATGTCACCCAGCAGGATTGGCTCATCGACTACAGCCCCTTCCATCGCCACACCGTCGCGTTTTAATCCCACCACGTTCAAACCATAGCGGGTGCGGAAGCCGACTTCGCGCACGGTTTTACCCAACAGCTCCGATTCCGGGATCAGCGACACTTCGGCCATACCGACATCCAGCGCCTGGTCGGAGAAATACTCGCCGCGCAGCACCATCGGCTCCAGCAACTGTTCGCTGCAAAACTCACGCAGGTCTACCTCTGCGGTGGACATATCAATCAGCAGAACGTCCCGCGCGCGGAATTCCGACACCCCGTTAACGTTGACGATCACCCGGCGGAAACGACGCCAGCGCTCCACGCCGATGACGTTCGCACCGTAGCGTTCACGGAGCTTAAGGTCGTCCAGCCGCTGGCCAATCATCGGTGAGCCGGGACGAATCGCCAGACGTCGCGCACGCCCGGTGAGACGGTATTCTTTAATCAGATCGCGAAAGGTGCGTCGCTTCCAGCTCTCTTTGCTTCTATCCTGATTTTCGCCTTTCAGGGCAAAACGGGTCAGCAGCATGTAGACCACGCCCATCACCAGAACGACCAGCCCAAGCGGCGTCACGCTGAAAAAACTGAAGCCCTGAAATCCTTCCCGGATCAGTTCACTGTTGACGACCAGGTTTGGCGGCGTCGCCACCAGCGTCATCATGCCGCTGATCAAACCGGCAAAGCTCAGGGGCATCATCAGGCGCGACGGCGAGATTTGCATCCGCATGGAGACGCTCAGCACCACCGGAATGAAGATTGCCACCACGCCCGTTGAGCTCATAAACGCCCCCAGTCCGGCTACCGTCACCATCAGGTAGATCAGCATTTTGGTTTCGCTGCTGCCCGCCACCTTCACCAGCCACGTTCCCATGATGGTTGCCACGCCGGTACGCACCAGCCCGTCACCAATGATAAACAGGGCGGCAATAAGAATAACGTTAGGGTCGCTAAACCCGGAGAAGGCTTCAGGTAAGGTGAGTGTGCCGCTCAGTACAAACGCGACGATGACAAACAGGGCGACGGCATCCATGCGCACCTTGCCTGTGGCGAAAAGAATGATGGCGATTAGCAGCAGGCTCAGGACCCAAATCAGTTCACCGTTCACAACATATCCTTGTCAGTGGAAGATAAGGAATTCTGCCATAAAAAAGCCCCAGCAATGTGGGGCTATATCATGGGATTACATTTTTAGCGAGACGGTTACAACTTCGTCGGGTCCCTTCGCGACGTTAATCGCGGTCAATGTATTCAGCACAAAATCCGCCTCACTCAGGCGGGGAGAATCCGCCGGGACGTTAACGGCGATAACGTGGCTCCCTGCGTTAAGCCCGGCCAGTACGCCGGCTGCTGCATCTTCCACCACCACGCAGTCCGCCGGTGCAAGGCCCAGCAGTTCAGCCCCAAGCAAGAACGCATCCGGCTCTGGCTTACCGCGCTTAACGCGCTCCGCAGTGATAAACACTTCCGGCTTCGGTAAACCTGCCGCCTTATGACGGGCATGGGCGACGGGAATGGAGCCGGAGGTGACGATAGCCCACGGGATCTGCGCTTCGTTCAGATGCTCAAGCAGCTCGCGCGCGCCCGGCAGCGCGGTAATGCCTTCCGTATCGGTAGCCTCAATGTTCTCGAGGTATTTGAACTCTGCCTGAATCTCTTCCTCAGTACGTCCCGCCAGGAAGTGTCGCAAGGAGGTAATGGCCTGTTTGCCATGGATGAAATTCAGTACGTCCTGATGGTCGATGCCATGCCTGTCGGCCCAATGGCACCATGAACGCTCCACTACCGGCAGCGAATCCACAAGCGTACCGTCCAGATCAAACAGAAAACCTTTACACTGCACACGCACCTCCGTCAGGCATTAATGATTTGTTGAATTTCGTTGCTGCTTAAATGGTACTGGCGCGGGCAGGAGTGCCATACGCCCAGCATGCGCTGGTATTTATCCCACATTGGGGTCTGCGCGTTAAAGCCGTGGGTGCCCGCATCAAAATGGGTATAGCGCCCTTCGGTGTTCACCATAAAGCGAACGTAGCTCAGATAGCGCGCTTCCGTCGCGGCGTCAAAGCCTAAGAACGTCACGCGGCGCTCGTCAATGGACTGGCGATCTTTGAGATTCGTCCAGGACACATGCAGCGCATGATACATCTCCATGATGTCGATCACGATGCGGCAGGTCTCTTCTTTCAGTTCACCAAACTCGCGATCCAGTTCGCGCATCTGTAAACCAAACCCGCGTTCGACGATCGTTTGCAAGCGGCTGTAGCGTTCTGCGTTATCGGGATCAAGCATAGTCATCATCTTGTACTGGTTAGACAAAATCAGACGTTGGGCATGGGTCATTTCCATCTTTCGACTCCTGTAGCGCATTGCACTTTAAAAAAAAAGACACGGTAACTGTTTGTTACTGTGCCTTCTTTTATTAGTCGTTTCGATGATCAATCACAAGTCATCAAGGAATGTTTTATCAAGTTGCTTAAAAGCGCGCTTGAGCGTGTCAGCCAGCGCCTGGTAATCCGGCTTGCCTTCGACAGGAGCCAACGCCTGACCGGCTTCCTCAAGTTTTCCACGGACTTCATAAAACCAGTGTAAAATTGTAGGCGGCAGCGGCGTAATTGAGCGTTTCCCCAGCCACCATAGCCCCTGCATCGGCAGACTCAGCGCAAAGAGCGCGGTGGCGACGGCCGGTCCAAGCTGGCCGCCGAGGGCAATTTGCCAGCACAGGGTAAAGATGGCAACAGGAGGCATAAAGCGAATCGCATAGCGCGTGGCGCGGATAGTGCGGTTCTCGATAAACATCGGCGCGAGGCGCTTTTCCAGTGGCCACGTCTTCGCGTAATGCTGCCCCCGACGAAACAGACTAAAGAAATTCACGGATGGGTTTTCGGGTGTCGACATGGCTGTACCTCAACTTCACATATAAAAATTAAAATTTTTGTGCAAAACCACAACAGGCTATGACAACGTTCAAAATATTTTGTCATCGCTACCCCGTATCGGGTATCCTGTGCCAGCCTCATAGGGCCGTAGACGAGAACCGTTAACTCGTCAAATTATCGCATATTATGCCATTGTCTGAAAAATGTTCAAAATGGCATAAAATCATAGGTATTTCTTTCATCATGCCGGAATGTTCGCCTGGCATGATGTTAATCATAAATGTCTGGGTCATCATGCGTTACGCTTTTAGACTCACTGACGTTTTTTTAGCCACGTATCAATAATAGGTACTTCCATGTCGAGTAAGTTAGTACTGGTTCTGAACTGCGGTAGCTCCTCACTGAAATTCGCCATCATCGATGCGCTCAACGGTGACGAGTACCTCTCTGGTTTGGCCGAATGTTTCCATCTGCCTGAAGCACGTATCAAGTGGAAGATGGACGGCAGCAAACAAGAAGCGGCTTTAGGTGCAGGCGCCGCTCACAGTGAAGCGCTGAACTTTATCGTTAACACTATTCTGGCACAAAAACCAGAACTGTCTGCTCAGCTGACTGCGATTGGTCACCGTATCGTCCACGGCGGCGAAAAATACACCAGCTCCGTCGTGATCGACGAATCTGTGATTCAGGGCATCAAAGACTCCGCATCCTTCGCGCCGCTGCACAACCCAGCTCACCTGATCGGTATCGCTGAAGCGCTGAAATCCTTCCCGAATCTGAAAGACAAAAACGTGGCCGTGTTTGACACCGCGTTCCATCAGACCATGCCGGAAGAGTCTTACCTGTATGCCCTGCCGTACAGCCTGTACAAAGATCATGGCGTTCGTCGTTACGGCGCACACGGCACCAGCCACTTCTATGTGACTCAGGAAGCCGCAAAAGTTCTGAACAAGCCGGTTGAAGAAGTGAACATCATCACCTGCCACCTGGGCAACGGTGGTTCTGTTTCTGCTATCCGCAACGGTAAATGTGTTGATACCTCTATGGGTCTGACCCCGCTGGAAGGTCTGGTGATGGGTACCCGTTCCGGTGACATCGACCCGGCGATCATCTTCCACCTGCACGACACCCTGGGCATGAGCGTTGACGACATCAACAAAATGCTGACCAAAGAGTCTGGCCTGCTGGGTCTGACCGAAGTGACCAGCGACTGCCGTTACGTTGAAGACAACTACGCAGAGAAAGCTGACGCTAAACGTGCAATGGACGTTTACTGCCACCGTCTGGCGAAATACATCGGTTCTTACACTGCACTGATGGACGGCCGTCTGGATGCGGTTATCTTCACCGGTGGTATCGGTGAGAACGCGGCAATGGTTCGTGAACTGTCCCTGGGCAAACTGGGCGTTCTGGGCTTCGAGGTTGATCACGAGCGTAACCTGGCTGCCCGTTTCGGCAAGTCTGGCTTCATCAACAAAGAAGGTACCCGCCCTGCTATCGTTATTCCAACTAACGAAGAGCTGGTCATCGCGCAAGACGCGAACCGTCTGACTGCCTGATTCCACACCGCCAGCAATGCTGGCGGTGCTGTTTTGTAACCCGCCCAATCGCGGCGGTAACGAAAGAGGATAAACCGTGTCCCGTACTATTATGCTGATCCCTACCGGAACCAGCGTCGGCCTGACCAGCGTCAGCCTTGGCGTGATCCGTGCTATGGAACGCAAAGGCGTTCGTCTGAGCGTCTTTAAGCCAATCGCCCAGCCACGTGCAGGTGGCGATGCGCCAGACCAGACCACCACCATTGTTCGCAAGAACTCCAATCTGCCAGCGGCTGAACCGCTGAAGATGAGCCACGTTGAATCTCTGCTCTCCAGCAACCAGAAAGACGTGCTGATGGAAGAGATCATCGCCAACTACCACGCTAACGCGCAAGATGCGGAAGTGGTGCTGGTTGAAGGCCTGGTCCCGACGCGCAAACACCAGTTTGCCCAGTCTCTGAACTTTGAAATCGCGAAAACCCTGAACGCAGAGATCGTTTTCGTGATGTCTCAGGGCACCGACACCCCAGAGCAGCTGAACGAGCGTATCGAACTGACGCGCAGCAGCTTCGGTGGTGCGAAAAACACCAGCATCACCGGCGTGATCGTGAACAAACTGAACGCACCGGTGGATGAGCAGGGCCGTACTCGCCCTGACCTGTCCGAGATCTTCGACGACTCTTCCAAAGCGAAAGTTGTCAAAGTTGATCCGGCTAAGCTGCAGGAATCCAGCCCGCTGCCAGTACTGGGCGCGGTGCCATGGAGCTTCGATCTGATTGCCACCCGTGCAATCGATATGGCGCGTCACCTGAACGCCACCATCGTTAACGAAGGCGACATCAATACCCGCCGCGTGAAATCCGTGACCTTCTGTGCGCGCAGCATTCCGCACATGCTGGAACACTTCCGCGCAGGTTCCCTGCTGGTGACCTCCGCAGACCGTCCTGACGTGCTGGTTGCAGCCTGCCTGGCCGCGATGAACGGCGTGGAAATCGGTGCGATCCTGCTGACCGGTGCCTACGAGATGGACCCACGCGTCAGCAAGCTGTGTGAACGCGCGTTCGCCACTGGCCTGCCGGTCTTCATGGTGAACACCAACACCTGGCAGACCTCCCTGAGCCTGCAGAGCTTCAACCTGGAAGTGCCGGTTGATGACCACGAGCGTATCGAGAAAGTTCAGGAATACGTTGCGGGCTACATCAACGCAGACTGGATCGAATCCCTGACGGCGACCTCCGAGCGCAGCCGCCGTCTGTCTCCTCCAGCATTCCGTTACCAGCTGACCGAGCTGGCGCGTAAAGCGGGCAAACGCGTTGTTCTGCCTGAAGGTGACGAACCACGTACCGTTAAAGCGGCTGCTATCTGTGCAGAGCGCGGCATCGCGACCTGTGTGCTGCTGGGTAACCCTGATGAGATCACCCGCGTTGCGGCGTCTCAGGGCGTTGAGCTGGGCGCTGGCATCGAAATCGTTGACCCTGAAGTGGTTCGCGAAAGCTACGTTGCCCGCCTGGTTGAGCTGCGTAAGAGCAAGGGCATGACCGAAGCCGTTGCGCGCGAACAGCTGGAAGACAACGTGGTGCTGGGCACGCTGATGCTGGAGCAGGACGAAGTTGACGGTCTGGTTTCCGGTGCGGTTCACACCACGGCGAACACCATCCGTCCACCGCTGCAGCTGATCAAAACCGCACCGGGCAGCTCTCTGGTTTCTTCCGTGTTCTTCATGCTGTTGCCTGAACAGGTTTACGTTTACGGCGACTGCGCGATCAACCCGGATCCAACCGCAGAACAGCTGGCAGAAATCGCTATCCAGTCCGCAGACTCTGCGATTGCCTTCGGTATCGAACCGCGCGTGGCAATGCTCTCCTACTCCACCGGTACCTCTGGTGCAGGTAGCGACGTAGAGAAAGTACGTGAAGCGACGCGTCTGGCGCAGGAAAAACGTCCTGACCTGATGATCGACGGCCCGCTGCAGTACGACGCCGCCGTGATGGCCGACGTTGCGAAATCCAAAGCGCCGAACTCGCCGGTTGCAGGTCGCGCTACCGTGTTCATCTTCCCGGATCTGAACACCGGTAACACCACCTACAAAGCGGTACAGCGTTCTGCTGACCTGATCTCCATCGGGCCAATGCTGCAGGGCATGCGCAAACCTGTGAACGACCTGTCCCGTGGCGCGCTGGTTGACGATATCGTCTACACCATCGCACTGACCGCGATCCAGTCTTCGCAGCAGCAGTAATTGTAAGGTCTTGCCGGATGGCGCTTCGCTTATCCGGCCTACAGGACCGTAGGCCCGGTAAGCGTGAGCGCCACCGGGCAACAAAAAGGCGACCACAAAGGGTCGCCTTTTTTATTTACAGCAGCTCTCGCGCCGCCGACACAATGTCATGTGCAGTCAGGCCATACTCCTTCTGCAGGAAATCCTGCGTCCCTACCTGACCGTAACGCTCTTTGACGCCCACTCGCCGCATCGGTACCGGGCAGGTTTCCACCAGCACTTCCGCCACCGCCGACCCGAGGCCGTTGTGAATGCTGTGGTTTTCACAGGTGACGATGCGACCGGTTTTCTCGGCGTAGTTTTTCACCAGCATCCGGTCGATGGGCTTCAGAGTAAACATGTCGATGACCGCCGCGCTTACCCCCTCCTGCTCCAGCTGGCGCGCCGCTTCCAGCGCTTCCGCCACCATGATGCCGTTGGCAATCAGGGTAATATCGCTTCCTTCGCGCAGCACGTTGCCTTTGCCAATGGTGAAGGTTGAGCCAGGGGCATACACGCTCGGCGCCTGCTTACGGATGGTCCGCACCCAGTAGAAGCCTTCGAGGTCGATAAGCTGGCGCAGCACATCCTCGAACATCACCGCATCGGTCACCTCCAGCACCACCGAATGCGCCAGACCGCGCACAATACCCATATCCTCAAACGACATATGGGTGCCGCCGTTGTGGCAGGCCGTCACGCCCGCATCCGACGCTATCACCTTCACGTTGTTGCGCTGGTAGTCCAGGGACATAAACAGCTGGTCGAAGCAGCGACGGCTGGCAAACGCGGTGAAGGTGTGCACGAACGGCTTACGCCCGGTGAGCGACAGCCCCGCTGCGGTGCCGATGACATTGGCCTCCATAATGCCACAGTTAATCACGTGCTGCGGATAATCGCGCGCCACGCCGTCCATCGCCATCGAGCTCATCAGATCCGCTTCCAGAGCGATAATCTCACTCCCGGACTCAATCTGCTTTGCCACGAAGCCCGCGTAGACCTTACGCATCTCAACGGCGTCTTTCTCTCCTGCCGGTGCAACCTTAATCATGTGAAGCCTCCAGTTGGCGAATCGTCTCGTTAAGCGCCGCTTTGCTCTCCGCGGTCAACCGCAGGTGGTGCGAGTTGCTGAGCTGCTCCAGGTACGGCACCCCCTGCCCTTTGATGCTGTCAAGAATGACGACTAACGGACGCGCATCGGTAGCCGGGACTCGCGACGTTACCGCCAGCAGACCCGGAAAGTCGTCGCCCTTCACCGTCGCCACGTCAAAGCCAAAGGCGCGGAATTTCCCCTCCAGGTCGAACGCGCTGATGATCTCGTCCAGCTCGCCGTCGAGCTGCTGTTTGTTCCAGTCCACGAACACCGTCAGGTTGTTCAGGCGATGGTGGGCGATAAACTGGAAGGCTTCCCAGCACTGCCCTTCGTTCAGCTCGCCGTCACCGACGATGCAGAAGACCCG
Source organism: Enterobacter sp. RIT637 (assembly GCF_019718755.1). Taxonomy (NCBI): domain Bacteria; kingdom Pseudomonadati; phylum Pseudomonadota; class Gammaproteobacteria; order Enterobacterales; family Enterobacteriaceae; genus Enterobacter; species Enterobacter sp. RIT637. The sequence continues at coordinate 28,502 of NZ_JAIHAZ010000004.1, forward strand.
ATTCGATCGTCCCGCCAGCCTGTGCGAGAGCGCCATACCGCCGGCAATGGAGATCCCCTGCCCGAGCGAGCCGGTAGTGGCATCCACGCCGCGCGTTTTCAGGCGGTCCGGGTGGCTTGGCAGGCGCGTGCCGTTCTGGTTGAGCGTGCTCAGCTCTTCAACGGGGAAGTAGCCCTTGATCGCCAGCGTGCTGTAGAGCGCCGGGCCCGCGTGTCCTTTCGACAGGACAAAATAGTCTCGCTCCGGCCAGTCCGGATCCGCCGGGTCGATTTTCATCACCGCGCCGTACAGCACGGCCAGGGTTTCAACCACCGACATGCTGCCGCCGTAGTGGCCAAAGCCCAGCTGCGTCAGGGATTTCAGCGTCTCAAGACGGATCTGACGCGCGAGTTCGGTTATCTCTTTCTCATTCATGATTTGGCTCCGGTGTTTTCCTGCGCGTTACCGCCCGCAGGTTTGTTTTTCGCGAAGACGTTGTACGCCACCAGCAGCGCGAACAGCGCCACAACCAGTCCGGTGATGGCAAGCGGCGACATGAAGCGCGCCAGGTTGCCGAGGACAATCCCGACCGCGCCGAAGTCGGCGTCCGAGAAGGTGGTGTTGGCAAAGCCAATGGCACCCAGCACCGGCAGCAGCAGGACCGGCAGGAAGGTGATCAGCAGGCCGTTAGCAAAGGCGCCAATCATTGCCCCGCGGCGTCCGCCGGTGGCGTTACCGAACACGCCCGCCGTTGCGCCGGTGAAGAAGTGCGGCACGACGCCCGGGAGGATCAGCACCCAGCTAAACTGGCCGCAGATGAACAACCCTACAATCCCGCCGAGGAAGCTGAACAGGAAGCCAATCAGCACCGCGTTCGGCGCATACGGATACACCACCGGGCAGTCCAGTGCGGGGCGCGCGTTCGGCACCAGTTTTTCCGAGAAGCCGGTAAAGGCCGGGACGATTTCCGCCAGAATCAGACGCACGCCCTGCAGGATGATGAACACGCCCGCCGCGAAGGTGATCGCCATGATGATGGCGTACACCAGGTAGTTCTGGCCGCCGCTGAAGGTCGCCTCCACGTACTCGCGCCCGGCGCTCACCGCCAGGATGAGGTAGATAATCATCATGGTCAGGGAGATGGAGATCGAACTGTCGCGCAGGAAGCTCAGGTTCTTCGGCAGGTTCATCTCTTCGGTTGAGCGTGAGCCCTTGCCGACCTTGCTGCCAATCCAGCCGGACAGCACGTATCCCAGCGTGCCGAAGTGGCCGAAGGCAATCTCATCGTTGCCGGTAATGCGCTTCATGTAGCGCTGGGCAATTGCCGGGAAGAAGGCCATGATCAGGCCGAGAATCAGCGAGCCGGTGAAGACCAGACCCACGCCCTCAAAGCCCGCCACCGTCAGGATCACGCCAATCATGCACGCCATATAAAACGTGTGGTGTCCGGTGAGGAAGATGTATTTCAGTCGGGTAAAGCGCGCGACGATAATATTCGCCACCATCCCAAAAGCCATAATCAGCGCGGTTGAGGCACCGTATTTTTCCAGCGCAATCGACACAATGGCTTCATTGTTTGGAATAATGCCCTGGATAGTAAAGGCGTGCTCAAACATTCCGCCCAAAGGATTTAACGACCCCACCAGCACCGTGGCACCGCCGCCCAGCACAATAAAACCGAGAATAGTTTTAATTGTTCCTTTCACCACGTCCGAAAACGCTTTTTTCTGCGCAACCAGACCGATTAAGGCAATTAATCCCACCAGCACCGAAGGGACTTTTAATATATCAACAACGAAATTCAGCGTTTCAAGGATAAACATATCCACCTCGCCTAATCAGGATTATTGTCTTTCGAACCAGGCGCGCAGCTGCGCTTCGAGTTCGTTGATGTCGATGATGTTGTTAATCACCACCAGCTGGCTTTCCGGCACGCTGGCGCTGGCCGCGATGTCTTTTGCCATCACGAACAGGTCTGCTGCGCCAGGCGTTGCAGACGAGAGATCGGAGTGTTCAACCTCTGCCTCAATCTCCAGCTTTTTAAGCACCTTTTTGATATTCATTTCGACCATAAAACTGCTGCCCAGGCCGGACCCGCAAATAGCCATGATTTTCATTGTTGTTCCCTTATTTTGAGTAGAGTACGCCCCATCACGCTGGCGCGTAATGTTGTGAATAATCGGATTAAAGAATTAAATCAGAAGCGGTCAATAATCGTTTTAATTTCCTCCAGGGTATTCGCCTGATGCAGCTCAGCCATATCCGCATCGCTGGAAAATAAATCAGCCAGCGATGAGATCATTTCGATATGGCTATTTTTGTCGGGTGCGGCGAGCATGATAATAACATCGACAGGGTCAAACTCACCGGCACCAAAAGAGACGCCTTTTTTCAGTTTTAATAATGACAGGCCGAGTCCTTTCGCCCCTTCTTCCGGCCGCGCATGCGGCATCGCCAGCCCTGGTGCCAGCACGTAATACGGACCTAAAGCATGATGCTGCTCGATGATGGCCGTGATGTATTCCGGCGAAATCACCTGCAACTCCAGAAGCGGCTTCGCGCACAGCTCCAGCGCCTGCGGCCAGTCCTCTACGCTGTCCTGCAGCGTGATGGTTGTATCATATATCCATTTTTTGAGCACTTTGCCCTCCGACTACGACGCTAAAGATGAGCAAACTTTATTCAACACCTCAATGATTGACTGCGATCAGGATCACAAAGATAGCGCTACCAACAGTTAACATGCAGAAATGTGATAGCGCTATCAAATTGCAATCGCGGTGCTAAATCACAGCAAAAAAAGGGATTTAAAGCGTATACTGCGTTTCACGTGAAGCGAAGGATGAAAGTAGTCGCGTCCTGTTAGCAGGAAGGTGTATGTCTCTAACCCGAAAACGACGCAGTACCGGTAAGGTGACGCTGGCCGATGTCGCACAGCTTGCTGGTGTGGGCACAATGACCGTGTCCCGTGCGCTCCGCACGCCCGAACAGGTTTCCGATAAACTGCGAGAAAAAATAGACGCTGCGGTGCAGGAGCTGGGCTATATGCCTAATCTTGCCGCAAGCGCGCTGGCATCAGCCTCTTCCTGGACGATCGCAATGGTTGTTCCTAACCTCTCTGAAGCCGGCTGCTCGGAGATGTTCGCCGGGCTACAGCAGGTGCTACAGCCCGCCGGATATCAGATCATGCTGGCAGAATCCCAGCATCGTCTTGAGCAGGAAGAGAAATTACTGGAAACGCTGCTGGCGTCAAATATTGCCGCCGCGATTTTGCTCAGCGTCGAGCACTCAGACACCGTCCGGCACTGGCTGAAAAATGCCTCCATTCCGGTGATGGAGATGGGTGCGATGCGCGCCGACCCGATTGATATGAATATCGGCATTGATAACGTCGCCGCCATGTATGAACTCACGGAAATGGTGATTAAGCGCGGCTACCAAAATATTGGCCTGCTGTGCGCCAACCAGGAGCAGTGGATTTTCCAGCAGCATTTGCAGGGCTGGTACAAGGCCATGCTTCGTCACCATCTGTCGCCGAACAGAGTGATTAACGCCGCCATGCCGCCAAATTTCTCCACGGGCGCGGCACAGTTGCCGGAATTCCTGCTGGCGTGGCCGGAGCTGGATGCGCTGGTATGCGTCTCGGACGAACTGGCCTGCGGGGCACTCTATGAATGCCAGCGTCGGCGCATAAAAGTGCCGGACGATTTAGCCGTGGTGGGCTTTGGCGATAGCGATGTCAGCCGCGTCTGTCAGCCGCCGCTGACGACCATGGCGGTACCGCATCGTAAGATTGGAATTGAAGCCGGGAAAGCGTTGCTGGAACGTCTGAATGATGGAGACTGGCGCGACCATAAACCAATCGCGTCCAGCCTCTGCCTGCGGGAAAGCTGTTAAGGCTTACTCAGCCTCTTCCTCTTTTTCCGCTTTGCTTTCTGGCTTAGCGGATTCGTTTTTGGCGTTGCGGGTCATCCACAGCGCCAGTGCTTTTAAGGAGTCAGGGGTAAATTCGTCGCAGCGCGCGGTGATCTCTTCCGGCGTCATCCAGCAGACTTCGCTCACTTCCTCTTCCTGCAGGGCGAATGGCCCATGGGAGACACAGCTAAACAGCCCGCCCCAGACGCGGCAGTTTTCGTCCTCGAAATAGAACTGGCCGTGCTCGGCAAACGGCACGCCGGCGATGCCTAACTCTTCTTCTGCTTCGCGACGCGCGGAATCCAGCAGCACTTCATCTGCCTGCACAACGCCGCCCGCCGTGGCATCCAGCATACCGGGGAGAAAATCTTTGGTGTCCGTGCGGCGCTGGACCAGGATCTTGCCCATGCCGTCATGCACGACGATGTACGTTGCGCGGTGACGCAGTCGCTCCGCGCGCATTTGTTCGCGGCTGGCCTGCGCGATCACTTCATTCTCTTCGCTGACAATGTCAACCCACTCAGTACTTGCCAAATGATTCTGCTCCACCATCGGGAAACCTTCTCGTCTAAGCGCTCTTTCGGCGCGTTTGCAGTTGAGGTGTAACTTACGGATTAATCGCTATCTGCGCAATAACTTGCTGATCATTAAGTGCGATAACGCTCAGGGTATTTCCATCCAGCATGCCATAGCTCGCCGGATTACCGCCTTTCGGAATGCTGACCGAACCGGGGTTAAAGTGATAAATCTCACCACGTTTTACCGCTACCGGAATATGAGTATGACCATAAACCAGGACATCGCCAGCGGCGAGCGCCGGGAGGTTTTCCGGGCTAAAAAGATGACCGTGAGTCAAAAAAAGACGGCTCTTTTCCAGCAGGACATGCTGCCAGGGCGCAGTGATGGGGAAATGCAGCAGCATCTGGTCAACTTCACTGTCGCAGTTACCGCGCACCGCGATAATTCGCGAGGCATGCTCATTCAGTTTTTCCGCCACCTGCGCGGGTGCATAACCTTCAGGCAGCGCATTTCGCGGACCATGGTTTAACACATCGCCCAGCACCACCAGCCACCGTGCCCCGCTTTCGGCAAACAGGGAAAGAACGCGCTCGGTAGCGGGCAGCGATCCATGGATATCCGACGCAAACATCAGTTTCATCAGTCACTCCTCAGGAAAACAGACTGCCCCCATCATACCTGAAGCGCCAGAGCTTATCAGCCCGCGCGCTTAGCGGAGAGTGCCACATAGCGCTGCACGGAGGCGCGCTGCCACTGGAATGCAGCATAATCCACCAGCAGCTGAGGAACCTCGTCGCCGTTGAGGATCAAACGGTTTAACATCAGCGCCAGATCGGTGTCAGCAATGCACCACTCGCCGAAGAGATTCGGGTTGCCGTGCGCCAGCAACGCAGACGCTGTCTCAATCAACTTTTGCGCACTGGCGCTTCCCTCTTCACTCAACGCGGGCTTTTTCACTCCGGCGAAAACCACGTCAGTAGAACGTTCAACGCGAATTGGCACCAGATCGCTACGCAGCCACGCCTGGATCTGCCGCGCCCGCGCGCGCTTCTGCAGATCGTGAGGATAAATGCGCTCCCACTCCGGCGGTGCAAAGCGATCTTCAAGGTATTCATCGATCGCCGAGGATTCGCTCAATGCAAAACCGTCAATCTCCAGCACCGGCACGCGTCGGGTCAGGTCGTAACCCTGCCACTGCGGTTTCAGGTGTTCACCCCTGTCCAGATCGATGGTCTTCAGGGTGAAAGACAATCCTTTTTCCGCCAGAGCGACGTAAACGCTCATCACATACGGTGAAAAGTAACAGGCATCGGACCACAACGTTATCGCAGGCTGGTTCATAACTTCCTCATTGGCTGAACGGTTTTCACTCAAAATATAATCTCTTTGGCTCGCTGTCACTTGATGAAAACTCACGATTTACAACAGGCACCTATACTGATTTTTATGGCATCACTTTTCACACTGACAGGAGTTGAGAATGATCGACCTTTACTATGCCCCTACCCCAAACGGCCATAAGATCACCCTTTTTCTGGAGGAAGCCGAACTGGAGTACCGGATCATTCGCGTGGATATCAGCAAAGGCGATCAGTTCAGGCCGGTCTTTCTGGCGATATCGCCCAACAATAAAATCCCGGCCATTATTGATAATCTGCCCGCCGATGGAGGCAGGCCGTTGAGTCTGTTTGAATCCGGGGAGATTTTGCTCTATCTGGCGGAGAAATCCGGCAAGCTGCTGAGCGGTGAACTGCGCGAGCGTCACCATACCCTGCAATGGCTTTTCTGGCAGTCGAGCGGTCTCGGGCCGATGCTCGGGCAAAATCATCACTTTACTGCCTACGCCCCGCAGCCCATTCCTTACGCAATAGAACGCTATCAGGTTGAAACCCAGCGATTATATGGCGTGCTAAATCGTCGACTGGAGAAAACGCCGTGGCTTGGCGGCGATCATTACAGCATTGCCGATATCGCCTGCTGGCCGTGGATCAACACCCATGAGAAACACCGTATTGACCTGGCGGCATACCCTGCCGTGAATAACTGGTTTGAACGGATTCGGACCCGTCCTGCGACCGAGCGCGCCATGCAAATTATTCAGCAGATTTAGACCCCTGCCCCGCTGGGTGCATGACTCGCTCTCATGTATTATGGGCAGCAAATACTGACACGGAGAAGACCTGCAATGTCACAGCATGACGCGATTATACGTATAAAAAATTTACGCTTACGCACGTTCATCGGTATCAAAGAGGAAGAGATTGCCAACCGACAGGATATTGTCATCAATGTGGTTATTCACTACCCCGCAGACAAAGCGCGGGCCAGCGAAGATATCAATGATGCGCTGAACTATCGCACAATCACCAAAAACATTATCCAGTACGTGGAAAACAACCGCTTCTCTCTGCTGGAAAAATTAACTCAGGATGTGCTCGACATCGCACGCGAACATCACTGGGTCACTTATGCTGAAGTCGAGATCGATAAACTTCACGCCCTGCGTTACGCCGACTCCGTCTCCATGACGTTAAGCTGGCGACGCCAGGCATAAACCTGGAGGTTGTATGAAGATTCTGCTGACCGGCGGTACGGGCCTGATTGGCCGTCATCTCATTCCCCGTCTGCACGCTCTGCATCACGAGATTACCGTGGTGACGCGCAGCCCGGAGAAAGCACGTCAGGTGCTGGGGGCAGGTGTCGACATCTGGAAAGGTCTGGCTGAGCAGCAGAATCTGGACGGTTTTGACGCCGTCATCAACCTCGCGGGTGAACCCATCGCCGACAAGCGCTGGACCGAAGAGCAGAAGCAGCGGTTGTGCAGCAGCCGCTGGAATATCACCGAGAAGCTGGTCGAACTGATTCGCAACAGCCATACGCCGCCATCGGTGCTCATTTCAGGCTCTGCGACGGGCTATTACGGCGATCTCGGCGAAGTGGTGGTGACCGAAGAGGAGCCGCCGCACAACGAATTTACCCATAAACTCTGCGCCCAGTGGGAGCGTATCGCCAGCGCGGCACAGAGCGATCGTACCCGCGTCTGCCTGCTGCGTACCGGCGTGGTGCTTGCGCCGAAAGGCGGCATTCTGGGTAAAATGCTTCCTCCCTTCAGGCTGGGCCTCGGCGGACCAATTGGCAACGGGCGTCAGTATCTGGCGTGGATCCACATCGACGATATGGTGAACGGCATTATCTGGCTGCTGGATAACGATCTGCGCGGGCCGTTTAACATGGTTGCGCCCTATCCGGTGCGTAATGAACAGTTTGCCCACGCGCTGGGGCATGCCCTGCATCGCCCGGCGATTTTACGCGTGCCTGCGACGGTCATTCGCCTGATGATGGGTGAAGCCTCTGTGCTGGTATTAGGCGGGCAGCGCGCGCTGCCAAAGCGTCTGGAAGCGGCCGGGTTTGCCTTCCGCTGGTATGATTTAGAAGAGGCACTGGGGGATGTGGTGCGCTGAATATGTTACAGTGATACGCCATGTTCCGATGAAATGGCGTAACAATGGCAACCATCACCACTCCCCGGCTTCATCTCACCCCTTTCGAACCCTCTGACTGGGCGTTTTTCCGCTCGCTGCGCGAAAACCGCGACGTCATGCGCTATATGGCCGCGACTGCACCCGAAAAAGAGACCCGACGCGTGTTTGCCGCGCGCCTGATGGCGGAGCATGTTTTCGTGATCCGCTTTCGGGATGACGATGCGCCGCTGGGCGATATCGGCCTGCAAATCAGCCCTGAGAACCGTGAAGAGGCGGATATCGGCTACACGGTTGTGCCTGCCGCGCAGGGAAAAGGGATTGCCAGCGAGGCGCTGCGCGCGGTGTGTGACTACGCGTTTAACCAGACAGGGGTGAGAGCGATTAACGCGTACGTACTGGCGGATAACGGCGGGTCGGTGCGCGTGCTGGAGAAAGCCGGGTTTGTGCGTACGCAGGTGCTGGAAAAGGCGTATGAAATTGACGGCGTACGGTATGACGACTGGGTGTATCGGCTGGAATGTGCCGAACGGCAATAGAATTTGTAGGCCCGGTAAGCGAAGCGCCACCGGGCGATTGGGCTGCACTGCGGTCTGATGCCCTCACCCCGACCCTCTCCCACAGGGAGAGGGAGAAGGGCAAAACCTACTTCAAAGATCCCTTCAGGAACTGCTGCAAACGCGGGCTTTGCGGGTTCGCCAGCACTTCGTCCGGGTGCCCCTGCTCTTCAATTTTTCCCTGATGCAGGAAGATAACGTGGTTCGAGACGTTACGGGCGAAGCCCATCTCGTGCGTTACCACCACCATCGTTTTGCCCTCTTCGGCCAGCTTCTGCATGATGCGCAGCACTTCGCCCACGAGTTCAGGATCGAGCGCGGAGGTCGGTTCGTCGAACAACAGTACCTCAGGCTCCATCGCCAGCGCACGGGCGATGGAAACACGCTGCTGCTGACCGCCGGAGAGATGCACCGGGTATTTCATCTGCTGGCGCTCGTCGATACCCACTTTCGCCAGGTATTTTACCGCGCGCTCGCGGGCTTCCTGCTTGCTCAGCCCCAGCACCTGAACCGGCGCTTCCATCACGTTCTCCAGCACCGTCATGTGGCTCCAGAGGTTGAAGTGCTGGAACACCATCGTCAGGCGCGTACGCAGCAGGCGCAGCTGATGCTTATCTGCCACCTTCAGTTGGCCGTCTTTGTCACGGACCAGGTTAATATTCTGCCCGCTCACCACAATCGAGCCTTCGCTCGGCTTTTCGAGGAAGTTAATGCAACGCAGGAAGGTACTTTTACCCGAGCCGGATGAGCCGATAATACTGATCACATCGCCTGCGTTAGCCTGCAGCGACACCCCTTTCAGCACTTCATGTTCGCCGTAGCGTTTGTGCAAATCAATAACGTTTAATTTGTTCTCAGCCATCATCTTTCTCAGTGCGTCGAAGGTTTTATATGCTGCAACCAGCGTTTTTCAGCCTTACGGAACAGGCTAATCAGAACATAAGAGATAATTAAATAGAGCACTGCCGCAATGCCAAACGCAGTAAACGGCTGATAGGTCGCGGAGTTAATATCGCGCGCGATTTTGAGCAGATCCGGCACCGTCGCGGTAAAGGCGAGCGCGGTGGAGTGCAGCATCAAAATCACTTCGTTACTGTACGCCGGGAGCGCAATGCGCAGCGCCGATGGCAGAATGATGCAGCGATAGAGCTTCACCGACGAAAAGCCGTACGCCCGCGCCGCTTCAATTTCACCGTAAGGGACAGAGCGGATCGCCCCCGCAAAGATCTCGGTGGTATAGGCGCAGGTGTTGAGCGTCAACGCCAGCACCGTACAGTTCAGACCGCTGCGGAAGAACGCATTCAGCATCTCAGTGCCTTTCACGATCTCCAGCGTGTACATTCCCGAATAGAACACCAGCAGCTGCACGTACAGGGGCGTACCGCGAAACACATAGGTGAACAGCCAGATCGGGAACTGGATAAATTTGTTGTTCGACACGCGGCCAATAGCGAGAAACACCGCCAGAATGCCGCCCATCACCACGGAAGAAATCAGCAGCCAGAGCGTAATCGCCACGCCGGTAAAGCGGTAGCCGTCCGTCCACAGCAGCGATTTCCAGTATTCCTGAATAATCTCAATCACAGGTCAGCCCTCTTCACACCCACGGAGTAGCGACGCTCGAGCAGAAGCAACACACCATTGGAGACGGTCGTAAAGACCAGATAGATCACGCCACAGACCACCGCAAAGTAGAACGGCTCCCAGGTGCTCTTGCCCGCCAGCTGAGTCGCTTTCACGACGTCTTCCAGGCCAAGCAGCGAGACCAGCGCTGTCGCTTTGAGGATAACCTGCCAGTTGTTACCGATGCCCGGAAGCGCATAGCGCATCATGGCCGGGAACATGATCCGGCGAAACGTTTGTGAGGAGGTAAACCCGAACGCGGTTGCCGCTTCAATGTGCCCTCTCGGGACGGCCATGTAAGCACCACGGAAGGTTTCCGTGAAGTAAGCACCGTAGATAAAACCGAGGGTAATAATACCGGCTACCATCGGGTCGATATCGATCTGTTCCATGCCGACGGCGTCGGTAATGCCATTCAGCGCGATCTGCAGACCGTAAAAGATCAGCAGCATCAGCACCAGATCGGGTACGCCGCGAATAAGCGTGGTATAGCCTTCGAATATAAGCGCCAGGGGTTTATTCGCCGACAGCTTTGCCCCTGCACCCGCCAGACCTATCAGCACCGCCAGTACCACGGAGCTGATAGCCAGCTCAAGGGTGACAAGCGCGCCTTGTAAAATAACGCCAGAAAATCCGTACAGCATACCGCGTGCCCTGTCGTGTCGTGAGTGGTGGAACCGTGTCTTTTCCCCTCCCTGAGTGGGAGGGGCCGCACGTTATTTGACGGGGCGATTAGCCGCCGTAAACATTAAAATCAAAGTACTTTTTCGCCAGCTTGTCGTAGGTGCCGTCAGCACGCATTTCGGCAAAGGCTTTGTTCAGCGCTTCACGCAGCTCGTTGTCTTCTTTGCGCAGGCCCATACCAGTGCCCACACCAAACAGCTTCACGTCCTTAATGGACGGGCCGCCAAATTTGTAATCTTTACCCACCGGCGTTTTCAGGAAGCCTTCGCTTGCCGCGACTTCATCCTGGAATGCCGCATCTATTCGGCCTGCCGTCAGGTCAGCGTAGATATTTTCCTGGCCCTGATAAGAGACGATTTCGATCCCCTTCGGCGCCCAGTGTTCGTTGCCGTAGGTTTCCTGCGTGGTGCCCTGCAGCACGCCGACGCGTTTGCCTTTCAGCGACTCAAGGGTAGGTTGAATGTCTGAAGACTTAGCCACCACCAGACGAGAATCGGCCGCGTAGAGTTTGTCGGTGAAGGCAATCTCCTGCTGGCGTTTTTCAGTGATGGAAAGAGAGGACATGATGACGTCGATTTTTTTCGCTTTCAGCGACGGGATCAGGGCATCCAGCGGGTTCTCAACGTAGGTACATTGCGCTTTAATACGTTTGCACAGCTCATTGGCCAGATCGATGTCAAAACCCACCAGTTCACCCTTCGCATTCTTCGATTCAAAGGGGGCATAGGTCGGATCGGTACCAATACGAATTTTTTGCGGAACGGCTGCGAATGCCGCGGTGGCGCTGGAAAAGGCCAGTACCAGAGAGAGTGACAACACGAGTTTTTTCATATCTATCCTCAACAAACTGTCTTCATACGGTTTTTTACGACGACGGGGTGCGGTTAATGTGCCATTAATCCACGCAGTCAGGCAAAGAATAATGCCTCTCGGGCGGGATTTTTTGCATTATAAATGCTTAAGTATGCACACAGCGACCCAATATGGTGCACAGCCTGCACCATATTGAATCACCCACGCCAGCGACGCACCAGGTCGGTGCATCACCGCCATGCGTTAGTCACCGTAGACGTTGAAGTCGAAGTATTTCTTCGCCAGTTTGTCGTAGGTACCGTCTTTACGCAGCTCAGCGAAGGCTTTGTCAAAGGCGGCTTTCAGCTCGGTATCGTCCTTACGCAGGCCGATGCCGGTGCCGTCACCAAAGTATTTTTTGTCTTTCACGGACGGGCCCGCGAAGGCGAACTCTTTACCGGCCGGCTGCTTCAGGAAGCCTTCGCTTGCGGCGACTTCATCCTGGAATGCGGCATCCAGACGGCCTGCTGACAGGTCAGAATAAATCAGATCCTGGTTCTGGTAAGCCACCACGTCTACGCCCTTCTCACGCCAGTTAGCATTGGCAAACCCTTCCTGCGTCGAGCCCTGAAGCACGCCGACATGCTTGCCTTTCAGCGAGTCGATGGTCGGTTGGATCGGAGAGCCTTTGGCGGCAATCAGGCGAGAGTCCGCAGCGTAGAGCTTGTCAGAGAAGGCGATCTCCTGCTGACGTTTTTCCGTGATGGAGAGAGAAGAGATAATGGCGTCGATTTTTTTGGCTTTCAGCGACGGGATTAACGCGTCAAAGTCGCTGCCCACCCATGTGCATTTCACCGCAATGCGTTTGCACATTTCATTTCCCAGATCGATATCAAACCCTACGAAATCGCCTTTTGCATCCTTGGAAGAGAATGGCGCGTAGGTTGCGTCTGTACCGATACGAACCGTCTGTGGCAGTGCTGCGTAGCTACCTGCTGCTGCACTTAACCCCACGAGCAAAGACAGAGCCAGAACCGTCTTCTTCATACATTTACCCTCAAGTACCGTGATTTTATTATGTATTGTGTAGTGTGTTGTGTTGCAGGCTTCTCTTGCAGGTCTTATGCCACATTCCCGTCTGGTCAAAAAATCGACGTTAAATATGTTAATAAAACGTTGCGATATTGCCTTAATGGTGAAAGATAGCAGGTCTGCCGAACGAACCGGAGAGGGAAGAAGGGAAAAAACGAATTAAATGTCGAGGATATGATCGCCGTTGCATAATTGCCCTGAAACAGGGCAACTTGTCTTTTCATGCACCTTGTTTGTGCACAAATTCAGGCTCCCTGCCAGCGGGTGAAGAGGTCTTCCGGCAGTTCAATATCAAACTGGTCCAGCACGCGGTTAACGGTCTGGTTGATGATGTCGTCCAGCGTTTGCGGGCGGTGGTAGAATGCGGGGACCGGCGGCATGATGACAGCCCCAAGTTCAGCCGCCTGCGTCATTAAACGCAGATGCCCCAGATGCAGCGGTGTTTCTCGCACGCAGAGCACCAGAGGACGACGCTCTTTCAGCACCACATCCGCGGCGCGCGTCACCAGGGTATCGGTATAGCTGTTCACAATGCCGGAGAGCGTTTTTATTGAACAGGGCAGGATAACCATGCCCGCCGTTTTAAACGAGCCTGAAGAGATACTGGCAGCGATATCGCGGGCATCGTGGACGACATCCGCGAGCGCCTGAACGTCACGCAGGGAAAGGTCGGTTTCAAGGGAGAGGGTCTGGCGTGCTGCCTGGCTCATCACCAGATGGGTTTCGACCTCTGCTACGTCACGCAGCACCTGCAACAGACGTACGCCGTAAATCGCACCGCTGGCACCGCTGATCCCAATAATGAGTCGTTTCATGATTTTTGCCCTTACTGATTCAGGGCAGACTGTGCAGGATTTTGCGGGGAGTTGCAAGTGAGGGCGTATGCCCTCACCTGCAGAAGCATCAACCTTCGTTGTGCATCTCTAAGCTTTCAAGATCGTTCTGCAGCTGGACGGCTTTCGCATCGTCGTTACGCAGGGAATCCAGGTAGTCGAGATACTGCTGGTCAACGTCTTTGGTCACGTACACACCGTTAAACACGGAGCATTCGAACTGCTGAATGTCCGGGTTCTCGGCACGCACCGCATCGATCAGATCGTTCAGATCCTGGAAAATCAGGCCGTCAGCACCGATGATCTGGCGAATTTCGTCCACTTCACGACCGTGAGCGATCAGCTCCGTCGCGGTTGGCATATCGATGCCATACACGTTCGGGAAGCGAATTTCTGGCGCCGCAGATGCCAGATACACTTTCTTCGCACCGGCTTCGCGCGCCATTTCGATAATCTGCTCAGACGTCGTACCACGAACGATGGAGTCGTCCACCAGCAGTACATTCTTGTCGCGGAACTCGGCGCGGTTGGCGTTCAGCTTGCGGCGCACGGACTTACGGCGCAGGTGCTGGCCCGGCATGATAAAGGTGCGGCCAACGTAGCGGTTCTTCACGAAGCCCTGGCGGTAAGGCTTGTCCAGAATACGCGCGATTTCCAGCGCGATATCGCAGGAGGTTTCCGGAATAGGAATAACCACGTCGATGTCGAGATCGTCCCACTCGCGGGCAATCTTCTCGCCGAGCTTCGTACCCATGTTCACACGCGCGCTGTACACGGAAATCTTGTCGATGAAGGAATCCGGACGGGCGAAGTAAACATATTCGAACAGGCACGGGTTGCTGACCGGATTGTCGGCACACTGGCGGGTGAACAACTGGCCCTTCTCGGTGATGTAGACCGCTTCACCCGGCGCAACGTCACGCAGGAATTCAAAGCCCAGCGTGTCCAGCGCCACGCTTTCAGAGGCGACCATATACTCCGTACGACCATCGCCGAGCTCACGTTTGCCGAGCACCAGAGGACGAATGCCGTTTGGATCGCGGAAGGCGACCATGCCGTGACCGATAATCATCGCCACGCAGGCATACGCGCCGCGGATCTGACGATTTGTTGCGGCAATGGCAGCAAAAATGTTGTCTGCTTCCAGCGGGTAGTGACGGAAGTTATCCAGCTCGCTGGCGAACACATTGAGCAGGATTTCAGAATCAGAAGTGGTGTTAATGTGGCGACGTTTCTCTTCGAACAGCTTTTTACGCAGCTCGTGCGCGTTGGTCAGGTTGCCGTTATGAGCAAGGGTGATGCCATACGGTGAGTTGACGTAGAAAGGCTGTGCCTCAGAGGCGCTGGAACTGCCAGCAGTAGGATAACGAACGTGACCGATCCCCATATTACCTTGCAGACGCTGCATATGGCGGGCTTCAAACACATCGTTTACCAGGCCATTCGCCTTGCGTAAACGGAAGCAGTTGTTTGCATCAATGGTGATGATACCCGCAGCATCCTGCCCACGGTGCTGGAGCACCGTTAACGCGTCATAAATCGACTGGTTTACCGGCATGAAACCGGCGATACCGACAATACCGCACATTCGTCTTTTCCTCGTTAAGCCACATCTCAGGGTTTATGCCCTGGGCAAAAAACTCGACGAGCTTTGCAGATAGTCAAAGAACCATCTGATGATGAAGCTGAACTCTGGAATGAGCTGCGATTTCAGCCAGTCTTCGCTTTTGGAGAACCCGGTAAAGGTATCCAGGAAGAACAGTATCGCGGCCACAATCAACACGCCTCGCAACGCGCCGAAACAGATCCCGAGCACCCTGTCCGTTCCTGACAGACCGGTTTTCTCGACCAGCTGACCTATCACGTAATTGACGATAGCGCCGACAATCAGCGTCGCGATAAACAGCACCGCGATGGCGATTCCGTTTCGGACCAGTTCATCTTCAAAGCCCGTGAACCAGACAGACAGGTAAGTGTAGTAATGACTGGCAACAAAGAAAGCACAACCCCATGTCACCAGCGATAACGCTTCACGAACAAAGCCACGGATCAGGCTAACCAGACAGGAAAAACCAATCACCGCAATGATGGCGTAATCAATCCAGACCATATGTGTCCCACGATTTAACGCCCTGTCATCCAGTTCGGGGCGAATTCTAACAGAAAAAGAAAACGTTTGCGTAGGGATTTCCTTCCCGCGCGTAAATAAAAAAGGCGCTGAAAAAATGTTCAACGCCGTTGGCTCATTACGTCTCTTTGGACGTCTGCCCTTCCCCCTCCCCCTCTGGGGAGAGGGTTAAGGTGAGGGGTAGATCTGATCAGTTCGCGCTGTAGTTCATCACCACACCGCTCAGCCCGGAGATCTGCTTCAGCTCGCCCAGCGATCCTTTCAGCTTATCTTTCGACGCTTCTGGCCCCACCAGGATGCGGGTAATTTTACCCTGCACCGGCGTGGAAGGTGAAGTGTAAACACGGTATCCCGCGCCGCGCAGTTTACTCACCACCTCGTTGACTTTATCGGCGTTTTTCAATGCGCCAAGCTGAACAACGTAGGCTTTACCGGTCGGCGCCGCGTCTTGTTTCGCCGGTGGTGGGGTTTCTGAGGCCGCAGCCAGCTGCTCTGCCGCTTTATCTCGCTGCGGCTTCGGCTGCGGTTGCGGTTTCTCGACAGGCTTCGGTTTTTCAACAGCCTTAGGCTGCTCTACCGGAACCGGATCGATTTCGATGTTGTTATTCGCTGCCAGGCGAGAAGGATCGAGCGACGGTGCGGCAGCATCGCCCGCGCGCACCTCTTCTGCAGCGCCCTCCGGCGGCTGGGCAGGCAGCGCCTGCGTCGCGGCGGGCAGCATGTCTGGCTCATCGCGATCGCCCGGTTTCGGCACCAGCGGAATGGCCGCAAATTCGTCCTGATAATGCTTTTTCTGCCCGTCGAGCAGTCCCGGAAGAATAATCACTCCGAGCGCGACCAGCACAATGGTTCCTGTTAAACGGTTCTGAAACTTACTCGCCACCGGTTCTCCCCGCGTCCATCACTTCCATGACATGTGCCACCGTGTGGAATGAACCACACACCAGCACGGTATCTTCTGGTTTAGCATCCGCCATCGCAGCATGCCAGGCCTGAGCCACGCTACAATAGATTGCGCCTGTGCCGAGATGTTCCATCAGCTGCTCAGCCGTCGCGCCGCGCGGCCCCTCCAGAGGAGCACAATACCAGCTATCGACCACACTCTCCATGCAGGCCAGCGTCCCGCCGATATCTTTATCATGAAGCATACCGATAACCGCCAGCACACGCCCGGTTTTTGGTAACGATTTGAGACGTCCTGCCAGATACGCCGCCGCGTGCGGGTTGTGGGCCACGTCCAGAATAAGACGCGGCGACTCGCTGACGATCTGGAAACGCCCCGGCAGAATCGCGTTCTGGATACCGTCGCGGATCGCCTGCTCGCTCACCGTCAATCCACTGGCACGCAGTGCCGCCAGCGCGGTGGCGGCGTTCGGCTGAGGCACCTGCGGCAGCGGCAGGTCGTCCAGCACGCCCTGCGCATCGCTAAAGCGCCAGCCGTTGTCCTGAACCTCATACTGCCAGTCGGTGCCACGGCGCAATAAATGAGCGCCCTTCTCATTCGCCACGTCAGCGATGGTGTGCGGCATGTCCGGCTCGCCGACCACGGCGGGCTTATTCGCCCGGAAGATACCGGCCTTTTCCCGACCAATGCTTTCACGGTCTGGTCCCAGCCAGTCGGTATGATCCAGCGCGATGCTGGTGACGACGGCGACATCCGCATCCACCATATTGGTGGCGTCAAGACGACCACCGAGGCCGACTTCCAGAATCACCACGTCAAGCTGCGCCTGTTTGAACAGCCACAGCGCTGAAAGCGTACCGTATTCGAAATAGGTTAATGAAATCTCACCGCGAGCGGCTTCAATTTCCGCGAATGACGCCGTATGGGCAGATTCCGGCAGTTCGCGGTTCTGCACACGCACCCGCTCTGTGTAGCGCACCAAGTGTGGAGAGCTGTATACGCCTACCTTATACCCCGCCGCCATCAGGACAGATTCCAGCGTGCGGCAGGTCGTGCCTTTCCCGTTGGTGCCCGCGACGGTGAACACGAACGGGGCCGGTTTGAGCACATCAAGACGCGCGGCGACCTGGCTTACGCGTTCAAGCCCCATATCGATGGTTTTACTGTGCAGGTTTTCCAGATAAGAAAGCCACGCGGCCAGGGGCGACGTGGCTTGGGGAATGCTTTTATTTTCCATAATGCCCGGTTGTCATTAACAGATTAGAAAGCAAAAGGGCAGCGCCAACCGGCCCTGCCCTTTTCAGTTATCAGGCCTCGGGTTCCTGATCCGGTACGATCACGCCTTCGCGCGGCTCATCCGGGTTCGGCGCCGGCAGATTCATCAGCTTCGCCAGGACGCTTGCCAGTTTCAGGCGCATTTCCGGGCGGCGAACGATCATGTCGATAGCGCCTTTCTCGATGAGGAACTCACTGCGCTGGAAGCCCGGCGGCAGTTTTTCACGTACGGTTTGTTCGATAACGCGAGGACCGGCAAAGCCAATCAGCGCTTTTGGCTCAGCGATGTTCAGGTCGCCCAGCATCGCGAAGCTTGCAGAGACGCCGCCCATGGTTGGGTCGGTCAGTACAGAAATGTACGGCAGACCGCGCTCCTGCATTTTCGCCAGCGCTGCAGAGGTTTTCGCCATCTGCATCAGGGACATCAGCGCTTCCTGCATACGCGCACCGCCTGAAGCGGAGAAGCAGATCAGCGGGCAGTTGTCTTCCAGCGCCTGCTCAACGGCACGCACGAAGCGCGCACCGACCACTGAGCCCATAGAGCCACCCATAAAGGAGAACTCAAACGCGGCGGCAACAACCGGCATCTCATGCAGGGTGCCTTTCATGACGATCAGCGCGTCTTTCTCGCCGGTCTCTTTCTGTGCAGAGGCCAGACGATCTTTGTATTTTTTGGAGTCGCGAAACTTCAGCACGTCTTTTGGCTCGAGTTCGCTGCCCAGCTCTACCAGAGAGCCTTCGTCCAGCAGGCTATGCAGGCGGTTGCGCGCCGACATACGCATGTGGTGGTCACATTTTGGACACACTTCAAGATTGCGTTCCAGCTCTGCACGATACAGAACCTGGCCGCAGCTATCACACTTCGTCCATACCCCTTCAGGAATGCTCGCTTTACGCGTTGGGGTAATGTTGCTTTTAATTCGTTCAATCCAGCTCATTGATAACCTTTCTGCCTGAACCTGGTCGTATGCCAGTTTTGCTATAAGAGGCGAATAATGCCATTTTTGCCTCCAACAGACCATGAATGTTGCACATTAAAACATAACAGCCCGAAACTTTGGATAAAAAAGTGGTCGAACCGCCAGCGTGCATTTACTTCGCTTGTTTAGCTGCCGCCCGTTTGTGACGGATGATTTCGATAACCCCCGGCAGTACGGAAAGCACAATAATCGCTACAATCAGCAACTTAAGGTTTTCCTGAACCACGGGCAGATCGCCAAACAGGTAGCCTGCGTAAGTAAAGAGCAGTACCCACAGCAGCGCACCGACAACGTTATACATCGCAAAATGACGATAGGACATATGCCCCATTCCTGCCACAAACGGTGCAAAGGTACGAACGATGGGGACAAAACGGGCAAGAATAATGGTTTTGCCGCCGTGACGCTCGTAGAAGGCATGCGTTTTGTCTAAATAGCTGCGGCGGAAAATTTTCGAATTCGGGTTACTGAACAGCCGTTCACCGAACACCCGCCCAATTGTATAGTTGACCGCATCACCGATAATCGCGGCGACGATCATCAATACCACCATCAAATGCACGTTCAGGTCATTGGTTGGCAGCGCGGAAAGCGCACCCGCCACAAACAGGAGTGAATCACCCGGCAGAAACGGCGTAACAACCAGACCCGTTTCACAGAACAGGATCAGGAACAGAATGGCATATACCCAGACGCCATACTGCGCGACCAGCTCCGCCAGGTGAACATCAATATGCAAAATGAAATCAATCAGAAAACGTATTACGTCCATATTGTCTAAGCCTTAATTGCACCTTTGTTTAGTCCGCTAAAAACAGCGGGCCCATTGGCGGTTTTGGCAGGTCAAACCGATCCGGATAATCTACCGAGACCAGATACAGCCCTTCCGCTTTCGCCGTTGCTGCCGCAAGCGTTCTGTCCTTCGCTGCCAGCAGTTCTGCAATCCAGCTCTCCGGCTGGTGTCCGGCGCCCACTTCCATCAGGCTGCCAACAATATTCCGCACCATATGATGTACAAAGGCATTGGCTTTGATATCTACCACCACATACGCGCCATAACGACTGACGTTAATGTGCATGACGTTACGCCACGGCGTGCGGGACTGACACTGCACCGCACGAAACGACGTAAAGTCATTCTCTCCAATCAAACACTGCGCCGCACGCTGCATACGTTCTGCATCAAGCGGTTCATAAAAATGCGTCACGCCCTGGCTTAACACTGCCGGACGCAGACGCTGGTTGTAGATGACGTAGCGGTAACGGCGCGCGGTGGCGCTGAAACGCGCATGAAAATCATCCGGCACAGCTTTCACCCAACGCACGGCAATGTCACCAGGTAAATTCGCATTTACACCCAGCGTCCAGGCAGCATCCTTGCGCACGGCGGTGGTTTCAAAGTGCACCACCTGCCCTGTGCCGTGAACACCGGCGTCGGTTCGGCCTGCGCATAAGACGTTAATCGGCTCATTCGCTACCTGAGAAAGCGCTTTCTCCAGCTTTTCCTGAACGCTGCGCACTTCGTTCTGACGCTGCCAGCCATAATATTTACTGCCATCGTACTCAATGCCGAGGGCAATTCTGTGGACCGGCTTTTGTTCCACTTCTGACATCAGTACAGGTACTCCTGCACCAGCTTCTCGGCGATTTTGACTGCCATCAGCGCGCCGCCAAAACGTACGTTATCGGCAACGGACCAGAACTGAACCTGCTCGGGCATGCCGTAATCGTTGCGCACGCAGCCAACGGATAGATGCGCACTACCGGTGGCATCGCCCACCTGGGTCGGGAATTCACTCTCTTCAGAAAGCACGATATCTTCACCGCGGCCAAACGCATCGCGCGCTTCTTCTGCCGCCAGTGGACGCAGGGCTTCAAAACCAACCATCTGCGCGTGCCCGTAGAAGACCGGGGACTGCACAACGTTGGCGGAGATCATCAGCCCTTCATCCTGCAGCACTTTGCGCACTTCATCGACGATACGACGCTCTTCGCGCACGGAACCTTCACGATCCGGCAGCAGCGGCAGCATGTTAAACGCCAGCTGGCGACCAAAGAAATCGTCTTCGTCAATCGGGATACCGTTCAGCAGCTTCGCGCTCTGCCCGGCCAGCGCATCGACCGCTTTTTTACCGTTAGCGGAGGCCGACAGCAGGCTGGTCACAGTAATACGAGACAGGCCGCCGTCGTCGATCAGCGGTTTCAGGGCGGTCAGCAGCTGGCTGGTCAGGCTGTTCGGTACCGCGATGACGTTACGGTTGCGGTAGTCAGCCAGCACGAACGGGTTCACGTCCGGCACCACCAGCGGCACATCCGGCTCCATGGCGAACAGGCCGCTCAGGTCGATCACCAGGCAGCCTGCGTTGGTCGCCTCTTCAACGTACGCAGCAGTCGCTTCAGCGCCCGCGGCGAAAAACGCCAGCTGCGCCTGCGTCCAGTCGAACGCTGCCGCGTCCTGGACCATGACGGATTTACCGCTGAAACGCAGGTGTTCACCCGCGCTGTCGGTACGCGCCAGCGCATAGATGTCACCCACCGGGAACTGACGCTCAGCAAGGGTTTCGAGCAGGGCTTCGCCCACGGCACCCGTGGCACCTAAAATGGCAATGTTCCAGCCTTCAGACATGGTGGTTTACTCCAGAAATAAAAAAGCGTCCCTGTCGGAGTATCCGACAGGGAGCATTAAGAAGACATTAATGTGCCGGATGATGAACGGCGTTAAAACCAAGTTTATGCAGCAGCGTCGCCGCCGACGCGTCGTCGCATATCACATACAGGGAAGACCACTCGCGGCGCTCAACGTAGTTCTTACGCAGCTTATCAAACTCACCCGGGATCCCCGCCACTTTACGCAGCAGCGCATCATCGCGGCGCACATCATACACCAAATGCACCAGCCTTTTCAGCGTTGCCTGATCGAGCGGGCCGTGCAGGGTAATGCGGCCAAATTCAGGCGCGGGGAGTAAGGTATCCAGCGCTACCTGCTGCGGATGACCGATAAAGGCGCTGTAGGCTTCAAACACCTGCGTCGTGCCGCGCGCTTTGCCTTCAAGCGTGTAGCCAGCGATATGCGCGGTGCCAACATCCACCTTGTTGAGTAGCTCAACGTTGAGATCCGGCTCCGGCTCCCAGACGTCCAGCACCACGCTGAGGTCTTGTCCTTCATTCAGACATGTCAGCAGCGCGGCGTTGTCCACGACCGGACCACGGCAGGCATTTATCAGAATAGTGCCAGCCTTCAGACGGCGGATCAGCGCTTCGTCAGCAAGATGCAGCGACTTATACGGCCCCTCTTTAAACAGCGGCGTATGGAAAGTCAGCACGTCACACTGTTCAACCAGCTCATCCAGCGAGCGGAAATCCCCTTCATCGCCGTTGTCTTTGCGCGGCGGGTCGCATAGCAGGGTGCGGATCCCTAACGCTTCAAAACGCTTTTGCAGGCGACCGCCGACATTACCCACGCCGACAATCCCCACGGTGCGGTCTTTCAGCGCAAAACCGTCGCGCTCGGCCAGCATCAGCAGCGAGGAGAAAACGTATTCCACAACGGCAATGGCATTACAGCCCGGCGCGGCAGAGAAGCCTATCCCCGCCTGCTTAAGCCACTTGTCATCCACATGATCGGTCCCCGCCGTTGCGGTCCCGACAAATTTCACCGTTTTGCCGGAGAGCAACGTCTCATTTACTTTGGTCACCGAGCGCACCATCAGGGCGTCTGCATCATCCAGTTCGTTGACCGGAATCGGGCGACCAGGGACAGCCTTAACCTCGCCAAGGCGGCTAAACAGCTCGCGGGCATAAGGCATATTTTCATCAACGAGGATTTTCACGTCTGAGTACCTGTTTGAGAGGAAGAAAACCTGCCAAGTGTGCCATAATCTCGCCGCCAGGCATATATGTCCGCCGGGTTAACGCTGAGTTTTGACTTTAAGGATTCCGACGATGCAGCCTATTTCAGGTACGCCGCCGCGCCCTCCGGGTGAAGGCCCCTTAACGCCGCCGAGTGTTGCAGGCGAACAGCCGCTCTCCACGCAACAGCGCACCGTGCTGGAGCGACTGATCACGCGCCTGATTGCGCTGACGTCGCAACAAAACGCGGAAGTCTGGGCCGGGGTTAAGCACGATTTAGGTGTGAAGAACGACGCTCCGCTGCAGTCGCGCCATTTCCCTGCTGCCGAGCAGAACCTGAACCAGCGAATCAACGCCGCGCAGCAGCATCACACCACGCGCCAGATTGTGTCGCAGTTGACCGAGCTGCTGGGCCAGGGGAACAATCGCCAGGCGGTCAGTGATTTTATTCGCCAACAGTATGGTCAGACTGCCCTGAGCCAGCTCACGCCCGATCAGCTCAAAACGGTACTGACGCTGCTGCAAACCAATCAGCTGTCAATTCCACAGCCTCAGCAGCGCCCGGCGACCGAACGCCCGCTGCTGCCTGCTGAGCACAACACGCTTAATCAGATGGTGACCAAACTGGCCGCCGCTACCGGCGAGTCGACAAAGCTCATCTGGCAATCCATGCTGGAGCTGTCCGACGTGAAAAGCGGCGAGTTGATCCCAGCCAGACAGTTTACGCATCTGGTCACCTGGCTCCAGGCCCGCCAGACCCTCAGCACCCAGAATGCCCCTACCCTGCACACGGTGCAGGCAGCGCTGAAACAACCGCTCGAACCGCACGAGTTTGAGGCGGTGCGGGATTATGCCCAGCAGACCTGGCAGGCCACGCCGCAAACGGTGCTGACCACCGCGCAGGTGCAGGATATATTGAATCAGATCTTTGTTCGTCGCGCCGAGCGCGAAGGCGGCATTCCTGAAGCGCGGAACATTCAGCCCATTTACAGCCCACTGTTTGCGCCTGTCGTGGATACCTTCAAAACGCTGTCCGCCCGTCCGGGGCTGATGTTTATTGCGTTGCTGATTGCGCTGGCGATTTTCTGGCTGGTTGCCTGAGGTTTTGCCCGGTGGCGCTCCGCTTACCGGGCCTACAACGGCTCGAACCGTAGGCCGGGTAAGGCGCAGCCGCCACCCGGCAACAACGGCTCAAGTTCTGCGAAACGCCACCAGCGTCACCACGATCCCCACAACCGCTGAAACGGCCCCGGCAAGAAATACGGACGGATAGCCAAAGGATGTTGCCACCAGCCCCGCCAGCGGTGCGGTGACCCCGTAGGAGATATCCTGAAACGCGGCATACCCACCGAGCGCGGTGCCGCGCACCTGCGGAGCCACGCGTTTCACCACCTCAACGCCCAGCGCCGGGAAGATCAGCGAGCAACCGCTGCCGGTCAACGCCGCCCCCAGCAGCGCAACGTAGGCGTTGGGCGCCTGCCAGAGCAGCAGCAGACCGATGGTCTCAATGACCAGCGAGGCCACCGCCACCTTCACGCCGCCAAAGCGATCCGGCATCCAGCCAAAGAGTACGCGCATCAGCACAAACGCGCCGCCAAACGCGGTGAGCGTAAAGCCCGCCATCGCCCAGCCACGGCTCATAAAGTACAGGGAGACGAAGGTACCAATCACCGCAAAACCCACGCCCTGTAGCGCCAGGCCGAGACCCGGCTGCCAGATTTGGCCGACCACGCTCCACAGGGATGGGCGTTCGCCTTTATGGGCCGGGACTTTTCGCACCGAACCATTAAATGCCCACGCCAGCAGCGGCAGCACCATGGTGGTTCCCGCCAGTGCCGCAAAACCAAACTGGCTGTGGATCAGCAGACCCAGCGGAGCACCTGCTGCCAGGGCACCGTAGATGGCCATCCCGTTCCAGGACATGACCTTGCCCGAACGCGCTGGGCCAACCAGCCCCATCCCCCAGGTCAGGGTTCCGGTCAGCAGCTGGCTTTCACCGAATCCGAGGATTAAGCGCCCCACCACCAACAGCGCAAATTTATACGCGGCGTCTACCGGCAGGAGCGCGGCCAGCAGCCATGCCCCTCCGGCCAGACCGCAGGCAAACATGCCCTGTAAAGCTGACCGTTTTGCACCGTGCTGATCTGCGAGGCGTCCGGCGTAGCCACGCGTTAACACCGTGGCTAAAAACTGAATGCCCACCGCAATGCCGACCATAGTGTTGCCATAGCCCAACTCCTGGTGAACAAACAGCGGGATCACCGGCAGCGGCAGGCCAACGGTCATGTAGGTCAGAAATACCGCAAAAGCGATGCGGAACAGCGAGGTGTTCCCGGACGTGGCGTTTATATCTGATGTAGCGGCCGTCATGCATAACTCCGAATTCAGGCATAAAAAAAGGGAGCCACCAGGCTCCCTTCTACTATACATTCAAACGCTTATGCTTTCAGCTTACGCATTACCAGCGTGGCGTTGGTGCCGCCGAAACCGAAGCTGTTGGACATAACTGTCGTCAGCGTCGCATCCGTTGGTTTGGTGACGATGTTCAGACCAGCAGCCTGCTCATCCATCTCATCAATGTTGATGCTTGGAGCGATAAAGCCGTGTTCGAGCATCAGCAGAGAGTAGATCGCTTCCTGCACGCCAGCCGCACCCAGAGAGTGACCGGTCATGGCTTTGGTTGCAGAGATCGCCGGGCTCTTATCCGCGAAGACTTCGCGAATCGCACCCAGCTCTTTCACGTCGCCTACTGGAGTAGAGGTACCGTGGGAGTTCAGGTAGTCGATTGGGGTATCAACGCCGTGCATCGCCATCTTCATGCAGCGCACTGCGCCTTCGCCGGATGGTGCAACCATGTCAGCACCGTCGGAGGTTGCGCCGTAGCCAACGATCTCAGCATAGATGTGAGCGCCGCGAGCCAGAGCGTGTTCCAGCTCTTCAACCACAACCATACCGCCGCCGCCCGCGATAACGAAACCGTCGCGGTGTGCGTCATAGGTACGGGACGCTTTATCTGGCGTCTCGTTGTATTTGGTGGACAGTGCGCCCATTGCGTCGAACTCACAGGCCATTTCCCAGCCCAGCTCTTCGCCGCCGCCTGCAAACACGATGTCCTGTTTGCCCAGCTGGATTTGCTCAACCGCGTTACCGATACAGTGCGCAGAAGTCGCACAGGCGGAGCTGATGGAGTAGTTCACGCCGTGAATTTTGAATGGGGTCGCCAGGCAGGCAGAAACGGCTGAACCCATGGCTTTGGTCACAACGTATGGACCTACCGCTTTCAGGCCGCGCGGGCTACGCATTGCGTCCGCACCGAATACCTGCGCTTTAGACGAACCGCCGGAACCGGCAATCAGACCCACGCGCGGGTTGTTCTGATAAACGTCTTCGCTCAGGCCAGCATCAGCAATCGCTTCCTGCATGGAAAGATAGGCGTAAATAGAGGCATCGTTCATGAAACGAACCACTTTACGGTCAATCAAACCGGTGGTGTCCAGTTTGACGTTACCCCATACGTGGCTACGCATTCCCGAATCTTTAAACTCTTCAGAGAAAGTGATCCCGGAGCGTCCTTCACGCAGAGATGCCAGGACTTCCTGCTGGTTATTACCGATGCTGGAAACGATGCCCAGGCCAGTAATCACTGCACGTTTCATTCAATACCTCTGTAAGTCGCACTATAGTAAGTTTCGAGTCGCACAATAGCGTACACTTGTACGCCGAACAAGTCCGATCAGACAATTTCTGAGGAAATTTGCACCGATGGGCTCACATCGTTAAGATCGTGCCACTGCCTGTCGGACGAGTAACTTACGTGAAACAAAACGCTATACAACCCGCCAACCTCGAATTCAACGCTGAGGGTACACCTGTTTCCCGAGATTTTGATGACGTCTATTTTTCTAATGATAACGGACTTGAAGAGACACGTTATGTTTTTCTCGACGGAAACCAACTCGGCGCCCGATTCCCCACGCATCCGCGCAGCCTGTTCGTGGTGGCGGAAAGCGGATTCGGCACCGGGCTCAATTTTCTGACCCTCTGGCAGGCGTTTGATCGGTTTCACGCTGCCCACCCCGAGGCTACGCTCCAAAGATTACATTTCGTCAGTTTTGAAAAATTCCCGCTCACTTTGCATGATTTGCAGCTGGCGCATCAGCACTGGCCGGAACTGGCAACCTGGGCAGAACAGCTTCAGGCGCAATGGCCACCGGCCGTGGGTGGGTGCCATCGTCTGATTCTGGACGGTGGACGCGTCACCCTGGATTTATGGCTGGGCGACATTAACGAGCTTACCGATAAGCTCGACGATTCGATGAATCAGAAAGTGGACGCCTGGTTCCTGGACGGTTTTGCCCCTGCCAAAAACCCGGACATGTGGATCCAGCATCTGTTTACCGCGATGGCGCGTCTGGCCCGCCCGGGCGCTACGCTCGCCACCTTTACCTCGGCAGGTTTTGTCCGCCGCGGATTGCAGGAGGCGGGCTTTACCATGCGTAAAACCAAGGGGTTTGGCCGCAAGCGCGACATGCTGGTCGGGACGATGGAACAGACGTTGAATGTTCCCGCTCAGGCACCCTGGTTTTCCCGTCCCGCCAGCGCATCACGCGAGGCGGCGATAGTCGGCGGGGGGATCGCCAGCGCCCTGCTGTCCCTCGCACTTCTCCACCGTGGCTGGCAGGTCACGCTCTATTGCGCCGATGAGGCACCGGCAACGGATGCTTCAGGCAACCGTCAGGGCGCGCTTTACCCTCTGCTGAGCGCGCACGACCCGGCGCTGTTCCAGTTTTTCCCAGCGGCGTTTACGTTTGCTCGTCGCCTGTACGATCTTCTGCCTGTTGATTTTGACCACGACTGGTGCGGCGTGACGCAGCTCGGCTGGGATGAGAAGAGCCAGCAAAAAATCGCGCAAATGCTGTCGCTGGGCCTGCCGGAGGCGATCGCCCGCGCAGTCACTGCGCAGCAGGTTGCTGAAACTGCGGGCATCGACGCGGGCTGCGGCGGCATACAGTATCCGCTCGGCGGCTGGCTGTGCCCGGCTGAACTGACTGCGGCGGTCATTGCCCTGGCCCAGTCACGCGGGTTGACGGTCCACTATGCCCACAAGGTTGAATCGCTTAGCCGGACAGAACGCTGGAATCTGCGTTTTGCTGATGGCAAAGCGGCGCAGCACGCATGCGTTGTGCTGGCAAACGGACATAACATCAGCCAGTTTATCCAGACAGAAACATTGCCGGTTTATCCGGTCGGCGGCCAGGTAAGCCATATCCCGACCGCGCCCGAACTGAGCAAGTTGCGTCAGGTGCTGTGCTATGACGGCTATCTGACGCCACAAAATCCGTCTAACGGCCATCACTGCATCGGGGCGAGCTATCATCGAGGCGAAACGGAGATGCGCTACAGCGACGCGGACCAGCAGCAGAATCGCCAGCGTCTGATTGACTGTTTCCCGGACGCTGCGTGGGCGAAAGAGGTGGACGTCAGCGAGGGTCAAGCCCGCTGCGGCGTACGCTGCGCCACGCGTGACCATCTGCCGATGGCGGGGAGCGTGCCGGACTATGAGGCAACGCTTGCGGCCTATCAGGATCTGGCTGAAAACCGGGACACGGCGGTAAGCGCGCCGGTTTATCCGGAGCTGTTTCTGCTCGGCGGGCTGGGATCGAGGGGATTGTGCTCTGCGCCGCTGCTGGCAGAAGTGTTAGCCGCGCAGATGAGCGATGAGCCGGTTCCGCTGGACAGAATCACGCTTGCGGGACTCAACCCAAATCGACTATGGGTACGGAAACTGCTGAAGGGGAAGAAGGTTAAGTAGGGTGCGGTCTGGTGCCCTCACCCCGTCCCTCTCCCACCGGGAGAGGGTGGTGAAACACTTACTTCGCTTTCGCCTGCTGGAACAAATTGTCCCACATACCCAGCACCAGTGACTGGTCGCGCGGAGAGAGTTCTCCGGCCTGAATGGCTTTTTCCAGGCTGCGGGTCACTTCTTCGTGAACGGCGTCGGCAGAGTGATCGTCACCCGCTTCCAGCTCGGCTACCGCGAGCGTCAGGTGACCACGCAGATAACCGCTGGCGAACAGCTCATCATCACTGGCGTGTTCCACCATGTCATCAATTAACGCCAGAATGCGTGATTCAAATTCTGCGATCATCTTCTTTCCTCTGTTAAATATCTTCCGGCCACGGGAAGCATTCCGCCGTGATCTCCGGCGTGTGGTAGTAATCCTGTAACGCCTTGATAAAACGCGCCGGACGTTCCGGGATGCCTTTTTCAAGGTATTCCATCACCTGCGCATGCACGCGGCGCTGGAAAACAATGCGGTCTGGCTCGAAGTCGCCTTCGAGATTGTCACAGCTGACGTTGAACGGATAACCCGCCGCCACGCAGAACAGCCAGTCGAACGCCTGGGGTTTTACTTCCACATCTTCGAACTGGCCCTGGGTTGCGGCGTCACGTCCGTCCGGGCAGTACCAGTAACCGAAGTCCACCAGCTCGCGGCGTGCTTTTCCCGCGATGCACCAGTGCGAAATCTCGTGCAAACCGCTGGCATAAAAGCCGTGGGCGAACACGATGCGGTTATACGGAACCTCTGCATCAGCAGGAAGATAGATCGGTTCGTCGTCGCCTTTAATCAGACGGGTATTAAAATCATCAGCAAAACAGCCGTCGAAAATCTCGATCAGCTGTTCATAGTTATGCGTACTGTTCATTAGTGCATCCCCAACCAGGTGAGGATCTCCTGTCCATGGCTGTCATAAAGAAGTTTGGCACTCATCACCGCAGAGACCACAACAATCATCGGACGGATCAGCTTTTGCCCCTTGCTCAATACAAGGCGCGAGCCCGCGCGCGCGCCTAAAAATTGGCCCACCATCATCACAAAGCCGGTTGCCCAGATAACCTTGCCGCCAATGATAAACAGCAGCAGGCCGCCGACGTTTGAGGTCGCGTTGAGCACTTTGGCATGGGCGGTAGATTTGGCGAGGTTAAACCCGGCCAGCGTCACGAACGCCAGCGCGTAAAACGAGCCTGCGCCCGGGCCGAAGAAACCGTCATAAAAACCCACACAGCCCCCCGCAACCAGCGCAAATGGCAGGCCGTGCAGACGACGCTGACGGTCCTCTTCACCGAGCCTTGGCATCAGTAAAAAGTACAGGCCAATGCAAATAACCAGGATCGGCAGGATCTGGCGCAAAATATCGGACTGCACGTGCTGAACCAGCAGTGCGCCCGACGTCGAGCCAATAAAGGTCATCAGAATATTGAGCTTCTGATCGGCCAGGCTCACCACCTTGCGGCGGATAAAATAGAGCGACGCCGAGAGCGACCCGCCGCAGGCCTGGAGCTTGTTAGTAGCCAGCGCCTGAGCCGGGCTCATGCCCGCCGCCAGCAGCGCCGGAACGGTTAGCAAACCGCCCCCACCCGCCAGCGCATCGATAAACCCGGCGAGCATCGCAACAAAAAAGAGCACCGCCAGCAGCAGCGGTGACACCATAAACAGATCGACGAAATTATCCATTAAAGTACATGCTCATCCAGTAGCGCCTGGCAGGAAGGCGGCAACGGAGGCGGTGTCTTCTTCTCAGGCTTAGAGGTTCCAGGCTTCGCCGGTTCAAACCAGCTTTGCAGTTCATAACCACAGCCATCGCCTGGCGGCGGTAGCGGCTGATCTTCACATTCCAGGCTGTTCGCCGGGCAGCGCAGACGAACGTGCATATGTGCACGGTGCTGGAACCACGGACGCACTTTGCGCAGCCAGTCGCGATCCGTTCCGGCATCCAGACAGAGCTGTTGCTTGATGGCCGGGTTAACGAAAATCCGCGTGACGTCGTTATCTTCTGCCGCCAGCTTGATCATGCTGGAAACATCCTGCGTCCACAGGGAGGGCACTACGCGCTTACCGTCGCTCGCGACCAGATCCAGCGCCTGCGGTTTCAGCAGCTGCGAAGACGTCCAGCGCGTTTTCGGCAGCTGCAGGAAGATATCAACATCCAGTCCGGTCTGGTGGCTGGCGTGACCGCCGTTGAAGCGGCCACCGGCAGGCATCCCCATATCGCCAATCAGCATCGTGCCCAGCCCCAGGTTATGCACCTGGTTTCCCAGACGCTGGATGAACAGCACCAGATCCGGGTGGCCGAAATAACGTCGCTGATCGGTGCGCATCACCTGATAGGTATCAGACTGGAGAGGAAGCTCCTGGGCACCGACGATACAGCCGTTGGAAAAGGCGCCAATGGACTGCGCGCTCCCCGCCACCGGATGGGTGATTTTTTGCCATGGCGTCGCAGCCAGACTGGCTCCACTGGCGAGCAGCGCCAGCAGAGCAATTGCGGTTTTTTTCATGTTTACCAGCGTGGAATGGTGGTCGTCACATCCGCATTCTGCGCGCGCTGGCGCAGGAAGTGATCCATCAGCACGATCGCCAGCATCGCTTCTGCGATCGGCACTGCGCGGATCCCCACGCACGGATCGTGACGTCCTTTGGTGATCATCTCAACTTCTTCGCCATCGCGGTTGATCGTGTGGCCCGGTACGGTGATGCTGGAGGTCGGCTTCAGCGCGATATTAGCAATAATCTGCTGCCCGCTGCTGATACCGCCCAGAATGCCGCCCGCATGGTTGCTCTGGAAGCCCGCCTTCGTGATTTCGTCGCGGTTCTGACTGCCGCGAAGCTGAACCACGTCAAAGCCGTCGCCAATCTCGACGCCCTTCACCGCGTTGATGCTCATCAGCGCGTGGGCAATATCGGCGTCGAGACGGTCGAATACCGGCTCGCCCCAGCCCGCCGGGACGCCGTCGGCCACCACGGTGACTTTCGCACCGATGGAGTCGCCCTCTTTTTTCAGGCCGCGCATCAGTTCGTCCAGCGCCTCCAGCTTGTCGGCATCGGCGCAGAAGAACGGGTTTTGTTCAACCTGATCCCAGTCTTTGATCGCCAGCGGAATGTCGCCCATCTGGGTCAGGCAGCCGCGAATGACGATGCCAAATTTCTGCTGCAGGTATTTCTTGGCAATCGCCCCTGCCGCCACGCGCATCGCGGTTTCACGCGCGGAAGAACGCCCGCCGCCGCGATAGTCGCGGAAGCCGTACTTTTGTTCGTAGGTGTAGTCGGCGTGGCCCGGACGGAAGACGTCTTTAATGGCGCCGTAGTCCTGGGAGCGCTGATCGGTGTTTTCGATCAGCAGACCAATGCTGGTCCCGGTGGTGCGGCCTTCAAAGACACCGGAGAGAATTTTGACCTGGTCCGGCTCGCGACGCTGCGTGGTGTAGCGAGAGGTGCCCGGACGACGACGGTCGAGATCGTGCTGTAAATCTGCTTCGGTCAGTTCGATGCCCGGCGGTACGCCGTCGACGATGCAACCGAGTGCCAACCCGTGCGACTCGCCAAAGGTGGTCACGCGGAATACCTGTCCAATACTGTTTCCTGCCATCACGGCTCCGATGTTGTTGTTTGTGTTTGAGCGTTGTGAAACGGGCCGAAGCCCGCTGGATTAATCTTTATAGATGCTGAAGTGTTCGCGCGCGTCGAGCAGTTGCGCTTTGGTCAGCATAAAGACGCCGTCACCGCCGTTGTCGAACTCGAGCCAGGTGAACGGCACATCCGGGTACTGCTCTATCAGATGTACCATGCTGTTGCCCACTTCACAAATCAGAACGCCGTCGTCGGTCAGGTAATCCGGCGCGCAGGCCAGAATGCGGCGGGTCAGCTTCAGGCCGTCAGAACCCGACGCCAGACCCAGCTCCGGCTCGTGACGGTATTCGTTCGGCAGATCGGACATGTCTTCTGCATCCACGTACGGCGGGTTGGTGACGATCAGATCGTACTGCAGCGTCGGCAGATCGCGGAACAGATCGGAGCGAATTGGGGTAACGTAATGGATTAGGCCGTGCTCTTCAATGTTGTGCTCGGTCACGGCCAGCGCGTCGGTGGATATATCGACGGCGTCCACTTCCGCTTCCGGGAAGGCGTACGCGCAGGCAATCGCGATACAGCCGCTGCCGGTACACATATCCAGAATGTGCTGCGGCTGATGGCCGATCAGACCTTCAAAGTGGTTGTTGATCAGCTCGCCAATCGGCGAGCGCGGCACCAGCACGCGTTCATCGACGTAGAACTCGTGGCCGCAGAACCAGGCTTTGTTGGTCAGGTAGGCGACCGGAATGCGCTCGTTCACGCGGCGGATCACGCGCTCAACGATGCGGTGTTTTTCGCTGGAGGTCAGACGCGCGGTGCGCATGTCTTCCGGGATATCCAGCGGCAGGTAGAGGGACGGCAGCACCAGTTGAACGGCCTCATCCCACGGATTATCGGTACCGTGACCGTACCAGATGTTGGCGGCGCTGAAGCGGCTAACCGACCAGCGCAACATGTCCTGTATGGTATGCAGCTCGTTTACTGCTTCATCGACAAAAATTTTATCCACTCTTTCCTCCAGGGCATGCTCGCATAATTTTCGGCGGCTAGTTTGCCATGAAGACGGCGATAAATCAGCAATGACGCGTACCGCTTGAGGTTAAAAAATGCGTTTAGTCGGGTACACTATCGGAAATACGAGATGAGAATGACCAATGAAAAAGAAAACATCGCTCAGCGAGGAGGATCAGACACTCTTCCGCCAGCTGATGACCGGGACGCGTCAAATCACGCAGGACACCATCGTTCATCGTCCTCAGCGCAAAAAAATCAGCGAAGTGCCGGTCAAACGTCTTCTGCAGGAGCAGGCCGATAACAGCCACTATTTTTCAGATGAATTTCAGCCGCTGCTCAACACGCAGGGGGCTGTAAAATACGTACGCGAAGACGTCAGCCATTTTGAACTGAAAAAATTACGTCGCGGGGACTATTCACCGGAGCTGTTTCTCGATCTCCACGGGTTAACGCAGATGCAGGCGAAACAGGAGCTGGGGGCGTTGATTGCGGCATGTCGTCGCGAGCATGTTTTTTGCGCCTGCGTGATGCACGGTCACGGCAAACATATCCTCAAGCAACAGACGCCGCTTTGGCTGGCTCAGCATCCACACGTGATGGCGTTTCATCAGGCACCCAAAGAGTACGGCGGAGATGCCGCATTGCTGGTATTGATTGAAGTCGAGGAATGGCAGCCGCCAGAGTTGCCCTGACAGGATGGCGGGAAGCACGATGCACCCCGCCATATCGCACGTCACGTCAGATCGCTTTTGCCATCTTCAGGTTGCACGGACTCATTTGCCAGTTAAAGACACCTTTGCCGGTTTCGTCGAGGGTGACGTTGGCAATGGCGGAGGTCGTGAACATAGGCGGCGTTTCGCCAGGGCACAGCTCAGATACCAGATAGCCGA
This sequence comes from Enterobacter sp. RIT637, assembly GCF_019718755.1. Taxonomy (NCBI): domain Bacteria; kingdom Pseudomonadati; phylum Pseudomonadota; class Gammaproteobacteria; order Enterobacterales; family Enterobacteriaceae; genus Enterobacter; species Enterobacter sp. RIT637. Next base: position 62,428 of record NZ_JAIHAZ010000004.1, read on the forward strand.
CCAGCGGCAGGTGGGAAATGACCAGTGCGGAAGCGACACCTTCATTGCATAGCGCCTGAAGATAGGCACTCACAAGACCCACATCGCCACACGGCGTGAGTTCAGGGAGAACATCCACACCGGAAGGCAGGTTCATACACTCCCCTACCACATCCAGCGTCTGTTCTGCACGCAGGAACGGACTCACCAGAACGCGTTCAATGTCCACTTTTTGACCTTTAAGCCAGGTAGCCATCTGACGGGATTCGTCGCAGCCACAGACTGTCAAAGGACGTACTGAGTCACTGGCGGCATCGAGTGCCGCGTCGCCGTGACGCATGATAAAAACTTGCATATTGCACCGCTTTTGTTAACCAGAATCACCGGCGTTTACTACCCGCGATTAAAGCTGGGAGGTAGAAAACCCGATGGCCGGGCATTGTGCCTGATCCATTCGGTGAATGAAACGCTGTTTTTTACCTCAATGGCGTAAGTATAGTCAATCTCTGTTTACAAATTCGCCAAAACAGGTCTCCTCGCCGAAGGATTTACCCTTCTTTGACCTCAGCTTACGAGGACAGTTTCCCTTGCAGGCCAAAATGTCTGGCCCCGTTCCGCCATCTGCAATAATTCGTCACAGGGTGTAAACCGTGGACCATATTGCGAAGCCAGACGTTGCAGAATGGCAACCACTTCACCCGCCCCGAGGGTGTCCATATACCGGAACGGGCCGCCAAGGAACGGCGGGAAACCAATACCAAATACGGCACCGATGTCACCATCGCGTGCGCTTTTGATCACCTGTTCGCCGAAACAGCGCGCCGCTTCGTTGAGCATCATCATAACGCAACGCTCAGCACACTGCGCTGAGGACAGTTTTCCCTGACCGGTAACGGAAATAAGCCCATAAACTGCAGGGTCGACCTGTTTCTTGCTTTTACGCCCTTTTGCCCCGTAAAGATAGAAACCGCGTTCATTTTTTCTGCCTTTGCGATCGTCCTTCAAAATTGCAGAAACAATGTTTGCAGGGGGGCTAAAACGGTCTCCGTAAGCAGCCTCCAGTACTGGTATAATTTTAGTGCCGGTATCTATTCCTACCTCATCCAAAAGTTGGATTGGGCCAACAGGGAAGCCAAACTTCACCAGCGCCTCATCGACGTGCTCAATCTTCTCCCCTTCCGTCAGCAACCGCATCGCTTCGTTAATGTAGGGAGCCAGGATACGGTTGACGTAGAAACCTGCTTTATCTGCCACGACAATCGGCGTTTTGCCCTGCTTTTTCGCGAGCCTGACCACCGTGGCGACGGTTTGCGGACTAGTGGTCGCGTGTGGAATAACCTCCACCAGCGGCATTTTTTCGACCGGGCTAAAGAAGTGCAGCCCAATCACCTGCTCAGGACGCGCGGCTTTCGCCGCGATGTCGCCAATCGGCAATGACGACGTATTGGAGGCAAAAATGGTATGCGGGGCGCAATGTTGCTCAACGTCTGCCACCATCTGCTGCTTAAGCGCCAGATCTTCAAACACGGCTTCAATCACCAGATCGCGGTGCGCAAAACCGCGGTAGTCCGTGGTGCCGGTGATCATCGCGAGTGTTTTATCGCGCTCGCTTGCCTTGATATGGCGGCGTTTAACCTTCTGATCAAGGTTCTGCCAGCTGTACTGCAGCGCGTGATTGATTCCCTTAGGATTAATGTCTTTGATACGCACCGGCAATTTGCCTTTGCTGGCAGTGACAAAGGCAATTCCACCGCCCATCAGCCCGCCCCCCAGCACGCCAACGGCGCGCAGCGGCGCAGGTTCAGCATCGCTTCCCGGATCTTTTTTGACGTCAGTGCTGGCAAAGAAAATGCTGCGCAGCGCCTGAGACTGCGGCGTCATCGCCAGTTCGCCAAAGGCTTTCGCCTCAGCGGCATAGCCGCTGCTGCTGCCCTGCGACAGGCCGGTTTCAATCACCTCAAGAATGCGCTTCGCCGCCGGATAGTTGCCTTTGGTTTTTTGTTCGGTCTTTTTGCCCACCATATTGAACAGAAGCGCACGCCCCAGCGGGCCGGCCAGCACGCGCTCGCGCACCGGCAGAGGGCGTCTTGCCTGACGCCCTTTTAGCGCCAGCTCAACGGCGGCCTCCAGCAAAATCGAGGGGGGAACCACTTCATCGACCAGCCCCACTTTCAGCGCCTGACGGGCGCGCAGCTGCTTGCCGGTTAAGATCATCTCCAGCGCGGTACTCACCCCCACCAGGCGCGGCAGCCGTTGCGTTCCGCCGGAGCCAGGTAACAGGCCTAACTGCACTTCCGGCAGGCCCAACACCGTTTTTGCATCATCGGTACAAATGCGGCTATGGCAGGCCAGCGCCAGCTCTAAACCGCCCCCCAGACAAGCGCCGTGAATGGCAGCAATCGCCGGGAATGGCAGGGCGTGGATCTCAGCCATCACCTGCTGTCCCTGACGCGCCAGCTCTTCGGCTTCCTGAGCGCTTTGCGCGCGGGCGATCATGTTGATATCTGCCCCGGCAATAAAGTTATCCGGCTTGGCCGAGATAAACACCAGACCGCGAATGGCTTTGTTTTCGCGGAGCTGCTTTAGCATCGCGCGCACCTGAACGCCAAATTCGGCCTTCAGGGTATTCATCTTTTCATCAGGCACATCAATAGTGATAACAGCCACGTTATCGAGGCGAACCGTCAGATTGAATGCAGATGGCATATCCATTATTCAGCCTCCAGAACCATTGCTGCGCCAAGACCACCTGCCGCACAGGCGGTAACGAGCCCAAACCCACCGCCGCGGCGACGGAGTTCATGTAATGTTTGGGTAATCATCCTCGCCCCTGTGGCGGCAAAGGGATGACCATAGGCGATGGATCCGCCAAGCACGTTAAACTTACTCTGATCCACTTCGCCGGTCGCGTGGGCGCGGCCCAGCACATCGCGCGCGAAACGCTCGCTTGCCAGCAGCTGGACGTTTGCCAGGGTTTGCGCGGCAAAGGCTTCGTGCATATCGATCAGGGTTAAGTCAGCCAGCGTCAGCCCCGCACGCTCCAGCGCCAGTGGCGTAGACCAGGCTGGACCTAACAGCATGTCCTGCCAGACATCAATCGCCGTAAACGCATAGCTTCGCAAATAACCCAGCGGAGTGATGCCCAGCTCCTTCGCACGGGATTCGGTCATCAGGATCACGGCCGCAGCACCGTCCGTCAGAGGCGTACTGTTGGCCGCGGTAACGGTGCCATGTTTACGGTCAAACGCCGGGCGCAGTTTTGCGTAATCCGCCAGCGTCGAGGTGCCGCGGATATTGTTATCTTCCACCAGAGGTTCACGGTAAGGCGGGACGTAAGCTGTCATCACCTCGTCGGCAAGTTTGCCTTCCGACCAGGCCTTCGCAGCGAGTTGGTGCGAACGATGCGCCAGTGCATCCTGCTGCTCACGGGTGATGCCGTAGGTTTTCGCCATCTGCTCGGCGGTATCGCCCATGCGCAGGCCGGTTGAATATTCAGCGACCGCGGGCGGAACAGGCATGAGATCTCGCAGGCGTAAACGCGAGAAGAGTTTAAGTTTCTGGCCGGTCGTGCGGGCTTTGTTAGCATCCACGAGGATGCGCGCCAGTTTTTTGCTGACCCCAATCGGCAGCACTGACGAGGAGTCCGCCCCGCCCGCGATACCCGCGCGTATAGTCCCCGCCATCAGGCTTTCGGCCACGTTAGCCACCGCCTGAAAGCTGGTCGCGCACGCGCGGCTGACGCTATAGGCATCGGTGTGGACATTCATTCCCGTGCCAAGAACAATTTCACGAGCAATGTTGGGGGCTTCAGGCATCTGCACGACCTGGCCGAAGACCAGCTGTTCGATGACCTCAGGCGGAATTTCGCTGCGAGCCAGCATCTCGCCTACGACCATTTTCCCCAGATCGACGGCCGGTATACCGTGAAAAGCGGTTGCCTGACGCGCAAACGGCGTTCGCAGCCCGCTAACAATGGCAATGCGATCACCTTGTCGGGTGATAAGCGGTAATGCCTGACTCATAACATTCCCCTGTAAAAACTTTACATAAAGATAAAGTGGTCTGACCTGATAACAGTCTTAACCATTTTTTTACATTCAGCCAATCGGGGAAGCATAAAAATGCGAGGTAAAACACAGAGAAGAAAAAGAAAATGCCACGAGGTAAAAGCAAAACGGTAACCCTGAGGTTACCGTTTTTGATGTTTGCACCCTCTCCCATGGGAGGGTCGGGGTGAGGGCATCAGGCCGCAGAGATTAACGCAGGCCCAGCTGGAAAATCAGCGTTTCAGCTTCACACGCAAAAACAAAGTCGATGTCCAGCTTCACGCCGCCTTCCACTTCCGTGAAGGTAGACTTGATTTCGCACGGATCGGATTCTACTTCACGCGCACGCTGGCTCAGCGCGGTCAGGGTTTCTTCCGCTTCGGCGCGGCTAGTGAATACACGGCTGTAAGACGCGGTGCAATCGGTGTTGTCCATGATGGTGCCAACATCCATACAGCAGCAAACCGGGGTTTCATCAGCACTGCATTTACTCATAGCTCAATTTCCTCTGTATTCGCGCAAGGCGCGAGATAAACACGATGCTGATATTTTACGCCCCGGCGCTGGCTCTCTCCAGCCGTTAATGACGCAAAATCGGATAAGTGAGCAATATCACACTAAAAAATGATCTAAAACAAAAATCACCCTTTCGGATGAGTCTTGCTGGTCACAATTTTGCCAACCAGATCTCGTTTCAAGAAACATGTTTGAAAATATTAATAAACAAACTTGCAACATATTAGCTGGTCAGACCTATACTCACGCCACTGGTCTGATTTGTATGTCATACCTCAGACCCTACACTTCGCGCTCCTGTTACGGTATGTAACAATTATTGAATAAAAATAACTCAATGAGGTTATGGTCATGAGCCAGAAAACCCTGTTCAAAAAGACTGCGCTGGCAGTCGCAGTGGCAATCGTCTCAACGTCCGCCTGGTCAGCGGGCTTCCAGTTAAACGAATTTTCTTCCTCTGGCCTTGGCCGTGCATATTCCGGGGAAGGCGCTATTGCGGATGACGCAGGTAACGCAAGTCGTAACCCTGCGCTTATCATGATGTTCGATCGCCCTACCTTCTCTGCGGGTGCGGTTTACATCGATCCTGATGTCAATATTTCCGGCAAATCGCCTTTCACCGGCGCGAGCCTGAAAGCGGATAACATTGCGCCGACAGCGTGGGTACCTAACCTGCACTTCGTTGCGCCGATTAATGAACAATTTGGTTGGGGTGCGTCAGTCACCTCTAACTATGGCCTGGCAACCGAGTTCAATAACAATTACCCGGCAGGCGAATATGGGGGCAAAACCGATTTAACTACCCTCAACCTGAACCTGAGCGGCGCGTATCGTCTCAATGACAACTGGAGCTTCGGCCTGGGCTTTGATGCCGTCTACGCTGATGCCAAAATTGAGCGTTATACCGGTGAACAAACTGCCGCTCTGCCGAAAAACAGCAACAAGATCGCCAGCCTGAAGGGCGATGAGTGGGGCTACGGCTGGAACGCGGGTATTCTGTATGAGCTGGACAAAAATAACCGCTGGGGTCTGACCTATCGCTCAGAAGTGAAAATCGATTTCGATGGCGATTACAAAAGCGGCATCCTGAGCCCAGTAAACGGCATGGTTCCGGGTGCAGGCACCACCATCCCGTGGGGCACGTCAAACCAGACCGTACCAGGTTCGCTGTCACTGCATCTGCCAGAAATGTGGGAAGTCTCCGGTTACAACCGAGTCGCACCAAAGTGGGCTATTCACTATAGCCTGGCATACACCAGTTGGAGCCAGTTCGAAGAGTTGAAAGCGACCGGCACCAATGGCCAGACGCTGTTCTATAAGGACGAAAGTTTCCACGACGCATACCGTATTGCGCTGGGTACGACCTACTATATGGACGACAACTGGACGTTCCGTACCGGTATCGCGTTTGACGATAGCCCGGTTCCGGCTGATAAGCGCTCCATCTCCATTCCGGATCAGGACCGCTTCTGGCTGAGTGCGGGTGCAACCTATGCATTCAACGAGAACGCGTCAATCGACGCTGGCGTCTCTTATATGCACGGTCAGAAGGTGACGTTCCAGGAAGGCCCTTACGAGTTCACCTCTGAAGGTAAAGCCTGGCTGTTCGGTACCAACTTTAACTACGCGTTCTAATCGCGCAGGGATCAAAAAAGGTGAGCATCGCTCACCTTTTTTATTTATTCCGAATCGATATCTTTTAGTTCATTCTCAATGGCTTTCGCGTTTGGATTATCTTCCGGCTTCAGCTTGCCGCCGTTGGCAATGAAATCATGGTTCTGGAAGTATGCCTCACGCACCATAATATACGGGTCAGAAGACTGGCGCAGCAGACCGTCAGAGTCCAGCAGTTGCGCACGCGTTTCAATCCCTTCCACCGTCCACTTACCAATCGACAGCGGCCAGGTCAGCCATGACAGCACCGGATACAGCGTATCCACCATATCGCCGCCATCATCTCGCACGGTGAAACTGCCATAGAACGGCAGATGCACATACGGACCATAACCTACACCGTAATGCCCCAGGGTGCTGCCGAAACGGTGCGGTTGCTCACGCTGCAGTTTGGTGTTTGCCATGCCAGCGACATCAATGAAGCCGCCCATACCCAGCAGGGAGTTCAGGAAGAAGCGCGTAAAGTGCACCATCCCCTGATACGGGTCACCTTGCAGGAAATAGTTCACCATCACCGCAGGCTCTTCCAGGTTACTGGTGAAATTGCTTAAACCATTACGCGCAGGTTGCGGAACATAATCGCGCCATGCCACCGCTACCGGGCGGACCACGTATGGATCCAGCACGTTATAGTTGAAGCTGTACATCGAGCGGTTAAATCCTTCAAGAGGATCGGAGCGTCCCGTTTGCTCCCCTGAGCTGGCGCAGCCCACAAGCATCGTCGCGCCCAGCGCAAGCGCCGACAGCCGAAGTTTCATAATTATCTCCCTGTTCAGTATGGCTATCGTTGATTGCCATCCGTAACGGAGCATCTGGCGCTCCGTATGAAAACGTGCAAGTGATTGTAACAGCACGTTTCCCGATGTCTATGAGCACAATTACGGGCAGTAACCACCGTCACTCTGATCTCAGCATAGCCTGGCTTTACGAATTCGTTTCGCTGGCAATTTTATAATGTCTTTGAAAGAGATGTATCACCTTTGTTGCCATTGCCATCAATTTAAGAGCATCCCCACAGGCATCACGATAAAAGCCGCTACGCTTAAAAGAAAGATCATCTTCCAGGAGCAGTTATGAAAGAAGTGGGCGAAGAAAAAATTGGTGAGAGCAATGAGGATCTTGAAATTGAGAGTGAGGAAAAAGAGCGTGGCGAGAAGATAGAAATTGACGAAGATCGCCTCCCCTCTCGTGCGATGGCGATCCACGAACATATTCGTCAGGATGGCGAAAAGGAGATGGAACGCGATGCCATGGCCCTGTTCTGGTCGGCGATTGCTGCGGGTCTCTCGATGGGGGCGTCGCTGCTGGCCAAAGGCATATTTCATGTTCAGCTGGAGGGGGTGCCGGGTGGATTTTTACTGGAGAATCTCGGCTACACCTTCGGCTTTATCATCGTCATCATGGCGCGCCAGCAGCTCTTTACTGAAAACACCGTCACTGCGGTGCTGCCCGTGATGCAAAACCCGACTCTGGGCAATTTCGGCTTGCTGATTCGGCTCTGGAGTGTGGTATTACTTGGGAATATCATTGGTACAGGCATCGCAGCATGGGCCTTTGAGTATATGCCGATATTTGATGAGCCCACCCGGGATGCGTTTGTAAAAATTGGCATGGATGTGATGAAAAACACGCCTTTAGAGATGTTCTCGAATGCGATTATCTCCGGCTGGATCATCGCTACCATGGTGTGGATGTTCCCCTCGGCAGGCAGCGCAAAAATTGTGGTGATCATTCTGATGACCTGGCTTATTGCGCTCGCCGATACCACACACATCGTGGTGGGTACCGTTGAAATTCTCTATCTGGTCTTTAATGGCACGCTGCACTGGAGCGATTTCTTCTGGCCGTTCGCCCTGCCAACGCTGGCTGGCAATATTTGCGGCGGGACCTTTATCTTCGCGCTGTTGAGCCATGCGCAAATCCGCAATGATATGTCGAACAAGCGTAAGGCCGAGCTTAAGGCGCAGGAAGATAATGAAAAGTCGGCAAAAAAATCGGCCTGAATGGTGACTCTTTGAGCAGTCAGGCGGCAATGCGCTTAACGCAAAGTGTAAATAACGCTATACTCGTGCCGCCTCGTCCCCTTAGTTAAATGGATATAACGAGCCCCTCCTAAGGGCTAGTTGCAGGTTCGATTCCTGCAGGGGACACTTTCGTTCTTCATGACTTCATAAAAATCACTGCATTTTCCACAACTCCACACAGTTCCGCCCGCGCCGTTTTGCACCATACAGCGCCTCGTCGGCTGCCTGAATCAGACGTTCGTAATCCGGGTGTCCATTGAACATCGCCGCCCCAATTGAAAGGGAGAGCGGGATGACCTCGCCAGTCGGAGCGTTAACCTTAATTTTCTCCACGCGTTTACGGATCCGTTCGGCGATACGCAGGGTGTCAGCTTCGGTGATTTCCGTCAGCACAATCAAAAACTCATCGCCACCGTAGCGAAATACGTAGTCGCAGGTGCGAACGTTGTCATAAAACGCACCCGCCACCTTTCGCAAGATTTCATCTCCCGTATTGTGGCCCCAGGTATCATTGATTTGCTTGAATTTATCAACATCAATCAGTAGTGCCGACAGCGGCGTACCGGCGCGGGTGGCTTGGGTGATTTCACGTTTAAAAATGGTCGGCAGGAAGCGGCGGTTCAGCAGTCGAGTGAGTACATCCATTCCCACCTCGTGGCGGGAAACCTCATCAAATAGCTCTCGTAACAGAGTAACGATTTGCGAGAGGGTGTTACGCACCTGCCGCAAGAACTTGACCTGTCGTGACCTGTCACGAAGCGCGTCGTCAGCCTGGCGAACCTCATTAAACGCCTCGTCAAACTCCTGAATAAGACGGGAGATATGCCCTGCTTCGGCAATACCGCTGAAATAGTGGCGTCCTTTATGGCTAAACCACAGCCCAAAATCGGATTGCCCGAGCGGTCGGCTATTTCCGATACTGGAATCTAACATCACCTTATAAAGCAGCGTCATTTCCCAGGTCAGCAGCGTAGCGGTCTGGCGCTCCTTCTCTTCTTCCGCATTTTCCATCAGCGAGAAAATCCGGTAGTTCTCGTCCTCTTTAGCCGCATTGTTCTCGCTGAAGACATACGCGCGCGACATCACTTCCATCGCCAGATCGATGCTGTTAATGGCGTAGTGATAAATGCTGAGCTTTACATCAGAGGGATGGGGCGTGGCGTTAATAATGGGTAACAGCAATTTCTTCAGCACCCTGAAACCCATTTCGACCAGGTCGACAGAGATGCCGATACGGGCATGGACATCTGCGGCACGCTGCTGGGCGCGTATCTGCTCCTCAACCTGCCCAACCTGACAGGAGAGAACATCAACCAGCCACCGACGCAGCGCTTCCTGCAATTGCCTTTCCACCTGTTCAGTGGTCAAAAACTCAGCAACAATAGGATCGGCCATAACAACACGATAGAACTCCGCAATCAGAACAGACGCGTGATCGGCAGCAAGCTGGGCGGTAAGGTCATGAATATGCGGATCGGTTTCATTGATCAGTTGAACCCACTCGCCCTTCACCGATTGCAGATAAGTTTCCATCGTCAACTCCTTCAGAGTCTTTTTCAGCTGTTTATAACAATAGCAAAATCAAGTCTCTCCGTAATCGCCGCTTTTTTAATCAAAAACGAGTAATAGCACATATCGTATAAGGGTGCTACATTATGCCGCCCATCCAATGTCAGCTATGGCCAGGTAACGCCGTAAAGATCGGTAAAGCCTGCAACCATGACCTTGCACTACGGTCCAATAGGCACGTGGTATCGCTAAATGCGTTACTTTTACCGGTTTTACAAAGGTTCCTTTAATTTGTCTGAATCCTCATTCAAACGCGCGTTCTTGCACCCGCGTTACTGGTTTACATGGTTTGGTCTTGGCGTACTTTGGTTGCTGGTCCAGCTTCCTTACCCGGTGATACGCATGCTGGGCTCAAGACTCGGCAGCGCATCGCGCTATTTCCTTAAACGTCGCGAATCTATCGCACGTAAAAATCTTGAACTTTGCTTCCCGCACTACAATGCGCATCAGCGTGAAAAGCTGATCGCTGAAAACTTTAAATCTATCGGCATGGCACTGCTGGAAACCGGTATGGCCTGGTTCTGGCCTGATGAACGCGTGCGTAAATGGTTTGACGTAGAAGGTCTGGATAACCTGAAGCGCGCCCAGGCGCAGAACCGCGGCGTGATGGTCGTCGGCGTTCACTTCATGTCCCTCGAACTGGGTGGACGCGTGATGGGGCTTTGCCAGCCTATGATGGCAACCTACCGTCCGCACAATAGCGCGCTGATGGAGTGGGTTCAGACTCGCGGCCGCATGCGCTCGAACAAGGCGATGATCAGCCGTAACAACCTGCGCGGCATGGTCGGTGCGCTGAAAAAAGGTGAGGCCGTCTGGTTTGCACCCGATCAGGATTATGGCCGTAAAGGCAGCAGCTTCGCGCCTTTCTTCGCGGTGAAAGACGTTGCCACGACCAACGGCACCTTTGTGATTTCGCGCCTTTCCGGTGCCGCCATGCTGACCGTAACCATGGTCAGAAAAGCGGATAAATCTGGCTATCGTCTGCACATTTCTCCGGAAATGGCGAACTACCCGGAAAATGAGTGTGAAGCCGCAACCTTTATCAACAAGGTTATCGAGTTCGAGATCATGCGTGCACCTGAGCAGTATTTGTGGATGCACCGCCGCTTCAAAACCCGTCCTCTGGGCGAAGCCTCTCTCTATATTTAAGCCTTCCAGAAGGTTAGTTTCGCTAAGAAACTAACCTTTTCAATCACCTGTAATTACCCTGAGTAATCGTCTTTTTTCTGCGTCGCTCAACGGGAATTTATTGCGTACTGAAATCAAACTGTCGCCGTTCCACGACACCCGTAAGTATCGGAAAGTATTTAGAAAAATCCCACTTGTCACCCCCCATTTTTAGGCGTACATTAGCGCCGTCTGACAATGGGAAGCGCAGAATTCTGAGGTGGAGTCTGAGGCGTAGCGGGATAATTCCGATTTCCGTTTTAGCCCGATTTCAACTCTCTATAATCAGGTGGACTCTGTTTTTAATGCGTACTACAAGATACGCGGAGTGATGAAACGTGAAATATTTCTTTATGGGCATTTCGGTGATTGTTTTAGTCTGGGCCGGAACCTTTGCCCTGATGATCTAGCAAAGAACATGCAGTCAAAAAAAACAGGAGCCATCGGCTCCTGTTTTTTTATGTCATGACGACGCGGGGTGTTCTGCGACGCTCTTTGAGGTGAGAAGACCGTCGGCCCGGAACATACTCTTGATGCCCCTCACCGCCTGACGAATGCGGTCGCTGTTTTCAATCAACGCAAACCGCACGTGGGTATCGCCATAATCGCCAAAACCGATGCCCGGCGAGACGCACACCTTCGCGTCCTGGAGGAGCTTCTTGGCAAATTCCAGCGACCCCATTGCCGCATAGGGTTCCGGAATTTTAGCCCAGACGTACATGGACGCCTTCGGCATTTCCACCATCCAGCCCGCTTCATGCAGCCCTTTCACCAGCACATCGCGACGCCGCTTATACTGGGCAGCAATATCATGAACACACTGCTGATCGCCTTCAAGCGCTGCAATGGCGGCGACCTGTAGCGGCGTAAAAGTGCCGTAGTCGTGATAGCTCTTAATACGCGCCAGCGCACTGACCAGCGTCTTGTTACCCACCATAAAGCCAATACGCCAGCCCGCCATGTTGTAGCTTTTCGACAGGGTAAAGAACTCTACCGCCACGTCACGCGCGCCCGGCACCTGCATAATCGAGGGGGCCTTCCAGCCGTCGTAGACGATATCGGCATAGGCGAGATCGTGAACCACCAGCACGTCGTAGCGTTTGGCGAGGGCAACGACTTTTTCGAAGAACTCCAGTTCAACGCACTGGGCCGTTGGGTTTGACGGGAAACCGAGGATCATCATCTTTGGTTTCGGGTAGCTTTCGCGAATCGCACGTTCCAGCTCGTTAAAGAAGTCTACGCCTTCCACCAGCGGCACAGAGCGAACCTGCGCGCCAGCAATCACCGCACCGTAGATATGGATCGGGTAGCTGGGGTTTGGCACCAGCACGGTATCACCGTGATCCAGCGTCGCCAGCATCAGGTGTGCCAGCCCTTCTTTCGAGCCAATGGTAACAATGGCTTCACTTTCAGGATCGATGTCCACCTGGTAGCGATCCTGATACCAGCGGGAAATGGCACGACGTAATCGAGGAATACCACGAGAGGTTGAGTAACCGTGCGTATCCGGACGCTGGGCAACCGTACAGAGTTTCTCAACAATATGCGGCGGTGTTGGGCCATCAGGGTTACCCATGCTGAAATCGATGATATCTTCGCCGCGCCGACGCGCAGCCATCTTCAGTTCAGCAGTGATATTGAAAACGTAAGGGGGGAGACGATCGATACGCGTAAAACGGCGTTCAGGACTGAATTCAGCCATAGATTCCTCAGATTAACGTTAGCGCCCGGACCGTCCGAGCGACGCTGCCACCGATGTGGCGTGCTTAGAAAATAACCTGAAAAAAAACATGCTGTCGAGAGGGAAAGTAAAAAAAAGATATCGCGTTAAAACAGGAACCCTGCTGTCGCTAAAAGCGGAAGGCTGATGACAAAAAATGGTTTTTTAATACCTGTTATTTAACATGGTGTTATCATAACCATTACCTCGCCGCGCTTCGTTCAGAAAAATTCAGCCGGACTGAAGAACTTTCCGCACAATCCCCTTTGTAATTTGTGGTTTTTCCTCATTTGATAAACCTGACGGATAGCTGGTCAATACGCGCCAGGTTTTTTATCATGGTTCTTTCCCGATTTTCCAGGTTCACTTGTGCACGAAATATTCGATATGCTGCTGGCGGTGTTTGATCGCGCAGCGCTAATGCTGATTTGCCTGTTTTTTCTCATACGCATTCGCCTGTTCCGCGAACTTCTGCACAAGTCAGCCCACTCGCCAAAAGAGCTGCTGGCCGTAACCGCCATCTTTTCGATGTTTGCCCTTTTCAGCACCTGGTCCGGAGTGCCTGTCGAAGGGTCGCTGGTCAACGTGCGCATTATCGCCGTGATGTCAGGCGGGATACTGTTTGGCCCCTGGGTAGGGGTGATCACCGGATTAATTGCCGGCACACACCGCTATTTGATTGATATCGGCGGCGTGACGGCGATTCCGTGCTTTATTACCAGCATTATCGCCGGGATCCTGTCCGGCTGGATTAACCGCAAATTCCCCAAAAAACAGCACTGGCGCGCCGGGATCATCGCGGGCATGGTGTGTGAAACCTTGACCATGATTTTGGTTGTGCTGTGGGCACCCACGACCGCTCTTGGGCTGGATATTGTTTCGAAAATCGGTATTCCGATGATCCTCGGTAGCGTCTGCATCGGCTTTATTGTGCTGCTGGTGCAGAGTGTGGAAGGGGAAAAAGAGGCCAGCGCCGCACGTCAGGCCAAGCTGGCACTCGATATTGCCAACAAAACGCTGCCCCTGTTCCGCCACGTTAACGTTGAGTCTTTACGCCAGGTCTGCGATATCATTCGTCGCGATATTCACGCCGATGCCGTCGCCATCACCAATATCGATCACGTGCTGGCCTACGTGGGCGTCGGGGAGCACAACTATCGTGACAACGACGACACCATCAGCCCGACCACCCGACAGGCGATCAACTACGGTAAAATCATCATTAAGAACAATGATGAAGCCCACAGGACGCCCGAAATACATTCCATGCTGGTGATCCCATTGTGGGAGAAAGGCGTCGTCACGGGCACGCTGAAGATTTACTACTGCCACGCGCACCAGATTACCTCCTCACTGCAGGAAATGGCGATTGGTCTGTCGCAAATCATCTCAACTCAGCTGGAAGTTTCTCGCGCGGAGCAGCTGCGCGAGATGGCAAATAAGGCAGAGCTACGCGCGCTGCAAAGTAAAATTAATCCTCATTTCCTGTTTAACGCGCTGAACGCTATCTCCTCCTCCATTCGTCTTAATCCGGACACCGCCCGCCAGCTGATTTTCAACCTGTCACGCTACCTGCGCTACAACATTGAATTGAAAGATGACGAGCAGATCGACATTAAAAAAGAGCTTTATCAAATCAAAGATTACATCGCGATCGAGCAGGCCCGCTTTGGCGATAAGCTCACCGTCATTTACGATATTGATGAAGAGGTCAACTGCGTGATCCCAAGCCTGCTGATCCAGCCGCTGGTCGAAAACGCCATTGTCCACGGAATTCAGCCGTGCAAAGGCAAAGGCGTCGTGACCATTAGCGTGACGGAAAGCGGGAATCGCGTGCGCATTGCGGTACGCGATACCGGCCACGGTATCGACCCAAAGGTTATTGAACGCGTGGAATCCAACGAAATGCCGGGCAATAAGATTGGCCTTTTGAATGTCCACCACCGGGTCAAGCTACTGTACGGCGACGGGTTGCACATTCATCGCCTGGAGCCGGGCACGGAAATCGCGTTTTATGTACCGAATGAACGCTCCCACGTTCATGCACCGACATCCCTGATGCCATAGGCCGGAGTGACAGATGAAAGTCATCATTGTGGAAGATGAGGTTCTGGCTCAACAGGAGCTGAGCTGGCTTATCAAAACGCACAGCCAGATGGAGATTGTAGGCACCTTCGAAGATGGCCTGGACGTGCTGAAGTTCCTCCAGCACAACCGGGTCGATGCCATTTTTCTTGATATTAATATTCCGTCGCTGGATGGCGTGCTGCTGGCGCAAAATATTAATCAGTTTGCCCACAAGCCGTTTATTGTTTTTGTTACCGCATGGAAAGAGCACGCCGTGGAGGCTTTCGAGCTGGAAGCGTTTGACTACATCCTGAAGCCTTATCAGGAGTCGCGTATTATCAGCATGCTGCAAAAGCTGGAGGCGGCATGGAAACAGCAAGCCGCACCTGCTGGCACAAGCCCTGCAATCCGGGAGAATGACACCATTAATCTGGTGAAGGATGAAAGGATCATCGTCACGCCTATCGACGATATTTATTACGCCGAAGCACATGAAAAGATGACGTTTGTCTATACGCGGCGCGAATCGTACGTGATGGCGATGAACATCACCGAGTTTTGCAGCAAGCTACCTGCGGCGCACTTCTTCCGCTGCCACCGATCGTTTTGCGTCAATTTGAACAAGATCCGCGAGATCGAACCCTGGTTTAACAATACGTATATTTTGCGTCTGAAGGATCTCGACTTCCAGGTGCCGGTGAGTCGCAGCAAGGTAAAAGAGTTTCGCCAGCTGATGCACCTGTGAGCGTTCCCCTCTCCCGCAGGAGAGGGGAATTAACATCAGAGAATTTGCCCCAGAACCTGACGCAGGTGCGCACCAGAGCCAAGCAGCCCAGGATTATCGTGCACAATCAGGTAAACAGGGATGTCCTGCACGTAGCTTCTGAAGCGTCCCTTATCTTCAAACCCGCCGCGGAAACCGGAGGCTTTAAAGAACTCGAGGAAGCGCGGCATGATACCGCCCGCAATATAGACGCCGCCAAACGTGCCAAGCGTCAGCGCCAGGTTGCCACCGAAGCGACCCATAATCACACAGAACAGGGATAAGGCACGACGGCAATCGATGCAGCTGTCCGCCAGCGCGCGCTCGGTCACGTCTTTAGGCTGCAGATTTTCAGGCAGACGGCCATCAGATTTCACAATCGCACGGTACAAATTGACCAGCCCGGGGCCCGACAGCACGCGTTCGGCAGAAACGTGGCCGATCTCAGCACGTAACTCTTCGAGGATAATGCCCTCTTCTTCACTGTTCGGTGCGAAATCCACGTGGCCGCCTTCACCCGGCAGACTGACCCAGCGCTTATCAACGTGGACAAGGTGAGAGACGCCCAGCCCGGTTCCCGCGCCGTAAACCGCAATCGGCTTGCCTTCGACCGGCGCCGTGCCGCCAAACTGGATCAGGTGTTCCGGCTTCAGCATCGGGATCGCCATCGATACCGCCGTGAAATCATTGATAATTTCAAGATGCGCAAAGCCGAGGTTTTTTTTCATTTCGGCAATGGAGAAGGCCCAGGTGTGGTTGGTCATCGCCACCCAGTCACCGGTAATCGGGCACGCAATAGCGATACAGCCGTCCTCAACGCTGACCTTATGCTCTTCAAGATATACGCGAACCACGGCTTCCAGACTTGGATAATCCAGCCCTGAATAGGTTTTCGCCTGGGAAATGTCACCGCTATTTACATCGCATAGTGCAAGGCGCGCGTTCGTGCCGCCCACATCACCTACCAAAGCATACTTTGTCATTCTTCTACTGCTCCGCTAAAGTCAGAATAAATCTTTGGAACACTGTAAATTCAAGGCGTGATAACAACAACGACCAGAAAGTGAATGCCCCAGGATTATCGATCTTCGTCACAGAATAACTTTACCGTTTCAGCACCTTTTGCACTATTGCCATAAAGCTGATTGTGCAAAGTAACGTTATACCGTTTTGTACAAGGAAATCATCATGCTCCACCCGCGAGCCAGAACCATGCTGTTATTAGCAATACCGGCGCTCGTTATTGGCGTTGCTTCAAGCCTGGTGCTCATCGTCGTGATGAAAGTCGCGTCGGTACTGCAAACGATGTTATGGACCGCCCTGCCTGCAAATATCGGCTTCAGCCCGGATTCTCCCGTATGGATTATCGTCATGCTGACGCTCACCGGTATTGCGGTGGGTTTGGTGATTCGTTTCAGTCCAGACCATGCCGGGCCCGATCCCGCGCAGGAACCGTTGATCGGCGCGCCCGTCAGTCCGGCGGCGCTGCCGGGACTGATCGTTGCGCTGATCGTGGGTCTGGCGGGCGGCGTCAGCCTGGGGCCTGAACATCCGATCATGGCGGTCAATATCGCGCTGGCGGTTTTCCTGGGTTCGCGCATTTTACCGCGCGTCGACGCGCTGGACTGGACGATCCTGGCCTCTGCAGGCACCATCGGCGCGCTGTTCGGTACGCCCGTCGCCGCCGCGCTGATCTTCTCCCAGACGCTGAGCGGTAATAATGACGTCCCGCTCTGGGACAAACTTTTTGCGCCGCTGATGGCCGCCGCTGCCGGTGCGTTGACCACCAGCCTGTTCTTCCATCCCCACTTCTCTCTCCCTCTGCCCGACTATGGCCAGATGCAGATCGCGGACATCTTCAGCGGCGCCATTGTGGTCGCCATCGCCATTGCGCTGGGCATGATCGCGGTATGGTGTCTTCCACGCCTGCATCGGCTGATGCATAAGCTCAAACATCCGGTGCTGATTCTGGGCGTCGGGGGGCTGCTTCTCGGCATTCTGGGCGCTATCGGCGGAAAAGTGACGCTGTTTAAAGGCCTGGACGAAATGCAGCAGCTGGCATTCAGTCAGGTATTTAGCGTGTCGGATTATCTGCTGTTTGCGGTGATAAAGCTGGCGGCGCTGGTCGTGGCCGCCGCGAGCGGTTTTCGTGGCGGACGCATCTTCCCGGCGGTGTTTGTCGGGGTAGCGTTGGGCCTGATGTTGCACGAGCATGTGGACGCCGTACCGGCTGCGATAACCGTTTCGTGCTCGATTCTCGGGCTGGTACTGGTGGTGACGCGGGATGCGTGGCTAAGCCTGTTTATGGCCGCCGTCGTGGTGCCTGACTCTACCCTCTTCCCTCTGCTCTGTATCGTAATGTTGCCCGCCTGGCTCCTGCTGGCGGGCAAACCGATGATGATGGCCTGGCGAAACGATAAGTGATCAGGCGTTATTACTCGCCTCCAGCGCTTTGGTTATCGCGCCCAACAGCGGGGGAATATCCGCTTTGGGCAGCATGACCTCAATGAGCGAAAGCCGCTCATGGTGCGCCACTTTTTCCAGCACGTCCGCCAGTTGATCGACTTCACTGACCCGCCAGCATTCAGCCTGAGGATCCAGGCTGAGCGCCTGCGGGATCTGCGTCCAGTTCCACAGGGCGATATCGTTATACCGCTGTTCAGGCCCGTGTATGGCCCTCTCAACCGTGTAGCCTTCGTTGTTGAGCACCAGGATAATCGGGTGCTGTTTATCGC